>JANRIC010000139.1:0-53120 GCA_033765345.1 Microscillaceae bacterium
TCCGTACCCTGGCAAATATTTTCCATACCAAGCTACCTACAGTCCGTACCCTGGCAAATATTTTCCATACCAAGCTACCTACAGTCCGTACCCTGGCAAATATTTTCCATACCAAGCTACCTACAGTCCGTACCCTTGCAAATATTTTCCATACCAAGCTACCTACAGTCCGTACCCTGGCAAATATTTCCTAAAGTCTGTATGATTTCTTTCCTTTTCCGTAGTCTTTGGCATACAGTCCGCATAGTTTTGTGTGTGCCATAGATAAAGGGTATAAAAATACGGTGATATTGCTTTGCAGGGGAGATTTTAGGAGAGTATAAGAGGTGCAAAATAAGAGCTTTAAAAAAAAGAATTTCCCGGCAAAAAAATTTAAAAAATGTAACGTTCTGAGAATCGTTGCCAAGCCAGGAAATACCTCATAAAAAATATCAAAAAATAATTGAATTTAAACTAGGGTAGCAAGTACGATGTGCTTTCCGTCGCATTTGCAAGTACAAGTAACACTTTTTTTTTGACTTTCTCAAGTAAGTCAAGTCCCTGCCCTAAATCCCTGCCTGAAATTGGTGTAATAATTATTCATAAGCTTCGACATTTTTGAAAAATAAATCACCTTTTAGTCCGGTAGGCACACACTCTTCTCGTTTTTTTTCCAATTATTTGCACAATTTTATCCAAAGCATATCCTGTGTTTTGAGTGATTATAAACTTCCCGAGGGTTTTGGGTACATATTCAGGTCATCGAGCATAGGTAAATGTAAGTCCCTATTACCTTGTAAGTTATTCTATCAAAAATCTATAAGTTGACACATTTTTTCTTTATATTTCCGTATAATACCTGAGTGAGGGTTTTTTCCATAAAAATTCCCTTTAAAACAATCCAAAATAATTAAAAATAAATTTAGGCATTGAATTTGTCTTTTTTTTGCTAAAACCAACCTAAACCATAGCCCTGAGTAATGAGATTAATAGGAATCATTGTAGGTTTGATGTGTATCTGTGTAAAATCGACACTTGCACAGGAAGGTGATTTCTTTTTGTACAGTTATAATTCTCCGATCTCCAATACCGATAATCAAAATCTGGCTGCCCTCCAGGGGGATAATGGCAATATGTATTTTGCCAATACCAAAGGTCTCATCACCTACGATGGTGTACAATGGAAGATCATCAGTACACTCAGTACGCCCTATTCTTTGGCTAAAAATGAATCAGGTACCATCTACGTAGGTTGTAGAGAAAATTTCGGATACCTGGATGAAGATATTTTCGGCAGAACTATTTACAAATCTATCTCCCCGGCAAATAAAGATTTTGGTGAAATTACGCAGGTTTGTTCTGCCAAAGACAAAATCTACTTTTATACCGACCGTATCATATTTTGTGTATCTGAAAAAAGTAAAAAAATTGAAAATTACTGGATGGCAAGCAAAAGCAATTTTTTTGCTGGTATGTTTGTCCATAAAAATCAGGCTTTTGTTAATATCGAGGGGCGCGGCATCCACCGCCTTGAGTACGACCAACCCGATAAAATCGAGGGAGGCGAACTGTTTGCCGAAAAGGTAATTAACACTTCTTTCCTCTTTTCTGATGCCCGCGAAATCACCCTCATCGGCACAGAAGATAATCTTTTGTATCTATTTGATGGCCAGAAATTCAAACCATATGCCATAGAAGCCCAAAAATATCTTGAAGAAAGTATTCTTAGTGGAGGGCTTGACCTTTCACAGGATGAGTTTGTTTTATCTACTTTCTCAGGTGGATGTATTTTGGTTCGCAAATCAGACGGTCATACGCTTCAAATGATTAATTACCAAACCGGCCTCTCCGATGATGAGGTGCTGGCCATCTGCAAAGATAGCTACGGAGGGCTTTGGATTTGTAACGATTACGGCATTACCCGGGCAGACGTACAGCTTCCTATTCGTAATTATTCGGATTACCCCGGCATTGAAGGTGAGATTACTTCGGTGACTAGCCTAGACAGCACGCTATACGTAGCCACCAGCGAAGGCGTTTTTTATCTGGCCAAAGTAGATAAGTTCTCGCAAATCGTTAAGCTCATCCGCAAAGAAAAAAAAGAACTGCGTATCGTAGAAAGAAACATCCAAACCACCATACAACTTCAGCAAAATAACAGAGAAGAGCAAAGTCCGCTAAATTCCAAACTCCAGGAAACTATCGCACAGATCCAATCAGACGAAAGCATCAGCGAAAAGAAAAAGAAAAGGCTGGAGAAAAAATTAAACCGACAAACCAAAAGAGAAACCCGACGTAACCAAGCCGAAGACGAATCCCCGGAAGAAATATTAAATCCTCTAAAACCACCCATCTCCAATACGGATACTCTAGCCGTAGAAACCAAAATTGAAGAAAGCCCTGTGAATGAGTCCGAAAGCACCAAAACAATCACCCAGTATGTTGATACTCCTGTAAAAGAAACTTATGCACTACAGTCTATTCCTTTTATTTATAATAAGATCGAGGGAATCAATATCAAATGCAGACAATTATTTGTTTTTCAGGATCGGGTTCTGGTAGCCAGCAATCAAGGAATGTATGAGATTTTTTCTAATACCAGCAGCCGCCCTATCATCAAGGATGCTTATATTCATTTTATTTATCAGTCGCCCCAAAACCCTATGCGATTTTATGTCGCTACTCAATCAGGCATCATCTCTATTCTTTTTGAAGAAAATACCTGGCGCATCACCAATCGCTCTGAAAATATCAAACAAGACATCCACGCCATTGAGCAATTGGGTGATACACTCTGGCTTTCGGGCGAAAGTAATTTTTACAGGATTTTACTGGATTCGTCCGGAAATCCTAATCACCTTGAGACATTTGACCTACCCAATGATTACCTCGAAAATGCCGTGATTAGGTTGATTGACCAAAAACCTGTTTTTATTTTGTCTACAGGATTTTATGCTTTTGATGCAAAAACCAAAACACTGGTGGAAGATAAAAAGCTAGAGAAATTCTTTAATCCTCGATCCGAAGTTATTTTCCTCCAGCAAGATTATACCTGGATCAAACCCCTGGATGCTTCCTGGCGTGACCTACAGAATAAAAGTAAACTCCCTGCCAATCAGACAGTGTATCTTTCTTTTTTTAATGACATCAAGGATATTTATGTAGATGTGAATAAAAATATCTGGGTAGTTGCCGACAACGCCCTCTTTAAAATCCAATCGGATGCACGCCTAGACCTTGAAAAACGTTTTAAAATTGCCATTAGCGGCATCCAACATAAAAAATCCGATCTCCCTCTAAAAAATCTCAAATTGCCCTACAAAAACAACTCCCTGAAATTCCAGATCGCCCCTGCGTATTTCCTAAGAGAAGGGGATATTCAATATCAATACCGGCTCGAAGGGCTTCAGGATGAATGGTCAGAATGGGACAAAGAAAGTGATATTTTTGCCATTTTGCCGAGTGGAAAGTACAAACTACAGGTTAGAGCCAAAAATATCTTCGGACAAAAAAGTGAAGAAACTGAGCTGAAATTTGAAATCAAACAACCTTTCTGGGAAACGGGCTGGTTTTATTTGTTGATGGGCATTTTTGCAATCAGTATTGTATACTTAATCATTAAATTGCGTACCCGTGCCCTAAGCATCGCCAATCAAAAACTTGAAATCAAGGTATCCGAAAAAACACAGGAGATTTCCGAACAAAAGAAACAACTTGAAGTGGCTTTTCACGAAATTTCAGAACAGAAAAATCAAATCCAGATTGCCAATCAGGAATTGAAAAAAGTAAATGTGACTCTTGAGCAAAAAGTTGAAGAAAGAACCGCCAAACTCAAATCTACTCTTTTACAACTTCTGGAAACCAACCGCGAACTAGATACCTTTATCTATAGATCTTCCCACGATTTGAAAGGCCCTATCTCGCGCCTCATCGGTCTGGTCAATCTAGCCAAAATGGAAGATGATCAGGATTCTATTTATAAAAATCTCAACCTCATTCATTTTACCGCTCATCGTATGAGTAAAATGCTTGATAAGCTGATGAATGTCCACGCAATTAATAGTGAATCTATTGAATATGAACGGTTTAATATTCATAAGTTTTTAGAAGATATTCGTGCTAGACTACGCGATGTACCCGGTGAAGAATCTGCTTATATTATTTTTAAGGTGGATGCTGAAACCTCGATGGTTTCAGACAAGACGCTGTTGGGAATCATCATTGAAAACCTGCTCGAGAATGCCATCCAATTTCAAAATCCAAGTTCGGATGTATTTTCAATTATCAAACTTGAAATCAAAACGGATGAGGAATTTATCCGACTCAAAGTAACTGACAATGGTGCCGGTATTGGCGAAAGCCATAAAGACAAAATTTTTGATATGTTTTATCGCGGTTCGGAACTTTCCAAAGGCAATGGACTGGGGCTTTATTTGGTCAAAAAGGCCACAGAGAAGCTCAACGGACAAATCCATTTCAAAAGCGAGCCTGGCAATATCACTTCCTTTACTGTGATCCTCCCCCACGAAAAAGTAAGGCTCAAAGAACCAGAGACGATCGAGAAAGGAGTCTGACCCTCAAATCAATCATCAATCTTGCGTTTTTTGAGGATTGTGCGTCAGGGATTCGGGATTATGTGTTTAAATAGACACTTATATCAAAGCAAAAATCATATAGCCGCCCTACCCAACGGCTATGGCATCTCCCTAAATGACGCACTGACCTATCCAAATACCTGTAAAATAGAAGGCATTGAACTGCTATTTTTAAGGAGTCCCCTTGTTTTTCTCAAAGTTTTGTGAATCTTTTGCCGGAATTTTCGTTTATGATTATATAATTTTCAGAATATTTCATAAATTCAGATAGTACAATGAACTGTTCTCCGATGAAAGACACGCCACAGGTTCAGAATAAAATACAGGCCTCTCAACTTCAGAAAATAATCCTCAGTGAAGCATTAAAGAATCGTTATGCATTGGCTATGTGGCAGTTACCTAATGATACTGTACAGCATTGTATCCTTGATTTCAGTGGCAAACCTCACCGGATTCGGGTGGATTTGGAGGAATGTGTGCCTGGTTTTGTGGTGAGTCCTTTTGTGAGTTCGGACAAAGAGAATGCTTTTTTTGTTCGGGCTGATTTTCAAATTGATTTTCAAGGGGGGCAATGTTTACATCAGGAAACTGCAGACCCACGATCCGGCGAATTTTATCAAAACCTGCTCAAACATCCATTTGAAAACTTGTATTTTGCCCGTGACTGGCGGCGGTATTTCAAAAAATCTATCCATCATACCTCTACCACGCAGTCGCACTATGAAAATCTGGTCAAAAAAGGCATTGAGGAGATTCAAAATGGTAGATTTATCAAAGTGGTGCTTTCCCGAACTAAGAGCCTGGAATACAAAGAGTCGTTGGATTTAATTGATTTTTTTCAAAAACTTTCTGAAAATTATTCAACAGCTTTTCGGTATTTATTTCATATCCCCGAAGTAGGTACTTGGATGGGGGCAAGCCCTGAGATTCTCATCAGTGTAGACCAAAATCAGATTTTCAGAACAGTCGCCCTGGCTGGCACACAGGCTTTACAAGCTCATAAAAAACTCAGTGAAGTAGCTTGGACACAAAAGGAGATCGAGGAACAGGCCATAGTGGGGCGATATATCATCAACTGCTTTAAAAAAATACGCCTAAGAGAATTTGACGAGGAAGGTCCTAAAACCATCATAGCGGGTAATCTGATGCACCTGTGTACTCGATTCTTGGTGGATATGCAGGCTGCTAATTTTCCTCAATTGGGCACGGTGATGCTTGATTTATTACATCCTACCTCAGCGGTATGTGGAATGCCCAAAGACCCTGCCCTGGATTTTATTCTCAAGCATGAGGGTCACGACAGGGAGTTTTATAGTGGTTTTTTGGGTCCTGTAAACATCCACCGAGAAAGCCATATTTTTGTAAATCTTCGTTGTATGCAATTTTTAGAAGATCGAATGTTGCTTTACGCCGGGGCAGGGGTTACCGAAGATTCCAATCCTAGCAAAGAATGGAATGAAACCGAAATGAAGTGCGAAACACTAAACCGGGTACTTACAACTCTTTAAAAAAGTAGAGGTGGGTTAGGGAGATCGTAAAGATGTAATCTCCAATCAAGCCTGCATAAAGCCAATTTTGGTCAAGAGGTAAGTTTAGGAATCGCTCCTGATCTTGATAAATATTATATAAATACAGACGGTCTCCATTCAAAAAACAGATCTCATCTCCAGCTACTCCCAGGTAATTCAAACCGGGATAGTTCAAGGTTTTTTTATAATTGCCCAAATTATCAAAGAGGAGGATTCCTTTATTTTTATCATTTACCAAAAGGATGTTTTGATATTCTCTAATAAAATTTATTTCATGATTTTCAGGGTCTAAGAGTAAATCCAGGGCTGTGATCAGTAGGTTGCTTTTGTTGATGGGGTCATATTTTTTGAGGCTAAAATCAGTATTATCAAATACCCAAAGGTTATTGTCGGCAGCTAGTGAAATTACTTTGGCAAAACCGATCTGTGAGGGTTCGAGGGAATAGGCAGAAGTTTGATTGAGAAAACGATCCAAGATCAAAAATTCTTGATATTCTTCATAAAACACCAAAACGCGGAGGGATGTCCAGGCCTCCAATGAGCTGATATTACCGATTTTAGTAGGGGAAAATACCTGCTGTTGTGTACCCGATATGTCATATCTTTTTATATCTCCCAGGTTATCAGCAAGATACAGCATATTTTTTTTATCTACTGAGATGGCTCTTACCTGTCTGATGGGTGTAGAACTGATCATTTGCAATGATTGAGCCTCCGTGTTGTAGGGAAAAAATATCAGTAAAGTGAGGGCAAAACACAAAAAAACAAGCTGTTTCATATAGATTCCTCAAATTTTACCAAATTAATCTGATTGCCTTGTAAATAGGCATACGTGCAGGCCTCGATCCATTCTCCGGTATTGATATAGCGACTTTGGGAGTTGATAGGGATATCCAAAGGCAAGTGACGGTGCCCGAAGATATAAAAATCATGGTGTTGCCTGGATTCCATTGATTTACAAAATTGAATGAGCCATTCTTGGTCTCCTCGAAAACGCTCAAACTTCCGGTGTTTCATTTTTTTGGCGCGGGTGCTTCTTGATAGGTAAGAACCCAGCCCTACGCCTAGGTTGGGATGTAATCTGGCAAAAAGCCATTGACAAAGCTGATTTCTAAATATTTTTTTCAAGATTTTGTACCTGTGGTCACCCGGACCCAAGCCATCGCCGTGTGCGATCAGGAGTTTATTTTGATTGATTTCCCAGACCTGCGGATGGCGATAAATGGGGATACCCAATTCTTTGGTAAAATAGTCAAACATCCACATATCGTGGTTACCCACAAAAAATACGATCTGAATGCCCATATCCCTTAATTCTGCCAGTTTGCCCTGAAAACGGATAAAGCCTTTTGGGATAGCAAATTTATACTCAAACCAAAAGTCAAAAATATCTCCGATCAAAAAAATCAAATCGGTTTCGTGTTTGATAGAGTCAAGCCACTGTACGATTTTTTTCTCTCGTTGGAGGCTTGACTGGTAGTCAGGTGCTCCAAGATGGAAATCAGAGGCAAAAAAGACTTTTTTATGGGTTTGTATTCGGATCGTCTTCAATGATGTCATCAACTAAGAATAAAACAAGTTCTTCGGGCCCTTGTGCCCCGCACATCCAGGATTTGTCAAATACCTGAGTAATGCTGGGTCCTGTGATCAAAGATAGTTGACTTGGAAGATTATTTGCATATTTATGCAAGATTATTTCCAATGCTTCGTGCAAATGATGTACGAGTTGTGAGGTAAAAGCAAGTATGATATGGGTAGATGCCTGCATGCTAAGTGCTGGAAGGGATTTTTGATGAGAAGATACAAGTACACTGCCTGTCCGTGCGACTAACAATTCGCAAAGGCTGAGGCTTGCTTGTAGCTGCGTAGGGATGGGAGAAGCATCTTGATACTTGATTTGAGCAAATTGCAAAAGCTGCTGTGGATAATCTTCGCTGACCCATAGCTCGTTCAAGTTTTTACTTTGGACTAAGGTTTCCAGGCTTAAAAGGAAAGTTTCTAGATTTTCACAATAAAAGAAGTCACCTTTGTGCTTTTTAAAATTTTCAGCAAAGATGACTTCCATGAGTTCTTCTGTATGTAGGTAAGGGTTCTGCGAAAAATCAGGTTTGATAATTTTTTGACTTCCTGAAGATTTAAGAGCTGTTTGGATATTTCCTAAGATTTTTTCTCTAGAAGTCATAAATTTTGCCTGATTAAGATTCCTTAGAAGAAGGTTTGATCTGTTCAGAGTCTGTATTTTCAATCACAATCTCAGGACTATTACTTTCTTCGTTTTGTACCTTTCCATTTTGAATCGGATTGGTATAAGCCTCGTAGGTAGTTTGGGTATCAAAGGGTCTTTTTCCGATTAATCTCTCGAGATCAGTCTGGAAGATAATTTCTTTGGCCAAAAGTTCTTGGGCTACTAGTTCAAGTTGATCTCTTTTGCTACGAAGTAATTCTTTGGCACGTTCATAACAATTTTCAATAATTTGTTTTACTTCTTCGTCAATGATTTTAGAAGTAGCTTCAGAATAGGGTTTGGTAAAGGAATAATCTGACTGTTTGGAATCGTAAAATGATACATTTCCGATTTTGTCATTCATTCCGTAGATTGTGACGATGCCGTAAGCCATTTTCGTGATTCTCTCAAGATCACTCAAAGCACCTGTTGAAATTTTGCCAAACACAATTTCTTCGGCGGCTCTTCCACCCAAAGTCATACACATTTCATCGAGCATTTGCTCTTTGGTATGCAAAAACCGTTCTTGGGGGAGGTATTGGGCGTATCCAAGGGCTGCGATACCTCGAGGCACGATACTTACTTTGACCAAGGGATCGGCGTGTTCTAGGAACCAGCCTGCTACGGCGTGTCCGGCTTCGTGATAGGCTACAGTTCTTTTTTCTTCGGGCAGGATAATTTTATTTTTCTTTTCAAGTCCACCGATCACACGATCAATAGCATCTTGAAAATCGAGCATATCTACTGCTTTTTTATTTTTTCGGGCGGCGATAAGAGCGGCTTCATTACACACGTTGGCGATTTCGGCGCCTGCAAACCCTGGGGTTTGGGCAGATAATTTCTTGGGGTCTACGTCGCTTGCCAATTTGAGGGGTTTGATATGCACTTTAAAGATCGCCTCACGGCCTACGATGTCAGGCTTATCGATACTCACTTGCCTGTCAAATCTTCCGGGACGCATCAAGGCAGAGTCGAGTACATCAGGTCGGTTGGTTGCGGCTAAGATAATAACGCCTGAATCGGTAGAGAAGCCGTCCATCTCTACCAAGAGAGAATTGAGGGTATTTTCACGTTCATCATTGGAGCCGGGCATTTGTCCGCGTCCTCGGGAGCGACCGATGGCATCAATTTCATCAATAAATACAATACAAGGGGCTTTTTCTTTGGCTTGTTTAAAGAGGTCACGTACGCGTGCTGCACCCACCCCCACGAACATTTCCACAAAATCACTTCCTGACAATGTAAAAAAAGGAACGCCTGCTTCCCCTGCAACGGCTTTTGCGAGTAGGGTTTTACCAGTTCCTGGAGGTCCTATTAGAAGTGCCCCTTTGGGGATTTTACCGCCCAGGTTGGTAAATTTAGAAGGATTTTTGAGGAATTCCACAATTTCCATAATTTCTTCTTTGGCCTCATCCAATCCTGCGACGTCATTAAAGGTGATTTTAACTTTGTTTTCGGCATCAAAAAGAGCTGCGCGTGATTTGCCGATGTTGAATATTTGCCCACCCGGTCCACCGGCGCCCGTCATACGTCGCATTAAGAACCAAAGCCCAAAAAGCATGAGGAATAAAAATCCCCAACTAAGAAGTTGACTGGTAAAATCGGTGCGTTCAATGGGTTTAGATTCAATTCGTTCGTCTTCGGGGATATTTTTTTGAGCATCCTCGACACTTTCTTCAAATTTCTCTGGGGAGTTGATCCGGAACTTAAAGTGAGGTCCTTGCTCAACAGGGAGCGGAGATCTTTGCTGTAAGAGCAGATCACGGTATTTTTTCTTATTGAGTGCTTCTTTTTTTAAGGTAATTTCTACAATTTCCTTATTGACCACTTCTACAGATTCCACGTCACGATCGCTCAACATTTCTTTGAATTGTTTGCGGGTAGTATCAGCGGCAGAGTTCATCTTGCTTAGATAAGTGACCCCTATAATCAGGATTACCAGAGTCACAATTAACCAGAATTGGTAGCCGGTTCTCTGTGGTGGTTTGAAATTATTCTTTTTGTTATTATTTGGTTTATCGCTCATTGCTAATCTTAAAATTTTCCTAAGATCGATATAATATATAAAAAAACATAAAACTCAAAGTCTTTGTTCAGAGTTCTTCCTCAGAACTTATGTGTGTGATTTTGGCATCTCCCCACAAATCTTCTAGGGTATAGAATTCCCTTCGGTCTTTTCGGAAGATGTGCACCACAACGTCCACGTAGTCCAACAAAATCCATTCCTTGTTTTCCTTGCCTTCTTTACGCCAAGGATTCTCTTCTGCAAGTTTGTATACGGTTTCTTCAACCGAGTCGGTAATCGCATCTACCTGGGTTACAGTATTCCCGGAGCAGATCACAAAAAAATCTGCCACTGCTTGTCCAATATGTTGTAAATCAAGTATTACAATATCCATAGCTTTTTTCTCGATCATGCCTTTGGCCACAATTCGACTTAATTTTTTTGATTCAAGCTTGGATTTGTTTATATTCATATTTTTGTGAATTAAGACGTAAAAGTACAAAAAAAAATTGCATAAACTTATACTTTATACATCATTTATCGGGCAAGAAAACATAATTCTGCCAATATGTCAGTCTACCAATCAATTTGCACTAGATCTTTGTGAGCAGCAAGCTCCTCAGGAGGGTACTGCGGTACTTACTTTTCATCAGACAGCTGGTCGAGGGCAGCGAGGAAATACTTGGCAGAGTGAAGCCGGAAAAAACATTGCGCTTTCTGTCATTCTCAAACCCGGATTTTTGGAGATTTCAAAGCAATTTTATCTCAATATTATCACTTCTCTGGCAGTTTACGAGACCTTACATTCTTTTTTGCAAGAAGATTTAAAGATCAAATGGCCGAATGACATCCTTTGCTGTGAAAAAAAGGTTTCTGGTATTCTGATAGAAAATATTATTCGGGGGTCAAGAATCGCTTATTCTGTGATTGGAATCGGTATAAATATCAATCAGGACTCCTTTGATTATCCACAGGCTGCTTCTTTGAAAAATTTTACAAATCAGGAACATGACTTATATGCTTTAAGTGCTTCTTTGCTCAAGCATCTCGAGGAGCAGTATTTAATTCTGAAGGCGGGGCATTATAATGCATTAAAGTCTGTTTATTTACAAAGATTATTTAGGTATGGCGACCTGGCAGCGTATCAATTGCCGGATAATTCGCTTTTTGAGGGACGGTTAGTGGGCGTACAGGAAGACGGCAGGCTGCTCTTGATAGTTGAGGAGGAGGTCAAGGCCTTTGATTTTAAGGAAATACGATTTGTCTATGGGCTTTGACCTCTTTGATCTATGCAAGATTCCTGAATAAAAGGCGGTTTAGAGTTTGATTCCGATTTTTTTCAGTTGAGCTTTGGTAAAATTTTTAAGACTTTCTTTGACTGTAGTTCCTACCTTTTTGACAGTTGAATCTTCGGGTTTGGCTTTGAATACCGTATCGTGGTATTTTACAGCGTCTTCACGAAGTGCAGTGTAGAAATAAGAGTAGATGGATTTGCGGCTGATGTGTTCGGGAACAGTAATTTTAGAATATCCATGATAAGAAATTTCATTGGTCTCAAAAATAACACCTCGATTAAACAAAGGGGCTACTTTTTTCTCACATTTTGTCATTTGTGCATCCCACATTTCCAGGTCGCCCCCATATTCGGGAAGCCAGTTTTTATTCATATAAATTAATAAATTCAGCCGACGGTGCACGTTTTTCTCCACGTGAATATTAAAATCGATGTGAATATCTAAAAAACTGCCATTAGTTCCTTGATGTAATCCGGTGCCCAGCTTGTCATCTGTCACAAAAACATCAGGAATTTGTGTCACTTCGGAGACCCACTGACAAAACTCAGGAGACATAATATCATTCTTAATGTCTAAAAAAGACGGGTGAAAAGCTGAAAAATTTGCCCCTTCCGATTTTTTTTCATTCAAACCTTTGTAATGCTTGTCCAACAAATCAATAGTGGGAAAATTGTTATAAAGTACTTCGGCCACAGATTCGTCCAAAAAATTATCCATTACCAAATGTTTGTAAGGAACTCCCTGTTGGAATTCTTGTTGTAATTTTTGAATCCCTTCTGGAGATGTATAGATAGAATTTATGCGATTCATAATTTTTTTCCTATTTTAGTAGTAGAATTTAAGAGCAAATTTAGTCGTTTTAGTGAGATTAAAAAAAATGAACAATCATAAACTTATGAAATACAACATTGCTTCTCTGTATTTATGCTTTGTGCTGGCTGGTTGTTTTGGTGCCAAACAGACTACTTCTGTAAACTCTCCCCCCTCCAATGAAGCCGAAGAAACTACTAGCCAATCTTTATCTATTGCTGAAGATAACCGAAAAATGAGCCTTAACCATCGGGTATTCAATAATAACGACAAACTGACCATTTTTTTGGAATTGGACATTCCGAGACTCAGCAAAACCGAAGCCATCCGCGAAATCAGAGAGTTTTTCAGTCTCAATTATGGTATTCTTCCTAACTACACCAGTAAGGAATTTGTCGAAACCAAAAACATAGACCTTAGCCAAAGAGAAATTGTTTTTAAAAACGGTAAATATTATCTCAACTTTGATATAGAAAAAAAACCCATTCTTTCGGCCGTACTGGTCATCGATCTGGTAGATAAAAAAACTGGGCAGAAAATTCTTCCAGACATACTTATCAGTTATTCTGTGATACGTGACCGAGAGATATACGGCTTGTTTGATGCCAAAGGCAATACACCTTTATTTAGTAGTTTCTTATTGAATCAAGACAGTGTGCAAATCAAAGATTTACTTGGTTCGGACAAAGAACTTATTGTGAGCTACTACAATCAGGAGTTTAATCCAGCCAGCCCGCCGATGTCTTCAGCAAGTAACCCAACCCCACAACGCCTGAATGTAGACTCTGCTTTTGTAGTTCGTACCAATACGCTGTACAATTTCAACCGTACTGGTTTGTATCTTATTCGTAGTGATACTTCTCAATATTATGGACTGAGTTTTTATGTGGCTGAACGAAAATACCCTAAACTTTCTAAGGTAGATGATCTGGTTGATCCTTTAATTTATATCACTACCAAAGAAGAACATTCTGAATTGAAAGAGGCGGAGGAAACCAAAAAAACAATGGATAAATTCTGGCTCAAGCTGATGTCAGGGGATGTTAAAAAAGCCAAATATACGATTCGAAAATATTACCAAAGGGTAAAAATGGCCAATGATTTTTTTACAAGTTATAAACCCGGCTGGCAAACCGATATGGGAATGATTCTGATTATTTATGGCAATCCAAACAAAATCATCCGAAATAATGACCAGGAATTTTGGATTTATACACAAAACGCTTCTTTTGCCGAGATAAAATTCGAGTTTCTCAGAAAACCCAATCAATTTACTGATTTTCATTATGTACTCAGACGATACCCGGATTACGAGCAGGTCTGGTATCCTGCCATCGAGCTTTGGCGTGAAGGAAAAGTACAATAAATCTTTGAATAAATAATAAAATATAAAATCCAGGTAATTAAGGACTACCTGGATTTTATATTTAGTATAAACCAAACTCTTATTCTATGACAATCGTCATATACTCTCCCAAAATTCTTTATTTGATTGCAGGCAATTAGTCATTCTACATCTAAATATATACACGCATGTCTGTATTAGAATTTATAATATCTATCTTGTTGGAAAACAAGCTTTTATTACTTTTTTTAGTAATAGCCATCGGCTATTTTTTGGGTCGGATAAGTATTTTCGGCTTCAGCTTGGGTATTGCAGCGGTGTTGTTCGTAGGGATTTTCTTTGGTTCTTTACACCCAGAAATGGTACTCCCCGATATCGTGTATATCCTCGGTTTGGTGCTTTTTGTGTATACCATTGGTCTGCGTTCGGGAGCAAGTTTTTTTGCTTCTTTGAAAAAATCAGGGTTGAGAGATAATTTGTTTGTATTGGGTGTATTGATTATTTCGGCCTTGCTTACCAAATGGATGGGTTCTTTATTACAAATCAAAAATACTTTGCTGGCGGGAGTTTTTGCAGGTTCATTGACCAACACCCCAGCACTAGCTTCTGTGATAGATATTTTAAAATTAAATACCCAGCAGTTGGATGCAGAGGCACTTCGTGTTTATGTGGCAGAACCTGTCATCGGTTATTCACTCAGCTATCCGATTGGAGTAATTGGTGTTTTATTACTTTTTCAATTGGCTATGAAAGCCTGGCATATCAATATGAAAGAAGAGCAAAAAGCAACCTCCAAAGTCACAGGTATTACTCAGGAAGAGGTTACAAACTTGAATGTCTTGGTGACCAATCCTGACATTGTGGGCAAAACTATTGACGAAATTGAGGAAATATATGACATTGATTTGATTATCTCCAGAAGAAAATCCATAGGGTCTGACAAAATTACCATCCCTGCCGAAGATACCGACCCGATATTTTTCCAGGATACGGTTACGCTCATTGGTACGCCAAGCAATTTGGACAAAATGTGTGCAATTTTAGGCGAAAAAACCGATCAGGATTTATCATTGGAAAGGGGAAAAGTGGATTATCGCCGCATTTTCGTGTCCAACAAAAAAGTCATTGGAAAGACCATTGCTCAATTGGAATTGCACAATCGCTTTCAGGCTGTAATTACACGCTTGCGAAGGGGAGATGTAGATTTGCCTATCCAGGAAAATATGGTACTTGAGGCCGGAGATCGTGTCCGAGTTATTGCTCCTCGTGAGAATATGACTGCCATTAGCAAATTCCTAGGGGATTCTTTTCAACATCTTTCAGAGGTAGACTACATCAGCATGTCTATTGGAATTGCGCTGGGTTTGTTGTTGGGGATGATTCCTATTCCCTTGCCAAATGGTGCCTCTTTTAAATTAGGTTTTGCTGCTGGAGCATTGATTGTAGCCTTGATCTTGGGTAAGATAGGCCGCTCTGGCAAGATCATCTGGACGATGTCATACAATTCTAATTTTACGCTCAGGCAAATGGGTGCGGTGTTTTTCCTGGCAGGTATCGGCTTGAAAGCTGGATATTCTTTTGTATCTACCTTCCAAGAATCGGGTTTTGAACTGATTTTATTTGGTGCCTGCAATACAATTTTTACAGCCGGAGTAGCCATTTTAACAGCGCGTTTTGTGTTTAGAATCCCTTTTAATCTGATGATGGGGATGGTCTCTGCACTCCATACCCAGCCTGCCTGCCTTGCCTTTGCCAATGAAAAAGACGAAACCGGAGCAGCCAATATCAGCTATGCTACTGTTTTCCCCACGGCTATGATTGTAAAAATTATCCTGGTGCAGTGGATGTTGGGTTGAAGCTGAGGTCTTATTATACTCAAACCGAAGTGGTTTTAATACAAAAACAAGACCCTTACAGGGGAGCTTTTAGCGCTTAAATCATGAATAATCAAGCTAATCAATCAAGAAAACTTGCCCCACAGGGGTCTTGTGTTTCCTAAATCACTTTAATCTGGGTATAAAAATGGAAAATATTGGATCTATGACCATGGTATTTCATAGATTTATACTTCTACCTATCAATACCAAAGTTTTTGCTGATTTGATAGTACCCAAAAGCCCCAGCACATAGGCTACCCTGAATGTAGAGCTACCCAGGCAGGCTTGTCGATCTGATGTAACCTGTCGTAAAACCTACTTTCAGGCAATACTAGCAAGATTTATTTTCTTAAAATTGAAAAAAACACCACTTTATTTTGAATAATCTTACAAAGGCAGCACGGCAATCGTTAGCCTGCTGATACAAACCAATTTACCTTCCTTATTCGTGATTTTGATCTCCCAAATTTGGGTGCTGCGCCCTAAGTGCAAAATTTCAGCCCGCCCGTATACATACCCCTCGCTGACAGGTCTGATGTGGTTGGCGTTGATCTCCAGACCCACCACCTTAAACTGGGATAGGTCTACGCATAAGCTTGCCCCAAGACTACCCAGGGTTTCGGCCAAAACCACTGAAGCTCCTCCGTGCAAAATGCCGTAAGGTTGTCGTGTACGGTGGTCTACGGGCATTCTGGCACATATATAGTCGGTGCCAAGCTCTGTAAATTCAATTCCCACATGATTTGCCATATTGGGCACTGAAGTTTGATTGAGCATCTCTACGGTAATTTCTTTATTTATCATATATTTGCAGACTTAAAATAGCTATTGGGTAGATTCAAAGTAAAATAATCCTTCGATAAACGTATTCATTGATTAAGCCAATCTTTACCCAAATAAAAGTGATTATCACTTAATTTCAATGATATAATAATACATGCACTCAAAATTAATTCGATTTGAGTATCCTAATAAGTTTTAAATACATAAAGGTATAAAATTGATTAAAAATTGAAAACTAAAAAAATATATTTAATACGCCACGGTGAGACTGACTACAACAAACAAAGAATTGTGCAGGGAAGCGGCGTAGATTCAGACTTGAATGAACTAGGGCGTGCACAGGCAAGTGCCTTTTTTGAATATTATAAGCACATTCCCTTTGACAAGGTGTATACATCTGCACTCAAAAGAACCATTCAATCCGTACAAAAATTTTTGGATGCAGGGCTACCACACGAAGCCTATGCGGGTCTGAATGAAATCAATTGGGGCAAGAAAGAAGGGCGAAGGGTAGTGCCTGAGGAAGATGTAGCCTATTATGAATTATTACAAAAATGGAAAAACGGTCAGGTGGATATTCCTATCGAAGGAGGTGAAAGCCCTGTGCAGGTGTTAGAAAGACAAAAACCCGTTTTGGATTTGATTCTTTCCAGAACCGAAGAAAAAACCATTCTTATCAGCACCCACGGGAGGGCAATGCGTATTTTGCTATGCCTCATGCTCAATTACCCCTTGAAAGAAATGGATAGATTTGAGCACGAAAATCTCTGCTTATACATTCTCTATTATACAGGTTCTTTATTTACCGTAGAAAAATTCAGCGATACGGAGCACTTGCAATCTTTGACGAATTAAGGAGTTGCGCTATCAGCTATTGTCGATCAGGAGTCCAGCAACTCTTTCCAAAGTTCTGTCTACGTCTTCATCTTCACCAGCTTTGATTCCTGCTTCTTTGAGTGCCTTTAAATTTTTAGGACTCGCATCGTCCATATCACGGTTGGCATTATTGATTTCGGGTTCAATCCTGATGTATTGGTCTTCTATATCGGCAGCTTTAAAAATTTGTTTGAGCTGATAATGTACGGTTTGGTCTACCCCGGACATCATAATATTGATCAAAGGTTTTATCCAACCGACCACTCCCCAATCTTTCACTTTTTGGTGTGTAAAATACATTTTAGTCGCTCCACCATTGCCCAACGAAAGGATTAACATATCTTCGGTATGGGTATGTACAATATCTTTATCTTTATTCCTGAGATTCCATTGCCGGGCTTCGGCATAAGCACACAAAGCCGGATTGTTAGCAAATACCCCTCCATCAATGAGTGGGTAAGTCACTCCTGACATAGAAGTCACCTGAGCAGCCTCGAAGTAAGAGGGTGCGGCAGAAGTTGCCCTTGCCACATCACGAACTAAGAAATTTCGCCCTTCTGTAATTTTAGCATCGTGCTGCGTGAAAAAATGGGCTTTGCTGTCATAAACATCATAAGCACTCACCAGGCAAGGGCGAAGCAGTTGCTTGAGTTGTAAATCTCCAAAGTATTTGATCAGTACGTTTTCCAGAGAGTTTACAGAATAAAGCTCATCTATGAGCCCTGAAATACTCATTATTCTTTGTTGCCAGGAAATGCTGAATATTTCCTTGCCGTTTTCCATGTATAAATTTACGGCATCTTCGGCTTTGAACTTGGGTCGTTCGGGATTTTTCTCATCAGGGCTTAGGTACAAGCAAGTCAGGATGCCTCCGGTGCTAGTGCCTGCGATCAAATCAAAATAATCGGCAAGTCTTGCATCAGGGTTATTGGATTTTTTTTGTAATTTTTTTTCTAAGGATACCAGGATTTGTGCAGGGATAATGCCGCGGATACCGCCCCCATCCAGCGATAAGATTCTTGTCAATTTATTGTTACTCATCATGGTGCTTGGTTTGTTACAGAATTTTTCTTCAAGATACAAAATATTTATTTAGAAGCTAATTTCCCAGTTTTTTTGGGGTCTATAATACAATCTTTCGCCTTCCAATTCCAGGGGAGAAGCTATATTGTTATGAAAAAGGTTTCCAGTACCCAATCCTTGCGGCATTTGAACCGGAAAATTTGCCGTAAACTGACTGATCGCATTCAGCCCGATATTAGATTCCAGGGCTGACGTAATCCACCAGCCGATCTGGAGTTTTTGGGCAATTTTTATCCAATCCAGTGTAGCTTGGAAACCACCCAATAAAGAAGGTTTTAGAATAATATATGGACTTTGAACACTCTCCAGGAGATTTTGTTTGGATGAATAGTCGCTTTTCCCAATCAATTCTTCATCCAATGCGATGGGGATAGGGCTTTCCTGGCATAATTGCCTGAGTGTGACCCATTGATTGGGCGAAATTGGTTGCTCAATAGAGTGTATTTGAAAATCAGCCAGTTTATTGAGCTTTTTCAGGGCATCATCCGGGCTAAACGCCCCGTTGGCATCGAGCCGCAGCGTAATTTCATCGGCAGAGTATCTCTTTCGGATAGAAGCGAGCAAGCTGCATTCCTGCTCAAAGTCCAAGGCACCAATTTTCATTTTGATGCAAGAAAAGCCTTGCGCCAGTTTCTGTTCAATTTGTGCCTGCATAAAATCAGGACTTCCCATCCAAATCAGTCCATTAATAGGTAAATAACTTTCGCCCCTTGAAAATTCATTATCAAAGATAATTCTTTCTCCCCCCCGAAGACAGTCCAATAGAGCCGTTTCAAAAGCAAACCGTATGGCAGGTAAGTCATGAGAGACTAGATTTTGAACCAGTCCAAGCACCTCTTCGGTAGTTTTGGGCAGATCAAATGGGTGCATACGAAGGCATATTTCAGCCAACTGGTCTTCAAAATCAGGTCTATCATCAACACTCAGCCCTCGCAAGGGGGCTGCTTCCCCCCATCCGATTATTTCAGGAAAATCTGGGTCATATACTTGGATAAAAAAGGTATCTTTTTGATGAAATACCCCTCTGGAAGTACCTGCCTCAAATTTAAAATAAAGGGTATAAAGAAAATAATTCGCTTTTAGGGACATAATTTAACAAATATAATTCTTCGAACATTAAAAATAGCAAGACCACAGCATTTCTCCAAAAAACCAAGATTTTTATATACAAAATCATGAAAGAGAAACTTTTTGCAAGCACGTGGCCTAGACCCTGATCATGAAAGCTTTAGTATTTTCAGGCTAAATAATACTTACTGGCATTAAACTTGGTTAATAAAATTTTGTATTTCTGCTTTAAAAGAATGCTATCCGGATTGGAACAGGAAATTTTGAACGAATTGTATTCATTCATGACATAAGTAATTTCCTGTTTTTTTAGGTTAATTTCCGGAGTACAAAATGTCGGTAAATTTGTACCAAATTTATATAAAATTCAATAAATGCTTATAAAATGCTCAGCCTTACCACACAAAAATTTAATTTTTATGAACATCAGGCACAGCTTATCCATCAAGAAATTATTCTTAGTTATCGGGGTCCTCTAAACGATGTATTACTTGCCGAACTAGGGCATGGCATTCGAGTAAGTTCTGTAATCCCTCCAAAAATTGGGAAAAAAATTTTTACCATTTTTATGGAATTGGCTCAAAATGTTTTGTACTATTCACAAGAAGTAAATCATTATGGAGATCGGGATCGTGTCGGAACGCTACTTGTTTTTCAAAATTCAGCGTATTATCACATCCTTACCGCCAACCTAATTTATGCAAAATCTATTGAAGCTCTTGAGCATAAATGCCGTATGGTCAACACTTTAGACAAAGACGGACTTCGAGATTATAAACGTGAACTTCGTAATGCGCCGCCAGGTGTGGAAAGTCGTGGTGCTGGTATCGGAATGGTACAGGCTGCTATTATTTCCGAAAACCTGATCGATTATGATTTTAAATTGCTCGACGAAGAATATGCTTTTTATACTATTTCAGCCAAAGTAAAAATTGATTCCACTGACTCGGAATAGACCTATAAATTAACCGCTTTAAGCACTTCCTTTTTTCAAATTAAAAACATTCCTTACTTATCTTCTCCAGATAAGCTCGGGGATAGCCTGCTCTTTTGAAATAATTTCAGCATCATACAAATGAAAAATGATACTTTTTATCATTTTATCGCTTACCCACCCGTGGATTGCCCACTCCGTGCTATGGTACCAACGCTCTGCATCTGGAAGTTTTAGATGGTATCGCTCGCTGACCACTGATATATTTTGATCATTCTGCATAAACAAATCACAACTATCGTGAATGGTTCTTAGCATTCGGATGATATTTTCGGATTGTTCGGCCAGTATACGATCTGTAGCCGCAATCACAAAACAAGGCCAGGGAGTCAGGTATTCGCCGATTCTTCTGAGCTGCCCTGCATCTATATATGGTTTGGTGGTGTATTTTTCCCAGTAGAAAATATCACTTGTTTGCTTTCCCAAAGATTCCAAAGCACCGTGAATGTCCTGGACAAGTACAAACTGATCCTGACGGATTGTATGCCCCTTGCTGTGGGCATCTACTATAGCCATCAGGTGTGAGCCCGAACCAAAGCGACTGATAGCATATTTTTTATCAAAAATATCTTCATAACTTGCTAAGGGATTGTCAAATCCTGTGTGGATGCCCCAGGTCAAGGGTGTAATCACATACTCGCTGATGATTTTGCTGGGATTCCCTCGGATGATGTCGGTAATGATGCCTTCTGTTAATAAAACACAAACATCAACAGTATTTTCTCTCAATGCCCGAATCATCTCTCCGGTTCCTCCCAAAAAGTTTGTCCATTCTATTTTTACGCCTCTGCTTTGGAACATGCCCTGTTCATCTGCCAGGTGAATCGGCAGGTTAAAATGCTCCGGTACACCGCCAATTCGTATGATAGCTTCATTCATAGCGGCTAAAATAAAAAGCGGATTTGTTAATTTATAGAATTTAAGTATTTTTTTGAAGAATCTGGAATCAATTGTGCAGCACCCAGGGCACTTCCCTGCGGAAAATCTGGAGTATCGATGATAAAGTCAGGAAGTAGTTGCTTAAGCATTTGTACAAAAACCTGATTTTTGGTAAAACCGCCATCGAGGTAGAGTTTTCGGATAAGGGAATTTTTAGCTACCAATTTTAAGGATTCTATTTGTAAAAGCGTCAATTCATACAGCAATTGATGGAAGGCTGCTTCATAATTTTTAAACTCACTTAATGAAACTTCTGGTATACTTTCCGAAAAACCGAAGCGTGATTGTTGGAGGTATTTTTTGGGGAATACAAATGCGTGTTTTTGGGAAATTTCGGTGTAGAGTGTTTCATCAAAAACAATCTGTACGTGATAATCGGAAGATTTATGAAAATAGGTATCCAATTTTTGAATCTGGTACTTAAATTCTTCTCCCAAAAACAACCTTGAGGCTTTTACTTTACGACCGCCCAAACCCAAAAAATGCAAGCAATCCCTTTCCAGTTCATACTTTGTAAGCGGGCTATCTTCAAACGGATTCATACAAATGCTCCAAGTACCAGTAGAAATCACCATGAATGGTTCTGAACTTGATGTTAGATAAGGAACCAAAGCCGCCGAACTATCGTGCACACCAGGGGCGATTTGGATAATTTTAGGCGTAATTTCTCCCTCAAAAGAAGTATCTGCCGAAACAACTGGCGGAAATAAGCGGTCAATTTCTTCAGCTTTGACCCAGGAGTGGTAGTCCTTTTGTTCAAAATCCCACAATCCAGTATGGCAGCCAATGCTTGTATATTCGCTGTATAACTTTTTGGAAAATACATAACTGCAATACTGAGGCAGATGTAAAGTGTATTTGATTTTTGTGAAAAGTTCGGGTTTGCGGTATTTAAGCCAGTAGAGCTGCAGACCCGAATTGAGCATTCCTAAAGCAGGTGATGAGGTATCGAGCTCAAATTTTAATTTTCCGCCGATTTGTGCGTAGAACTGTTCCCACAAATCTTCCGGAAATGCTTTGAGGTAATTATAAAGAGGTGTGACTAGATTTCCTGCTTCGTCCAAATGCACGAATGAAGCCCCATAAGCCGAAAAATTAAGTGCTTGTACGTCGTATTCCTCTCCTTGAATCACTTCCTGCAAAGTATCCTTCATCCAATGAGTAATGCCTTGAATATCATCACAAGGAAAACCCTCATCATCTGAAAGTTCTGTAAAAGTTTGACTCAAAACTTTTAAAACCTGAAAATTGCTGTCAAAGAGAAAGAACTTTTTATTGGTTTTGCCAATATCAAAAATCGCTGTGACAGGTATTTTTTCTTTTTGAATACTCATAAGCCTGTAGCTAAGGTTTTTGCCCCCCGAGCCTCAATCAACTTTTTCCTGACTTCTAGGCTGCGGTACAATTCCAGGGGTTTTAATGCGCCTCCCGCTCTCAGACGTGCTTCCGCTAACAAGGCACGCAGGTCTGTTCTAAAAGCATTTTGTAAAATTTCCTGCGCCTTTGCCACGTCTTGGTTTTCTTGGGCATCTTGTAAAGCCTTTCTGTCCAAGAATAAAGCTTGTGCGTAAGCCAATAAAATCGCTTCTACAGATTGTAATAAATCTTCTAGCGGGTCTTTGACATTGTGCGAGGCATCAATCATCCAACCCAGGTCAGTAGCATGGTTCATGCTGTGAGCATCCATACCCTCTACCAATTCATTAAAAATCAGAAATAGTTGATAAGGTTTGACAGATCCGGCAGTCAGGTCATCATCTCCATATTTGGAATCATTGAAGTGAAACCCACCAAGTTTGCCTTCCATCAGCAGTAAAGCTACGATTTGCTCGATGTTGGCATTGGGTAGATGATGCCCCAGGTCTACCAGGGTAAAAGCCTTATCTCCCAGCTTTTGGGCGTACAAAAGGGATTGTCCCCAGTCGCCTACGGTCATGGAGTAAAAATTTGGCTCAAAGGCTTTGTACTCTACAAACATTTTCCAATCTTGGGGCAATGCCGCATAAATTTCCTGCAAGCCTTCAAGCGTATTTTCAAAAGCCTTGCGGAAATTAAGCTGCCCCGGAAAGCAAGAACCGTCTGAAAGCCAAACGGTAATGGATGTAGAACCCAGCTCGATGCCGTACCGAATGACTTCTAGGTTGTGATCAATTGCCTGTTTGCGAATTTCAGGCTTGGCATTTTGCAGAGAGCCGAATTTGTAACTGTGTTTTTGGTTGGGCTGATCCTGAAAGGTGTTTGAATTTACGGCATCAAAGCGCAGTCCGAGTTGAGCGGCCAACTGCCGAATATGGGCAGGATTTTGAGGAATATCCCAGGGAATATGCAGCGAAATTGCCCCAGAAGAGCAATTTAAGGCGTGTAACAAGGCCACATCTTCCATTTTTTCTTCCAGATCTCGAGGTTCGCCCCCACCGGGGAAACGCCCAAACCTTGTACCGCCCGTACCCAAAGCCCAACTTGGAATGGCAATTTGAAAATCCATGAGTTTCTGGAGAATCTGCGCTGTATCTGGAATTTCATCCTTTAAATAAGCATACCGATTTTGGTGCTTTTTGAGCAAACCTTCATTGTGTCGTTGAATGTCTTTCTGGGTGATTTGCATACTTGTATAGTTTGGATATTGACTTGTTTTTTTACCCTTGGTCTGATTGCCACATACTTCGGGCTTGGATAACATGAAAACCTTATTATGACCTTACTTTTCCTTGACGATTTTTAAACATAAGCCTATGGAGTGTCACTGACCACCGCCCACAGGATTGGAATAATTTATTTGGTTCTTCCGACATTTTAGCGCAAAACACCCCTACCGCCTGGCTTGGTGTCTTCACCAAGCCTCTGTTGAGCGAAAATATAGTGCTAGAATTCTCTGAATACTTAACGATACACTAAAAGCACGGAAGAGCAATTAAAATAATTAAAAGGTGAATCGCATCAAATTTAAGGGTTTTTACAGGTATTTCGTAGCTCCGTAGGAGTAAAATATTTATAGCCATTTCATTTTCAGTTGATACAGTTCCGTAGGAACGGCATAGATGTCGTTCCTACGGAACTTAATTTTAGGTCATTTTGAATTGCTATAAATATTTCGCCCCTTTGGGGCTTGGAAAAGCTCATTTGCATTTTCGTGGATGCGATTAACCTAGGTCTAAGAGAGAAAATTGCCTCTCTGAGTAGGAAATTGCTATCTTTGAGAGGAAAAGCGGATTTTATCATGACATCTTTAACATTACCCAATACCTATGAAAATACTAGATAGAATCTTCAATTCCTGGATGCACCGCAAACTCATCAAACCTTCTTATGCCCAATTGGGAGAAGACATCCTTATGCTAAACATCTTAAAATGGCTCAACATCAGCAAACCTACGTATTTAGACCTAGGTGCGTCGCATCCGGTGCAATTGAGCAACACTTTTTTACTTTATCAACAAGGCTATCGTGGAGTGCTGGTAGAAGCTGACCCTTTTTATGCTGATATTATCCCGGCGTACCGACCGGAAGACTGCCTGCTTAACCTGGGCGTAGGTGTCAAAAATGGAGAAGCCGACTTTTTTATTATGAAAAATAAAACCGAAAATACGTTTGATCAATCGGTGGCTGAATTTTTAGAAAAGGAAAAAAGAAATCAAATTGAGAAAAAAATCAAACTCCCCATCCAAACTGTCAACGATATTATTGCACAGAATTTTGAAAAAAGCCCGGATTTGATCAGCGTAGACCTAGAAGGACTCCAATGGGATATTTTGCAATCACTTGACTTTGAGCTATACCGCCCCAAAGTACTTTGTGTAGAAACCAAGGATGAGCAACACCATAAAATGACCGACCTGATTGATTTTGTACTCAGTCAAGGTTATTTTATCTGTGCTGATACTTTTATCAATTCCATTTTTGTAGATCAAAAAAGCTGGGATCAACGATCCTACTAATTCAAATTTTATGCGATGGGTTTACTAAGATTTCTTCTGGCTGTTTCGGTGGTTATTGTTCATTCATCACCTGTCTTGGGCTTCAAAATGATGGAAGGATTCATTGCAGTACAGGCTTTTTATATCGTTTCCGGTTTTTATATGACCTTGATTCTCAATGAAAAATATATCGGCAAAAAATCATCCTACTGGCTTTTCATCAGCAATCGTTATCTTCGTCTTTATCCTATTTATTTTGTTATCGTACTGATGACAATATTGCTGAGTCTGCTTTACGGCTTTCTTTTGAATGATTTTGGAAAACTAAGTTACTATTTGAATGATATATATTCTATGAAGCCTTTTACCTTATTGGTACTCTTATTCAGCAATCTTACCTTGATCGGACAAGACATTTTGTCTTTTACAAGCTATCAGGAAACGCAGGGTACACTTCATTTCGCAGATTTGTATGAGCTTCCTACAATTTATAGCTTTATGTTTATTTCTATTGCCTGGACTGTCAGCCTGGAGCTTAATTTTTATCTGATAGCTCCCTTTGTAGTACGAAAAAGTATCCTAAGACCTTTGCTTGTGCTCATGATTAGCATACTAATCAGAATTTTATTCTATCAATGGGGCTATGACCGAGATCCTTGGATTTATCGTTTCTTTCCTACCGAAGTATTGTTTTTTATGCTGGGAAGTCTTTCATATCATCTCTACAAAAATATTCCTGAACGAATCAGACATCTCCACAAGATATTTTTTGTCCTTCTGATAATTTTCACGCTATCTTTTTATTATTTGCCGACCTATTATGTTAAAATTTTCACCTACTATTTTTTAGTGATGCTTGGAATCCCATTCTTGTTCAAATTAACCAAAAATCACCCAATAGACAGATATATTGGCGAATTATCTTATCCCATCTATTTAGTTCATCCGCTGGTACTGATGATTACCCTGGCTAATCGATTTCCGAAGCTTGAAAGTTTGGGTACTACAACGCTCATCCTGACGCTAATTATGGCGATTCTCTTGCACGAATTGATTGCCAAACCTTTGGAGAAGTATCGACAATCCAGAATAAATAAAACCAACGAACCCGTATCTTTCTTGCAAATGTAAGATTCCTCTAAAAGCCTATAAACAATGCCAAAAAACACCTGTAAATTATATTTTATTCTCAAATAATCTCATAAATGAATGTTTATAGGGCAGCTTTTTGATTTATAACACAGCTCTGAGATATTTCACGCATAAAAATTGCACTAAAACAGATAAATTATTACATTCGTGTTATGAAATATTTGTTTGCGTTTATACTTATTTCATCCATTTTTTGCGCCAATCGGGGGCTTGTTGCCCAGGATACCGAAATGTCCCGCAGCGAATACCGAGCTAAGGAAAAAGCCCTCAAAGATTCAGCCCGTGAATACTACTGGAATCTCGAACGCTTCGAGCAATTACTCCACGCCCGTGAAATCTATCAGGCTGAAAACGACTCCCTCCGCCAAGCCTATCAAGAGCTGCTCGATGAATTGAGCCGTTTGCAGGGGCTTGAAGACGAAACCCGTCGCCTCTCTCTGGAAAATAATAAACTCAACAACGAGCTCAATGCCCTCCATCGAAATCAAGCCCAAAAAGAAGTCATCAGTACCCCTCCACCCAAACCTGCATTGCTCGATAAGGTCCCTGACCAGGGCACTTATTTTACGATTCAAGTAGGTGCTTATTCTTATAATAACTATTCTGGCATCGCTCAAAAAGCCAAAGGAGAGACGGTCATCGTAGAAAAAGCCAACGGTTTGAATAAATACCTCATCGGTCTGTTTGAAAACTATGAAGATGCCTACCAACTCAAAAATAAACTGCTACAAATCGGCCTGCCCGAGGCCTGGATCGTGGTGTACAAAGATGGCGTAAGAGTACCCATGAGCAGCGTCAGAACTACCCAAAGCGGGAGTTAATTGATAATAATCAAATTATTTTTATAAACATTTCCCTTCCTTTAGCGATTGATTATATGAAATTATATGCATAATTTGCCCATCAGGATTTAAATTAAACCGACAGATCAAGATATGAAAACAAATAAGGTGTGTATCATCGGTGCGGGTTCTTCCGGCATTGCTGCTTGTAAGGTTTTACAGGAGTACGGGATTGAGTTTGATTGCTTTGAAAAAGGCTCTAAAATCGGAGGAAACTGGCGTTATAACAATGACAATGGCATGTCATCTGCTTATTGGTCTTTGCATATCAATACTTCCAGGGATAAAATGTGCTACTCGGATTTCCCGATGCCTTCCGATTACCCGGATTTTCCTCATCATACCCAAATCATACAATATTTCGAGGATTATGTGGATCATTTTGGATTCAGAGATAAAATCATCTTTCATACTCAAGTGACAGAAATCTGGCGTGAAGCGGATGATACCTATACCGTGGCTACCGATCGGGGAGTACATCAAAACTATAGGGCTTTGATCGTAGCCAATGGGCATCACTGGAATCCGCGATTCCCTGAACCTCCCTTTCCAGGGCATTTTGAGGGTGAAATCATGCACTCCCACTTTTATAAAACGCCCGAAATCTTTCAGCCTAATAAAAATGTGGTCATCCTAGGAATCGGCAACTCAGCCCTGGATATTGCCTGCGAAGCAGCCCGTACTACCCGTGGGAGTGTGGTGCTCTCTACACGAAGCGGCGCCCATATCGTACCCAAATATATTTTGGGAGTGCCTTTAGATCAATTTGGTTCCAGAGAAAAGACCTCATTCCTCCCTCTTTCTGTGCAGCAATTTCTCTATAAAACCTTATTGAATCTTAGCCGCGGTAAGCAGGAAACCTATGGCGTACCCACACCCAAGCGCAAGTTCCTTACAGAACATCCTTCTATTTCACAGGATTTTCTTCCATTGGCAGGCCACGGAAAGATCAAAGTCAGGCCTAATATCCAAAGATTAAATGGCAAAGAGGTCATTTTTGAAGATGGTTCTTCTGCCCAAGCGGATATACTGATTTATGCCACCGGATATAAAGTCAGTTTTCCTTTTTTCAAAAATGGAATGTTTGACGTAGAAAAAGACAATGACCTCCAGCTCTATCACCGTGTAGTACACCCTGATATTCCCAATTTGTTTTTTCTGGGTTTGGTGCAGCCATTGGGAGCCATCATGCCTATTGCCGAACGCCAATCTCAGTGGATCGCCAAACTTTTAACAGGTGAAGTAGCCCTGCCCAGTAAAAAATATATGAATCTCAAGATCCGTAAAATTGCCGAAGAAGTAAACCGACAGTACAAACAATCTCCACGACACACTTTACAGGTAGATTTTTATGTGTATATGCATCAGCTCAAAAAAGAAATGCAGCAAATGCGTACCAAAGAAGGCAAAAACATTACTCCGGTCTCTCAGTAAGATCATCAGGTATTCCGGAGCTTTGCATTTAAAAAACCAAAGCAGTCGATTTTTGAGATAATTTCAGACCCTAAGCCAAAGAATGACTTTGTTATCGGTCTGAAATTATCCACTAATCAAGCTAGCTGTTGGTCTAAGTGTCTGAAAAACAATTGACTAAACTTAGTAAATCTTTACTATTCTTTATACTCTCCTTTGGTTATATAATTATCACGAAGCTCACAACGAGTCATTTTCAAGGAAGACTCTTTGGTACTCAAATAATTACAGGTATTGTACTTGATCACACAGTCTTCCAAAATGATAGGAGCGGAGCCACCCTCCAGCTCAAAAAGCGGATAGGTAGAATATTCCTCTGTGCCGGTCATATTGTGACTGATTACGGTATTTTTAAAGCGGACATTTTGGCAATTATTGAATAAAAACAAGTTGTATTCTTTGTTTTCATACATTTTGCATTGATCAAAAAGGATGTTTTTGGAGTTCAGTAGGCTCATAACTCCATAGGTACAACCCCGGATGTCGGTCTTGGTGCAGGTAAGTCCGTCGAGGTTTTCTGTGGTAATACCCTCTATTCCACTTCCATAAAGCAGACAATTATTGATCGTAAAATTTTTAGAATTGATCATTTTAAATACACCTCCGACACAACTTCCCTTGGTAGCTCCGTGTCCTGCCTCAATATTTTCAATACGTATATTTTCACAATCCATAAAAACAATCACGTTGCCATAGGCAGGTTGGGTAAGTAATTCTGCGGGGCGATTGGCATCCTTACTCTTGATGGTGAGATTTTTAAGACCGCTTACATGAAGCTCTAATCCATCGTAGACCTCATTGTATTGGTAGCTAGTGCCTGATTCCTGTGCAGTAGTAGAGAAATCATACACACCATACTCTAACATGATCGTGCGATCAGAACCCAAAGCAGCCAAAAACTCAGTAGCATTTTTGACTGGAACGGTTTTGCCCTGAGCGAAAGCCGAAGTAGAGAAAGCTAGGAATAAGAAAAAAAACAAGCATAATTTTCTCATAAAAAAGGTATATTAAATGATTTTAAATTTTTAATAAAGCTATTTTTTTAATCGTTGACGGGGAATTTTTGTTTGGAAAGTAATCTAAAATATCGGTAGGA
The DNA here is from genome assembly GCA_033765345.1 of Microscillaceae bacterium. GTDB lineage: Bacteria > Bacteroidota > Bacteroidia > Cytophagales > Microscillaceae > JANRIC01. Next base: position 29,880 of record JANRIC010000139.1, read on the forward strand.
GTGTCTTTTTTTATCTGCTGGAATCTTCTCGGATGCCTGAAGCTCAGTTTATTCTAAATATTTTCTCTACCTTTGTTGGGCTAATGTGTCCGAATAATATTTTGTATTTATACCATAAAAAACTTCATTATGCTCAACTTGAAAGAGATTATTTCGGTATCCCTCGTGTTATTCTCTGTGATAGACATTGTAGGCTCTATTCCGATCATTATAGAATTGAGAAAAAAGGCGGGAAAGATTCAATCTGAAAAGGCAACTATTGCCGCAGGGATTATTATGTTCATTTTCCTGTATCTAGGGGAGTCTATTCTTTTATTATTTGGTTTGGATGTGGCCTCATTTGCCATTGCAGGAGCAATGGTCATTTTTTTTCTAGGGTTGGAGATGGTCTTAGGAATACATATTTTCAGGCACGAACCCCAATCAAGCGCCAACTCGATTGTACCCTTAGCCTTTCCTCTGATTGCAGGGGCGGGAACCATGACCACGTTGATTTCTCTCAAGGCAGAGTTTGAACAAATAAATATTATCGTAGGGATAGTACTCAACCTGGTATTGGTTTACCTGGTTTTAAAAACTTCAAGTTGGATAGAAAGCAGAATCGGGCAAGCCGGGACAGAGGTGCTCAGAAAAATATTCGGGGTTATTTTGTTGGCGATTGCTGTAAAACTGATTAAAAATAATTTGGTATTATCATAGGAGTCAGGCTAAGGAGATTAGACCTAAACTTGGCATCAGAGCTTGAAAGCGATTACGACCACATCGTCAGTTTGGTCGTGATTGCCTTTCCAGTTGTTAAATTCGGCTTTGAACATTTTTTCCTGCTCTAACAAGGGAAATTTGCTTACGTGTTTGATAAAATCCATGAAGCGCGTTTTCATGTATTTCTTGCGCTTGCCTTGAGAGTCTAAACCACCAAGTTGATCTTGAAACCCATCGGAGACCAGATAAAAGATTTCATCTCCATCGAGTTCCAAACAACGATTTTTAAATTCTTTATTTTGATTTTTGAGGGTACCGCCGATAGAAATATTCGAGCCTTTGATATACAGTAATTCATCTCCTTTGACATAATACAAGGGGTTTTTAGCTCCGGCGAAATAAGCTAGTTTTTCCTCTGTATTGATTTTGAGCAAGGCCATATCCATCCCGTCACCATCACGTAATTCACCTTCTTTTTGTTGTTTTAGTGTATTTCTTACCCTTTCATTGAGTACTGAAAGAATTTCGGCGGGGTCGGTAATACTATTGATATTCACAATTTGATTCAGGAGCGTATTTCCCATGACAGTCATAAAAGCTCCGGGAACGCCGTGTCCTGTGCAATCGGCAGCGGTAATGATGATTTCACTGTCTTTTTTGGTAAACCAATAAAAATCGCCTGATACAATATCACGGGGGGCATAAAAAATAAAAAACTCTGAAAAAACTGCTCCGATTTCTTTTGAGTTAGGCAGAATGGACTGCTGAATGGTTTGAGCATATCGGATACTGTCGGTAATTTTGGCATTTTTTTCCTCGAGTTCCTGAGTTTGAACAACAAGCTGATCGTTTTTTTCGTGGATCTGTTTGTTTTTTTCATCCATAATTCGGGCAGATTCTTCAAGCATCAGGTTTTTTTCGGCAAGTTGATTCTTTTGGCCGCTGATCTTGCGGTTATTGATATAAAAGACGGCAGCTACCAGAAGGAGGGCTGCTCCGACCACAGAAAAGATCAGGATATTGCGATTGGCTCTTTCCTGGGTAAGTTTTTTTTCAAGTAGTGCGTTTTTTCGGGCGGTTTCTGCGGCTTCTATTTCTGCTTTGGTTTTTTCTTTTTGGAGTGAGTAAGCCTCTTGGATTTGCAGATAAGCATCCACAGCTTTTTCAGAAGCGACCCGAAGAGCCTGGGCATTATCATCAAATTCTTTTCGGAGGAGAATTAATTTTTCTTCCAGTCTTTTTCTTTCTTCTGGGCTGATATTTTTACCGCTTGCCAAAAGTTGTTCTGTTTTTTGAATTTCAGAGCTGATTCTTTCCTGTCGTTCTTCCAGTACAGATTTTTCTATGAGAATTGATTCGGAGATATTTTCTATTTTATCATCAATAATGGTCACAGCTCCCTGGGTAGTATCCCCTTCACTTGTGTTGGGTTTTCTGACGGAGACTGTCATCGTACTTGTCAGGTCTTCATACTCGAGCTTGGTAATAAAGAGTTTGGGAGATTGAAACTCGCTGAAATCATTGGCACTCTCATTGGTTTTAAACTCCCCGTTTTCATTGGTGGTATAGCGTATCCCGTCTACTTGCATGAGTTCTTTGGATAGGGGTTTGCCGGTCTCATCAATCATTTTTACAGTTCGCACGGCTCTTGGAGGAATATCCACCAGGATATAATAGACACCGTCTTCTCCAATTTTTATTTCATAATTGGCTTGCCCTTTGAGGCGACCAGGATCATAAAGTACAAAACTATTGGAAGTAATCACCAGGGTTTGCGGGACGGTAAAGTTAAAATAACCTCTGAGGTCTGTTTTGACTGCATCGATGCCCCGTACACCGATCAGTAGTACACTGATGCCACGCACGGGTACGTTTCGATCACTCATCACCCTGCCTGTAAGTTTACGTGGGGGTGCCATGATAACTTCTACTTCATTTCCTTTGATTTTCCAGTCTTTGAGTACCAGTCCGTCTATATCGGCTTTGACGACTTTGGGTCCGTCGGCTTGTTGTGAATTGACCTCAAAAGATCCGTTGGCTTGGGTGTATACATATTTGCTTCCATCTACGGAGACTTTGGCGTTTCGAATCGGCTTGGATTTTTCATCCATAACCTTCCCTTTGACTGATTTTTGAGCCAAGGTATAGGTGAAGGAAATCAAAACTAAGACGACCAATCCCAGAAATTTCTTCATAGCTATGGAAATACTGATTCTTACCAAATCACAAGATAAAATTTATTTATGCTGATAGTGCTATTTTTATACCAAAAATAATTAAAAATTTATACGCTTTGCCAACATTGTACCAAATTACAGTAGAATTAAAGTAATTTTAAGGATTCACAAGATAGATTACCCTGATTTTAAATGATTTAATCCTTGAAATCATAAGAATTACTTTGATTTAAGTATTTATAAATCATCTACAATTTTTAATGAATCATGTTTGCTGTCAGACATTTTGCTTTTTTCAAAAGGTTTATTTTTCAAATCTACAAAAAGCATTTTACTTGAGCATACCCTTTTATAAAAAATGATGGAAAACTATCCGGTTTGAAGGGGCAAAAGTATACCTACAGCGCAAATTATAACTTGATTCCTACAATGGTGATATCGTCTCTAGATTTGGTATTTTGTTGGTGTTTCTGGAGAACATCAAGCATAATTTCTTTTTGAATATGAAGATGTTTGGAATGGATGGAAGAGAGTAGTTGTACAAATTGATTACTTCCAAACTTTTCTCTTTGTGGGTTAGGCGTGTCTACATATCCATCTGTGGTCAGGTAGAGTACATCACCTTTTTTGAGAATTACTTCTTGATTGGTAAAAGCCTGGGTGTGTTTTCGGATACCTCCGATGTATTTGCTGTCTCCAGATATTCTTTTGAGTTCGCCGGATTGGGTAAAAAACAGGGGGCGTTTCGCACCGGCGAAGATGACTTGAAAGCGGTCATTTTCCTGTGCTTGAATGAGGCACATACAGACATCCATCCCGTCGCGGTTATTGGTATCACTTTGTCGGAGGCGTTCATAGACACCCAAATGTAGCATTTCCAGAATGCGGGAGGGGTTGTATACCCTTTTTTCGTTGATGATTTCGTTGAGCAAATCTGTTCCGATGGTAGACATAAACGCACCGGGTACGCCGTGGCCGGTACAATCCACGACCACGATGACGGTTTTGTTTTCGGATTGGGTAAGCCAGTAAAAATCTCCAGAAACAATATCTTTGGGGCGATATATGATAAAGTGTTCGTCGAATATCTCCTGAAATTTTTTTTCACCGGGCAGCATGGCCTCCTGAATAGTAAGGGCGTAGCGAATACTGTCTGTAATTTTTCGGTTTTGTTCTTCTAGGGCTAGGTTTTTTTCGTTAATTTCCCTGCTTTTCATATCCATAATTTTTGCAGATTCTTCGAGCAGGTCATTTTGGCGGTTGATTTCCCGGACTTTGTCGGCCAGTTCATTACGGGCTTTTTTGATCTCGATGATGGTGCGTTTTTTTCGTTGGTTGTAGCGATAAAAGACCAAGGTAAGGGTTGAGATTAAAATAAATATTGCGCTAAAAATGGCCAATTGGGTTCTTTGATTGGCTACCAGGGCTTCTTTTTCCTTATCTATTTTGGCAGCTTTTTCAAGGGCGAGTTGTCTTTCGGCTTTTTCTTTTTCTTTTTCAGCCTTAAGTTGCTCATTGATTACACTTTCTATATCCCTAAGTCTACGCAGGGTATCGAGCCTGGCGATCAGTTCTTTTTCTTCTTGTGGGTTGAGTCCCAGTTCTTTGATGCGCTGTGTTTGTTCCACTCTGACTTTGGTGAGTTCATCACGGGTCACGTTTAGCTCACGTTCTATTTTAGGGTCTTTTACATATTTAATTTCAGTAGTTTTTTCAATTTTAGTAATCGTTTTGGCGGGCACTACTTCTTCTTTGTAACTTATGTTTTTGTAGGCAGATGCGATGATTTTGTCGGGAATATAAATTCCTTTGGATTGAATTTGCTCTACTACGATTTCATACAGCCATTCGTCTACGGGTTTTACAAAATTGATGTCGCTTCCCCCTTCATGGTCGGCATAGCCAGGTTTTTCAGAGATTACCAAAATGGGCTTGCCGGAAACCTGCTGAAAGATACCACTAATGAGTAGTTTATTGGATGCACTGATGAACAAGATCGGGCACTGCTCAATCTCTTGAATGGTATTATATCGTTTGAGTGCGTACTTTTTATTTTTTACTTTTTGATTACTCAGGAAAGAGCTTATTTTTTGGGCGGTGGCTTCATCTCCGATAAATCCAACGACAAATTCGTTCCCAATAGCGTAACTGGGCCAAATCAAATTATTGGCAAAACGAATGATGTAATTGGCTTTTATATTGATATTCTGATCTTCCTGTGCCTTAGTAGGGAGGATATTCAATAAAAAAAACACCCAACAACCCATCACGATATGGTATACTTTTTTATAAGTCATGGCTTACCTATGAGAAGTATTCTGTCTTGCAATATACTAAATGAATTTGAAAATATTAAGTAACCCGGATTAGGAGTATGTATCATTTCCCTAAGATACGTAAACCAAGCGTTTTTTTTTGCTGTTGAAGTGATTCCTTAAGCGAATCATAAAGAACGGTGTGCTGTTATACTTTCAGCCCGATCACCAAAATATCGTCTGTTTGAGAGTATTTGCTTTTCCACAGGGAAAGCGTTTCCTGCAAAATTTTGCTCTGCTCTTGCATTGGCAAATGGCAAATTTCAGATAAAAGGTTTTTGTATTGTGTTTTCATGAATTTTTTTCCATATTCTCCAGTCCCGCCAAACTGATCCTGGTAGCCGTCGGATTGCATGTAAAAAATTTCTCCGCCTTCAAGAGGGATTACGTGGGATTCAAATTTATGTTTTTTCTTTGCGTGAGACCCACCCACAGGCATATTGGTACCTTTAATCTGATGAAATACCTGGTTTTTGATGTAATACAAGGGGTTTTTTGCGCCTGCAAAGGTGATTTTATTTTCGTATTTATTATAATTCAGGATAGTCATATCCATACCATCGCCTCCTGACTCTCTTTCCTGTTGGTGCAGCGTTTCACGGACTTTTTCATCCAGTTTTTCCAGAATTTCTGAAGGTTCGGTCAGGTGGTTTTCTATGACCAACTGATTGAGGAGCGAGTTGCCAAGCATCGTCATAAATGCTCCTGGTACTCCGTGTCCGGTACAATCTACTGCGGCAATGATGATTTCACCTCCTTTTTGGGTATGCCAGTAGAAGTCTCCACTGACAATATCGCGGGGGGCAAAATAAATAAAGCCGTCTTCAAAATGCCGGAGAATTTCGCGTGGTTTGTCCAAAATAGCACTTTGGATTCTTTCGGCACTATAAATACTGGAACGAATCTGTTGGTAGGCTTTCTCGATTTGTTGATTCTTATCAGCGATATTATCTCGTTGGGTTCGAATTTCTTCATTTTGCTGATTGATTTCTTCCACTTTTTCTGACAAAGCATTTTTGGTGATTTCCAGTTCATTTTTTTGTCGGCTGATGACCCGGTTATAGAGGTAAAAAGTGAGGGCAAGAATCACTAATACAGCAATAATAATAAAGAGAATGATGATATTATCCCGAAATCTAAGTTCGGCCAGTTTTTTTTCAGTCTCCAGTTTTTTATTTTTGGATTCTACAATTTTCACCTTCTTTTCTGCCAGGGATTTGAGCGAGTCTTTTTCCCAGACTGTGAGCTGCATCTCGAACAATTGAGAGCGGGCATCCTGATGCCATTTGCTATAAATAGAATCATTTTCTTTAAAAGTGCTTTCAAGCCCGGTGATATAGTTTTTGAAAATCTGCCTTTGTTCAGGCGTAAAAGTGCTTTCAGAGAGCAAACGAGTAGTAAGATTTTCCAGTTCGGACTCGAATCGTTTAGAACGGCGAATTTGCTCTTCTCGATCCCCCAACAAACCACTGGTAATTTGATTAAAATCATCTTCAATGCTTTTTTCAGTTTCCAGGGAGAGAGGATTTAGCTTTTGTACTTGATTGGAGGTGTCTTTTTTCAAAGGTCGGAATACCAATGTGATTTGTCCCGAGGGGTCTCCCATAGATTTACTCAGCAATACATGATCCTTCATAAAAATGCTGCTGTCTTTGTCCAATTCAAGGATATTATCAGGGATAAAAATGCCCTTCTGATCGGTCATATAAGCCTTTCTCTGTACTGTGAGAGGTGTATTTGGTATGATTCGCCCCATATTGTTTTTGACCAAAACCGATTTGTTTTCCTGGGTTTTAACAATTGCTTGGGGTTTGTAATGGATTTTGACAAATGTGTTATTTTGTTGAAACTCAACATTCTCCTGAGCAATCTCCTGTCCATCTACCTTAAAACGACTTGTAGCACCGAGTTTTATTCCACTGGGGTATTTAATTTCAAACGCTCCTTTGGTATCGCTAATACTGGGATTATTTTCATTGGCACCCAGCAATACAATTTTATGATTAGCCCTGCTTTGCCCTTCTTCTGTGATCAATGCCCCTTTGAGTTTGCCTGCGGGCTTAAGTACAATTTGTAAATTACCGCTTTCCGCAAAAAATTTGACTTCTTTGATCAAATAAGGAGACCCGTCTACGATTTTGACATCATCAAAGCTTAGGTTTTTGATCTCCTGGCGAGGCTGTACAGTAAAAGCTCCTCGAGTACCTGAATTGGTAATGTTGCAATGAATAATTTTAATTTGAACATTTTTGACGGGTTTATTGGCTTCATCAATCACAGTACCTTTGATGTTTTGTTGCGCCAAACTGTTCAGGGTGCTGAATATTTGAATGGAGAGGAGTAGAATAAAAAACCTTATATTGAATAAAATCTTCATGAGAGGCTTAACGAAGTTCTTTGGCATACGGTTACGTAAAATTTGTCGCTATTTTCATACCAAATTTGGCGATAAGTGATATTTTTCACTAAAATGAGGTGTCGGAAGTCAGGTGTCAGGTGTCGGGGGTCGGAAGTCAGGAGTCAGGAGTCAGGTGTCGGGGGTCAGGTGTCAGGTGTTGGAAGTCAGGAGTCAGGTGTTGAGCTTCGGATATACTACCGACCACTCGCACCCGACTCCTCGCACCCAACTCCCAACCCCTCGCACCTCAAATAAATTTTGCTTTCTGAGAAGCCCATTGTATCTTTCGGGTATGATTGAATTAAGAGATGTCAGTAAAGCCTTTAATCGGGGCAATGCCAATGAAATTAAAGCATTGAACCATGTTTCTCTTTCAGTTTCTCAAGGAGAATATTTGGTATTGGTAGGGTCTAACGGTTCCGGGAAGTCTACTTTACTCAATGCAATTGCTGGGGCATTTGGAATAGATCAGGGAAGTATATTTCTTGACAATCAAAATGTCACCCAACTAAAGGATTTTGCTCGGAGTGCTTGGATAGCGCGTATTTTTCAAAATCCCTTAAGCGGCACGGCACCTGATTTAAGTATTTTGGATAATTTTCGTCTGGCAGCCCTGCGTACTCGCTCTAAATCTTTGCGTATTGGCATTACAAATCAATTTAAGAAAGAAGTTCAAAATAAAATTGCTCTATTAGGGATGGGTTTGGAAAACAAACTTCATCAAAAAATGGGTGATCTTTCTGGTGGGCAAAGGCAGGCTCTTACCCTCATCATGGCTATTATGGATGAGGCCAAAATTTTGCTTATGGATGAACCCTCAGCCGCACTGGATCCCAAATCTGCCGAGAATCTGATGGAAAAAGCAGCACTTATCCGCAAAGAATTTAATCTAACGCTTATCCTGGTCACACACGACCTCAAAGATGCACATCGTTATGGTCATCGTATTATTCAGATGCAGGAAGGGCGTATCCACAGAGACCTCTCTGGAGCAGAAAAATCCGAGCTTAACCTCACCGACCTTTTTCAATGGTTTGCCTGATCTTATTTCAGCCATAGTTGTATGTCCTTGTTTCTATAAGCAAACGTTTCAAAGTTATTTCCTAAAAAAAAACTACCTTTTGGCCGAATCAATTCAGCCCCAAGGTAGTAGATCATAATTGATCATCAAACGTTGCTTACTCCAATACTATCGAGAATTTATAAGTCCCCGAACCAGCTTTCAGGCGTACATAACCATCTTCTACGCCCAATACTTCCAATTCTTTGACCGTATTGAGTGCCTTGCCGCCTTCAGTCACGCTCTCAAGACTGGAGGCGGTAAGGTAAATATCTGCTCGGCTGTTGACAGGGATGCCGATTTCCTGTGTCAAGGTTTTTCCTTCTTTCTTCCAGGCGGAGCGAATCGTGCCATAGTAAGTCTTGAGGGTTGCTTGTGCGTCGTTAAGCCCTCCTCCTAGAATTGGCTTAATGATAAATTGCTGATAACCCGGATTTTGTGCATCTGCCTGAATGCCTGTGATATTGCGATACATCCAATCTCCGATGGCTCCGTAGGCGTAGTGGTTGTAGGAGTTCATCGAGGGGGTTTGGAAGGTACTGTCGGGTTTGATGCCGTCCCAACGCTCCCAGATGGTAGTAGCACCCATAGTGACTGGGTAGAGCCAGGAAGGATAGGTTTTTTGCATCAGTAAGGTATAGGCTACATCTTCATACCCGAACCGGCTCAGTACGTGGCAAAGATAAGGAGTACCCAAAAAGCCTGTGGTCAGGTGATCGTTGTAGCTTTTGATGTTATCTACAAGTCTTTGGGCAGCTTGTGCACGTAGCTCTTCGGGGAGCATATCAAAGTGCAAAGCCAGGACGTAGGCGGTTTGTGTGCCTGATACCAGCCTTCCCGTAGAGGTCATGTATTCTTGTCGGAAAGCCGTTTTGATCTTTTGCAGTAGATCTGTGTATTCGGTTATATCCTCTTTTTTGCCCAAGACCCTAGCTGCATGAATCAGCAATTGGGTAGAATAAGCATAAAAACACTGTGCAATCAAATATTTGTCAGTCACTGCACTCCGTCCGTCACGGTCATCACCTGGGATGTAAAAAAGCCAATCTCCGAAGTGAAACCCTGTTTTCCAGAGATCATCTTTACTTTGCGAGCGGATGTATCCTACCCAGGCTTTCATGCTTGAGTACTGATCTTCCAGTACTTTTTTATCTCCGTACAGGAGATACATCTCCCAAGGGATGATCGTAGATGCGTCTGCCCAGCCTGCACTTCCGGTGGCTTGTGGACCCAATACATTGGGTACTACAAAAGGTACAGAGCCTGTGGGCAATTGATCAGCGGCCACATCTTTGAGCCATTTGGCAAAGAAGTTATGCACATTCATATTGTAAGCTGCCGTGCGGAAGAATGCTTGAGCGTCGCCTGTCCAGCCCAGTCGTTCATCTCTTTGCGGACAGTCGGTGGGTACATCCAGGAAATTGCCCTTTTGTCCCCACTGGATATTCTTCTGTAATTGATTCAGTAAGGGATGTGAACAGGAAAAATCACCTGTGGGCATCATATCGGAGTACAAAGCTACGGTGGTGAAGTTGTCGGGCTTAAGTACGCCAGGGAATCCCACCACCTTTACATATCTAAATCCCTGAAAGGTAAAATGCGGCCGGAGTAGTTGATTTGGCTTACCATTGAGGATGAAGGTATTTTTTTGGTCGGCAGCCCGGAGATTTTCGGTATAGAAATTTCCTTTTTTATCCAGCACCTCGGTATGATACAGCTCAAGTTTGTCGCCGCTTTTGCCGCTTAGGGTTACTTCTACCCAACCTACGAGATTCTGCCCGAAATCGAGCACTTGATCGCCTTCGGGTGTGGTAAGGATTTGCCGGGGTTTGAAGCTTTCGTGTTTGCGGATGGGTTCGTTGTAGGTAGCTATAAGGATATTTTTAGGGAAATCGGCTTCTTTGGCTGCTGACCAGCCGTGGTCATCAAAAGCAGCTTGTGACCAGCTGGGTATTTCTTTGCGGGAGTCGTACATTTCACCGTCATAAATCTCTGAGTTAAGAATCGGTCCTGTAGAGGTTTTCCAGCTTTTGTCCGAGAGGATACTTTCCTGAGAGCCGTCTGTATATAGGATATCCAGTTGCAGCAACAAAGCAATATCCTGTCCGTAATGGTCTTTTTTATCTCCCCAAGCCAGAAATCCTCGATACCAGCCGCTTCCCAGGGTCACACCCAGGGCATTGTCTGTGCCGCTTTTGAGCATTGTCGTTACATCATAAGCTTGGTATTGCAGGCGTTTTTGGTAGCTCGTCCAGCCAGGGGTGAAGTAAGCATCTCCGATACGCTGCCCGTTGAGCTCGGCTTCGTACATGCCGTGTGCAGTGATATAAACTGTGGCACGCGCTACTTTTTTGGTGGCGGTTTTAAATTCTTTTCTGAATAAGGGGCTAGGTCTTTGTGCTTGATCTTCCTCAAATCCGGGTGTGATCCATTGGGCTTTGAATTCCTGTTCGGGTTTGAAAAAGGCACTTTGCCAGAAAACCACAGGACTCCAGGCAGAAGCTTTGCCCTGATTGTCCCACACCTTGACCTGCCAGAAGTAGCGTGTACCGGATTTGAGCGGACTGCCTTGGTAGGCTACAAAAACCGACTGATTTGAGGATACACGGCCTGAGTTCCAAACCAGATTACTTTCTTTTTGTAAATCACTTTCGCTCAAAGCCACTTTGATTTGATAGGCACTCTGGGCTACATTGCGCTTTTCAGAAGCCATGACCCAACTAAATCTTGGGGTTTCGGTATCCAATCCGATAGGATTTACACTGTTTTCTGTCAGTACTTTCGTGATGGTCACCTGGGCGAATGTCCAGGGGCTCAAAAGTAAGAGAATGAGAAGGAGTGTTTGGTGAGGACACCAAACACGGGCGTGAAGACACAAACCACGAGCTTGAAGGCTTAATAGTATTTGCATAGGAGTAGAGATTTTAATATTGGTGAAAAGCATCAGAGATAAATTTCAGCACGGTAGGCAGCGATTCGCGCCAGTAAGTCCAGGTATGGCCGCCTTCTCGGATGCGGAATTCGTGTGGAATTTCTTTTTTACGCATAGCAATATGCACCAGGCTGTTTCCTTCATAAAGAAAATCATCATCCCCACAGTCAATATACCAGCGAACGGCTTTTTTCTGATCATCCGGTATTTTCTCAATCAGTGAAAGGGCATTGTGTCGATCAAAGTACTTCTGAAGGTCAACGCCATCGTATTTTTCATTGCTGCGATCCAGTCTGGTTTTGAGTTCATCCAGCGTAATCGGCCCTATATAAGCACTCAGCGGACAAGCAGAAGAAAACATTTCCGGGTGATGCAAGGCATACATAAAAGTACCTCCGCCACCCATCGAGAGCCCTGCGACAGCACGGTAGCGTTTTTCAGCTTTGATACGGTATTTTTTTTCTACAAAAGGGATAAATTCCTCAAAAAAGAAGTCTTCATAACGCCATTCGTTTTTTACGTCATTAAAATAACCCCGCTTTTGAGTATTGGCATCCGGCATTACAATGATCATTGGGGTAGCCAAACCTTCTCGAATGGCTTTATCGGTGATCGTTTGCACCTCCCCAAACTGCACCCAACCAGTATGGTCATCACCCCCTCCGTGAAGCAGGTAAAGCACTGGATAGCTTCGTTGTGAAGTTTCATAATCCGGCGGCAGATAAACGGCAAACTTGCGCTCGCTATTCAGGATTTTACTGGGCAAAGATAGATTATCGTATACCTTGCCACTTTGCGCCAGCGTAAGGCAAGGTATTAAAAGCAAAAGCAGAGTTTTGGGAAGACACAAAACATGTGTGAGGTGTTTGTTTGGTTTCATCATTGTACATTGTTTTTTATATCTATTTTAATTCAGAGCTAAACTTTATATAATCAGGTCATCGATGCCCACGCTACTTTTTTCTGTATTTGGACAGAGGTAATGCATTACCAGGGCACTTTTGATTTATTTGGGCAGAGGTAATGCATTACCAGGGCACTTTTTGATTTATTTGGACAGAGGTAATGCATTACCAGGGCACTTTTTGATTTATTTGGGCAGAGGTAATGCATTATTTTAATCCCCGCCCCTGACACCCCGCCCCTTACTTCAAAACCTCTTCCAGCCAAGCGGCAAAAGGCTCAAACCAGTCTGTATCGCTGGTTTTATTATCCAGTCCGTAACCGTGGCCGCCTTTGGCATAAAAGAAACATCCGGTACGAATACCGTATTTTTGCAGGGCAGCCAGAAACAGGATGGAATTATCAATCTTGACACCTGAATCATCCAGGGCGTGCTGTACAAAAGTAGGAGGTGTATTTTGGGTTACTTTCAGTTCATTGGAAAACTCGGCAATCCCTTCCTGGGGCACAGGAATCAGCGAAATGTCTACCTTGCCATCTACTTTATAAGCATCCCAGTCTTTGTCTTTGAGTACAGGGCCGATCAGGTTGAGGCGTGAGCCGAGGTGGCCTACTTCATTATTAAAGCTAATCACCGGATAGTTCAAAGCAAGAAAATCAGGCCGGAGGCTAGTACCTTTAGGGTTATCAATGTAGGCTTTGCCAAAATGGGTGGCGGCTGTAGCGGCCAGATGCCCACCGGCCGAAGAACCCATAATTCCTATTTTATTCGGATTGATGCTCCATTGAGAAGCATTTTCTCGCACAAGCTGGATGGCTCGTTGGGCATCCTGAAGGGGTACAATTTCCTTATTCTTTACGAAATCGGCTTTGGGCAGGCGATATTTGAGGACAAAAGCCGCATAACCTTTTTCCTGCATTTTTTCGGCAATTTGATACCCTTCGTGCTCAATCGCCAGAATGGAGTAGCCTCCACCGGGGCAGATAATAATGGCGGCTCCATTGGCTTTCTCTTTGGCGGGTAGGTAGAGGGTGAGGGTAGGCTTACCCACCTGCACCACCATAGAACCAATGTCTTTTCGTGGAACCAGCGAGTCTTTTTGAGGAGCATTCGGCAAAGAATTGGGTGCTGTTCCTTTATATAGGTCTATAACAGTCTGTGCAAATCCAAAACAATGGATACTTGCCCATAGAATAATAGTGAGTAGTTGTGTTTTCATAAAATTATAACCAGGATTCAAATAATTTTTTTGATTTTCAGGATTGATTTCCTTGATTTCCAAGCAGGTATCTTGCCTAAATGCTCAAAACTATTTTGTTTGAATGCAGCCTTCTAGTCAAATGTAAGCAGTAATTTTCAAAAAACTGTCTAATACTGTCCTATTATATTTATATTTTTATTGGGTGTCGGGAGTGGGGTGTCAGGTGTTGGGAGTAGCAAATTATGTGAGGTGATACCCAACCCAATGCCCAATGACCCAATCCTCAATGATTATCTACCCTCTTATTCGCTCACTTCATCCAGCAATTTCATAATAGACGCATAGTTTTGCCCTACGGCCTGACTGAGTGCGATTTCGCAGGTTTTGGAGGTAGAATAATAACCCTCGTATTGATTTTGTTTGACTTCTGAGGCTTCAGATCGGGTGGCTGCATGCGTGAGTTGCGGATAATAAAATCCGCGGTCGCCTGCCATTCCGCAGCAGCCTGATGCTAGAGGAATATCCGCTTGATGTGCACAGGCCTTGCCGATGCTTTGTAGTTTGGTCATAGAGCCTAGTTTATGCACAGAACAAACCGGATGAAAGACAATTTTTTCCTTGGGTTTGGATAGCTTCAATCGGGGCAAAAGGTGGTCGGCTGCAAAATCAATGACATCCAGGATGGTCATCTGATCAAAATAGGTTTTGTTTTGTGGGTTCAGATAATTTCCAGATGAAATTAGTGTTTGTGTGCAACTGCTTACGTCCATTACTACTGGGATTTTGCCTTTTTGGGTCAATTTCCATAATTTTTCAATCGTTTGATTGGCTGTAAAGCGATAAGCTTCTGCAAAACCTTTGGAGGAGAAAATCTGTCCGCAGCAGGTTCCCTGAATTTCCTGGGGCATGGTGACCGAGATTTGCGCTTTTTGGCAAACCGATAAAAAGGACTGAATGCCATCCCCACCCATCATCCGGGATACACAAGCTGGGAAATAGAGTATTTCGGGGTTTTGGTCTTTGGAGTTTGGATAAGAGAAGCCGTTTATCTGAAATTGATCAGACCAAAGCGGGACGGCAGAGATGAGCTTTTTACTGCCTTTGGTCAGATTTCCCATAAAACTTTTACCCAAGATACGATTCAAGCTTATGCCGATTTTGAGAGCAAATCGGGTGGAGCGTTCAAAGGTTTTGAAGTTTTTGGCAAGTCGGAGTGCCATATTATTTTGAAAAGCCGAGTGATTTTCTTTTCTAAGGCGTTTGACGAGGTCGCCGGTATTGATATTGACGGGACAGGAAGTAGCACACATACCATCTACAGCACAAGTATCGAGGGTTTCAAAAGTATAATCTTTGAGGATGGCCTGGCGGGTGACGGTGTCCCCGGCAGTATCGAGGCGTTTGAGGGCACGGCGCACACCGATACGGCGGCGTGGCGTCAGGGTCAGGTCGCGGCTGGGGCAAACCGATTCGCAGAAGCCACACTCGATACATTTATCTACTTCTTCTTCCACGATGGGCATGACTTTGAGATTGTGTACGTGTGTGCGCGGGTCGTCTGTGATGACAATTCCCGGATTGAGCAAATTGCTTGGGTCGAGTAGCTTTTTGAGTTTACGCATGATTTCGTAAGCTTCACTGCCCCATTCCTGGGCTATAAAAGCCGATACTGCTCTGCCGGAGCTATGTTCGCCTTTGAGTGCGCCGTCGTATTTATTCAAAACCAGATCAAAAAGATCATCATTAAACTTTTCATACAGATCAATGTCCTGCTGTGTGGCATAACTTTGCGAAACGACAAAATGTAAATTACCGTCTTTGGCGTGGCCGAAGATGATTCCGTTTTCGTAATTGTGTTTCTCAAATAATTGCTGTACATCTACTACGGCCTCACCGAGTCGCTCTACGGGGAAGGTGCAATCTTCCATCAGGGCTGAGGTTCCTTTGGCTCGCATCCCGGCTACGGATGGGTACATGCCTTTGCGGATTTTCCACATCAGGGCTTGTTCTTGGGCATCTTGGGTAAAGTTGGATTGCATAATCAAAGGCAAGGTATCAAAAAGCGGTTGTGCTGTTTGGTATTTTTCCAAGAGGGCGGCTTGGGTATTTTCCTGAAATTCGCACAAAATGGCAGAGGCCTGCTCTGGCAAAGTTTTGAGGAATTCGGGCACACCGGGCATATCTTCTACGGAGCGCAACGAAGCCCGATCCATAAATTCAAGGGCTTCGGCACCAGTATTTTTTAAGGCGGCGATGGAGCTACAGGCTACTTCGGGGTTTTCAAAGTAGAGCATTCCCGTAATTTTATAAGGCAAATCGGGCAGTGTATTCAGTACGGCTTCGGCAATAAAACCCAGCGTACCCTCCCCACCAATGAGCAGGTGTGCAAGCATATCCAGGGGATGCGCGAAATCCAGAAAAGCATTCATACAATAACCTACGGTATTTTTCTGGCGGTATTTTTTACGGATGCGCGCTACCAGTGCGGTATTTTGCAGTACTTCTTCTCGTAGGGTCTTAAGCCCCAGGGCAATTAGGGGGGCTTCTTTTTCAAATCTTGAATAATCTTCGGGGTTTTCGGTATTAAAAGTCTGCCCGTTGGGGAGTACAAATTTGATGTATTTTAAAGTATGGTAGGAGTTATGCACCACACCGCAGCACATCCCACTGGAATTATTGGAAAGGATGCCGCCCATCATAGCGGCCTGGATAGAGGCGGGGTCGGGTCCGATTTTGCGTCCATGAGTTTTGAGGCTGCGGTTGACGTGTGCGCCAATAGCTCCAGGCTCAACCCGGACGGTGAGTCCCTTGTCTTCGGGCTGGATTTTGCGCCAGTGCTGGCTGAGGTCTACCAAGATACCATCGGTGACTGCCTGCCCAGAAAGGCTGGTGCCCCCTGCCCGGAAGGTGAGGTTGATTTTGTGTTGGTGAGAAAAAGCAAATAGTTTTTGAATTTCTTCCACAGAAATCGGTTGCACTACCGCCTGGGGAATCAAGTAAAAATGACTGGCATCCGAGGCATATGCATATCGGTCAATCATACGGGCTTTGATTCGTTCTGGGGGTAGGATTTTTTGTAATTCTTTGGCTAGAGTCATTTTTAGATCATAAGTTAGATTGTGTATATTGTATTATTTTGATGATGAGGTTCATAGAGAAGCTCTGAGTGTTAGATAAAATGGATTTTCGATGTGTAATCTTTGTTTGTTGAGAATCAGCTCGGCGCAAGAGCGTCCCATTTGCCTGAAATCGGTAGAGATGGTCGTGATGCCATTAAGGAGAATTCGCTTGAGGGGAGTTTCATTGTAAGAAATCACGCCAATGTGCTGCCCCAGGGTAAAATTTCGGGCGATGACCTTTTCCAATAAAATCACCAGATCGTCTTCCATCAGGTTGATGTATACTTCATTTTTGCGGAGTTCTTCTTCGGCAATAGAAGGTACAATGCGAAAGTTAAAATCAAGCTCTCTACAAAAGCGTGTAAACCCCCGAATGATTTCCTGGGGGTGGTAGCTATTTTCAGGGAAGATAATATTGAGTGCTTGATACTTAGACAATGCCAGTCGTGCTTCGAGAAGTGTTTTGTAAATGTCTTGTTCAAAGTTTTCATAAACGGCTCCGAAATCACCCTTTACTTGGGCTGGTTTTTTACCCAGTAAAATTAAGCCGTCTTGTGGCAGAGAATGGATGATTTCGTGTGCGTTGTCTCCCCCCTCGATAAAGTGAGGAATGATGATATAATGTGTATATTCTTCTCTTCGCTCCTCGATGAGTTTTTTAAAAAGCCGAAAATCATTGTTGTAGATGTAAAAATCAATGGAGGCTTGCCCGTCAAGGGTCTCTACAAAGGCATCATAAATGATTTTTTTGTGGGTACTGAGTTTATTAAAAAGCAGGAATATTTTTAGGTTTTGGGCATAATCTGTGTTTTTGACAAAATAACCCTTGCCAGGTACAGAGCCTAAGATTCCTTTGTTTTTGAGGTAGTTATAACCTCTTTCCACAGTCACCCTAGAAATATCATACTCAAAACTGATCTCATTGATAGAAGGTAAAAGATCACCTTTTCGGATGATTCCACGCTCTATTCCCCGAATAATGGCATTGCTCAACTGCAAGTACTTGGGAGTGACCGAAAACTCGTCAATTTGAATAATTTGTAAAATTTCCTGAGCGTGATACATACTATGAGTAGGTTTGTCTCTGCCTGATGATGGGTCAATCAGAGCACAAAAACCTATATTATTTTATTTGGGGTCAAAATAATGATATTTTAGGGTAAATATAAGCAGATTGTCCCAAATAAAATAATCAAACGGTATACTTTCGGTCTTTGAGTCTCAGAAAATAACTTTCATAATAATGGAATGAGAGATAAGCAATGAGGATAGATAAGGCTACAGAAGTAGTATAAATAAACAAATTCTGAAAGAATAGGCTTTTTATACCCAGATTTTGGGTAGTGACAATCATCAGATGCACCGGAAATTTGTGCAAAAGATACAGTCCAAAGGAGATTTTCCCGATGAAAGCCAGTTGTTTGTTCTCGATGCTGATGATACAAGCCGGATTCAGTGCAAGATTGGCAATGATCAATGCCGTAAAAATGGAAAGCAATTGATCGCTGTACATATTGGGCTTTACCAGAATCACCGTAAATAAATAAGCAGCATAAACCAAGAATAACAGTCTTTGAAAAGTCTGATCAAACATAAAATCAGGTCGAATCCAGGGTTTGAAGTGTGGACGGCTGGTTTGGTTGTTTTTGACCCACATCCCAAAAATACCGCCGATCATCATACAGTCAAAGCGGGCTTTGTACATCATATTTTGGATAAATTCCCAGTGAAACTTACTTGCGGCTGCTTTCAAAGCATAAAAGAAGATAAACATACCGATCAGGATATTAAAAACAAGTACCAGATTTCGGAATCTGAAAAAATGCGGATGAAACATATAAAACTGCTCTTCTACTCCCAATGACCAGATAGGATCGATCAAACCTGGCAGTTTGTGAAGCATAAAAGCAATATTGGGCAGAAAAAAAACACTCAGCAGAATCCCCGTAGAATCGACATTACCAGGATAAATGAAGATACCAAAGAGTAAAACGACAAAATACAAAGGCCAAATTCTTAGGATTCGTCTGAAATAAAATTTGAGAATATCAATTTTGCCCTTGCTAGTATGTTCCTGAAAGAGCAGATAGGTTATCAAAAAACCGCTTAACACAAAAAAACTAGTCACTCCAATTGCACCGAAATCTTTGACGACAGATCTGATATTGGCCAGATCAAGTTCTTGTTTTTGAAGCTCTATATGCGAGATTACTACGATTAGTGCCGCTAATGCCCTTAGTGAATCCAGATTGGGGAGATACTTCAGTCCTGCCTTTGACATAGATTTTAGATTTAATATGATCAAAAACGCAGACTGGGAGTTTTGTTTATCCAATGTTCTATGAGGTATCTTTGCATCGAGTAAGATTACCAGACTAAGTGCAAATGATTTTAGTCATTTTAAATAGTATCATAATTTTGTTAATTGATTTATTAATTCAATTTTAAAAAAAATGCTAAAAATAGAACATATCGGTATTGCTGTACGGAGTCTTGAAAATTCTGATCTTTTGTTTACCAAACTCCTGGGGAAAGAGCCGTACAAGATGGAAGAAGTAGCCTCAGAAGGGGTTAAAACTTCGTTTTTCCAACTGGGTGAGACCAAAATAGAGCTATTGGAAGCTACCCGTGAAGACAGTGCCATCGCCAAATTTATTGAGAAAAAAGGAGAAGGTATTCATCACATTGCGTATGAAGTGGCTGATATTCACGCAGAAATGCAGCGATTAAAGGAAGCAGGATTTGAACTTATCCACGAAACGCCTAAAAAAGGAGCCGATAATAAAATGATTTGTTTTCTACACCCCAAAACTACTAATGGCGTTCTTGTAGAACTTTGTCAGGAAATGAAAGAATAACCATAAATCCTAGGTTTAGGCAACCAAACGGATGGTGCGTTGGGGTTTTTTGCTGACATCTACATTATGTTGTACAAGTAATTGCAGCGAATTCAGTTCCAAAGCGATCAAATTGCCCATGCCCTGGTGGTTGTGGTATACACAGCCATTATCGAGGCTAAAAGAAAGGTCTTCCTGGATACTTCTCTGAATTTGATTCAAGGTAAAAGGTACGTGTCCGTGGATAACTTTTCGATGATTGACCTTCTGAGGCACTACTTTAAAATCCTTGATCCAATACATAGAAAGCTGATCGGAAAAAGGATCATCAATCGTAAAATTTAGCCCTGCATGTACCAGCACATAATGCGGAAGTACTTGATAATTAGGTAATTGACTGAGGAAATTGATGTAATATTCAGGAACATCTATCAAATTTTTGACCCCAAAGCTTTTCAAAGTAGCTTTCCCACCGAAATATAACCAGCTTTCTTTCAGCTCAAAAAGCCCTACGTGTGCCACAGAAGCACTTTCATGGGCATAACAGCGCAAGAATACGTCTTCGTGATTGCCTTTGAGGGTAAATATCTGATAGCCCAACTCTTTGAGATAAATAATATAATCCAGTACAGCTTTGCTATTAGGGCCACGGTCTATATAATCGCCCAGAAAAAAAATCTGATCGTGTTTGGAAGGTCTGATTTGATCCTCAATCAGCCGTATCAGTGTTTCATAACAGCCGTGAATGTCGGCAATAACCCATTGATTCTTCATCTTCGTAGACTTTTAAAATAGAAAAATCTTTTTTTGACAGATATAGTTTCATCTTGAATAGTAAGAAAATCAGCTTAAAATAGATTTTGGATGATTAAACTGAACAAATAGAATAAATGTTATCCATCCAATTCTATGAAGAATGCCAAATTCTCTATGATGTAAGATAATATCAAAATCGTTACCAGAAATTATCTTCCATTTTTCTATAAAGACTGAAAACAGGACAAGCATTTTTAAACAAAAGCCTCTATTTGGTAAAAACCTGCAATAAACCTCAAATCCCGCTATTTAATCCCTCAAAAATCATATGTTACCCTTAGAAAAAACAAATTTTTCATGTAAGATTCGTGCAAGTTATACAAATAAAATCCAATTCCTGGAAAAATCAATCCCATTATGAGAGATAATTTCATTTTAGTACTTATTTCCAAAATCGAGTAGATTTATCCCAAAAATAATTTCCCAAAGCTGGGAATAAAAAGAATTGATTCACAAATAATAAGATTGATACAAGAGAGTATTACACAAGGTATCAAATACCTTGTCTGATCAAAAAAATGGTAGTGTGTAACAAGTAATGCTGTTCGTTCAAAACAGTGGGCTGTGAAGACACAGCCCACGGCGAATGGAAAGTATTACACAAGGGCATCAAATACCTTGTCTGATCAAAAAAATATTTATTCTCGTATTATCCTGGCATTAAATTTTAAATGCTTATGGTATAATCATCGAAAACTTGGTACATTGCTGCGCTCAAATAATACAAACTTTATGACTCGTAAAATAAGCCTAAGACATCGCCTACAATACCGTTTTGACAATATGATGACAGGTGGAATACTCCCCATCATCATTTTTCTACTTTTACTAGTGACTTTTTTCACCTTAGTGATTACAATTTTGGTCATCGTAGTACATATAATAGAAGGGCATAGCCTAGCAGATTCTTTTTGGTTGATTTTTATGCACGTGATAGATCAGGGTACGATCACAGGGACGGTGGATGTAGCCCCTAACTGGGGCTTTCGTCTCATTATGCTTGTTCCTACTGTGTTTGGGATTTTGATGGTAGCCACCCTGGTCGGTTTGATTACTTCCCGCATCCAGTCATTATTGAGCGATTTACGCCGTGGCAGGTCTTTGGTGCTTGAAAAAAACCACGTCGTAATTCTAGGTTGGTCTTCCAAAATATTTTCTATTATTCACGAACTTATCAAGGCACACGCCAATCAGAAACACTCACACATCGTCATATTGGCACCCAAAGATAAGCTTGAGATGGAGTTAGAAATAGACCAAAAGATAAAAGACTCCCACAAAACCAAGATTATATGCCGCACCGGTAACCCCATTGATATTGATGACCTGGATATTGTCAATCACCACGAAGCCAAATCTATTATTATCATCTCCTCGGAGTCTAATAGCTCTGATGTAGAGAACATCAAATCTATCCTGGCTATTGTCAATCACCCCGATCGCAAAAAAACACCTTATCATATTGTAGCCGAAATAAAAACCGATAACAATAAAGAAATTGCCAATATCATTGGCGGCGACGAACTCACCCTGACCGTATCCAATGACATTATAGCCCGAATTGCCGTACAAACCTGTCTACAGTCTGGTTTGAGTATCGTCTACAATATTTTACTCGATTTTGATGGGGTCGACATTTATTTCCACGACATTCAGTCGGCTTATTACAAATCTTTTCGAGAAATACTGTCTGCTTATGAAGAAATCATCCCGATTGGCATTCAGCGCCAAAACGGATTGATGATTTTAAACCCTGAAATGGATACAATCATTCGGGATGGAGACCGGATTATACTCTTAGCCGAAGATGATGATGCCTTACCCAAGGCTAAATTTTCCTCTCCGACTATCCAGGAGAACTGCATCAATCGAGCTTTTCAAAAACAGACAATCAGCCCCAGAAATATCCTCATCTTGGGCTGGAATGCCGAAGGAGTGACCATCATTCGTGAGCTGGACCACTACGTCACCGAAGGTTCTCAGGTTTGTATCATGGCTACCCATATTGCTCAGATTCAGCAAGAATTAAAATCTCTGGACTCTCCCAAAAATCTCACCATACGCTTTGAAGAAGGTGACATTACCAATCGCAAGACTTTAAACAGCTTACACATACCTTCCTTCGGGCAAGTATTGATTTTAAGCTATAGTGAACACATGAGCGTTCAGGAAGCTGATGCCCATACCCTGGTCACACTGATGCATCTAAGAGACATCAAACGCAGCAGAAATGCCGAATTTACCATTGTCAGTGAAATGCTCGATCTTAAAAATCAAAACCTGGCAGAAGTAGCCCAGCCAGATGATTTTATCATCAGTGACCACGTAATCAGCTTAATCATCTCACAACTTGCCGAAAACAAAGAGGTCAAACTCGTTTTTGATGAATTGTTCGATGCTCAGGGTATGGAGTTTTACCTTAAACCAGTAACTCAATACCTTTCTCAATTGAATCAGATAGATTTTTATACGGTCATGGAAGCCGCTGCCCAACGATCGGAAATAGCCATTGGCTACCGCCAGTGTGCCTATCTCAATGACCCAAAACAGGATTATGGCATTGTACTTAATCCACGTAAATCACAGAAGATAAACTTTCAACCCGGTGATAAAATCATTGTACTGGCAGAAGATATTTAATTTCGAATTAAGGGAATTAAGAATTAAAGGAATTAAGAATTAAAGGAATTAAGAATTAAAGGAATTAAGAATTAAAGGAATTAAGAATTAAAGGAATTAAGAATTAAAGGAATTAAGAATTAAAGGAATTAAGAATTAAA
>JANRIC010000142.1:0-10179 GCA_033765345.1 Microscillaceae bacterium
AGATAAAATGAACTATGAAGATTTTAAAGAATATATTTTTAACGAAAAATTGATATTTTCAAACATTAAATGTATTGGAGAAAAAGGTGATACTTTAGAATTGCCCCCAATTGTTTTCAGAGCAGTACAGAACTGTAATGACGTGGAAGAATGACAACCCCCCCAACTTGGCGCCAGGATGGGACCTGAATAAAAAAAAATAACCTGGAGCAAGGATTTCATTGTGCCAAGCATTAAGAAAGATTCCGCTTTCTGCCGAAGGCAAAGGCCGTAGGCAGCTCAAGAATAAAGGCATAAACCCGAAAGTCCGTATCCAAAGGCTTTCGGGTTTTTATGTAAATTACAGTGCCTGGCACAAGAATTTTCTTATACCAATCATTGAATACTTTGAGATTGCTCAATATTTTTTCCCTACCTCAAACTTTCCGGTGGTCTTATTCCAATTTAGTTCGATGGTTTTGAATTTTCTTTTCTCGAAAGTTTCCGAATAGCCTGTGGGTAAATTCCCATAAGGAAACTGCACGGCTACAGCAGGCTGACTTTTTGCCAGAATGGTGGTGTTTGTTTCTGGTAGAATTAACTCAAGATTAAACTCCTGCGATACCTGTGTGGGTAGGGCTTGGTTTCCCCAAAAATCCTTCAATGTAAGCAAAGGACATACTTCTTCCGTGACTTCCAGCCATTTTTTATCCTGATACACATAAAATTCTGTCCTTAAAATTACCAAATTCAACCCCTCCTGAATGTCCGCATATTGAAAACCAAAAACCTTACGCTGGTCTGCTTTGACAAAATATTTAAAACTGACGACGTCGGCAGGCTTCTGTGGATTGGAAATCCGCAGGAATGCATTTTTTTCGTTTACCATTACTTGGTTGGTCTCAGAATTCTCCAGAGTTTTGCGGAAGCTATGCTCAAATAAAGCATAATATTCCTGAATAGTTTGGCTGTATGACATACAAGGAATTAATAATAAAGTGAGTAAAGTAATTTTTTTCATCTTAAGAGATTAAATTGAAGCGAATATTTTTATAAGTAATTGATAAAAAAGGAATTATACCCAGATTGAAGTGATTTGCCTGATTTTCTTGATTGATTAGCTTGATTATTAATGATTTAAAAGCTAAAATCTCGGAAAACCACTTCGGTTTGAGTATAAGTAGTAAAGAGAGGAATAAATTTGAGCATAAACAGATAAGCCTCTATTTTCATTTGCTCTATTCCTATAAAAACATCTCATGACGTGTTAATTCTCAATACTTCAAAATTAGTAGAAATTTTTGTGGCTTGTGATGATTTTGTAAAAGATTTGGCGCAAAGCCCCTAGCTTTTCTCCCAGTAAGTTAAATATCTAAGAAAATACTCAAAAGGGTTTCACACAAAAGCAAAAAATTTTATTTTGTAAATTCCATGACATTAGGCTTTAAAAAATCAAATAATTTTTAATTTGCCTGAAATTTGTGCAGTAAATTATGACTCATTTAAAAGAAAATCCAACCCTGGCTGACTTACAGGAATATATGCAAAAAGTCTGTGAAGAAAGAGGCTGGGACAATAGCAACCCCCTGGAGTTGTTTTTACTTTTTGGGGAAGAAGTCGGCGAGCTTGCCAAAGCTATCCGAAATATGCGAGGGCTTTATCAAGAAGAAGCCAAAAAAGACCGAAAATTTGAACTGGAAGAGGAGTTTGCCGACGTACTCGGCTATTTGCTCGATCTGGCCAACCATTTTCAAATCGATCTAGAGGCTGCCTTTCGTAAAAAAGAAGCAATCAATGCTCAAAGAGAATGGAATTGATCATGAGTAGTTTATACATTTTGTTAATGTTTTGTTAACAAAAGAATGTTTCAAGGCATGTAAGATTTGTAACTTTTTTACTAGAAAAAAGTAAATAAACCTACTTAACATTCCTTTATCCAAATAAAATTTTTCATTATGATTGAGTTACTCCGCGCAGCTTTCTCTCCTGTTAATATAGCATATACCGTTTTGCTATTACTCGTTTTGGTTTATTGGTTTACTGTAATTATTGGATTTTTGGACTTCCACTTTTTTGATTTTGATGTAGAAACGGATGTGGATGTGGGCGCAGATGCTCACGTAGCTACACACATCGAGCCAGGAGAGGGCATCAATCCAGTTCTTTCCTTTCTGGTATTTTTTAATTTGGGCAAAGTACCTTTTATGATTTTCTTTAGTTTTATGGTACTTTTTTTATGGATAGGCTCTATGATTGGCAATCGATACTTCTCCGATGGGTCAGAATATTTTGCACTCACACTTCTGATCCCCAATTTTATGGTCAGCCTCTTGCTCACCAAATTATTTACCGCACCGCTCAAATCAGTCTTCAGAGAAGACGAAGCCGAATTTAATTCTAATAAAGAAGTAATTGGGCACGTAGGTACTGCTAAATTGCCCATTGATGATAGCTCTATCGGACAGTTGATGGTGCCTACCAAAACGGGAGCCCCCCTCATCCTGAATGCCAAAGCGATGCAAGGAAACCGCATAGAGCGAGGTGAAAAAGGAGTAGTTGTGCATTATGACGAAGAGAACAAAGTGTTTATCGTGGAAGCTTTTGAAGATTAAAATCACAACAATCATCAGAAATATTCATTGAATTCTATATAAAATATATTTTTAAACCTCTCAAATCCATTTAATTATGTTTGATCTAATCACTTTATTGTATGCCATTGGAGGATTTTTCCTGGTATTTTTCGTGGGTTTTGTTCTGGTATTACCCAGATGGTATAAAAAAGCAACCGCTGGTCAGGCCTTAGTACGTATCGGAGGGCTCGGAAAAAACAAAAAAGACGAACACGGCAGAGAAAAACGTAAAATTAAAGTAAGCTTCGACAGTATGTGGGTGATTCCAGTGATTCATAAGCTTGAAATCATGGATATTTCGCTCAAAAGCTTTACCCTTGAGCGTATGGGCAAAGAAGGTTTGATCTGTAAGGATAATATGCGTGCCGACATCAAAGTAACCTTCTTTATCAGCGTCAATAGCACCGAAGATGATGTCAAACACGTTGCCATGAGCATCGGCACTGCCCGTGCTTCCGATAGAGAATTGTTGATTAATCTTTTTGATGCCAAATTCTCCGAAGCACTCAAAACCGTAGGTAAAAAGTTTGATTTCACTCAATTATACAGTGAGCGGGATGAGTTCAAAAAAGCAATGATCACCGAAATCGGTACCGAAATGAACGGCTACTCCCTCGATAGTGCTGCTATTGACTACCTCGAGCAAACCAAGCTCGAGCACCTCGACCCCGAAAACATCCTCGATGCCGAAGGTATTACCAAAATTACACAACTTACCGCCGAGCAACATAAATTTACCAACAAACTCAAACGCGACGAAGAAAAAGTAATCACCCAACAAAACGTGGAGGCCAAAGAAACCATCCTAGACCTCAATAAACAACTCGCCGAAAAAGAAGAAAATCAAAAAAGAGACATCGCAGCCATTAAGGCTCGGGCAGAAGCTGAAACACTCAAAATCCAACAGGAAGAACTCCTCAAATCTGAAAAAGCCCGCCTCGCCACCGAAGAAGAGCTTCAAATCAACGAAGAGAAAAAACAACGTGAGGTGATCATCGAGCGCAAACGCAAGGAAGCCATCGAAGCCCGCCAAATTGAAATCGTAGACAAAGAACGACAATTGGAAATGACCGAAAAGGAAAAAGTCGTAGAACTCGCCCAAATCGCCAAACTCAAAGAAGTAGAAATTCAAAAAAGAGACATCCAAGGGGTCATCAAATCCAGAATCGAACTTGAAAAAGAAACCGTACTCGAAGAAGAAAAAATCAAAGATACCCGCGCCTACGCCGAAGCCGAAAGACAGAAAAAAGTAGCCATCACCCAAGCCGAACAGTTGGCCGAAGAAGCCCTTGTCCAGGAAATCAAAGCCGCCGAAGCCAAACGCAAAGCCGCCGAACTCAAAGCCGAACAAGACAAACTCGAAGCCACCGTAGAACGCGAAGTCGCCGACAAAAAAGCCGAATCTAAGAAAATTATGGCAGAAGCCGTCGCCGAAGAAGCCGCCGCACTCGGCCTATCCGAAGCCAAAGTACTCGAAGCCAAATCTGCTGCCCTCCAAAAACAAGGCCAGGCAGAAGCCAATGTCATCAAGCAAAAAGCCCTTGCCGAAGCCGATGGAATCACCGCCAAAAAAGCCGCTGAAAATGCCGCTTATGAAGAACAAGGTAAAATTGATGCCCGCGTGCTGGAAGAAAAAGGATTCTCCGAAGCCAAAGTTATCGATATGAAAGCCGACTCTATCAAAAAACAAGGACTGGCAGAAGCCGAAGTCATGGCCAAAAAAGCAGAAGCCGAAGCCCTCAAAATCTCTGCAAAAGCCGAAGCTATGAAAAAACTCGACGGCGTAGGCAAAGAACACGAGGAGTTCAAACTCAAACTCGAGCAGGAAACCCAACTCGCCCTTGCCAAAATCAACATCCAGAAAGAAATCAGCCAGGCACAATCACTCGCCATTGCCGAAGCCCTCAAAGCTTCTCATATCAATATCGTAGGAGGCGAAACTATGTTCTACGAAAATATCATGAATGCCGTGACACGCGCCAAAGTATTTGATTCTATCATCGATAATAGCAACGCCCTTACCAGCCTCAAAGACGCTGTACTCAATGGCAGCGGCAACGGTGAAGGCAAACACGCCCTCGTAGAACGACTCAAAGGATTTGTAGGCCAATTTGGGCTGAAATCGGATGATGTCAAAAACTTAACCGTCTCTGCACTGATATTCAAGCTTCTAGCACTCACCAAAGACGATGGCATCAAAGGTACACTCAATAGTCTGCTGACTACCGCACAACAATCCGGCTTATTGGATAAAAACGCTGCTAATTTATTGACCTAATAACAAGTCAATTGTCCATAGTCCGCAGTCCAGATATTTTGTAAGAATCTATTTTCATATACTCAGCGTTCATTCGGATTTGAAAATCCGAATGTAGCTCTGTTTAGAATTTGAAACCCAAAACCCCTGGAACTGTAGCACTTATCCTCTCATCTTAACTTAAAAAAGATTATGCCCGAAGTAGAAAATATAAATCCCAGTACTCAGGAAACCCAAAGTGTACAACTCGAAGGCGGAACCTATGAAATCATCCGCAAACGCCTCGATAATCACGGACGTGAGCTCCAGGAAAAGCTCAAAAAACTCAATACTGCCCGAAAGGACGTTTTTGGAGCCATAGAAACCAAACTGATCGCCAACAACCGCATCAGTACCAAAAATAACTGCGTGGCACGGGATATGATCGCCGTTGGAAAAAGGTTTATCTTTGGGTATAATGTCCACATCAAACTCCGCAAACAGGTCGAAATCGAGGATGTGTTTAGTGTTTTTAGTTTCGATAATAAAACACACACCTTTCAAGAAGAATCCCTTGAACTGATCAAAGATGAAAAATTTGAAGACCATTTCCGGGAAATGTACAAATATTATAAAGATACGGTCTTTGCCAAGTTTATGATTATCGGACCCAATCTCTATATGGTCTTCCAAACTGGCAAAACTACTGATGACCTCCGGGTGTTCAAATGGATCATCAACGAAAACCAACTCTTCTATCAGGATAATCGCAGTACCCACGAATTTAAATATCCGCCCCAACACGCTTTTGAATGGAAAAGAGCACAAAGAGAGTTCTATCGCGAAGGCCTTCACCCACACGTATCGATCAATGACCGAGTCTTTGTAGAAACCGTGGGCGGCGACCTTACCATCAAAATCGAGGACAATACTACCACCGGAAAAGGAATCTACTCCGAACCCGTAGACAAACAACAAACCCTCGATGATGCCGAGTTTTTTTATGCCGATCTCGGAAATTTAATATTGCTCAAGATTCGTCCCTACCAAGAAAACAAATACCGCTATATCATCTACAATGACAAGCTCAAACAAGCCGTCAGGGTAGATAAAATCGAGCAGGCTTGTATACTACTCCCTGATAACCAGGGACTTATTTTTTCGGATGGTTACTACCTCCAGTCAGGCGAACTCAAACGATTCGACAACCTCCTGGATCACCTACTTTTTGAAAAACACATCCAAGCACCCAATGGCGAAGATCATCTGTATGTCTTTCACAATGACCAAGCCGGCATTTATGTACTCCTCCCCTACAACCTGATTGTGCAAAAAGTTGAAAACCCTGTTGTCTGCAATGGCTTTTCGCTTTTTGAAGAAGGTGAAATGGCCTATTTCCGTGCCGAAGTAGAAGCCAGCAAAAACCACACAATCCAAATCTGGCAAACACCTTACGTGGGACCAGATTACATTTCGCCCGTCTCTAAAGATAATTTCCTATTCAAAATCGGTAATAAAGACATCGTGCGGGGTATGGCCGAAATGACCGAAGTACTCAATCTCATTTATAAAGAAGATGTGTATGCAACTTTATATATGGATTTGGTCAAAAAAACAACCGCCCTTCTCGATGCTTATTATTGGCTTAATCACCCCGAAACCTTCAAAATCAATGAACCGATTGCAGAAATTCGTGCTTCTGCCTCTTCTGCCATTGATGAGTTTGAAAAAGTAGTACGGGTCAAACAAAATACCCAAACTCAAACCGATACCGTAGCCCAAAAAGTAGAGGCAATCATCGAGGAAATCAAAAGAACAACTTTTAAGGAAATTGACCAATTCGTCAAAACGCTGGCTGATTTGCGTACTTTGCGTGGAGAATCTATTTCCCTCAAAGAATTGCGTTATGTGAATCTATCATTGGTAGAAAGTCTTGAAAAAACGCTGGCCGAAGAAAGCGAACACATTTCTCAAAATACAGTCAAATTCCTTTTACAAGAAACCGCCCTGGACTTCTACCGTAAACAAGTCAAAAACCAGGATAAAGACATCGAGGAAAGCAAAACCGTAGCCCAACTGGATAAAGTCGAGGAAAACATCGCCCAAATCGGCAAGGAACTCGAGCTCCTCATCGACATCGTCAGCAACCTCAAAATTGAAGATTCTACACAGACCACCCAAATCATTGACAATATCTCAGGTATCTACGCCAGCTTGAATCAGGTCAAAGCCAATGCCCGCACCAAGAAAAAAGACCTCCGAAGGGTAGAAGCTGTTGCCGAATTTAACGCCCAACTTAAGCTCATCAGCCAGGGTGTAATCAACTACCTCGACATCTCCGATACTCCCGAAAAAACCGAAGAATATCTCACCAAATTGATGGTGCAATTGGAAGAATTAGAGGGGAAATTTGCTGATTTTGAGGAATTTATAGAGCAATTAACTGAAAAACGTGAGGAAGTATATGCAGCTTTTGAATCTAAAAAACTTTCCTTGATTGAGGCAAGAAACAAACGAGCAAGCGGACTCCAAAATGCTGCCGATCGCATCCTCAAAGGAATCCGCAACCGAGTGGCAGGTTTTAAAACGGTCAATGAAATTAATGCTTATTTTGCTTCGGATCTGATGATTGAAAAAATCCGAGATGCCGTTAAAAAACTGCGGGATATGGGCGACTCGGTCAAAGCCGACGAAATCCAAAGTCGCTTGAAAACTATCCGCGAAGATGCCGTACGCCAACTCAAAGATCGCCAAGAAATGTTTGTGGAGGGTGAAAATGTGATCAAATTCGGCAAGCATCAGTTCTCGGTCAATGTACAGAATCTTGATCTGACCATCCTCTTGCGCGAGGGCAAAATGTACTATCACCTCACAGGAACCAACTTTTTTGAGGAGGTCAAAGACGAGGAATTTCTAGCTACAAAAGATGTCTGGAATCAAGAAATTATTTCGGAAAATACCCAGGTCTACCGGGCTGAGTATCTGGCTTTTAAAATGTATCAGGAAGCCACCCACCTCAAGAAATCCAAATCCGCCAATGGCAGTGCCCCCAAAGTACCCGTTCCACCCATAGATGAAATCTCAAAGATGACTGAGGCACAAATCCTAGAGCACGTCCAGCAATTTATGGCTACCCGGTATCAGGAAAGCTATATGAAAGGCGTACACGACCAAGATGCTGCCAAAATCCTACTCGCCTTAGCCAAGCTCAACCAAAGCATCGACTTGCTACGCTACCCAACTTCGGCACGTGCCTGCGCAGCTTATTACTGGCAAGAATACCTCAAGAATAACGAAGCTAATAAAACACTGATTCAGAGCCAATTAAAAGGCATTGGGCTGATTCTACAGGTATTCCCCACAGCCAAGGACTTCACGGCGGAAATTAAAGATTTACAGCAAAAAATAGCCGCTTTTATCGCCGAAACCCATCTTTTTGCCGAATCCATCGCTGAGATGGCAGGAGAATATCTGTTCTACGAAATTACCCGAGGCGATCGCTTTATCATCAGCCCCGAAGCTGCCAAATTATACGAAGGTTTTCTGGCATTTATTCAAAAAAGCCGCCACAGCCAAGCCTACGAAACCTCACTCAAAAACCTGGAAGACGTACCCGAAGAACGCTTCGAAATGCTCCGAAATTGGCTGGATGCCTTTGTCAATCAGGTAGATAGCCAGGTAGAATTTATTGAAGAGTATATCGATGAGGCGGCTTCGCTCCTTTTTCACGATTCATTCCAGCGACTACAAATTGTACAAGCACCGATCAAAGCAGATGTAGAGGGTATGCTCGGCTCACACGGTGTAATTCAGGACAAAAAATACCACCTGAATTACAATGATTTTATGCTAAAACTCACTGATTTTGAGCAGAATAAAGTGCCTCGCTTTGAAGCCTATACCTATCTAAAGAAAAAGCTCACAGATCAATTCAGGGATGAGCTTCGCCTCAATGAATTCAAACCCCGAGTGCTTTCTTCTTTTGTGCGCAACAAACTCATCAATGAAGTCTATTTGCCCCTTATCGGCGATAACCTGGCCAAGCAAATCGGTGTTGTTGGTGAAAACAAACGCACTGACCTGATGGGTATGCTGCTCTTGATTTCGCCTCCAGGCTACGGTAAAACCACCATCATGGAATATATCGCCAATCGCCTGGGAATCATCTTTATGAAAATCAATGGACCTGCCATTGGGCATCAGGTCACCTCTCTGGATCCGATTGAAGCCCCCAATGCCAGTGCCCGCGAAGAAATCAACAAGCTCAATCTTGCCTTTGAAATGGGCGACAATGTGATGATCTATCTCGATGATATTCAGCATTGTAACCCTGAATTGCTCCAAAAATTCATTTCGCTCTGCGACGGGCAGCGTAAAATTGAAGGTGTCTACAAAGGCAAACCCAAAACCTACGACCTACGCGGCAAAAAAGTATGTGTCGTCATGGCAGGAAACCCCTACACCGAAAGCGGTGAGAAGTTCCAAATCCCCGACATGCTCGCTAACCGTGCTGATACCTACAACCTTGGCGATATCATCGGGGGCAGCGACGAAGCCTTTAAACTGAGCTACATCGAGAACTGTCTAACTTCCAATCCGGTACTCAACAAACTCTCAAGCCGCAGCCAGAAGGATATTTACAGTATGATTCGTCTGGCGCAGACCGACAGCCGCGAAGGTTTGGAGTTTGAAGGCAATTACTCCTCCGAAGAAATCAATGAATATGTATCTGTTTTCAAAAAACTTTTTATCGTACGGGATTATGTACTCAAAAATAACCTCCAGTATATCAAATCTGCCGCTATGGGCGACGAATACCGTACCGAACCTCCGTTCAAACTCCAGGGTTCGTACAGAGATATGAATAAAATCGCCGAGAAGCTCGTCCCGATTATGAATGATGAGGAACTGAAAGTGGTCATCATGTCGCACTATGAAAATGAAGCCCAAACCCTCACCACCGGTGCCGAGTCCAACCTCCTGAAATTCAAGGAACTCAACGGACTACTCAGCGAAGAAGAAGCCCAACGCTGGGAAGACATCAAAAAAACCTTTAAAAAGAATAATCAATTCAAAAGCATCGGTGCCGGCGACCAGATGAGCCAAGTGCTGCTGCAACTGTCCAATTTCAGCGAAGGTTTGGAAGCCATCCGGGAAGAAATCAACAAAAGCATGAAATTAAGCATTGCCAAAACGATAGTGTTAATTTTTAACTGATAACATTAAGATTATATTGATAGGCCCAAAGTTTGAAATGTAAATTTAACATATACTCTTTTTTAGAAAAGGATAAAGTTTTGCGTACAAATCTGCTAAACCTTTGTCTAATAG
>JANRIC010000171.1:0-9955 GCA_033765345.1 Microscillaceae bacterium
ATTATTTTAATTATTTTAATTATTTTAATTATTTTAATTATTTTAATTATTTTAATTATTTTAATTATTTTAATTATTTTAATTATTTTAATTATTTAATAATCATCTTCATCCTCATCCAGGTCAAAATCTGTAGGCATATTAAACATACTACTCAATAGGTCTTTGAACTGTAAACCAGTGCTGAGGGTATTTTTGCTGATAATGGAATATTCCGCCAGACCGTGCAGGGCAAATTCCATCAGAAATATTTTCATATCGTGGCTTTCGGAGCCGTGGTACTCTTCAATCAGGTGGCTAAGTCCTTTGACCTTTTGCAGGTTTTGCGTGTATTCTTTGTGAGAGAAGTCGCTGAGGATGTCTATCGTATTGCCTTCTCCAAACCAATCCGTAATGGATTTGTAAGGATTTTTTTCCTTTTGTTTTTTCATTTTTTCAGGATCAGGGAAAAAATCCAAAAACATAGATCGGATTGTTTTGCCGATCATATTTTGGGCTACAATGATGGGTCCTTCCTGCTCACCTTCATAGACCAATTCTACTTTTCCGGTCAGAGAAGGGATGACACCCCACAAATCAGCAATGCGGCAATAGGTCTGAGATTCGTTATTGATCAAGGCGCGACGTTCGGCGGCACTGACCAGGTTTTCGTAGGCGGAGATCGTCAGTCGGGCAGAAACCCCACTTTTGGCATCTACATACTCACTTTTACGCGCCTCAAAGGCGAGTTGCTCTACCATGTTTTTCATCAGATCATTCAGGATTACCATTTTGCTCTGCTCAGGTAGGATGCTTGCCTCCTGTTCGGTAATCTTACGACTTACCTCAATATTTCTGGGGTAATGTGTAATAATCTGACTATCGATACGGTCTTTGAGAGGAGTCACGATACTTCCTCGATTGGTATAATCCTCGGGATTAGCCGTAAAAACAAACTGAATGTCCAAAGGTAATCTTAATTTGAAACCCCGAATCTGGATATCTCCTTCTTGCAAAATATTAAAAAGAGATACCTGAATGCGTGCCTGCAAATCCGGCAATTCATTGATCACAAAAATACCCCGGTGCGATCTGGGGATCAAACCGTAGTGGATTACCCGCTCGTCGGAGTAAGGCAACTTCAATGTTGCGGCTTTGATCGGATCTACATCACCGATCAGGTCAGCCACAGATACATCAGGCGTAGCCAACTTTTCGGTATAACGCTCGCTGCGGTGTAGCCAGGTGATGGGGGTATTGTCCTGAAGCTCGGCAATCAGGTCTTTGGCGTATCTTGAGAGGGGTCGCAGAGGGTCATCATTGAGTTCAGAGCCTTCCACCACGGGGATATACTCATCCAGAATATTGACCATCAATCGGGCAAGGCGTGTTTTTGCCTGACCGCGCAGACCCAGTAGATTGATATGGTGTTGGGAAAGAATGGCACGCTCCATTTCAGGGATAACCGTTTCTTCATAACCCCAGATTCCTTCAAAAACCTGTTCTTTATTTTTTATTTTTTGTATAAGATTTTCTCGTAATTCCTGTTTAATTGATTTAGGCTGATAGCCGGTTTTTTTTAGTTCTCCCAGTGTTTTGATAGTCAATAACTGAGTGCTAGAAAGGTTTTTATAACTCATTCAAGTATAAGTTTAATTTAATGAAGAAGACCCAAAATGAAAATAAACTAGTGTATAAAGATGCAAATAAAATTCGTGATTTGAAAATTAACATGTAAGGTTCTTATGAAATTTATACCCATATTAAATTGATGTGATTGATTAAGCAACACAAGGTTTCTAATAAGTAAGATTTTGATGGATAATATTTTATAGATAAACTAAGTGCGTTCTCGAATAAACAACCCGAATTACGAAAATTTTATAAAACTTGAAATCAAGGTCAAAATCCGGTAAACCAATCCTGTAAATTTCGCAAATCTGATTAATCCCAGTATAAAAACTAAAATTTCCTAAAGCCACTTGGGTTTAAGGATAATCTGATAAATTAAGTAGAAATTCAAAGAATTTGTTTTAAACAATATTCAGCTTGTAAATTCATAAACCGATCAAGATTCTAAAAACTAAAAAGACTCCCAAAGCCGCGATAATTATAGCGACAAGAATGACCCGCTGCTCCCTTCTTTGAAGCTCCCAAAATGTTTTTTTGTATATTTTTGGTAAATAAGTAGAGGTAAAAGCTCCGGCAAATGTCCATAAAAGCCCCATACTCAGATGAATGTACTTTCGGGTGCTTTGATCTTGAATCTGATCTGCAAAAGTGAACATAAAAACCAGGCTTAAGATAATGACGGTATAAAATATCAATACAATTTTACTATCCGGTGCTAATGACATGGATTTTAGATTTTTTTGTTGTAGTTTGTTCTTCAATTGAGGTGAAAATATATCTATAATTTTTAAGAAACCGCATACCTATGCATAAATTCAAAATTGCCATAGACACCGGAGGCACTTTTACCGATTGTATTGCCTGGGATTCTTCAGGAAAAGAGCATAAATTAAAAGTTCTGAGCAAGGGTGTACTGAGAGCAAAAATACTAGAATGGCTCGACCCACAAACTGTTAAAATACAAAATACCTGGAATCTGCAAAAGGACATTTTGTCTGGTTATACCTTTCAATTGTTAAAATTATCACACGAAAAGCAACTTGTTGAAAAATTTGATTTTGAAAAAAATATTTTATACCTATCCAAACCCCTCCACGTACCTCCTGAAAATCTGATACCCGGACAAAGTTTTGAGCTGAATGGAAACGAAGAAGCCCCCATTTTAGCCGCCCGAATCATCACTCGAACAGGGCTTCACGAGCAATTGCCTCCCCTAGAAATGCGCTTAGGCTCCACCCGTGGCACCAATGCTCTTCTCGAAAACAAAGGAGCAAAAACAGCTCTTTTCCTCACTCAAGGGTTTAGAGATTTGCTGGTCATCGGCACACAACAACGCCCGGATATTTTTGCTTTGAAAATTGAAAAACCTGCTCCTCTCTACCATCAGGTGGTCGAGGTGGAAGAAAGACGCAATGCCCAGGGAGAAATCCTCAAACCACTGGTATTGCCTGATGATATTCTTTTATCCGAACTCCGGGAAAACGGCATAGAAACCATTGCCATCGCTTTGATGCACGCTTATAAAAACCCAGCACACGAACTGGAGCTCAGAGACTTTCTACAGTCCAAAGGATTTAAATACATCTCGCTTTCTTCAGAATTATCCCCTCTCATCAAATACCTCTACAGAGCCGAAACTGCCCTGGTCAATGCTTATTTAGAACCTATTATTAAAGATTATTTGCAGGGAATTCTCCTAAAAATGCCCCAAAATAAGCCCAACCTTTTAAAAGTAATGAGCAGTGCGGGCAGTTTGATGAGTGCCGTACATTTCAGAGCCAAAGACAGCCTTTTGAGCGGACCCGCAGGAGGAATCGTAGGAGCAGCCAAAATCGCCGGGTTATCTGGGTTTGATCGCATAATCACTTTTGATATGGGAGGTACCAGCACAGATGTAGCCCTTTACGATAAAAGTTATGATTATAAATATGAGTTGCATATAGGGAATGCTCACCTGCATACACAAGCCCTGAATATCGAGACGGTAGCGTCCGGCGGAGGTTCTTTGTGTTATTTTGACGGTATAAAACTCAGAGTCGGTCCCGAAAGTGCCGGCTCGACTCCAGGACCCGCAGCTTATGGTGCCGGAGGGGATTTGACCCTGACGGATGTACACATTCTATTGGGGCATTTGGATACGTATTCTTTTGGTATTCCGATCTTTCCGGAGGATGCTCGCTTAAAACTCAAAGAAATACAACATCAAATCTTTCAAAAAACGGGGGAGCAACTTTCGGAAGAAAATATCCTGCAGGGATTTCTTGATATTGCCAATGAAATCATGGCGGGTGCAATCAAGAAAATATCCCTAGCTCGAGGGTATGATCCTAAAGACTACGCTTTGCTGGCTTTTGGTGGGGCAGGAGGGTTGCACGCCTGCCAAATTGCCGATTTGTTGCAAATAAAAACGATCTTGATTCCTGAAAACGCTGGTATCCTCAGTGCTTATGGAATTAGCCAAGCTCGCCTGGAAAGATTTGCCGAAAAACAAATGTTATTAGCACTCCACGAATCTGAGCATTTACTGACAGAAGCTTTCAGAGAAATTCGGGAAAAAGCCACAGATCAATTGATCCGGGAAGGACTGGAGGCTTCCGAGATTTTCATAAGCGAGCAATTGGTGTTTCTGAGGTTCAAGGGGCAAGAACTCGCCCTACCCGTTAATTATGCCGATCTTGAAATCATGAAACGACATTTTGAAGCGGCTTATAGAAATTTATACGGGCATTGGCTTGAAAATCGTGTACTTGAGATAGAGTCTATCCGGGTACTGGCTGCTGAAGTACTCCCCGAAAATATAACTTTTGTTGAAAACATTCAAAAGAACTTCCCTGAAAAACAGCGGTTCTTGAAGTCATTTGTAAACAATCAATGGAATCAGCTACCCATCTTTAAAGTCGAGGAATTAAAACCGGGGGCGTATACAGATGAACCTGCTGTACTTACAGGGACTTTACATTCTGTTTTTCTGGAGCCAGGCTGGTCGTTTGAGCAAGACAGTGTTGGAACGTTCATTCTTAAAAAACAAGAAAAAAGCGTGTTTCAAAAATCCGAAATTATTACGGAAGAAGTCGCCCTAGAGTTATTCACCCATCGATTCAGCTTTATAGCTGCCCAAATGGGTACAATGCTTCAAAGAACTGCCATTTCGGTCAATGTCAAGGAAAGGCTGGATTTTTCCTGTGCATTGTTAGACAATCAGGGCGAACTGATTGCCAATGCACCGCATATTCCGGTGCATCTCGGAAGCTTGGGTGTATGTGTACGTACTTTAAGAAACCACCTCCCGATGAATCCAGGAGACGTGATTATTACCAATCATCCCAAATTCGGAGGCTCACATTTGCCAGATATTACATTGGTAAGCCCGGTTTACACCGCACACCATGAGTTGGTCGGCTATGTAGTCAATCGAGCACACCATGCCGAAGTCGGAGGGATACGCCCTG
Organism: Microscillaceae bacterium; assembly: GCA_033765345.1. Lineage (GTDB taxonomy): Bacteria > Bacteroidota > Bacteroidia > Cytophagales > Microscillaceae > JANRIC01. The sequence goes on from JANRIC010000171.1 coordinate 5,061, forward strand.
GCTCCATGCCCCCCCAGGCAACAAAACTCATCGAGGAAGGTGTGGTCATATCCCCCCAATACCTGATAAAAGCTTATGAGCCGCAATGGGAGCTTATCCGGGCTTTGCTTTCGGCCGGTCCTTATCCCTCAAGGGCAATAGAAGAAAATCTGGCAGACTTAAATGCAGCCCTGGCAGCCAATCGAAACGGAGAACTGGCCTTGCAGCAATTGGTACAAAGTTTTGGTTTGGAAAAAGTACAGACTTACATGCAAAAACTGAAAGATTATTCTACGCAAAAAATCAAACGCAAATTAGATGAAATAGCCCTCCATCATCCCAAAATCAAAGAAGGCATCACCGTACAAGAATTGCTGGATGACGGCACCATCCTTCAGGCAAGGCTTCGGTATCATCAGGAGATTTTAAGTATTGATTTTAGCGGTACTTCGCCTACACATCCGGCAAATCTGAACGCCAACCCGGCGATTACGACCAGTGTGGTTATTTATGTATTGAGGGTATTATTGCAGGAAGATATTCCGCTCAATGATGGAATTTTAAAACCTGTGCAAATCCTTATTCCACAACATACGCTTTTAAATCCCATATTCCCGGATGACCCAGCTCAATGCCCAGCAGTAGTGGGAGGGAATGTAGAAACCAGCCAAAGATTGACCGATACCCTGCTCAAAGCTTTTGAAATATTGGCCTGTAGCCAGGGAACTATGAATAATGTCTTGTTTGGCAATGAAAATTTCGGTTATTACGAAACCATCTGCGGGGGAGGGGGGGCAGGAGAAGATTTTGCCGGGGCATCCGGTGTGCATCAGCACATGACCAACACACGAATTACCGACCCGGAAATCTTGGAACTGCGATACCCTGTCATTCTACAAAAATTTGAACTCCGACAGGGCTCTGGAGGGCTGGGCAGGTTTCCCGGAGGAGAAGGGGTAATCAGAGAGATGACTTTTCTTCAAAAAGTAGCCCTTTCTGTATTGAGTCAGCATCGGGTACAAGTACCTTATGGACTACATGGAGGTGCGTCGGGTGTCGTGGGAGAACAGTACATACTCCGAAAAAATGGAGAAAAGTATCTTTTATCAGGATTGGATAAGGCAGAACTGGAAGCCGGAGATACCTTTGTGATCAAAACACCAGGCGGAGGGGCTTATGGTCGTTTTTAATGAAGCGTAGGTTTTTATCACATACCCTATGCATTTTATGTCTATGTAAAATATAACCCTAAATTCTATCTAAAACATATAGTTATTATTCAAAAAAATATTGAATTATTTTGATTTTTGTAGTAAATTAGCCCTCAATTTAGAAATTAGAGAAGGGTTTTCTCTAGCTTGGTGTAAAAAGACTGAAAAAATTGTGTGAGTTTTTTAACTCATCTTGAGAAAATATCTTTTATTTAATTAATTTTGTGCATAAACTCACAAATCAGGTTATAACAACCTCTAAATAAGCATTCTTTTATCATCAATTACATAGTTTTACTCCACTAAGCATTACATCTTAATTTCTTCGCAAGCCAACAATTGCATAGGATCACGAATTGTGTCTTAACCTTACAAAGTTATTTTCACCCTCAAAATGCATTGAGTTCGAATAGATTTCTTTGTAACTTGAGAAAAAAATTAGGGACACTAAAATTTAGAAAACTTAGATAAACAAACCGATGAGAAAAAAGATTTTATTATTTATGATGAGTACCTTGTTTGCCGTTTCGGCTTGGGCTCAGGTCACACAAGGAGAAGAAGGTACACTCAATACCTTCTTTGGTAATAGTGCCGGTTTAAATGTTACTACCGGAACAAACCTTTCATTTTTCGGCTCATTTGCCGGGTTCTCGAATACATCAGGCAGTGATAATACGTATATGGGGCGATTGGCAGGATCTACAAGTGTATCAGCCAGCTTTAATACCTTTATAGGAAGCTTGAGTGGAGCGGATAATACTACTGGTACTCAAAATACTTTTTTAGGTTCCAGAGCAGGGCGTTCGAACACAACAGCCGATTTTAATACTTTTTTGGGGGCTAATGCAGGTTTTAGTAATCGTACTGCGGAGAACAATACTTTTGTAGGGTATTCTTCTGGGAGATTAAATACAGGTGGTTCGCTAAATGTATTCTTGGGTACTCAGGCAGGAGAGTTTAACACTACGGCATCTTCCAACGCTTTCATTGGAGCTTTTGCAGGTCAACAAAATACTACTGGAAGTTTAAATACATTCCTGGGAGCACAATCCGGTGCAGAAAACCAGACCGGTTCTCAAAACGTATTCCTAGGTACTCAGGCAGGTTTCGCCAATACCAGCGGCTCATTCAATACTTTTGCCGGAAGATCTTCAGGAGCTTCAAATACTACAGGTACTTTTAATACATTTATTGGTCAACTTGCCGGTACGTCCAACCGTATCGGAAACTTCAATACCTTCATAGGCTCACAAGCAGGGAATGCCAACAATACAGGCATTGAAAATACCTTTATCGGAGCAGGATCAGGCTTTAGCAATAATGCTTCAGAAAATACTTTTGTAGGGAATTCATCCGGCTTCGCCAATACCAGCGGTGCACAAAACGTATTCTTGGGGCACTCCTCTGGAAAATCCAACACCACTGGTTCGGGCAATGTGTTTTTAGGATACGCTGCTGGATTAGCCAATACCAACGGATCTGCCAATACATTCATCGGAATTCTTTCAGGAGCTTTCAACACAACGGGTTTATCCAATACTTTTGTAGGAAGTGAAACAGGAAACCAAAATGCTACAGGTTCCGAAAACACTTTCCTGGGTACAGCCAGCGGAAAATCCAATATAGAGGGAAGTTCCAATACCTTTTTAGGAAATAAAGCCGGGTTATCCAATACCAGTGGTTCATCCAATATATTCATTGGTGCATCAGCAGGAGAAGCCAATACAACGAGTTCAGCAAATATTTTTATCGGAAATTTCTCTGGATCCGCCAATACCCTGGGAGTTGAAAATGTTTTCTTAGGAAACCTAAGCGGAACATCTAATTTGACTGGAGGTTATAACACCTTCGTAGGTAACATCACGGGTAAAGACAATCAAAACGGTGAAGAAAACGTCTTCTTGGGCAATCAAGCAGGAGCAGAAAATGTTGATGGGCACAGAAATACTTTTGTAGGAATGCGCGCTGGCAGATCCAATACTTTTGGTACTGGCAATAGCTTTATGGGAAGAGGTGCTGGATTTTTTAATATTATTGGTTCTGAAAATACTTTTATGGGAGCTTATTCCGGTAATAGAAACAAAGAAGGCAGCCAAAATACCGCCGTTGGATACCGTGCAGGAAACGAAAATACAATGGGTGACGGAAACATTTTCCTAGGCCATAAAGCCGGATTTTATGAAACTGGCTCCAACAAACTTTATATCCATAATGCAGAAGATCGCACTCCGCTTATTTATGGTGATTTTAAGCAACAAGGGCTAGGGATCAATACCAGAAGTCTGATGGATGGAGAAGAATTGTTTACTTTGTCTGTAAACGGTAAAGTACGTGCTACTGAGGTAAAAGTGTATACAGGCTGGGCAGATTTTGTTTTTGACCGCAACTACAAACTCAGACCTCTGGAAGAAGTTGAGCAGTTTATTCAGGAAAATAAACACTTACCTGATGTACCCTCTGCCAAAGAAGTAGAAAAAAATGGAATCTTCGTTGGTGAAATGAGTGCCACTTTATTACAAAAAATTGAGGAGCTAACCTTATATATCATCGATCTTAAAAAAGAATCCGATCTGTATAAACAAACTTCCGAAACTTTGATGCAAACCCTGGAGTTGCTGAAAAAAGAAAATGAACTTTTAAAGCAAAGAATCGAGAAACTTGAAGAAAAACAATAATACGATTGTTGACACTAAGGTATTCGTGCAATTGTTTTATAACCCAATATTTATTATGAAATATCATCAGTTTCTCCCTTTATTACTCTTACTAAGCGGTCTGATTAGGCCTTGCAAGGCTCAATCTCAGGATGAGATCATCACAGAAAATGACTCGCATGATGCCGGAGTTGTGTTGGTGCATACACAAAACTCTATCTCAAGTGAAAAAAAAATCAGTGGAAACAGTCAAATCACCTATCAGGCCGGCAAAGTCATTGTTCTTAAACCCGGATTTGAAGTAAAAGAAGGCAGCTATTTCCATGCAGGCATACAAATCAATGATATAAACCCGGCAGATAATTCCGAGGAGGATGACAAGAATTTGTCAGATATGCAAAATGAGAGCTTCTTGGTCATTTATCCAAACCCCAGCCGAGGGATTTTCAATATTGAGGTAGACGCTCAAAAAATTGAATCTCAACACGGGAATGGCAACTATCAAATGGTCTTATATAATATCAGAGGAGAAATTGTTGCTGATTTATCTGGTAGTCAAAATCGCCTCTATGATTTTGATTTCTCTCGCTTGGCTAAAGGCACTTATTATTTAAAGCTTTTTACCGTCTCTAAAAATTCATCGGTTCAGCCTCCCGCCCTTAGGGAGCTGGTTTTTAAGCAAATCATTATTCAGTGATTTGTTTTATCTAATTATTTTAAAAGACCGTGGACATCCCACGGTCTTTTTTTGTGCAATTCCTCTTGTCCCAAGCCCCCGGACACGTATCCCAAGCCCCCGGACACGTATCCCAAGCCCCCGGACACGTGTCCCAAGCCCCCGGACACGTAAACCCAGCCCCCGGCCACGTGTCCCAAGACCCCCAACCCCAATAACAACCCCCCCGACACGGAAAACCCAAACCCCCAACCCCCCACCCCCCCCCCCCCCCCCCCCCCCCCCCCCACCCCCCGGGAGCAAAAACACCAAAAAAAAAAGAAGTAGGGGGGGGGGAATGTTTATTTTATTTTTTTTTAATAAAGTGGGGGAGGG
>JANRIC010000180.1:0-85979 GCA_033765345.1 Microscillaceae bacterium
GAGCAGGCATTTCTCTGCATTGAGCAGGCATTTCTCTGCATTGAGCAGGCATTTCTCTGCATTGAGCAGGCATTTCTCTGCATTGAGCAGGCATTTCTCTGCATTGAGCAGGCATTTCTTTGCATTGAGCAGGCATTTCTCTGCATTGAGCAGGCATTTCTCTGCATTGAGCAGGCATTTCTTTGTATTGAGCAGGCATTTCTCTGCATTAGTAGTCCATGATAAGATTTCCCGAAGTTTTGACTTAGGTTTTTAAGTTTTGGAGAAGCCCTTCGGTTTGAGTATAGTTTTGATTATCTTTGCCGCACCTATTAAAAATGTAAAACATTGAGCAATATCTACGGAAATATTTTTAAAATCAGCACTTTTGGCGAATCTCACGGCCCTGCCATTGGGGTCGTTATTGACGGTTGCCCGGCCGGGCTTGCAATCAACGAGGCTTTTATTCAACAGGAGCTTGACCGCCGCCGCCCTGGGCAATCCAATATCGTCACCCAAAGAAAAGAAGCCGATGTATTTGAAATCCTTTCGGGAGTGTTTGAAGGTAAAAGCACTGGTACACCGATTTGTATGGTTATCTGGAATGAAGATGCCAAAAGCAAGGATTATTCGCATATTGCCGATAAGTTTCGCCCCTCTCACGCTGATTTTACCTATCAGGCTAAGTACGGCATCCGGGATTATCGCGGAGGCGGCCGAAGCTCTGCCCGCGAAACGGCCGCCCGTGTCGCTGCTGGAGCCATTGCCAAATTGCTACTCCAGACCCTCGGCGTAGAGATTCAGGCTTATGTATCGCAGGTTGGGTCTATAATTTTGGACAAACCCTACCAGGAATTAGATCTGAGCCAAACCGAAAACAACATCATTCGTTGCCCTGACCCGGAACTGGCCGAAAAGATGATTGAGTACATCAAAGAAATTCGCAAACAAGGTGATACCGTCGGGGGGGTAGTCAGTGCTGTAGCCAGACAAGTACCCGTAGGATTGGGTGAGCCTGTTTTTGATAAATTGCACGCCGAACTCGGCAAGGCCATGCTGAGTATCAATGCCGTCAAAGGTTTTGAATATGGCAGCGGTTTTGCCGGAGTAGCCCTCAAAGGCTCCGAACACAATGATTTGTTTTATCAGGAAGGCGATAAGGTTCGTACCCGCAGCAACCACTCCGGAGGCATTCAAGGAGGTATCTCGAATGGAGAGGACATTTTTTTTAGGGTAGCTTTCAAACCCGTAGCTACACTGATGCAAGACCAGGAAAGCGTCAATGAAACCGGAGAATCTATACTCGTAAGCGGCAAAGGGCGACACGACCCTTGTGTAGTGCCTCGGGCAGTTCCGATTGTAGAAGCTATGACGGCCTTGGTGCTGGCTGATTTTTATCTGAGAAATAAAACAGTACAATTACAGAATTTATAAATCAAAAATTTTTACTAAATTAAAGACAAGGTCGTATCATTTCTGGGCACAAGCGCAGAAGATGCAGGTTTTTTTACGCATAAAATCCATTTATTTTAGAAATTAATTGCATTTGACTAAAAAACTATTTACATTTACACAAAAAACAATAACCCGCTAAATATTATGGAGATAGAAAAACTTGGATTTAAAGAAGAATACAAATTGGTATATGCAGATGATACCAAAGAAATCTATGCCCATACTACTTATCATGAAGTAGAGATTGAACAAGAAGATTATATCACCGAAGACGATACGCCTGTGGATAATATTTTTTCAGAAAAAGAACAACGTTTACTCATCGATCCTCTACATAATAATCCATGGACGGATCGGGATTTTTTAGCCTCCTCCAATGTAGGGATTTATTATGCCAAAGGTGAGCAACTCATCGTACCAGACATGCTCTTGAGCTTTGATGTCAAAGCACCGGAAGACTGGCTTGAAAAGCAAAATCGTTGCTATCACCTCATTACTTTCGGCAAAGCCCCCGAATTGGTGGTAGAAGTCATCTCTAATAAAGAAGGGGGGGAGGCTGACCGCAAAATGAGAATTTATGCACAAATCGGCATTTTTTATTACATACTTATAGACCCTTATCTGCAATTGTATCCTCAGAAATTGAATGTATTCAGACTCAATGCCGCAAGGAAATACGAGGCTTTGGATGATTCAAATTTTTATATGCCCGAAATACAGTTGGGGATATTCCTCTGGGAAGGACTTTTTGAAAAATACCCCGCTCAATGGGCTAGGTGGTGTGACAAAGACGGAAATGTTCTCAAAACCGGCACCGAAAAAAACTCAGAACTCAATGAGAAAAACTCAGAACTCAATGAGAAAAATACAACACTCTCTCAAAAGCTGGAAGACGAACGTAAAGAAAAAGAAGAAGCACTCCAAAGAGCCGAAAAACTAGAAGCCTTGTTGAAGGAATTGGGATTAAAACCTGATTGATCGAGCTATATACATTACCATTCTAAATACTATTTATATGTGCAAACTATCTCAGTCATTTTTATACTTGATTATGCTTTGTCTCTTGGCTTGCAACAATCAAAACACTTTTGAAAAAACCGGTCAAACCCAAGACGAAAAACCCACTGGCCTTCCAACTGACCTTCCGTTGGATGAGATCAAACTGCCGCCGGGCTTTAGCATCTCTGTATTTGCCAAAGTACCCAATGCCCGTTCGCTGACCATGAGCCCACAAGGTACGATCTATGTAGGCAACCGACAAAAAAATAAGGTATACGCCCTCCGGGATGAAGACGGCGATTTCGCCGTAGAGAAAGTATATGTGATCGATGACGCACTTACCATGCCTAATGGCGTAGCCTTCAAAGACGGAAGCCTATACGTAGCTGCTTTGAATAAAATCTTGCGCTACGACAACATAGAGCAAAACCTGGCCAACCCTCCAGAGCCTATGGTCGTTTATGATAAATTCCCGACCGAAACACACCACGGCTGGAAATTCATCGCTTTCGGCCCAGACGGCAAGCTGTATGTTCCTGTGGGTGCGCCTTGCAATATCTGCGAGAGTAAAGATGAAATTTTTGCAAGTATCACAAGGATGAACCCCGACGGGAGCGGTCTGGAGGTATTCTCCCACGGTGTACGCAACAGTGTAGGCTTTGACTGGCATCCTGACACCAAAGAACTTTGGTTTACCAGCAATGGCAGAGATATGATGGGAGATGATCTGCCAGATGATGTGCTACACCGCGCCCCCAAAAAAGGTATGCACTTTGGATACCCTTATTGCCATGCCGGAGACATCAAAGACCCTGAATTTGGAAATAAACGCCCTTGCAGCGATTTTACACCACCAGCTCAGAAACTGGGCGCACACGTAGCCGCAATCGGAATGCGTTTTTATGAAGGAAAAATGTTTCCGCAGGAATATCAAAAAAACATCTTCATCGCCAAACACGGCTCTTGGAACCGCACTGAGAAGTCAGGCTACAATATCTCAAGGGTAAAACTAAAAGGAAGCGAAGTAGTAGGCCACGAAGTATTTGCAGAAGGCTGGCTCAATGAAACCACACAGGAAGTATGGGGTCGCCCAGCAGATGTACAAGAGCTTCCCGACGGCTCACTGCTGGTATCCGATGATTTTGCCAATGTGGTGTATCGGATTAGTTATGGGGGCTAGTATTTGGGTCAAGACCCACAGAGAGATATAAGAGATTAGTATAATAAATCTGATCATTGTCAAAAAAATAATCCCCTGATGATAAAATTAAAATATCATCAGGGGATTCAGAAAATAAATAATTACTCTGTTTTTACATTTGTTTCATTCAAAAACCGAACCTCGTATTCTCTTAATAGTTTAGCTAAATCACCATCATCCTTTACATTTAGTTTTTCTTTTTTGACAAATTCTTTTAGGCTACTTTGCCCTAGAGACTTTATAACAGCTCCATTACTGCGATTTATCTGAGTCACTTTCCCGTCTTCTTTAATGAGGTAACTTTTTTCACTTTGCACAAAAATTTTGCTGGTAGCTTTTTCTCCGTAAGTAGCTGTTGTTTCCGTTAGACTAGCTTTTAATTTAGTAATAAAAGCGATTTTATTCTGATAAGTGACAATAAAAAAGTCTTTTTCTCCAAAACCATATCCTTCCAATCCACTAAAGCCATTACGAATTGCATAACGTTTTAACTTTTGTGTACCAGGGTCAAGCACATACATATCACAACCCAAGATGCTGGCATTATCAAATACAAATGTTCCTCCGTTTTGTTGAAACTCGATTTTATCTTCATACGCATTATAACGAAGGGGAACATTTGTTTGAATTTCATCCTTATTGAAAATAAGGCTTCCTGATATCCATTGATCATTTAAATAAGGACTACCTTGAATATCGCTATACTTTTTTTCTCGGATCGGCGTACCAGTAGCATCATTAAAATTATTAATTTGTGCTTCTACAAGCCCCCAGGTCATTAGCCATAAGCCCACTACATAAAATATTTTTTTGGATAAATTCATAAAATAATTATTTAAACCTTGTCATTAATTTATTTGTGATCTATTGTCAAAGATACTTATTAGGTATCTTGTTTTTTAGTAGAAATATTACTTTAATCTTTTAATGAACTATGAGTTTATGGGTTGTATGTACTTTTCCATGTTTGAGTTTGACGGTATAAATACCTGCCGATAACTGGTTTATTTGGATTTTTTCTTCGCCAACCCCACCTTCAAGTGTTTGTTCCCATACTTTTGTTCCAAGATAATTATAAATCTCTATCTCAAAATCCCCCTGAATACGTCCGAATGATTTCAGAATAATCTCTTCGGTGCTGGGATTAGGAAAAATTCTAAAGTTGCCTTCCAAAAGTTGAGTTTCCAGATCGGTAACGACATTGGTTTGAGATACAACTCCATCCAACAAATATCTGGGTGGATCACAAGAAAACTCTATAATTCTTACAAAATAAGTTTGATTGGCAGCCAGACCAGTTACTCGAACTGCCTGTACAGGACCTCTCACAACAGGATATGCCTGCCCGATAGGCTGGGCAGTACTAAAAGCAGCGTTGGCGTTATAGGATACCCCATCCAGGGGTAAATCAGCTGCGGTAAAATCGCTGCCTTCTTTGACGAGTACGATTCGGTTTTCACCATTGCCTTTGGTCCAAGTCAGCGTCATTACAAAATCTTCATTATTGTTAAACACCACATTACTGGATTGTACTATGGGGCGAGGGTTAGTAAAATCCTCTGCAAGCTCGTCATTGTCTGTATTTTGGTCATTAGGTGCTAAAGTACTTGCACTAAAGGTGTAGGTTCCGCTTTGGCTGAGATCGGCAGTGACAAGTATACTTGTCGTATCTCCGGCAGCTAGGTTTTGGATAATTTTGAAGGTGCCAAAATCAACGGTTTGCCCTTTGTCATCTTTGAGCGTAAATTCACCAGGAATGGTATCTAATATAGCACTTCCGATATTTCTGACTAAGATTTTAAAAGGAGTATTTTCATTAAAATCACACCCATCAATGAGTGCTTCCACTTCACTTACCCGAAAATCCACAAAATTCCCTTTGGGGTCATAACCGTCTAAAACAAGCGTTCCTATATTCTCAGGATCAAGGAAATTACCTACATTGGTACTAGACCATGTGGTGAAAAGCCTTCCATAAAAGGCTGTAAAATTCGGAGGGCAAATCACTATAGAGCCTGGAGCTGACGACCCTAATAACTGTCCAATAACCCTTTTATTTTGATCAAACACGGGGCTTCCTGATGATCCCCCCTGATGCGTACCTTGATCCCATTGAAAATTCCACATAGAGTTGGTGGCGATGTTTTGCCCAGCAAAAGACCCGCCGCCGCCGATTGTCACTGGTCCGTCAGACTGCGAGATTTTTTTGATGTCTCCGGCGGGGTGATGAATTCCCGTAACTTCGGTAGGTATGTCACCGCTTCTATCCCAGCCATTATAATAGGGGTCATACTCGATGGGTACATTATCATTGAGTTCTACCATAAAAAAGTCTGAGGCTTCTGTTTTGGCTACCTCGGAGCAACCGATTAGGGATTGGTTTGTGGGAGGGGCTGCTCCTCCATTATCACAGCCTTCCGATTCAAAGTTGAAGATAAAAACCCAGTTTTCTAAACTGGGAGTACCGTTATTTTGGCAATGCCAAGCACTCAGGAAAAAAGGGCGGCCATCGTTGCGGGTGTTATTTATGAGTGAGCCTGTGCACAAAAACGAACCTGGGCTATTCTGAAAGGTCATGATCATTCGGGCTATACTCCGTTTTTGATTCTTCCAGTTATCTCCCAAAGGGCAATTCACATTGATATTACATGATTGAGAATCTCCAAAATCTTTTTCTGTACCCTCTTGAGACATAAAAGAAAGACCTAAAAGCCCGTGATCAATACGGGATATTCGGATAATACCTTTTGCTCTGACAGCAGCAGGCTCATAATACTCGAATATAATGGATTCATTGTACAAGGGGGCTGTTACAAATGTCTTAGACTCTCGATTATTATCACTTGTAAAAGCACCCAAAACCTGACTTTCATCAGCACTGTATACAAAAAATCGGCTTCCTTCAGGCAGATAAAACTCATCATAGTAAGCGTGTAAAGACTTCGCCCCTTTAGATTTCACTTTCAGTCGCCAAAGCCGATCTCCGTTGGGCAGATCCATCCAATTCCCGGAATTCAAAAGGGTGTAATGTACAGGTATTCCTTCTGAGAACTGGATCAATCCGTTAGTTTCCGACTGGTGTTTTTGAAGTACCTCTTCATCAATTTTAGGTAGTTCTACGGTATTAAGAGGATTTTGTACCCCGACTATCTGCCGGAAATATTCGCTATGACTGTAAGGTTTGCCTCTCTGGCTTATCTGTGCTTGCAGCACTTGAGTGAAGGAGAAAAACCATGTAATGATTAACAGAACCAATAAATGATATTTTTTCATGAAGGTGAATATCTTGGTATTATATACACTTAAGCAAAGGATAAAATAGAGCTTTCTTGTAGGCATAAATTTAAAAAAAGATTTGTTCTTTCAAAATTGAACAAATCTTTTTTATTAAACAAAAGAACAAGCCTAAGCTTGTTCTTTTGTATTAGAATTCGTACAAATTATTGTTTTGTAAATGTGTGGGTATTATCATCATATCGCTGACCATCCGCAACTCGATCCACGGTATAATTAACGACCATATCTCCGCTACAAGGATCATAAGTACCACTTCCGGCTACAATCCAACCTTCTCCGCCCATTGTCACGGTTTGTTGAACAATTGTGACAGTGCCATTTGCAGGATTCAGCGTATACACAGTAGCACCGCCAAAATCCCAGAAATTATCAATCACAATGGTGTTATCGGCTGTTCCCTTTGCAAAGTTTACTGCATAAGGTGATCCTGAATAACCCGGCTCGATGGCTGAATATGCCCCTACGAAGTTATTAACATCAAAGCCACACTGCGCACGCAGTGTCATGGTACCTGACTTATAGTTTTCACTGATCTCCACATCAGAAGATGCAATAGAGATACTCAAAGTAACTGGGGTATTAGGGTCGATATTGTCATCAATCACCTCAAACGGGATATAACCAAAGCTGCTATTGGCAGGAATGGTAACGGAAGTAGTACTTAGGTTATAATGAGTACCAGCAACAGCAGTAGTACCTGCAGCGTCCACGGCAATTGTCACATTGACGGGTGTACTTCTCTGTGCACCAACCAGATTAATAATGATGGTATCTGTGATATTTACGCCATCATCCTTACGAGCATAAATACGGATTCTTTCGCCACTGGAAGGAGCGCGGGTAGCCAAATCAAGTTCTACAAAGACACCTTCAAATAAGATATCAGTTCCCGGATCATCAAAACAAGAACTCAATCCAAGAACAAGACCAATAAATAATAGATTATATATGAATATTTTTTTCATTTTTCAATAAATTTTAATTGTACCCAGGATTTTGTTCAAGACTAGGGTTTAGTTGTACTTGTTCAACAGGAATACGAGATAGCACACGGAAGTCAGAGTATTGAATTGGTGGGTTAGGAGCTGGTTTAGAAATATTCAAACCTAACCGCTTAAGGTCATAGAAACGATGCCCTTCCAGACAAAGCTCAACACGTCTTTCCTGAAGAATCAAATCTAGGAGATTCTGACCGCTAAGTCCTGCGTCTACCTCTGCCAGACCTCGGTTAGTTCTCAATCTGGACAAATCAGTTCTTGCTCCGGCTTCGTTACCACTTCTGGCTTTTCCTTCGGCAGCAATCAAGAGTACATCAGAATAACGAATAACAGGAACATTCTCAAGGAAATTTCCCTTTTCACCTCGCCATTTACGACAAGTGAAGTTAGCACCACTGGCTTCCCAAATATTTCGGCGTATGTCTCCGGTCTCAAAAGCAGCTATCAAGTCATCAGAAGCTCCAATGATAAACTGTGCACTGGGGAAAATATTCATTGTCAAGGAATTCATGGAGTTGTTTACTCCATCCACGGTACTCCAGTTAGCCAGTACAATCTCCGACTCAAACAAGGACTCAGGGTGTGGTGTAGCAGCCCAACTGGCATCATATTGTGCGGCAGTGGTGAGGCTTGCCGTGGTAGAGGCCAGTGCTTGGTCTGCTTGAGTAGCAGCATCAGCATAACGACCTGCATACAAATATACACGGGCTAAAAGCGCACGTGCAGCAGCAACATTGGCTCTATAGGGGAAAGTAGAAGCAGCAGGAGCATTAGCAGATAATAAAGTAACAGCCTCAAGCAGGTCAGCTTCTACCAGGGTATAGCCTTCCTGAACCGTAGAACGTGTACGAAGATCTGCATCTGGTGCAGAACGTGTAGGGGTAGTTCTCAGGATTACCCCTTCCGTCCAGCCGTTTACTTCTTTACCGGGTTCGTAAGCATAAGTTCTCAAAAGATCGTGATAAGCCAATGCTCTTAAGAAATAGGCTTCACCTTTAATTTGAGCTTTTCTAGCAGCATCCCCCTCAATAGCATCAATATCGTTGATAATAAAATTACACTCATTGATGGTTTCGTAGCGTCTCCATAAATCTATGTGTTCACCGATAGCATTTACTTCCTGTCCTTCGTAACGTCCTGTACGATTAATCAGTTTGAGGTTATCGGCCAGAATTTCAGGACCCACATTGACGGTTTGTCCATAATAGGTAAAGTCGTTTACGCTTTCATAGGCTGAGAATAAAAGACTTTCAAAGCCGCTAACTTCTTTTAAAGCCAGATCGGGAGTAAGTGCATCTCTTCGCACCTTAGTGAGGCTATCTTCGCAAGATGAAATAATCCCTACGAAAGAAGCAATTAAAAAGAATTGAAATATTTTTTTTAACATATTTGTTGCAATTTTTAGATGAACACTAGAATCCAATTGTTACACCAAGTGTATACTGACGAGCATTGGGATAATTTCCAAAAGTACTGGTTCCATTTTGATTCAGGGCACCTACTACTTCGGGATCAATACCTACAAAGTTGGTAATCGTAGCCAGATTTAAACCTTGTGCAAAAATGTTGGCTCTGCGAAGTCCTATTTTGCTCATCCATTTGGAAGGGAATTCGTAAGAAGCACGGATTTGCTTCAAGCGAATATATCCGCCATCAGAGACATAACGAGTAGATCCTGCATCTCCAAATTGTTGATCTTGCCCTTCAATATTACCACCTTGCCAAGGAATAGGTACATTGGTAATATCTCCAGGGTTTTGCCATCTGGCCAGTTGTGTTCTCAACTGATTATCGGCATCACTACCGGATGCAGCCAAGTTGTATAAGTCACCCAGGAATACTTTGTTTCCATATTGGTATTGGAAGAAAATTTCAAAAGTAAATCCTTTATAAGAGAATGTATTCAACCAACCACCGTAATAATCGGCAATTTGATCTCCTACCACTCTACGATCTGCGGGTGTACCAACATAAGAATAGTTTCCATCAGCATCAAAAATGAGTGCGCGTCCGTTAGCAGGGCTTACTCCAGCATAAGAATACATCCAAAGAAGATCGCGAGGCATTCCTACAATAAGAGGTGTTAGAGGATCTACAAAAAAAGTATCAACACCACCAGGTAGGCTGACAATCTCATTATCCAGGAAAGAAATATTAAATACAGAATTCCATTTGAATCCGGCAATATCCAATACTACAGCGCCCAATTCAATATCTACTCCTTTATTATCCATCTCCACAATGTTGTCCACTACCACTGAGTTATTATTGACATCAAAGAAGCCTGCATCTTGTGGCAATACTCTATCAAATAGCATTTTGGAGGTACGATAGTTCCAGTAATCAATAGAACCGTAAAGTCTGTTTTTGACTAAGGCAAAATCAAGCCCTATACCTATCTGTCTTTCTTCTTCCCAGGTCACAGCATCATTACCCAATTCTCTTTGTTGTAAGCCTGATACGCCTTGATATTGTGCGGCACCCACACTAGCAAATACGGCTGCCTGACGATAGTTCCCGTTAAGGTCAGAGTTACCCACTACGCCATAGCTCACGCGGAGTTTTAGGTCGTCTATGAAGCTTATGTTTTCCATAAAAGATTCAGAGGTGATTCTCCAAGCTACCGAACCAGCATAGAAAGTACCCCAACGGCTTTGGCTACCGAATCGGGAGTGTCCATCAGTTCTAAGGGTAAAGTCAACAAAATAACGATTATCATATTCGTATTTAGCCTGTCCAAAAACTCCCATACGGGCATATTCAGTAAAGTTACCGTTTACGTCTTGGTTTACAGCAGCCTGATCCAGGTATCGGAAAGCAGGATTAGAAAACCGCTGACCTGTTGCATTGAATGTCTCAATTTTTTCAGACTTAAATTCAAATCCTAATAAACCAGAAACGATATGTTTTTCACTGAATTTCTGCTGATAATTTAAAGTCTGGTAGGTATTAAAGTTTACAAAACGGCGTGCATTCTTAAATACGGATCCCCCTGTACCGGCAAAAGCAGGGATAGTGGAAGGTCTTTGGTTATCATCTTCATTGTCAATAAATTCAACCCCAACAAATGAGGTAGCAGACAATTGCGGGATAATTTGATAAGTACCCTTCAAGTTTGCAATGATACCAATGGTAAGTCCTTTTCTTATTTCCTCTTCTACCCCTTGTTTGATATTATAACGGAAGTTATGAGACTCACCGTTTTCGGGATAGGGATTGTATGCCCCGGTTTCAGGGTTTCTGGCTCTAGAAGAAGGTTGTGATACGAAAGCAGATTGGAATGGACCATTAACAAAGTTACCGTTTTCAATCGCTCCAAACTGATCCTGTACGTTGGCACTCAAATCAGAGCTAATTCTAAATCGCTCAGTTGCTTTGTGGCTTACATTCAAGCGGACAGCCCCTCTCTTCCATTCTGATTTGATCAATTGTCCCTCTTGGTGGGTATAAGAACCTGATAGATAAAAAGTGGTTTTATCTGTACCACCAGACACAGATAAATCATACGTACTTAATCGGGCATCGCGAAACATTTCATCTACCCAATCGAAGTTAGTAATCGACTCAGGATTGTCCGGATTTCCGTAAAGCCCTTCTGGTGTGGAAGCAGGCAAACCACGATTGGTATAAGCTTCTCTACGAATGGTAGCAAACTCTACTCCGTTCATGACATCGTATAGGTTCATGGGTTGTACCCAGCCTTCTTGAGCAGTGAACTCGATGATGGTTTTGCCACCCTTACCCTTTTTGGTAGTAATTAATACTACTCCATTCGCAGCTTGTGCCCCATATACTGCAGCAGAGGCTGCATCTTTGAGTACTTCAATAGATTCAATGTCATTAGGGTTCAATCCGGCTAAAGATCCGTTAGAGTTTCCTTGAGTACCTACGTTGGCAGCAGCTACCTGAACCCCATCAATGATATAAAGAGGCTCTGTACCTGCATTGATAGAACCCACCCCACGCACCTGAAAGTTTACGGAGCTACCTGGTTGTCCACTTACTGAGTTTACAAGCACACCGGCGATACGCCCTTGTACAGCTTTATCAAAACTTTGGAGAGGTACGTTTTGAATACTTTCTCCTTTAACTGAAGCTATAGAACCTGTAAGGCTTCTTTTGTCCTGAAGACCGTATCCGGTTACAACAACCTCTCCCAGCTCAGTAGTATCGGGTGTCATTTGTATATCAAGAGAAGATTGAGCACCAACAGTTTGCTCCAGAGTGGTTAAACCTACGGCCTGAAATACTAAAACCGCCCCTTCACTGACTTGAATAGAATAGTTTCCATCCACATCAGTAACCGTACCGGTAGTAGTTCCCTTGATAAAGACATTAACTCCGGGTAGTCCCTGACCCGTGTCTTGGTCTGTTACCCTTCCGTTAAGCGTCCGATTTTGTGCCAAAACGCCCCCTAGAGCAGTAAAGCACAAAATGGTGATTAAAAGTAGTTTTTTTGTCATAAAAGAAAAATTTAATGTTACTGTTTTGTTAAACTATAACAAACCTAATAAAGAATTATTTTAAATAAAAGCTTTTCATTCTTAAAAATCAGACTTTAACAAATCCCGAGATTTACTCTGTATGAATAACAAAGATTTTCCATCTACCAAATTCACCAAAAAACCTATGTAAGTTAAAATTATCTCTACCAAAAAACTTTATATGTTTTATTGAAAAATAACCGGAATAAGGGCTAAAAATCAGCTGATTATTTATCTACCAACGTAATGTTTTTATATGCTAAAAAAAATTATCTTTGTGACTATGCTGTCAAGCCCAAATATTTTGCTTTGATTCGCCACATTGTTCTTAAATTATTATTATTTAGCATGCATTATTTTCAACGCTTAGAAATTGTACTTTTCCAACATCTTGATGTTAGCCAATCAAGCCCAAACGACCCCGCAACTCAGTTTACTAATCTGATGATTCTATCTTCTTTGCTTATTTTTGGCCTATGGTTTTTGGTTTGGTTCAAAAGAAGAAAAAAATAGTATCATGAAAATAATTTTGTATGGCATTTTGTCTTTAAGTCTTTTTTCTGTTTTGGCTTGTAATCCCGGCTCTTCTTCCAAAGATAGAATTGTCGGACTGGGAAACCCACCTGAAGAAACCAATTCTTCCGACTCGATATTCGATTTTCAAGGGCATCGGGGTGCCAGGGGGCTGCTCCCCGAAAATTCTATCCCTGCTTTCCTCAAAGCCGTCGATTTGGGTGTCAAGACCATCGAACTCGATGTAGTAGTCAGTCGGGATGAACACATGATTGTCTCGCATGAGCCTTTTTTCTCTCATTCAATTTGTAAAAATGCCCAGGGAGATTCTATTGCTGAATCTGAGGAAAAAAACTTCAACCTCTATCAATATACCGCTGCCGAAATCCGGCAATTTGATTGTGGAAGCCTGGGAAATCCCAATTTCCCCCAACAAAAAAAACTCAAAGTCTACAAACCTACTCTCAAAGAAGCCATCAAAGCCATTGAAGCTTATCGAGATAGCCTCCGCCTTCGTAAAATATTCTATAACATCGAGACCAAATCATCCCCCGAAGGAGATAGTATCTATCATCCCAAACCCCAAAAATTTGCCGAATTGCTCTATAAAGAGCTTCAGGAACTTAATATCCTCGACAGGGTTTTTATTCAGTCTTTTGATGTGCGTACACTACAGGCATTTAAAGAACTGAATGAAGAAATTCCTCTGGTACTTCTGGTTTATAATGAGCTCTCTCTTGAGGAAAATATCCAAAAGCTAGGTTTCACTCCTTCTGTATACAGCCCTTTTTATGAACGATTAACCCCCGAAGAACTCAAACAAGCCCACAACATGGGCATGAAGGTAATCCCCTGGACTGTCAACGATCTTAAAGACATGATCCGCCTTCAAAAAATGGGTGTCGATGGGCTGATCAGTGATTACCCTGATTTATTTGCAAAACTTCGGTGAGTGAGGTGCGGGGTGTCTGGCGTTGGGTGTGAGGTGCGGGGTGTGAGGTGTGAGGTGTCGGGTGTGAGGTGTCAGGTCGTCTAAACAAGTAACGAGGTCGTTTAAACAAGCAAAAAGATTGTCTAAACAAGCAAAGAGGTCGTCTAAACAAGCAAAGAGGTCGTCTAAACAAGCAAAGAGGTCGTCTAAACAAGCAAAGAGGTCGTCTAAACAAGCAAAGAGGTCGTCTAAACAAGCAAAGAGGTCGTCTAAACAAGTAAAGAGATTGTCTAAATAAGCAAAGAGGTCGTCTAAACAAGTAAAGAGATTGTCTAAACAAGCAAAGAGGTCGTCTAAATAAGCAAAGAGGTTGTCTAAACAAGTAAAGAAGTCATCTAAATAAGCAAAGAGGTCGTCTAAACAAGTAAAGAGATCATCTAAACAAGCATCAAAAACTCACACCCGACACCCCACACCTGACACCTCATTCAGCCAAGTGATCAGAGAGTGTATTGACTTGCTCGCAACAAATCTGCTCCATCACTTGCTGGAGTTGTGTTTTAAGAATGGTTATGGTGTGATTTCCGCCTTGATTGCCCAATGCAGCCACTCCGTACATAAACGATCTGCCCATGAAGGCAAATTGCGCTCCTGAGGCAAGTACCCGTGCAATGTCAGGCCCGGAACGCATTCCACTATCCATCATAATTTTGATTTTATCGCCATAATTTTGGGCAATTTGTTTGAGAGCCTTGATAGAAGATTGCCCTGCATCTAACTGACGACCGCCATGATTGGAGACAATGATGCCGTCTAAGCCCAGACGAATTGCCTGCTCGGTATCTGCTTCGCTGGCAACGCCTTTTAATACAAGTTTTCCTTTCCATAAATCCCGGATGGCGGCGATTTTATCTTCGTTTAATCTTCCGTCAAATGTTTGGTTCATAAACTCTCCTAATCGGCTTATATCCAAGCCTTTGGGCATATAAGGTTTAAGGGTAGCAAAATTAGGTTGTCCCTGAATAAGGGTTTGAATTGCCCAATGAGGCTTGGCCATGATCTGAAGAAAGTTTCTAAGGGTCATTTTAGGGGGCATCGCCAGACCGTTACGAATATCTCGGGGGCGATAGCCGAACACGGGTACATCGCATAATATCACCAAAACAGGGCATTGGGCTGCCTCGGCTCTGCGGATGATTTGATCCCGAAGTTGGTTATCGGCAGGGTGGTATAGCTGAAACCAGGCTCTACCTTCGGTAATTTCGCTGATGCGCTCGATGCTACTTGTAGATACCGTACTGAGAATAAAGGGGATATTATGCTCAAAAGCAGCTTTGGCCAGAATTTCAGAAGCCTTTGGCCAGATCAACCCCTGCAAGCCCACCGGGGCAACCCCAAAAGGGGCATCGTAGGTATGTCCAAACAACTCTGTCTGCATATTGGACTGGGTGTATTTTTTGAGATAATAAGGAATAAGCTCTATCTCGCGAATATCGCTTGTATTTCGGGAGAGGTTGATGTCATCATTACACCCTCCGTCCATATATTCAAAGGCAAATTTAGGAATTCTTTTTTTTGCCCTGTTACGGAGATCATCCATAGAAGGGTATTGGGTATTATAGGTATACTTTTTCATAGGTACAAGTAGTTTTACTTCAAGTTTTTAATGTAGGATACAGATAATCACAACTTAAGATACCCAGATTTGTAAATCTATGGGCTACAGACAATGGACTATTGACTCAATCATCATCAGCTTGAAAGCTTGAAATTATATAGATTTTTTCATTTCGTTATCCTACACCTTACTATTTTCAGAAAAATTTCTTAAAGATTTTTATCTTCTTTTTTTTGTCATTGGTATTATTTCCTGTTGAAATAGGACAGACAAGGATAGTTATTTGCGTAGATTCGGCTAACTTACCTAAAAATCCAAGTATATGTTGGCCGAAAAAGAAATTCAAAACATCCCACCAAATAAAATAGAAGAGTTTGAAAAAACCCCTGTCCCTACTCATAAGCTTAAAAGTTGGAAGAGCTTTTTAGGCATGTATGCCGGAGAACACGCTGCTGGGACCGAGTTTATGATCGGGCCTCTTTTCCTGGTTGCTGGCGTGAGTACTTTTGATTTGTTGGTGGGTTTATTTCTGGGCAATTTACTGGCGGTTT
This sequence comes from Microscillaceae bacterium, assembly GCA_033765345.1. Classification (GTDB taxonomy): domain Bacteria; phylum Bacteroidota; class Bacteroidia; order Cytophagales; family Microscillaceae; genus JANRIC01. The sequence continues at coordinate 16,027 of JANRIC010000180.1, forward strand.
TATCCTGGCGCTACTTGACGGCCGAGATTGCTGTCAAGCATCGCCTAACGCTTTATTATCAATTAGAAAAAATTTGCGGTAGAAATCTGGTTGTTTTTTATAATCTGGCCAATGGCGTTTTATTTTGTTTTTTGGCAGGTGCTATGGTTACGGTTTCGGCTACCGCTCTTGGAATTCCCTTTGCCATGCAAATGCCTAGGCTTAACGATACACTCCCCAATGGATTTACTTGGGTGGTGATTGTATTGTTGATTGGATGTATTTTTTCTCTGGTTGCTTCTTTGGGATACGATGCCGTGGCTAAAGCAGCCAACTGGATGACTCCTTTGATCGTTTTGGGATTTTTGGCAGCAGGGATTGTAGCTTTGGGGCAGTTAGAAGTAAAGAGCCTCAGTGATTTCTGGAATATTTGGGGAGAAGGCTCAGAGCCATTTCCAGGGCAGACTCGATATACTTTCTGGCATGTAGTCCTTTGGTCATGGTTTTGTAATGCAGCCATGCACATTGGTATGGCAGATCTTTCAGTATTCAGATATGCCCGAAGTGCCCAATCAGGTTGGACTACGGCTGCTGGTATGTACGTTGGGCATTATATGGCCTGGATTGCGGCGGCACTTCTGTATTCGGTTTATCTTAAAACGCCCGAGGCACAATCTTTTTTAAATAATGGTCAGGCACCACCGGTAGCACCTGGACCTTTGGCTTATCAAGCACTAGGCTTTTTGGGAGTACTGACGGTTGTGCTGGCAGGGTGGACTACGGCCAATCCAACCATCTATCGGGCTGGTTTGGCTTTTCAGGCGATTATTCCGAAAGTTTCTACTTTTTGGGCTACACTTTTGGCGGGTACTGTGGCTACAATCGCAGGTATTTTTCCGGCTTTTGCCATGAAATTACTGGATTTTGTAGCCTTGTATGGGTTCATTTTGGCACCGGTTGGGGCAATTATTGTTGCGGATCATTTTGGGGCGGATCGTTTCGGAATCCAAAACAACTATGCGGAAAGAGCAGGCATTTCTTTTAATCCAGCGGTATTACCAGCCTGGGGGATTAGCTTTGGGGTGTTTTATTTGATCTCTACAACCCAAGGGGTATTTTTATCCTTTCTGACACTTCCTGCTTGGTTTTGTTGTGGGTTGCTTTATCTGGGATTGAGCAGACTCCTTCAAAGAAAAATTTAATTTTGGTTTCTCTAGCTATTGATGTATCACATCCATAAAACGTACCTGACGGTACGTAAAATCTCGAGAAAGACATTAGCTACCGATAATTTGTCCTGATGGGATAGAATTCGTGCCCCATCGGGACAAACTATGGGTAGCCTATTAAACAGAAGAAGAACAAGCGTGCTTTTAGGTACACCTTATCTTGCACAGATATAAGCCCAGGAAATACGCAATTGATAAGGAGAAAACTTGGGGAGGAGGCGCATCCATATAGGTTCAAATGTGTCGTTGATACATGATAATAGCTAGCGACTTAAACTTATTGGACAAATACACTAAATCAATCTTCCATTTGTGGGGCTACTGCTTTTTTTCTAATTTTGCCGATATACTTCAAGTAATGATATTTATGCAAGCTAAAAAGATTTTCTCTTTTTTCTTATTCCTCGGTATACTTTGCGGCAGCTTCACACTAAAAGCCCAAAATCCCGAATATGGAATCTGCCTCTTGGAATTTGAGGCTGTACGAGGCAAAACCAGCGATAGCAGCGAACAGGTGACTCAGTTACTCTTTGGAGATGCTTTTAAAATTCTTAAAAAATCAGAAGATGCAGCCTGGGTTTTTATTGAGAATGCTTATGACAATTACCAGGGTTGGATTCGCATAAGGGCTTCCTTTCAGATCAGTGCTGCTTATTATGAAGAATATCTCAGAAATTCGCATCCGGTGGCTCACGATTCAAAAGCCCAAGTACTGATCGGAAAACAAAAAATTGCCGTGCCTATGGGCAGTACCTTGCCTTTTTTGGATCAGGAAGGATATATCCGAATTGAGCAAACAAAGTATAAATTTAGTGGTCAAACACGCAACCCTGCCGAAAAAACCGACAAATCTGCCCTTATTCAAACAGCGAAAACTTACCTCGGTACGCCTTATTTGTGGGGAGGTAAAAGCCAAAAGGGTCTCGATTGTTCAGGTTTTACCCAAACTGTTTTCAAAACACACGGATTAAAAATACTACGGGATTCTTATCAACAAGCCGAACAAGGCGAGTCGATCAAATTCGAGGAGGCTCAACCAGGAGATTTGTTATTTTTTCAGAAAACTCCAGGAGATTTTGTCAAAGTAACTCACGTAGGCATTTATTTGGGTGAAGGAAAGCTCATCCACGCTTTTGATCAAGTAGAAATAGATCAGGTAGACGAAAAAGGCATCTATCGGGATGGTAAATACCTGCGCTATCTTAAATTGATAAAGCGCTATTAGCCTTTGAAAGTCCTCTACTTCGGTCGATAGTCCATTGACCATCGTCTGCGGTGAGGAAAATCTAGCGGCTATGGATGCCTAAAAACGGTCATTTAGGCAATATGATATGGAATATCGTTTCACCTTTATCAGAAGGGAGGAGTTGGATATGCCCTTGTATTTTCTCGAGGGCTAGCTTGGTCTTATAAAGTCCCAGGCCAAAGCCCAGTTTTTTATTGAGGTTACTGATAAAAAGCCCAAAGATTTTTTCCCTCAGCTCTTCGGGAATCCCTCGCCCATTGTCTGCCACGCTAATTTGGACGGTTTGAGAAAATTCTCTTCCGATGATATTCATACGCAGGGGTTTGTCAGGAGGGTGATTATGCTCAATTGTATTTTTAATAAGATTATCAAATACGATTTCAAGCATATCGGCATCGCTGGATAGGGTTAGGTCTGAGGGTATATCTAAGAGAATATCAATATTGCGCCCCCCGTCAATTCTTCGCATACTGCGAATAATATTTCTGAGGTAATCTATCAGCAAGATAGGAGCGTTTTTTGGGGTATGTTCGCGGATTCGCTCTATTTCCATAACTCTAAAGATCAGCAATTTCATTTTGCCGAGTACCTCGAGCTGCATGTGGAGATATTCATTGACGGGGCTATTTTCGCTTTCCAGGAGTGAGATATGAGAAAGCTCTTCGATATTGACAAGAAACTCCTTAAAATCGTGTGATAGACGACGCAAAATCATAGAAAGCTCTTCATTGCGATTACTCAGTGGAATCTCTGTCTGAAGAGATTCACTTTTTTTTTGAGCAAGGGCTAATTCCTTTTTGGTTTTGATAAGAACCAAAGTAAGCCCTACAAGACTTGAAAAAAATAGCAGACCAAACACCACTAAAAAACTAATATGCACAAAAACGTATGCAGAATTTTTTTCAATTGCTTGTGCAAATGCCTGTGAGGGTAGGATGCTTCCCAAAAAAATAAAAAAAAAGAAATTAGAAATTTTTACTTGCATTCGGTTTGATTAAACAATAGCTTATCCATCTTAAAAGCAAGATTCGTACAATATATTAGGTAATTTGCAATATTTGGGGAAGAATTAAAGAAAACGTGCTTCCTTGCTCATCAGACTTAAGTAATTTAATTTCACCCTGAATTTTTTTGGCGGCTACTTTTGACTTATAAAGCCCCAAACCAAAGCCCTGGAGGTAATTATTACCCCGAAAAAACATATCAAAAATCCGCCCTCTAATTCGTGGGGGTATGCCCAAGCCGTTATCTGCAATAAGAAGTTCAAGGTTTTTTCCGTCGTTTCGGGCGGTGATACCCACAGTGGCGTTTTTTTCATTAGAATAATTGGCGTGCTGGATGGCATTTTTCACGATATTGTCCACGGCAATCTCAAGCATTTCGACATCTGTATACACCTGCATTTCCTCAGGAATATCGATGTGAAAGTTAATTTTTTCAAAACCCTCAACTCGATTCATACTTCGTACAATGCTTCTACAAAAGCGATTGAGTTTGACGTGAGAAGCCTTAAAAGTATGGTTACGGATGTCTCCAATCTCGACGAGTCTGAAAAGAAGCAATTGCATCTTGTGGATGACTTCTTTTTGCAAATGAAAATATTGTTCTATGGGGAGGTCTCGGCTATCCAGCAAGCCGATATTGCATAAGCCGTCCAGGGTAGAAATAGGTCCTTTGAGGTCGTGTGAGGCTTTGTATAAGAAAGTATCTAATTCCATGTTACTTTCCTTAAGCTCGTGGCTCAGGGTATTCAATCGTTGATTAAGCTCCTGGACGGTAAACTTGGTCTTTTTAAGACTCATGATTAAAAAAAAGTTGCTCCCAATAAAGGCAAGTATCCATAAAAAAACCAAAAAGTTATTGAGAGGAAGTTGATAAAATCCAGATTGTGATCCGTGTATATTTTTTGTTGGGATTAAAACACTAGATTTTTCTTCGGTTTGCAATGTGTTTTTTGAGGTCGATATATTTTCTTGGGGTAATTGTTTGAAATGAAGACCGAAGAAAACAAATATCAATAGGAAAAGAAAACTGCTTTTCATAAAAAAAATTGTATTTCTTTTCTTTAATAGTTTTGCTGGTTTCATGCATTTTCTGTTTAGATACGCTTTCAAAAGAGCAATAATATCATAGCAAGAAGAACGATGGTACAAAACAGGATGTTTTTTCTAATGGATAGGATTTTTTACGTATGTAAGTTCTTGAATTCAGGTGGTCAAATATTCAGTCTTGGCAATCTTTCACGCATTGACCAGAGGTATTGATAAAAAATGATTTACCGTTGGTCAAAAACACTTTGGCTTGGCCTTTTTTAAAATCCAGTACTTTTTCGTATTTAAAATCAATTACGATCTTACCTTTTGGGTCGATAAAGCCCCATTTTCCGGCTTTCCAGACTCCTGTGAGTCCTTCTTGAAAGTCTCTTGCCCCGTCATATTCCAAGGAGATAACTTCCTCTCCTTCTACATCCACGAAGCCCCATTTCCCGGCTTTTTCTACTTTGGCAAGTCCTTCGGAGAAGTTGCCGGCCCAATCGTACATGGGTTTCAGGATTTCCTCTCCTTTTTTATCAATGAAGCCATATTGCCCTTTGATGGCTACAGCGAGTATATCTTCTTTCCAGAAGCCCACCTGATCATATTGAATCGGAATGATTTCCTCTCCTTCCAGATTGATAAAGCCGTATTTTCCTTTGAGAGAAACTTTGGCCAGGCTGTCTTCGAAGCGTTCGGCGGAGTCGTATTGTGGGGGGATATACTCTCGTCCGTCTTCATCGATAAAGCCGTATTTGCCTTTCAGCTTGATGCGGGCACGGTCTTGCCGATACACGTCTATTTCTTCATATTCTTTAGGATCACGAATAATACCTTTTTTGGTTTTTTTTTCCGGTTTGGCAAGCGTGTTGGTATCCGAGATGTCGAAAGAAAGCGTATCCAATTGTCCTTCTTTGGGAGGAGTTGCTGGATAGCAGCTCCACAGAAAAAATCCGCTTAAAAAATAAAACAGAAGACTGATAGGTTTGACTGTACAGGGTCTGTTGTCCATAAGTTTTAGATGCTTAGAAATAATATTATTACAACGATGTGAGGTGGACAGTCATCTCCTTTAGGCAACCTTCAGACGGCTTAGTTTTGATTTTTCGTACTTTTCGCGTGCATAATCCATTGTGACTACAAACTCTCTGATTTCTTTCTGAGAAGGCAGGTCAAACATGGCATCGGTCATAATAGCTTCACAGATTGTTCTAAGTCCTCTGGCACCTAGTTTGGTAGTCATAGCTTTTTCTACAATATAATCGAGTACATCGGCTTCAAATTTCAGGGTGATGCCTTCCAGTTTAAACAATTTTTTATATTGCTTTATGAGGGCATTTTTGGGTTCGGTAAGGATTTTACGGATAGCATCTTGGCTGAGGGGCTGTAAATAGGTGAGTACTGGGACGCGCCCCACGAGTTCGGGGATCAATCCAAAGGATTTGAGGTCTTGAGAAGTAATGTATTGGAGTAGGTTTTCCTGGTCTAGGTCGGCACTATCACTATCATTGGCAAAACCCACGGGGCGTTTTTTGAGGCGACTGCCGATGATATTCTGGATGCCATCAAAAGCCCCCCCACAAATAAAGAGAATATTATCCGTATTGATTTGTACCAGTTTTTGTTCGGGGTGTTTGCGTCCGCCTTGAGGAGGGACATTCACATTGGAGCCCTCGAGCATTTTAAGGAGAGCTTGTTGGACACCCTCGCCGCTCACATCGCGGGTAATGGAGGGGTTATCGGATTTGCGGGCTATTTTATCGATTTCATCAATATAGACGATCCCTCTCTCGGCTGCTTCTACATCATAATCGGCTGCTTGTAGCAGGTGAGTCAGTACATTTTCTACGTCTTCGCCCACATATCCGGCTTCGGTAAGTACCGTAGCATCGGCAATACAGAAGGGAACCTGAAGAATCTTGGCAAGCGTTTTGGCAAGATAGGTTTTGCCAGTACCGGTTTCGCCCACCATGATGATATTGGATTTTTCAATCACAATATCATCATCGTCGACTTTTTGCATTAATCTTTTATAGTGATTATAGACGGCTACGGTAAGTACCTTTTTGGCATCATCTTGCCCGACGACGTATTGGTCGAGATGTCTTTTCATTTCTACGGGTTTGATCAGGTTGAATTTGGGAGGGGGGCCGTCGGATTTGATTTTCATTTCCTCCAGTACGATCTGATGAGCCTGAAAGATGCATTCATCGCAGATATGACCGTTTAGCCCCGATACCATGATCAGTACTTCGTTTTTTCTTTTTCCACAAAAAGAACAGACAATTTGTGCCATAGGATTTTGGATTACACGTAAAGTTCGCTATTAATTCTTTGAGAGATACTATTGATGACGAAATATTTAAGAATTAGATTTATTTTTCTCTAATGAGGACTTCATCAATCAAGCCGTATTGTTGTGCTTGTGAGGCGGTCATCCAATGGTCTCTGTCCGAATCTTTTTCTACTTGTTCAAAAGACTTGCCACTATGGCGTGCCAGAATATCATAGAGTTCTTTTTTCAGGGTAAGAATCTGCTTGGCGGTGATTTCGATATCAGAAGCTTGCCCGCCTGCGCCTCCCATAGGTTGGTGAATCATAATACGAGCGTGCTGCAAGGCAGATCGTTTGCCGTGCGCCCCGCCTCCTAATAGAATCGCTGCCATAGAGGCTGCCAATCCGGTACAAATGGTCACAACGTCTGGTTTTACAAATTGCATGGTATCATAGATGCTTAGACCGGAGTATACCGAGCCGCCTGGGCTATTAATATATAAAAGAATATCCTTTTTGGGGTCGAGCGATTCAAGAAAAAGCATTTGAGCCACGATGATATTGGCAAACTCATCATTGACTGGCAGTCCTAAAAAAATGATACGATCTGCCATCAATCTTGAAAAAACGTCGACTTCGGCAAAGCGCATCTGACGCTCCTCGATGACCGAGCGGGTCATATTTTCTACCTGAGTAAGGTAGTTATCTACCTGCATACCATTCAGATTACGTCCTTTGACGGCATAGTTTCTAAACTCTTGTTTGCCAAATTCACTTCTGATTTCTTGGGTATACTGGCTGGTGATGATGTACTTATTAAATCCTTTGTTATTGCTCATAGTTTTTAAAGTATTTTTGCAAATCTAAAAAAAAAGCCCTTTGTTTAAAAGGACTTTTTCAAAAGAGGGAAGAATGTTTTTTATTCCTGCACGATTTTCTCAAATTCTTCGGCACTCACTTGTAAGATGGTCTTTTCCACTTTATCTCTCAAGATATTAAATAATTTATCTTCAATTACGTCTTTATAAATTCTGTGGTAGTTTTTACCATTTTCCAGAGTAAGGTAATTATTGACTATTCCTTGTAATCTTTGTATGGTTTCGGAGTCTTGGGGCAGGTATCCTCCAAACTGAGACATAATAAAGTTTCGGGCTGCTTCTTGCACTTCCTGGTAGGTCGCCTCAACTTCATATTCTTCGGTAAGTTTACTCGTGATCAAATCCCATTTAAGTCCATCGACAAAGTCATCATATTCATTTTCTATTTGTTCTCGGGTAAATTTTCCTTCATTGATACTAGCCAACCAATCTTTTAGGAACTCATTCGGAAGTTGAATTTCGGTTTGTTTAATAATTTCTTCTCTGATCTGCCGATCGAGCAAATAGTCAATATCGCGTTGGAAATTCGCACCGAGAGCAGTTTTTACTTTTTCCCGGAAAGCGGCTTCGTCTGTAATTTCTTCTTCCCTAAATACTTTCTGAAATAGCTCTTCGTTCATTTCCGCGGGTTCGGTTCGGGTAATGTTATCGAGTTTAAACTCAAAAAGGCCTTGGAGGTCTTCTGCTTCTTCTAAAGATATTCCGGTAGCCAGATTGATCCCTTTGTGTCCTGATTTGAAGAGTTCTTGAATTTCCACCTGTACTACATCATCTTTTTGAATGCCAATAAAGCGATCGACTACCGAATCGCTTACTTGGTTGAGGGGCAGAAGAATTGCTTGTTGAAAGGGGATTTTTTCGGCTTTTTCTATTTGAGAGGCTTCACTGGGTACATTTTCGGAAGTATTGGCAGGAAGTTGTTTCAAATCTCCATATAAAAAGTCTCCAGCTTCGGAAGTATCGGGATGGACAGTATTGCCAAATTGTTTTCGGATATTGCCAATGATTTCTTCTATTTTTTCTGTATCCTGATGCACTTCATAGCTGGTTACCATTACATTTTGTATATCCAATTGGAATTCAGGCACTACTCCAATTTTATAAACAAAGTTGAAGTCTTTTTGTTGATCCCAGTCTATTTCTGCAATAAGATTTTCTTCGGGTAGCGGATCTCCAACCACATTTAAGTCATTGGATGTGATATAATCAACTATTGTGTGAGACAGGATATGGTTAATTTCTTCAACCAAAACACTTTTGCCATACATTCTTTTGATGATAGCGGGGGGTACTTTGCCCGGACGGAATCCCTTCAGCTGAATTTGTTTGCTGTATTGCTTGATTTTTTTTTCTACTTCGGGTTGGTAATCTGCTTCATTTAGTGTAATTTTAATCAAAGCATCTGTGGGACTTATTTGTTCTAATTCTATATTCAAAGCAAAACCGGATTTATTAATGGATGGATTTATAAAAATACCCCTCGATGTTGTCTTTCAAACAAGAGGGATAGTTTGTGCGGATGGAGGGACTCGAACCCCCATGCCTTGCGGCGCTAGATCCTAAGTCTAGTGCGTCTACCAATTTCGCCACATCCGCAAATGGAGTGCAAATTTACTAAGGTTTTAATTATCTACAAGAAATTTTAAGCTTTTAATTTAGAAAATAATTTTCTGTGCAATGGAATTATTAAATGCAGAGGAAGAAAAAAAATTGATTCTTCGGGAGTATCGTAAACTTAGAAGGACGATTCGCCCTTTGCTGAAAGAAGGGGATGCCAAATTAATTCGGAAGGCTTTTTCGGTTGCTCAAGAGGGGCATAAAGAAATGCGACGGAAAAGCGGAGAACCTTATATCCTTCACCCTTTAGCCGTGGCGCAAATTGTGGTAGAGGAGATCAATCTGGGGCCTACGGCCGTAGCATCTGCTTTATTACACGATGTAGTAGAAGATACCGAATGGAGTTTGGAGGATATCGAGCGTGAGTTCGGCCCGAAAATCGCCCAAATCGTAGATGGAGTCACAAAAATAAAATCTTCAGGGCATTATGACCTGGATTTGGGAGTTTCGGATCAGGCTGAAAATTTCCGAAAGATGATTCTGGCACTTTCCAATGATGTAAGGGTGGTATTAATCAAGCTGGCAGACAGGCTGCATAATATGCGTACTTTGGGAAGTATGGAGCGAAATAAACAGCTCAAAATTGCTTCTGAGACGATCTTTATTTATGCGCCTCTGGCACATCGATTGGGTTTGTATAAAATCAAAACGGAGCTTGAGGATTTATACCTCAAGCATTCTCGCCATGATGTCTATCGGGAAATTGCTGAAAAACTACAAAAAACCAAAGCCCAGCGTACCAAATTTATCAATGAATTCATCGCTCCTATCCAGGAAGCCCTGGAAAAAGCCGGATTTAATGCCAGGGTCTTTGGTCGCCCCAAGTCGATCTACTCTATTTGGAATAAGATGCAAAAGCAAAATATTCCTTTTGAGCAAATCTACGACCTTTTTGCCATCAGAATCGTGGTAAATGCCAAGGGTAAAAATGAAAAACCAGACTGTTGGAGAATTTATTCGCTGGTCACTGACTTTTATAAACCCAATCCGGATCGCCTTCGCGATTGGATCAGTACGCCCAAAGCCAACGGCTATGAATCTCTGCATACCACAGTCATGGGACCCGAAGGAAAGTGGGTAGAAGTACAAATCCGCACCAAACGCATGGATGAAATCGCTGAAAATGGATATGCCGCTCACTGGAAATATAAAGAACAAGTGACCCAACAAAACGGCAAAGCACTCTATAAAGAGTCAGGACTCGATACCTGGGTGCGCACCCTTCGAGAGCTAAGAGAGCAAAACAAGGATCTTTCTGCTACCGAATTTATCAGTGCTTTCCGAGATAATTTCTTTAATGAAGAGGTTTTTGTGTTTACTCCCAAAGGAGACCTTAAAAGCCTGCCCAATGGAGCCACCGTACTGGATTTTGCCTTTGATATCCATACCGAAATCGGCACCCATTGTCTGGGCGCCAAAGTAAATCAAAAACTTGTTCCGCTGAGCTATAAACTCAAAAACGGAGATCAAATAGAGATTCTTACTTCCAAACAAGCAAAACCTAGTGCAGACTGGCTGCGTTTTGTGGTGACTACCCGCGCCCGCTCTAAAATCAAAGAATTTATCCAATCCCAAAAAAAAGAATACATCCTCAAAGGGAAGGAAATCGTACAGGTCAAATTTAAAAAAGCACAACTTGAACTAAGTGACAATACCAAAAACGAACTGAAAATTGCCCTAGGCTTCAAAGACCTCTCCAATATGTTTTATGACATCGGCAGGGGATACATCAACAATAAGCAGCTCAACAAATTTATCCAATGGAAAAAAGAACGCCTGCGCAGGCTGGAAGTTAGAAATACGCCCGAAGCCAAAGCAAAAATCAGAGATGAGGTTTTTCCTCCAAAAATACAAGCCAATGACCTGAGCAAAATCGATACGTTGGTCATCGGTGAAGAAGGTATGCTGGATTATTCTCTGGCAAAATGCTGTAATCCTATTCCCGGAAATGACGTGTTTGGATTTATCACCATTAATGAAGGAATCAAAGTACACCGCATCGACTGCCCCAATGCCGTGGAAATGATGTCTAACTATGGCTACAGAGTCATTAAAACCGTCTGGCAATCTCAAAAAGAGCTTCTCTTCCAAGTTGAACTCAAAATTATAGGAAGCGACCGCATTGGGCTGGTAAGGGATGTTACCCAGGTGATCTCTAGCGATATGAAAGTCAATATCAGCTCTATCGACGTAGGTATCACAGATGAAGGTATCTTTGAAGGTACCATCAAACTATTTGTGCGTAATACCAATCACCTAGATACACTGATGGAAAAAATCAAAAATATCGAGGGCGTGGAAAACGTCAATCGTTTCGATCATAATGATTAGCATACATAAGCAAGAAGACATGAAGCATTTATGGCAAAATTGCTATCTTTGTAAAAAATAAGGATATGTCAACAGATACTCAAACCTTAGTAGAAGAAGTAAAAAAGATTTTTATCGCCTATCTGGAAAGAAAAGCCCTTCGTAAAACTCCCGAAAGATTTGCGATCCTGGAAGAAATTTATACCCGTGGCGGACACTTTGACGTAGAGTCCCTTTACATCAGTATGAAAAATAAAAACTACCGCGTCAGCCGCGCCACCGTTTACAATACCCTGGATATTCTGGTGGATTGCGACCTAGTCATCAAGCATCAGTTTGGTAGAAATCTGGCTCAATATGAAAAAGCCTATGGCTATAAACAACACGATCACCTCATTTGTACCGAATGCCACAAAGTCATTGAGTTTTGTGACCCACGCATCCAAAATATCCAAACGATGATCGGCGATCTACTTAAATTTGACATCGTACATCACTCCTTGATATTCTACGGACATTGTAACAATACCCAATGCGAAAATCGTAAACTATGAGTACCGATTTCAAAATAATTGCTGAAAATATACTGCTCATCGAGTTTTTTGGCAATCTCATCAAAGATGATCATGCAGAGAATCTTCAACAAGTAGAAGAATATCTACTAGGCGGAATCCGACTTTGTATCGCCAACTTATCGAACGCTACTTATATCAACAGTGCTGGCATCAGCCTTTTGGTGCGTATTCTCACCAAATTCAGATCCAAAAACGGCGAAATGATTTTGATCAAGCCCTCAGAAAATATCTACAAACTACTTATTATTACCAAATTAATTGCTATCTTTACCATAGCTCAGGATCAGGAAGAAGCCATAAAAATACTTAAAAATGAGGCACCGGTTTAACACCATGTAGTTTTGCCTCTAAATGCTAAATAAACTCTCTAATAATCGGAGAAATCAATCCTATAATTAATCATATTCTAATTCAATTATCCAAATCATTTACAAAAATGAATGTTACAATATTGCTGGGATTACAATGGGGCGACGAAGGAAAAGGCAAAATCGTAGATTTCCTGGCACCAAAGTATCAGGTCGTCGCTCGCTTTCAAGGCGGACCCAACGCTGGGCATACCCTAGAGTTCGACGGTATCAAGCACGTACTGCACCAAATCCCCTCGGGCATTTTTCATAAGAATATCAAAAACATCATCGGTAATGGGCTGGTGATTGACCCAATTGTATTTCGAAGAGAACTAGAATCCTTGCAGAAATACAACATAGATTTCAAACAGAATCTATTTATTTCCAAAAAAGCACACCTGATTCTCCCTACACATAAATTTCTGGATGCTGCCTACGAACAGCTTAAAGGTGAAAAAAAAATCGGCTCGACCCTCCGTGGCATCGGACCTACTTATCAGAACAAAATCGGACGTACCGGACTCAGAGTTGGTGATATTCTCTCAGAAAAATTTGAAGAAAAATACCAAGACTTGGTAGGACAGCACAAAAAAGTACTCAGCCAACTCGATTATACCTACGAACTTGATCAACTTGAAAAAGATTTCTTTGAAGCTATCGCCTATATCAAAGACCTCAACCTCGTAGACTCTGAATATATGATCAATGAAGCTATCCAAGCCAATCAATCCATTCTGGCCGAAGGCGCACAGGGCTCTTTGCTGGATATTGACTTCGGGTCTTATCCTTATGTGACCAGTTCTAATACCATCGTGGCAGGTGCCTTGACCGGGTTGGGTTTTTCTCCCAAACACATCGGCGATGTACTGGGTATTTTCAAAGCCTATTGTACCCGTGTGGGAGGAGGACCATTCCCTACCGAACTGGATGACGAAACTGGTGAAAAACTTCGCAAAATCGGCAATGAATTCGGTGCCACTACTGGTCGCCCTCGTCGATGCGGCTGGCTTGATCTGCCTGCCCTCAAATACGCCTGTATGCTCAATGGCACTACCCAACTTCTGATGATGAAAGCCGATGTACTCAATGACTTTGAAGAGATTAAAATCTGTACACACTACGAAATGCCCGACGGAACACTGACCGATAAGCTCCCTTATTGTCTGAATGAAATCACCGTAAAACCCGTATATCAGACCTTCAAAGGCTGGCACCAAAACCTCGATAACTTCCAAAATTTTGAAGATTTGCCCTCTGAGCTACAGGATTATATCGCCTTTATTGAACGCGAAATCAAGGTACCTATCACCCTCATCTCTATCGGACCGGATCGTACCCAGACCATAACGAGGAGTGAACTGGCAGTGGTTTAGGAAAAACTTGCTCGATTGCGATCAAATCACAATCGAGCTTTTTTAAATTTTAAAATATTTTTGTGAACGTCAGAACTTTATTGAAGTTTGCTGTTTCAATTCTTTCTCTATTTTAACTCTTTTCATAGTTATTTGATAATATTCTTCATCGATTTCATAACCCATAAAATTTCTATCTTCAATAATACAAGCCAATGCTGTACTTCCACTACCCACAAATGGGTCTAGAATTGTTTGTCCTTTGAATGAAAGTAGTTTAACTAAATGAGACATTAAAGCAATTGGCTTCACCGTAGGATGGAGGTTAAATTCTTCCTTACTTTGCCTCACTTTTGGAAAGGGTAAAAAATTTTCATTCTCATCGATTTCATACTCTTGATAACTTGATTCTTCTTCAAATCTTTCCAAATTACCTTTGGCAATTTGAAAATATTTGTCGTATCCATCATTCAAAGGCTTATGACGAATGATATTGGCTGGAACTCTTCCTACTGGATGAGGATTATGTCCTATTTTTTTACCTTTCTCAAATTTAGGATATGGAATGCGAGCTTCTTCTAGGTTTAAAACGCCCACCTTATGTTTGATTAAATTTTTAGCAATGGTTAAATCAGATTCAATTGGTTTTTGAATGAGAATGATTGGTTCATACGCTGGCTTTAATCCTAGACCAGCTCCTTCAAAAAACTTTCCTTCATCCGAGGCTGGCTTCAATTTATACTTTCTTTCATTTAATTTATAGCTGTCTGCCCCACCTTTTTTGTAGCCTTGTTCATAAGTATATTCTCCAATAATTTCACTTTCTACTCCTTTTTCTTTATCAATTTCAAGTGCAATATTTCGAGTTTTAGGCATCCCATTCGTATAAGACCAAAAAAGCACATCTTTTAAAAGAAAACCTCTATCTTCTATATGAGTCATAATACGATGCATCAGCCTAGGAAATGAAAATACTAATCCGAAAGCACCAGGTTTCATTACTCTAAAACAATCTTCCCAAATTTCAGGCTTAGGGACTTCCCCTTTATCCCAATCATGATCTTGAAAACCTATTCCATATGGCGGGTCAGTAATGAGTGCATCTATAGTATTATCTTTTAAATGTTTTAATCCATAACAATCTTCGTTATATATTTGTATTTCTTCTTGCTTTATCATATATTATATGCTTAAGATTAACCAATGTCTGATAAGATAAACATGTAAAATTATCGAAAATTAATATTATGAGCAATAGTAATAAACAAATAAACTCTGATCAAGAATTGAACAATAATATCAGTAAACCTGTAAGCTTAGGCCACGAATTAAATAATGAAATTTTACCAGATATAAAGGTAAAGAAAATTGAAAATATCATTCGCTATGATAGAAATTGGACTATAGAGACTATTTTTAATCAAATAGAAAATGGGAATATCGATTTAAACCCCAAATTTCAGAGGAGAAACGCTTGGGATGATGAGAAAAAAAACAGACTCATTGAGTCTATTTTTTTAAATTATCCTATTCCTGAAATAGTTCTTGCAGAACATCCAACAAAAAGACAATCTTTTATTGTGATAGATGGTAAACAAAGACTCTTAACACTGATAGGGTTCATTAATAGTGAAAAATATCCTTTTTGGAAGAAACCAAAATTACAAGGATTAACAGTTAGGAAAGATTTAGAAGGAAAAACCTACAAAGACCTAGAGAAAGATGAAGATTTAATTAGAATTTTTTTAAATACAGATATGCGTTGTGCCATTACAACTAATATACCAGAAAACAATGGTTTATTATATGATATGTTTTATAGATTAAATGCAGGATCTGAACCTCTAACCTTTCAAGAACTTAGACAAGCACTTTATCGTGGAGAATTTTCTGATTTTCTAATTAATAAAACTAATGATTTACAATCTTTTCAACAAGTAATGGGCTTAGAAGAACCTGATAATAGGCTAGAGGATGTAGAAATTTTACTTCGTTTTTTTGCTGTTTATTTTTTTGGACATGAGTATAGAAGTAGTCTAAAAGATTTTTTGGATATGACTATGGAAAAACTAAATTATAAATGGGAGAAAGAAAACTACAAGGATAAAGTACTCGATGTATATTCAAAAATTAACCTTTCTATTCAAAGATTAGAAAAGGTGTTTGGGAAAAAATCAGAGATAGCTAGATTACCAAACTCGAGCAAGTTCAACAAAGCTTTATTTGAAGTACAAGTTTATTATTTCTTATTTGTTGAAGAAGAATATCTAACTGATGAACTAATAAAAAAATTTAAACTTGTTTTTAACAATTCATACATTGATGCTAACTACGCAAAGTCTCTTACTCAGGGTACAAATACGCTAGGAAGTTTGAAAAATAGGTTTGATAACTTCAGAAAACTATTAAACAATTCTTTTGGATTGAATCTTTCCCAAAAACCCTATTGAATGAATGTATGAATGAATCCTTTGACGGTGTATTTAATATCTTAAAAAATTATTTGGATAATCTTTATGCTTTTTTTTCAGGGAGATATACCCCTAATGTACGTCCTGATGACTCTTATTATAACGATTTAAAAGCATATACCCTGTTGTCTCACGCTGCAATTGAAGACTTCTTTGAAGATATAGCAAAAAGAGTATTAGTTGAAAGCATAAAACAATGGATAAATGAAAACAAGTTAAATGACACAATCTTATCAAGCATAAAATTCATACAAAGTAAGCAGCTTAATGAAGTTCTGATTTCACTATTGAGATTCAAAATTGAAAATAAGAAGAAAGAAAAGGGAAACTTCTATGTCCAATTTAAAAGTTTATTGGATGAAATAGAAAATGGTTATAAGAAAAAATTAGATGATAATAATGGCATTAGACCTGAAAAGTTAGAGAAGCTTTTTGAAGCTGTAGGGCTGGATATTTCTGATGACCCTCGCCTCAGAACATCTCTTGTGCTTTTAGCGGATGCTCGTGGTGATTTTGCCCACAAAAAAAAGCCAGATAACAGTATTTTGAAATATGCAAACTTTGAGGATATGAAAAATCGAGTTGATGATGTTTTAGAAATTTGTAGAAAAGTCATTGATCAGATTAATACTTGATGTGTCCCCTTTTCTCCTCGGTCTATAATCTACTTTAATAATATCAGCTACGGCTATGCCATCGAGAAATCTCAGGAAGGATTTCATATATATACACTCCAAAAGCAGGAAAATATGAAGTGGCAACTCCTCTACAAAAAAGAACTTGCTTATAAGCTGATTCCTCTTGCACCCAAGAAAAAAATCAAATAAAATGGTTGATTTATGAAATTCCTTCCAATCTAATCTCTGGTAGTGTTAAACAAGTAATGCTATTTATTTAAAAAAGGGCTTTGTGATGGTATCAAAGCTGAAGACTCTTACCTTAAAGCAAACTGAATAGCATTTCCAAAAGATTAAAAGGCTAAAATCGGAAGGTACGGGATTTTGCAGAATAAAAATAGTATTTGAAGGATTTTTTTTGCTTTTAGAATTGTCTTACTCGAATTTTGACAATTTCCGGTTTGTTTTCGGCAACGATGATAAAAGGAGATTTTATTTCATTAATCTGATTGAATAGATGTTGCAAAGTTTGTATATGAAAAGAAGACTCAAAATGCCCGGGACGTAAATAAATAATGCCCGTAAAACTTATCTCTCTTTGATGAATAATTGTACCGAAATCGCTATCCTGAGTTACAATAATGCGATTCTCAATGAAAGCTAACTGAATTAAATAAATATCGCTTACTCCAAATAGATTTTCTTCCCTTACCGATTTGACATCAATTTTTTGTTCTCTTAAAAAATCAACAATTTTAGAAGGCAGATTTTCATCCACAAGCCATGCAAAGTTTTGTAGTAACATCTTAGGCAGTTTTAGGAATATCAATAAAAATGTCGTTTTTTAGGTAATAGGCTGCATATAGTAAGGCTTCTTGAAGAGCCTCATAACTTAAGTGAGTATATTCTTCCTGAATATCTCGCAAGGTAGCTCCAGAGGCAAGCCATTCTAAAATCAAATCTATGCTGATACGACTACCCTTGATGCAGGGTTTGCCGTTTAAAATTGCCGGATTAGAAACAATATATTGAAAATTTTTCATCTCAAATTTCTTTTCTTCAAATATACCGATTTCTAAAGAAATCTGATTGTTTATTACAGTTCAAATACAAGTGTTTCTACATAAAAACTTATAAAACCCAGATAGCAGATTTTCCAAATCTTTGAGATTTGAAAAATCTTAAGTGCACCATCAAAGGTTTAGTTTGTTAAAACAAGTGCAATTTCTTTTGCATAGATTGTAAATTATTAAAAATAGCGGTTCTCTGACAATTTATGTGGGAATGATCCATGCAAGTATTTTCAAACAATAATTCTATAAAAAATAAGTGCATTCAATTTTCCTCTCTTGATGATCAATTTTGCCACGAATGCACGAATAAACGCCCTTATTCGTGCATTCGTGGCAAGCAATTCTTTCAAATGTTTAGTGGATAGCAAGTCTAATCAAGATGTGTCACTCACAAAATTTGTCAGAGAACCAAATTCTTTTATAAAAAGGCATAAAATTTGGTGAAAAATCTAAGGCTTTCAAGCCACATTGCCTAAAAAAGAGATAATTTCATTACCTTAGCAACGTTTTTCTATCCAGTTAGCTATTTTTATTTTCGCATGAAAACATATTTACTCGTATTGCTATCTCTGATTCTTTTTATCACAAGTCTGACAGCCCAAGTAAACAGAGGAGCAGATTACAAGCCTGATTATAAGTATGCCCCCGCTCAATTGCAATATGATTTTACCATCTTTCGCTGGCTGCTGGAGAAAATTCACCCTGGATTGGATTGGTACACCCCTAAAGCTCGCTTGGATTATTTAATGGACAGTACGTATGCTTTATTGGATTCAGATTCGCTGACTGAAAGGGCGTTTTATCAACTCCTTAGCCCCATTGTAGCGCAAATTCACTGTGGCCACACCATTCTGGATCCTTCTTATTTCTATCAGGATTTGGGCAAACGCTTCCCGCTTGACCTTAAATTTGTTGAAGGAAAAGCCTATCTTCGTTATAATTATATGGAAGATCAGGAAGTACCCCTTGGCTCTGAAGTACTCAGCATCAACGGGCAAGCTATGCCCGAACTCATCCAAGAGCTTTTTAGGCACATCCCCTCAGATGCCACACATCCCGCAGGAAAGTATGCCACACTGGATGAAGATTTTCAAAATTATTATGATTTACTGATTGCACAGCCCGATACTTTTGTTCTGGAATGTATCCACATGGAAAGCAAAGAAAAAATAATACTGAAAATCCCTGCTTTAGATTCGGACAAACTCCGAAGCTATAACAAACGATACCTGGATGACCTGATGGAGCATAAAACCCTGGATTTGAAAATATTACATGAAGCTCAAACTGCAATTCTTGAAATCAATTCTTTTTATCCGATTGATATTAAGTTTGAAAGGCAAAGATTTGA
This sequence comes from Microscillaceae bacterium, assembly GCA_033765345.1. Classification (GTDB taxonomy): domain Bacteria; phylum Bacteroidota; class Bacteroidia; order Cytophagales; family Microscillaceae; genus JANRIC01. The sequence goes on from JANRIC010000180.1 coordinate 35,382, forward strand.
CAAATACATAAAAAAGGCCTTTGCCCAAATCAGAAGCGAAAAAGTACAAAGTCTTATTATTGACCTTCGCCGAAATGGGGGAGGGGAAATGTTATATGTCAATGAATTGTTTTCGTATATAGCCCAAAAGCCTTATCAGTTTCTGGATCGTGTAGAAGTATCTACCAATAAAGAAGTAAGTCTGGCTTCTCTGAGAGAATTGTCTAAGCTAAAGGTACACAATCCTCGCCACGTTGCCGAAACCGATTCGGGTACATATATAGTCAAGGCACAATATTATAACTTCTTAGAAAAACAAAAACCCAAAAAATACCCTTTTGCAGGCGATGTATACGTGCTGATTAGTCATAAAAGTTTTTCGGCCGGAAGCTTTTTTGCTACCTTGGCTTATGCCGAAAACCGAGCTGTATTTGTAGGGGAAGAAAGCGGTGGTGGTGCTTATGGTCTCAATGGAGGAGATTTTATTGATATAGCTCTCCCCAATACCAATCTGCTCATTGAAATCCCTGTGGAAAAATGGGTCAAGGAAATACCTAATTATCCTGACTCAAAGCGTGGTATTATTCCTCAACATATAGTACGCAATACCATGAAGGATCTACTCATAGGCAAAGATCGAGTGTTGGAATATACCCTGGATTTGATTTATAAGAAAAAGGAATAATCTCGCATTTGCGAATCAAAGCGTAAAGATGATTCCCTAACTCAGAAAGATGAGCGATCTTGTAGTACATATTTCAAAAAAAACAAGGTGATGACCCTACCCACTCTTAAGGATTCATCTCTGGTACTTCACCTGATAATTTTTGATCTTCCACATAATTATCTTCAAATTCACCTTCCCAGCGTGCTACCACGGCGGTTGCCAGACAATTTCCTATTACATTGACAGAAGTTCGAGCCATATCCATCAATTCGTCTATGCCCAAGATGATAAAAATCGGCTCTACGGGCAAATCAAACTGAGAAGCCGTAGCCAGCAGAATCACCAAAGAAGCACGGGGTACACCCGCAACTCCTTTACTGGTCAGCATCAGGGTAAAAACGATCAACAATTGTTGGGAAAAACTTAAATCTATTTTGGCTGACTGAGCCACAAAAACTGTAGCCAAAGCCAAATAAAGTGTAGTACCATCCAAATTAAAACTATAACCAGTAGGCATAACAAAGGCTACAATTTTACGAGGCACACCGATAGATTCCATCGCTTTCATGGCTTTGGGAAGTGCGGATTCCGAACTGGTAGTCGCAAAAGCCAGCGTGACCGGCTCGGCAATGGCCAAAATAAAACGTTTGATCGGTAGGCGAATTATCAAAGCTACGGGCAGCAACACCACCAGCATAAAGACAATCAAAGATACATAAAGTGTAGCCAAGAGCATCAGCAGGTTTTTGAGGATTTCAATGCCCATGTGCCCTACCGAATAAGCCATAGCCGCAAAAACGGCAAAAGGGGCAAATTGCATTACAATATTGGTAAATTTAAACATCACTTCCGCCAAACTCTCAGTGAATTGTAGCATGGGATGTTTATGCGCTTCACTGACCATTGCCAGTCCAATTCCAAAGACAATACTAAAAATGACGATTTGGAGTACTTGCCCTTCTGCCACGGCAAGCGCAAAATTTTCAGGAAAGATATGCAAGATAATTTCATCCCATTTTTTGGGGGTGGGTGTGCTTGGTAGACCTTCTTTGCTGCTCACAGGAGGCAGCTCAATCCCCACACCTGCCTGACTGATGTTGATGGCTGCCAGACCGATAAAAAGGGCAATAGTTGTGACAATTTCAAAATAAACCAGTGATTTCCAGCCCATACGCCCCACCTGTTTGATATCCGAATGCCCAGCAATACCCAGCACCAGGGTGGCAAATAACAAAGGAGCGATGATAGATTTGATCATCTTGAGGAAGATTTTGCTCACTACATTGAGGTTTTGAGAGAATGCCGGAAAGTCCAGACCAACCTCCGCCCCCAAGAGCATACTGATCAGAATCCAGGTGGTAAGGGAATTTTTACTGAATCCATATAAAATCAAAAGAGCCAAAGCCAGCCAACGCGCGCTTAAAAGCAGCTCAGGAGTCAATGATATCCCTGAATAAGCATCCAGCAGATGTAACACTGCGGCCATAAAAAAGGCCAAGCTCAGGGCGGGAATCAAAAATTTCTGAAGATAAAGCTTCATATCTTTTTAAGTCTAATCCTATAAATTTAGAAAACTCTTGCAAGTATCTGTTTTTAAATCTATCAAACCTCGAAAACAGATTCGCATGGATGGCAAGGATAATTAAAAATTTTGAATATTTTCCAAAATTCACAAGATTAGCCTGGAAATAGGTTTTTTTTGGTGAGTTATTTGAAAATTTTGGAAAATATCCTGTAAATCTGCCTGCTCAACGCATGGAAATGCCTGCTCAACGCACGGAAATGCCTGCTCAACGCATGGAAATGCCTGCTCAACGCATGGAAATGCCTGCTCAACGCATGGAAATGCCTGCTCAACGCATGGAAATGCCTGCTCGATACGAAGAAATACCTGCTCGATACGAAGAAACACTTGCTCGATACGAAGAAACACTTGCTCGATACGAAGAAATACCTGCTCGATACGAAGAAATACCTGCTCGATACGAAGAAACACTTGCTCCATGCAGAGAAATAAGGCGGCATAGATACTCTAAAAATCAAAAGGCTTGATCAAATTTATGCTCAAATTTGATCAAGCCCTTGGATATTTCCCCAGATTTTAGGAGTCTCTTCAGACCGTTTTTGTTTTAAGATTTTTGAGTTGTTTTCTAAATTCCTGATTATGGGGGTAAATCTTAAGCAATCTTTCATAAACACGGATTGCTCTGTGGAAATCACCAATGAGTAGAGATATTTCACCGAGGATTGACAAAGCTCCAAAATGACGATTTTCCATACTAAGCACCTGCTTAATATCTTCTATGGCTTGTTTGAAGCTTCCGCGCATAAAATAAGCCATTGCCCTCTGATTCCAGCCTTCGGCAAAGTTAGGGTTTAAGGCAATTACCAGTGTAAAGGAGTCAATGGCGGCGTTATAATCCATCTCATTCATATATTGGGATCCTTCTTCCATCAGGGTATTAATTTGGGTTTCCCCGCTATCCATCCAGATTTCCCAGATATCAGCTTCAATATTTTTGATGGCATCCTTTTCTTCGGCGTATTGCAATAGAGTAAATAAGAAATTAAGTCGTTTTGTAAAATTATCAGAACGCATAATCAATCTTTTAAGGCGGTTAATTTTTTTAATAAAGTTCTTTCCTTGAATGAGACTCAGGGCAGTGGATGGGTGATGAAGAATGCCTTCGAATTTAATAAAGGCTTGTTTTAAATTTGTAAGGGTAGAAGAAATTGCATCGCTGAAATACTAAGTCTTTAACTGTGATTTATGTAATAAAGTTACAGTCTTTGTCAGAATTTATGGGGGTAAGGGCTTAAAAACGGGTGTTTTATCTACCTATTCGCTAGGTTTTTACGAACTTTTGGAAGCGAATCAGGCATATTTTATATACCTAATGGGCTTTCCTACTGCATACTACGTGTGTAGGAAAATCAGGGAAAAATAGATGCTTGCAAAGCATCTATTTACCAAGCCTCTAGTACCATTTTGATCATGGTCTCGATCTGATCAGGCTCAAGCCAACGTGTTACGAGTACAAGATCGTGTATAGGGTCAATGACTATATAATTGCCTCCAAAACCAGCAGCATAATACACAGATTCTGGCACGTTTTCCCATTGTTGTTTTCCAGGCTGATTGAGCCACCACATATAGCCGTAATTGGGATTGGGTGTAGAAGGTTTGGTCGCTTCTTGTATCCACTTTTCGGAAATAATGGTTTGATCTTTCCATTTGCCCTTATTGAGGAATAAAAGCCCGAATCGAGCCATATCTTCGGCACTGATAAACAAGCCTCCACCGGAGTGCCCTCCACCGCTGACCGATTGCGTGTGTACCCCATCCATATTGACCCAGGAATTATCATAGCCATACCAACGCCAGCCGGAGGAGGCACCGATAGGATCCATCACTTTTTCTTTGATGATTTGAGGCAAAGGTTTACGATATACCTGTAAAAGACTATAAGCAAGCAAATTAACCCTTATATCATTGTATTCAAAGACGGTTCCTGGTTCATGGAGTTTGCGGTTTTTCCAATCATCCAGATTGCCTTCACGCGGAGGGCGGTCTGCCCAGTCGTCTCCCCCCCAAAGCTGGCCGCTCCAGTCGGAAGATTGTTGTAGGAGATGCTCCCAAGTAATTTTAGCATTGTGAGGGCTTTCAAAAGTACCGTCCCAGACGTATTCCTCAACTTTATCTTGCACAGAGCGGATAAGTCCTTCTTCCAGAGCCAGTCCTGCTATGGTTGAGAGAAAACTTTTGGTCACACTGAATGTCATATCTACTCTTTTGATATCTCCCCATTGTGCAATCACAAAACCGTCTTTGAGAATCATGCCAGCGGGTCCACCGCGTTTGCGGGTAGGCCCTAGGATTTGATGATAAGGTTCTTGCTCGAATCCCTGTAGAATGGCTTGGCGCAAATCTTTTGAGCCTTTGTATTCGTGGGTTTCGGCAAAAGTTATTGCTTCCTTGATTTTGGTTTCGTCTAGTTTATAATCAGAAAGTTTTTTACTTTGCCAGACTTCACCCCTGGCAGGGAAATAGTATTTTTTAGTGTTTTGAGCAAAAAGCCCTGCGGAACAAACTATACACAAAAGAGAAATAAGAGGTAAATTTTTTCCGTTAGAAAACGTAAAAAATATTTTGTGTTTCATCATCGGGTGGATTTTATAGTAGAATCTGATATTCTTCGTGTGGTTTGATGGCAGGTGGTAGATTAGTTTCATCAAGCATATCCCGCAGGTCAATTTCAATCGTTCGGCTGATGGCAAGGATGGGTACATCATTCCAAAGACCTTCAAAAGGGTTTTCGCTGTAATCGCCGATCATCTCCATAGTATGGAATACCCAGCTTGTAATCATGCTAAAAGGAACGGTAAGCCATACAAAATGCTCTCCCAATTTATCAAACTCACTCAGCATTCCAAAAGGAACCAGTATGATAAATATCCATATAAAAAAGAGATTAACAGTAGCATATTGACGGGGGAAAGGGAAATTTTTGATGCGTTCGGATTGCCCCTGGAGGGTGTACATTTCTACGAGCAATCCTTCTAGCTCCATGTGGCGGAAATCTTCGGTATAACCCTGCACTTTGAGTTCTTTGAGTTCCTTGGATTGCAAAGCAATGAGGTGAACCGCTGGATTTTTTTTACTCAGTACATAATCAATTTCTTCGGGGGGGAGCAAATCTTTTAGGGCTTCTTGGGGGTCTACCTGGATATCAGAGCCTAGCAATTTTCGGGCGTATTGTGAATCGGCATTGTTATGCTCCCAAGTTCTGGGAGTACGTAACTGACAGCACATAGCGTTTAGCCAGGCGATATGTCGGTAGATTAATCGTTTGTGGATGGCATATAGCTCTGCTTTTGAGGCTTTGACCGGGGCGTATTCGTTGGTGATAAAATCTTTGACCATCATTCCCCAAGTGCGACTGGTATTGACAATACCTCCCCAGATTTTGCGGGCTTCCCAAAGCCGCTCATACGAAGAGTTGTTTTTAAATCCTAGGTAAAAGGCGACTGCGGTGCCAATGAGTGCGATGGGTATCCAGGGAATGGTGATCCAGGTGATTCCCAAAGGCTTGTACAGAATAACGGGGATGGTGGAAGAAAATATAAAAATCAAGATACTTCTCCTTGTCCAGTTTAATGTTTGGAATAAGGTATAATTACGACCGACGTGCATAAAAAGATGTAAAGGTGTTTTTTTTCAAATTTAGGTATTTGCTGTTTAATACAGGCTGGTATCCCAAAAAATTTCAATTCGTTTTTTTAATTCCTTCAAAGGTTTCGCAGCGATTTTTTGGCTAGGATTCCATTCCGAAACAATTGTAAGGGCTGCCAGATGATTGATTTTGAATTCTTCGCCCAGGATATGGGTAAGGGCTACTTCTGCGGCTACGGCAAGGTCATCTTCTTCAAAATTGCGGAGTTCGGGGAGTTTTAGAAAAATTTTTAAACGTTTTTCTTCTTCGGGTATCCATACAAACTCCCACCTAGAAGTATCTATTTCCTGAAGTATCATAAAAGCGTCATAAAGTTTGATTTTGAAATCCCAGTGGGCATGAGGTGGTTTGCAATCATAAAAATCCCATTGAGAAAGCGGGGGAGCTGCTTCTACAATCATTTTGCTGATTTTGAGTCGCTCTGCATTGCTGTTGGGGGAGATAAGGAGGTAGTGTTTTTGTTGCTCATTGATACCTATCTCCCAGGTAAAAAGCCCGAAGCTGAGAATTTGATTGTCCAGGGCTTCTTTGACTTCATAAGGATCGGTTATATTTCTAAACTCGTATTCCCGGCTCAGAAACCAGTCCCAGAAATATTCAATTTTGATCGCCAGACCTTCGTAATCTTCCTGCATTTTTTTTTGATTTATTTCTTTCCACATTGGATTTGATGAGGTCTAAGATAAGAATTAATTCAGATTCGTGGTATAAATCAGTATTTTAATTTATAAATTTGTATACACTCAATTTTCTAGACATGATAAAACGCTCTTTCGAACATTGGCTTTTTGAAGATGTAGAAAAAGAATTTGGGATTGTAAGGATTAAAAAACACCCTTCTTTACTTGCTTGGTTGGATGTAAAACCTTCAGGGGTTTTACATTCCAACATCACCCGCTTGCAGGATTTGTTGGAAGATAGTATTGAAACTTGGAATGAAGATGAGTTAAAAATGATGTTTATTGCTCCTCTGCTTACAGAAATCAACTTCAATTACCTTCCTCATTACAAAGTATTTACTCAGAGATTGCTTTATTTGCAAACTGAAAATGTAGAAGCAAGCGGTAAGGTAGAGTGGATGGTTGCTACTGGAAAACAAACCCCACAAAGGCCTTTCTTTTTTTTGCATGAATATAAAGCAGAAAAAAATACCAGCAATGATCCTCTTGGGCAATTACTTATTGCGATGGTAGATTCACAGATGATTAATGAAAATCCTGAAAAACTCTTATTTGGGGCTTATGCCATTGGGCGTTTTTGGTTTTTTGTGATCTTGCAAAACAAGGAATACAGCGTCAGCCGGGCTTATGATGCCACTCAAAAGGATGATTTGAGCGATATTGTGCTTATTTTGGAAAAGGTAAAGCATCATATTCACCAAGAACTGGCTTTACCTTATGAAGTCAAAGCATGATCGGCTTATTCCCAGACCATAATTTCAATCCTACGGTTTTCTTGAGCTTGCCAGGGTTCTTCTTCTACTTTCCAGACGGGTTTGGATTTGCCCATAGCCACGATAAACATACGGTTTTGGGATATTCCTTTTTGTAAAAGGTATTGTTGGATGGATTCGGCGCGCAAGCGTGAGAGGTTCACATTTTTTTCAACAGTTCCCACCAAATCTGTATGACCGATGATGTCTATTTTAAGACTGGGGTTGTGTACCAAAAATTTATAGATTGCTTCCAGATTGGGTAGGAACTCAAGCCGGAGGTCATACTTATCAAAATTAAAAAAGGCCACTACCTGTGGAGGTACCACGATTTGTTTTTTATTTTTTAAGGAGCCGATAGGCACATTACTGCCGGTTTCTTCGTCGATGGCAAAGCTATTATTGGTTTGGTACTTGGTGATGGTGGTGGCGGTTCTTTGGTTATTAAAATATTCCAGTGTAATGCCTTTTTCACCTTTGGGGTCTTTGTCAACAATAGGCTTATAAGTGATCTCGTAATAATTTCTGAAAAGCCGAGGAATCTCCGAATAAGCAGATTCCAGGCTTTGGCTATCATCTATTTGGAAGGTAAAGCCGTCTGTCATCCAACCCATCAAATCCAGGAGTTTTTCATTGGTTGCCGATCCAAAGCCGATGGGGTAGATTTTAACGCCTTTTTCACGGGCTTTTTTGATCAGATCGACTGCGCGGAAGAGTCTGCCGCTTTCAGAGTGTAAAAAGGAGGAATTTTCGTGCCCGTCTGTAAACAAGAACATAATTTTTTGTCTTGAGTTGGAATCCAGGTCAAGCGCATGGAGTGCTTCATCGGTACCTGCATAAAGAGCCGTACTGCCTCCGAAGCCGTCCAGCCCTTTCCAGGGTACTTCTTCCAGGATGGCATTGATGTCGTTTTCAAGTCTGATCTCTGTTTTTAGATGTTCATCAAAACGAACGATTGAGAAGCGATCTTCTTCATCTTTTTTATTGACCATTTTCCTTACTGCATTTTCTAGGGATTGGATATGCAAAGCCATAGATCCGCTGTAATCCAGACAAAAAGCCACATCATAAGGCTGAGAGATTTGTTGATTGATTTCGAGAATTTTAAAGTCCTTGATTTTCTGATAATGCGTACCGGTTCGTTCTATAATTTCTTTGAAGAACTTTCGTGATTCTTGGTTTGAAATGCTGGGAGGGGCAAGGCCTCGAATAAAATTACCCAAGGTATCCGTAACCAGTACCCGAAGTTTGATTTCCTCTGGGTATTTACTTCGGTCAATCTGATAAATTTCGGAAATAAACCTTCTTTTTTTATATTCGTTTTTGATGGTTTGATAATCCAGGGCATTGACGATAAAAGGTCTGAAAGAGCCACATTTGATTGTCCAGACTGTTTCATAAAAATCATCCTGCATATCTATGACCTGTAGCCGAACTTGGCAAGTTTTTTTGATAGGAAAGGAGTAAGTTCCTTTGCCTTCTATCCCTAGTGCTACCGATTCATCATCGACAAAAACCTCATATTCTTTTGTTCCGAGTACATCCCAGTTGAGGGTAATGTTTTCTTTGGGTTCGGCTTTGAGTTTGGAAGGTTTAAAAAAAGCTTTATAACTTTCAAGAGGTGCCTTGAAGGTAAACACTTTTTCTTCGTCGTATGCCGGGTATTTTACAAAAAATCGTTCGGTATAATACCCGTCTTTATTCATGCTGGGTTTGATGGTATAAGTACCAGAGGGTGCTAAGGTGCCGGGTCCGAATTCCCTTCTGACCGATTCAGCTCCTTTAAAGTCCCATTTTACGGTATTTTCCTTTCCGATGATGGCTGCGGGAGTTTTAAAACTATCCGATACGCCGATGCTATATTCGGGTTTGAGTACTTTGATCAGGTGGGTTTTGCTTACTGTATCACCAAATTCGCCCACGGCTACCAATTCGTAGAGCGTAGTGGTATCAGGGGCTATGCTATCCGATCGAAAAACCGGAGGGAGATTTTCGGCCAATTTCCTGAGATAGATGTATTGAGCATTTCTTATATTCCATTCTAAAAATGCAAGTTGAGGGCTTCCCACTTCATATTCTTCACTTCCTCTAAAATAATCGATAACAGGTGGATTAGGAAGGGTTTTTCCTTGAAATACTTTTTCTACTGAGCCCTTTTTATTCTGAGCGACTAGCGTGAAGCTAAAGTCTTTGAGGGGTGTAAACTTAAATTTACCCTGTTCTCCCTGAAGCTGCTGTTCTTCGCCAGTATTATTATTTTTAATCAATAATTTATCAGCATTTTTCACCTCCCATGACAAAGAAGATTCTTTGCCCATCAGTACACCACGATTCCCGCTGAATTTCTCAATCAAAGGAATTTGCTGACAGGACGTTCCTAAAATGGATATAAAAAAAATCAGATATGTAGTTGGTTTCACGAAAAATAATCTAAAATTTATCATGACAATATTAAGTAAAATGGATAAGCCGGACAAGTTTTTCGGGTGAATTTAATGTATTTTCAACGCAGAAGTTTTGATTTTGGTATCAAAAATCAACTAAAATCCAGACTGATTCCAATGACCATAATATCATCAATTTGTTCATAGATTTTTTGAGGCATGGATTGAGGATGTAACCAATTATGGAGCGAATCTTCAAGTATATTTTTTTGGAGAGACATAGGCAGTTTGTGCTGAAGATATAGCAGTTTTTTAAAACGTTTGGCCATATATTTTCGGTTTTTGACGCCTCCGAACTGATCTTGGAATCCGTCCGAAAACAGGTAGATGACCGTAGGAGTATTTAGATAAACGGTATGTTTGGTAAATTTTTTATGCTGACCTTCATACATAAAATCTATATTACCCACTGATAAACGATCTCCTTGAATTTCTTTTGGTTTGCCTTTTTGAATCAGGTATAAAGGTAGGTGTGCCCCTGCAAATTCCAATATACGCCTTTCAGGATGTATGGCTACCAGGCTAATGTCCATGCCATCGTGGATAAAATCTTTTGTGGATTTCATGCTTTCCGAAACACGATCATTGAGCATGTTGAGAATTTTAGCTACATCGGTAATGCCTTGATAATGAATGATTTCTCTTAGTAGATCATTGCCCATCATACTCATAAAAGCTCCTGGTACACCGTGCCCTGTACAATCCATGGCAGCAACAAAGATTATGTTATCCTGCACACCAAACCAATAAAAATCACCGCTTACCACGTCTCTTGGTTTATAAAATACAAAAGAATCCGGGAAATAGGTTTGTATTTCTGTCAACGAAGGTAAAATAGCATTTTGAATGCGTTGGGCATAATTAATACTGGCTTCTACTTTTTTATTTTTATGACTTAAATCACGGTTGGTATTTTTGAGGTTTTGATTGCTTTCTTCCAGGTCACGGGTTTGGGTATAGATCATTTGCTCCAGTTCCGTATTTTGCCTCAGAAGCTCTATATTTAGGTCATCTACTTTTTTATAAATAGAGGCAATCCAACGGGTAAGGATATAGGTGTAAAACAACATAAAGATAAAAATACCCCAAGACCCGTAATTCCCGGTTTTAATCAGGTGTAGATTGTACAACATATCATTGAGCAAGGTCAAAAAAAGAAATACCCAGCCGATAAAATATAATATGGTCACTCTAAATCGCCTGATCATTTCTAAAACGAGGACAAGGGTAAAATATGCAGACAGTACTAAGGTATAAGCGTGGTAATATAATAAGATAGACGTATAAAATGCCGAAGATCCAAACAATACCAATGCTACAAAAATACCGCTAAATACCCTGGAAAATCGAGTCACCCATGGGCTAAAACTTTTTACAAAGATGGTAAAGGCAAACTCGGCAAATACCCATACGGTCAGATAATAAGACAAATATTCCATTTTGATTAGCCAAGACCAGCTCATAGGAATGATTTCACGAATGAGATATTCATCCACACTGAGCGTACGAACGGATACAAAAAGGCAGACGCCTGCAAAATAAAGGGAGGCCTTTTCTTTACGAAAAGTAAAAAAAAGTGCAGCATTATAAAGAAACATAATAAAAATAGATCCAGCCAAGAAAATCTCTTGAATGATTTGATGCCTTCTTTTTAAATGCATTACTTCACTTTTGCCCAAATAAACTGTCTGCCAAATGCCGCCCTTGGAGTAATAAAAGTTAGAAACTTGCACAATGATTTCCAGGCTTTTATACTTACCTAGAATCTCAACAACTCGAGGTTCGTAAGAAGGCATCATAGAAGATACATGGGTAGCTACTTTGCCTACGGTGTATTGTATTTTACCATTTACAAATACCCGTGCAGCCGTACTAAAAGTAGGAATTTTGAGCGCAAGACCATCCATAGGCTCGGTAAAATGTACCCGCAGTCGATAAGTAGCATACCCGTGACTTGGTAGGCTTACTTGATTCACCCGAAGATCATTCCAAACACCAGGCACGGACGCCCAAGCATCCGGTTTGAGCATTTTTGGAGATTGAAAATCCGCAGGGTTGAGTAATTTTGACCAGTAGAATTCCCATTCTCCCTCTAAGGCAATTTGCCTTGGGGTCTCCAAATTTATATTTAAAACCCCTTTTTGCGCCTTTGGAGGCTTAGAATCGGTATTTATGCCACAGCCGAGCAGCCCAAACATCAGCCCCAGGATCAAAATTGCAGAAGACGTATATTTTCGGTTTTCATTCATGGGGCTGCTACAATTTAAATCCTATGACGGTTATATCATCTGTCTGCTCCATCTCCTGATTATTTGAACGGGGGTTAGCAGCATATTCTGCCATCCAGGCTTCCAGAATTTTCTCTATATTACTTTCTTGTTTGCTGAGGGATACATGTGAATTATCCAAGAGCAGTTTTTGAAAACGTTTACGCAAGAATTTCTTCCCGGATATGCCTCCAAATTGATCTGCAAAACCATCCGAAAAAAGATAAAAAGTGGTCAGCCTCTCAATTTCGTAGCGGTGTTTGGTAAATAATTTTCTTTCATTGACGTAAGCCGCCCCGATTCCGTGTTTATCGCCTTCTATGGTAAAAAGTTTTTGATCATGAATAAAAATTAAGTTGCTTCGGGCACCTGCAAAATCAAGTCTCGTATAATCGTTGTCAATAACGACCAAAGAGATATCTATGCCTTCTCGATTCTCAAGATGATTTTGCCTTAGTGTAGCCCTAAACTGTATATCCAATTCGTTGAGTATTTGGTCAGGCTCTGTAATATGCTGATAATGAATGATTCTACTCAATAAATCATTGCCTACCATACTCATCAAAGCTCCCGGGACTCCATGTCCGGTACAGTCGGCCACAGCCAGTATAATTTTTCCCTGTTCTACCCCAAACCAATAAAAATCACCGCTTACCAAATCTTTGGGGCGGTAGAAAATAAATATTGCTGGTAGATATTCCCTGATGCGATCTATTCTTGGGAGAATAGAAGATTGAATTCTTTTTGCATAGAGAATGCTATCGGTCACTTCACGATTGATTGATTGCAATTCGGCACTCATTTTACTGAGCTGTTTGTGGGTTTCTCCCAAGACCTGTTTTCTTTGAGCTACTTTTAATTCAAGATTTTGGTTGGCCTTCTGCAATGCCTGGTTGAGTATATCAGATTGAATAAAAACTCTTGCAAAACGAATCGAGAGATACAAGCTTTGCATCAATACAAAACCAAAAACGCCTATTTCTACCAAATTACTGGTTCTAATCCATAAAAGGCTAAAAAGAATATCATTGGCGATGGTTACAAAAAATAATATCCAGACTGCCAAAAAAAACCAGCTGCCTTCCACTTTATGCAAGATTCCTCTGATAATAATTAAAGTGAAATATATACAGATTGCCAAGGTAAACACTTGGAAGCCTATCAAGAATTCGGTGTAAACCCACGTAGAAAAACCAAGAGTAAGTAAAGTATATCCCAGGGACATAAACTCGATGACCCTCAAAATCCTTCTGGAAAATTCTTTGAGAAACAAGGAATGTAAATACCAGGAAAAAAACAAGGCTGATAAAAAGAAGGATATATGCTCAAGCTTCGACACCCAAATCCAATCTATTTGAAAAAAATCATTCAAAATTTGGGTGCTTGTGGTGGTAATTCGAAGAGAAATAAATAAACACAGCAAGCCAAAAAATAAAGATGTTTTTTCGGTTTTCCTCATCCCAAAAATAGCCAGATTATAAAGCCCCATGATAAAAATAGAGGATAACAAAAAAACCTCAAAATAAAGATATTTTTCCCATTGCCCGTGTAAAAAATCTGCCGAACCCAGATATATCGACTTCCAAAAGCCGCCTTTGGCATGATGAAAATTGGCAATCTGGACAATAATTTCAAGCTTTTCCTCAGAAGAGGGAATATTTATAATACCAGGAACAAAGGCAGGTTTTGTTTCTGTGGGTGATGTACCTACTTTGCCTGCTTCATATACTTGGGTGTTATTGACAAATATTCGGGCTGAGGTACTAAAATTATGTATTTTTAAAGCCAGGCTGCCAGGGCTATGTTTATGTAGTAAAATCTTAATGCGATACGTTGCATATCCAAATCCAGAAAGTTTTTTTTCAGAGATAGACATGCCATTCCAAATCTTAGGAGGGCTCACCCAACCGTCAGGTTTCGGTTTGTTGATTTGAGCAAAGTCTTCGGGGTACAAAAGCTGTTTCCAGTAAAATTCCCATTCTCCGCGCAAGGTTATTTGTCCGTTTTTTTGAGGATTCCAACGGATTAGATCTACGATTCCCGGTTCTGAAAAATTATGCTTTTGCGAATAAGCAGTATAATAACATCCCCCCAGCAAAAATGCCGATAACAGCCAAAAGCGATATGTAACCGCGCATGTAGCCATATATATTTTTAGGGTTGGTTTGGATTAAAATTTCGTAACTAAACTCCATAAAACAATTATTCTTCCAAAATATAAAAATCTGATCATATTTTATAAGAAGAATAGGGTAAATTGGGTTTTAAACTTCAAGGAGTCTAGATTAAAAAGCAAAGAAAATGTAAAAAATCCCCTGCAAAGATCAATACAGGGGATTTGGAAAGCGTTTATTTATTTTCTACTTTTAAGCACTGTTCCTATATCCACAAAAGCCCCGCTTCCTTCTCCTTGCACTATGGGGAGTACACCGTCCCATTTTTCAATAGCTTTGAGGCGTAATAGTTCTTCACTTAGAGCTTCTCGGAGTAGGTTTTGTGCATCTGCTTGTCCTTCTGCTTTGACCCTGGCCTGCTCTGCTTCTGTGCGGATACGCTCCAAGTCATTGCGAGCTGTCAGTGCTTTTTGTTTGGCGACTTCCTTGCTTTCAATGGCTCGGTTGAACTCATCTGAGAATTTGAAGTCAACAATCGAGAAATCTGAAACGATGATATAATTCTGCCCCAAACGTTTTTTGATATATTCATACACCTCTTGTTTTACATTCGGGCGTTTAGTAATCAACTCTTCGGCCGTATAATTGGCCGTAGCGGATTTGATAGACTCCTGAATGGTAGGCTGGATGATACTTTCTTCGTAATTAGGGCCTAATTTCTGGAAAATAAGAGCTGCCTTTTCATTGGATAGGCTAAAATTGAGGGCTACTCTTGAAGTAACGGTCTGTAGATCTTTGGAAGAAGCCGTTGCATCTACTTCAAGCTTTTGGATACGTACATCCATCAGGGTTACTTTGGTACGGATTGGCGTGATAAAATAAATGCCTTCAGATAAAGTTGTCGTTTGAATCTTTCCAAAATGTGCAACCACACCGACTTTGCCGGGACCCACCGTCACAAAGGAAGTAGAAATAAACACAATGACTAATACCAAAGAGGTAATTATTCCAATTCTAATGATGTATTTCATAGGATATTCATTTTTATGGGTGAATTTTAATTTTTATATAGGTATATACTCACAAATACTGAAGATGGTTTACATATCTTATAACACACCTTCTATTGAAAGTAAAATAACACCTTGGCAAACTAACATAAAAAAAAGCACGAACTCTATGATTAATTTGTGTATATTGTTTGTTACTTATATTCATACAAACTAATCAGATTTATTGCGAAGTGAAAATTAACACATGAAACAATCTCTAAAACTATGATCAAGCGTTGCACAACTCTTATATTGGGTTTGACGCTGTTTTTGGTGGCTCAAATTCCCACACAAGCCCAAATTTTGAATAAACTCAAAAAAAAGGCCGAAGAAAAGCTCCTGGGAAAAGATAAAGAAGAAGAAAACAAGCAAAACAATCCCTTTGGACTCAACAATACCTCTAACTCAGGTTCTGTACAAGGTAAAAAACTTATCCCATCCGTAACACACAGCCCCCTTTTTTATATAATCTTCATCAACAATCTAAAAAGGGACTTTACTGCATCGATGGATGCGGTTTCTTCATCGGTGTGATAGCCAGTGGTGGGGATTTGCAAAGTAGCTCCATTGATCAAGCCCTTGGATGATTGGATAATTCTTCCAAGTTCAGTTCTTCCCAAAGATTGTGGTTCTTCGCCTGGCTTGAGCAATGAATTTGCCTTCTCGATCATAGCATCTTTGTAGGTAAAATGGATACCCAATTCCTTGCAGCTATCTTCAAGATACTCCACCATTTCAACATTAAATACCCCATTGGCATCTTTTTTTCTCAATACAACTTGTTGCACCTCGGCATCTTGGTAAGTGGCATAGGGGCTGGTATCCAAAACCAATAATTCTTGGGTACTCAAATTAAAACGGTGAAACCAATCCAGGAGAAAACGCCAGCTTCTACCTGCTTCTTCCTGGGCTGTAAAAAATGCCGTACCTTCATAACCACAGGCATATAGATAAAGTACCAGGGCTACATTAAGTACATTATCCAATTGTGCAGCCAGACGGTCTTCTTCAATGGTAAGTCGGTCTGTATAAGCGACCGGAGTACCTGGATTCAGGTGCCCCAAGCCGTCTATCTCGAATACCAGGTTTTCACGTCTTTCACAAATATAAGAATGGCGAATCACACCTTTGCCCAAATAAATGCCCGACCAGGGTTGGTAAGCCAGTACAGGTTTGCCTTCAAAACGATCTGCAATGGCCTTGTAGGTTTGTTCTGAGACCGAATCTCCCTGCATTTCGCTGCGATGTTGGGCGATAAAAGCTGCATATTGAAACTCATTGGGTCCGGTACACATCAGTCCGTGGCGGTCTACGTGTACGGAGATGTAGTGTTTTTTCTGAACGTGGTGTTGGGCATCTTTGGAAGCGACCAACAAGCCATGATAACGCTCCACGTGTACGTCTAATTCTTCCAATTCACGTTGTAAAAGGCGAAAAAAAGGCTCTTCACTACCTACGACAGAAGGCTGCCTGACTAATAATTTGAGATAATCGAGATAAATAGAGAACTGCTCTGCTTTCATAAGAACACTTTTACTAATCTAACTTTAACACAGCCATAAAGGCCTCCTGAGGGATTTCTACGTTCCCTACCTGACGCATACGTTTTTTACCTTTTTTCTGTTTTTCGAGAAGTTTACGTTTGCGGGAAATATCCCCTCCATAACACTTGGCAATTACGTTTTTACGCATGGCTTTGACTGTTTCGCGGGCGATTATTTTTTGCCCGATGGCTGCCTGAATGGCTATTTCAAAAAGTTGCCGGGGAAGTAATTCTCGAAGTTTTTCACAAAGGCGTTTTCCCCAGTCATAGGCCTTATCTCGGTGTACAATGGCAGAAAGTGCATCCACCTTATCGCCATTCAGGAGAATATCCAGTTTTACGAGATTGGAAGCGCGGAAACCGATCAATTCATAATCCAGAGAAGCATAACCTCGGGAGATGGTTTTTAATTTGTCAAAAAAATCAAAAACTATTTCAGCCAGGGGTAGCTCAAAAATAAGTTCAACCCGATCGGAAGTGAGGTAGTGCTGATCCTTGATAATCCCTCGTTTATCCATACAAAGGCTGATGATGGGTCCGATAAAGTCCGATTTAGAGATTATTTGCGCTTTTACGAAAGGTTCCTCGATCCTTTCTAGGTGATTGGGTTCGGGCATTTCCGAAGGAGCTTGTACATTTACTTCTTGGCCTTTGGTCAGATATGCTTTGAATTGTACTGAAGGTACGGTCGTAATAACTGTCATATCAAATTCGCGCTCTAGGCGTTCTTGGATAATCTCCATGTGCAGCATTCCTAGGAATCCGCAACGAAAGCCAAAACCTAAAGCCGCCGAGGTTTCAGGTTCCCAAACCAAAGACGCATCGTTGAGCTGGAGTTTCTCCATAGCTTCACGGAGGTCTTCAAATTCACTGGTTTCTACGGGGTAAATTCCGGCAAAAACCATGGGTTTTACGTCCTCAAATCCTTTGATAGCAGGGGCGGATTTCAGCATGTGCGTGATGGTATCGCCCACTTTTACTTCTTTGGCGTTTTTGATTCCTGAGATCAGGTAACCAACATTTCCGGCCTCAATGGTTTTTTGTGGTTCCTGATTAAGTTTAAGAATTCCGATTTCATCGGCTTCGTATTCTTTGCCAGTAGCCACAAATTTGACCTTATCACCTTTGTTGATTCTTCCATTGAAGACCCTAAAGATTACTTCTACGCCTCTGAAGGGGTTAAATTCAGAATCAAAAATCAAAGCCTGAAGCGGGGCATCGGCATCACCTTTGGGTGGAGGAATCCGATGAATAACTGCGCTAAGAATATCATCTACACCGATTCCGGTTTTACCGCTGGCTAGTATGATGTCTTCTTTTTTACAACCGATCAGGTCTATAATCTCATCACTGACTTCTTCGGGTCGGGCGTGTGGGAGATCAATTTTATTGAGTACCGGAATAATTTCCAGATCATTGCCTATGGCCAGATATAGATTGGATATAGTCTGAGCCTCAATGCCTTGCGAAGAGTCGACGACCAGCAAAGCACCTTCACAAGCCATAATAGATCGGGATACCTCATAAGAAAAGTCCACGTGTCCAGGAGTATCTATCAGATTGAGGATATAGTCTTCCCCTTCAAAATGATAATTCATTTGAATCGCGTGACTTTTAATGGTAATTCCTCTTTCTCTTTCCAAATCCATATTGTCGAGAAGCTGGGCTTGCATATCCCGATCAGAAATCGTGTGAGTAAATTCCAACAACCTATCAGCCAGGGTACTTTTACCGTGATCGATATGTGCAATGATGCAAAAATTTCGGATGTTTCGCTTATTCATATACTTGCAAAGATAAATAAATCCAACCTGAAAGATTTAGATTTTTGGAATAAAATTTGACAGGTTATATGGATTAACCGATTGGGGAATTCTTTTGTTAACCAACTTTCAACGCTTATCTACGTTTCAAAAAACAAAAGAAATATATCCATACAAGCATCAAAATTCACACAAATGTTTGGGAAAAATTTATTTTCTATCAAATTATTCATAGTATCCCTGTTGCTTTTTGGGCTGTGGGCATTTGATGCAGCCAGAGCACAGGAAATCAGCGACGACAATAACTTAGTCAATAATCCTAGTTTTGAAGATATTATTGAATGCCCCAATGATTATGGGCGTATTGAAGATGCTATTGGGTGGCTAGCCCTGAAATTCACCCCAGATTTGTTTCATAGTTGCGCTACTGACCCCAAAGTAGGCATCCCGCAGAATTATTTTGGAAACCAAATACCGGCTCACGAAGGCAAGGCGTACGCAGGTTTGCTGCTTTACCATAAAAACTCACCTTTAGAATTTATAGGGACTAATTTGATAGAGCCTATGGAGAAAAATGTAAAATATAAGGTGAGTTTTAAAATCAGTTGGGCTAGAATATACTCAAATTATGCCTGCAACAATCTGGGTATACTTTTTACCAATGATATTATTGAGGCAGCACAGGTTACTCAGCCTGATATTTTGATTGAGAAGATCGTAGCCGAAACCGACTGGATAGAATTTTCTAAAATTATTACCGTGGATGACAATTACCAATTTATTGTAATAGGGAATTTTTCAGGAAAAGAAAATACCAAAACTTATGAATTTGGGCGTACGGGCTATGACGGAGCATATTATTATATTGATGATATTCGAGTGAGTAAGGTTCCTGAAGATGATGAAGCCAATTTTATCAAGGTAGTCGGCAATGTATTTGACGAAGAAACGCTCCAGCCCATCAATGCCCGGATTGATTTTATTCTGCCGGAGATTAATTACCGAGCTTTTGAAGAATCCGATACGACATCAGGTCGGTATGAATTTAGTAATATGCAAAAATCTAATTATTTCTACCTGGAAGTCAAATCAGAGGGGTATTTTAGCAAACGCCTGCTTGTATCCAATAAAAAAGACCCGATTATTGAGCGTAATTTTTATATGCGCCCTACCAAAGTTGGTAATGCTATTGTCTTGTATGATATTTTTTTCGAGTCAGGTAAAGCCGAAATTAAACCACAATCTTATCCTTCTTTGGATTTGGTAGTCAGTT
The DNA here is from genome assembly GCA_033765345.1 of Microscillaceae bacterium. Taxonomy (GTDB): domain Bacteria; phylum Bacteroidota; class Bacteroidia; order Cytophagales; family Microscillaceae; genus JANRIC01. Next base: position 55,150 of record JANRIC010000180.1, read on the forward strand.
TTTTACAAGAAAACCCTGATTTTAGGGTAGAAATTTCCGGTCATACGGATAATCAAGGAGACGAGAAAAAAAATCAGATTTTATCCGCAGATAGAGCCAAAGAAGTCGTGCAGTATTTGATCGAAAAAGGTTTTATCAATCCCAAAAGATTAGTTCCTGTGGGCTATGGCTCTACACAAGCCCTGGCTGATAACGATACCGATGAAGGGAGAAGCAAAAACCGAAGAGTAGAGCTTAAGATTATTGAATAATACTTTTTTTGTGTATCTTAGAATTTGATCAATCAAATTCCTGTTATGCAATTATTTTACGCTTCTGATATTCAAAGCAATCAAGCCTTACTTACCGAGGAGGAATCACACCATTGTATGAAAGTATTACGACTGCCCCAAGGAAGTGTAATACAGATTACCGATGGGCGAGGGCATATTTTTGAGGCAGTGATTCGTCAGCTTCAAGGAAAAAATGCAGAGTTGGAAATCCTTCGAACCCTCAAAACACAGACCCCAAAAAATTATTTTATCCATATTGCGCTTGCTCCTACAAAACAAATTGATAGAACAGAATGGTTTATAGAAAAGAGTGTAGAAATAGGGATTCAGGAGATTACAATGTTGCTTTGCGAAAATTCGGAAAGAAAACAGGTTAAAATAGAGCGACTAGAAAAAATTGCCATCAGTGCGATGAAACAATCCGGGCAAATTTATCTTCCTAAAATTAATGCGCTCACTCCTTTTCAAGATTTAGTAGGGCGAAGCTCATCAGGCGATCAAAAACTAATTGCCTATGTGGATGAAAAAAACCAGGATTTTCTTGGTAATATTCTCCGAAAAAATTGTTCTTATTGTATTCTTATTGGCCCTGAAGGTGATTTCTCAACAAATGAAATTATGCTGGCTTTGAATAACGGTTTTCAGGCAGTAAGTTTGGGTAAGCAACGCTATCGCACCGAAACAGCCGGATTGGTTGCCTGCCATATCAGTAATTTGGTTCATGAAATGTGAGCCTTTCAGCGTAAAGTACAAGGTGTTTAAAATAAATAGTATGAAATATTGTCCTTTTTTGGTTTTAATTTTGATTTCCTCTTGGCTACAAGCGCAAAATCCTACCTATAGAGTTGCCAAGCTCAAATACAATGGTGGAGGAGATTGGTATGCCAACAAAACCTCACTTCCCAACTTGATTGAATTTTGCAACCAGAATCTAAAGATGAATATTCATCCCGAAGAAGACGTGGTAGAAGCAGGTAGTGCTGAGATATTTTCTTATCCTTTTGTACACATGACTGGGCACGGCAATGTGGTATTTAATGATTCAGAAGCCGCCAATCTTCGTAAATATTTAATTTCCGGAGGATTTTTGCACATTGATGATAATTATGGTTTGGATAAGTACATTCGTTTAGAGATGAAAAAGGTCTTTCCGGATCTGGAAATGGTGGAGCTCCCTTTCTCACATCCAGTTTTTCACCAAAAATACGAATTTCCTGATGGACTTCCCAAAATCCACGAACACGACGGCAAGCCACCCCAGGGCTATGGGATTATTTATGAAGGTCGTCTGGTTTGTTTTTATTCTTATGAATGTGACCTGGGAGATGGCTGGGAGGATGAAAGTGTACACAATGATCCGCCAGAGACACGATTGGCCGCACTACAAATGGGAGCCAATATTTTGACTTATGCGTTTACCAGCTTTTAATTTAGAACTTGTTTTGATAAGTTTTAAATTTTCTTTGATATATTGCAAAGTAAACTGCTAAACAGTCTAACAAGCAAATTTTACATAGTTTATTATCTAAAGCTTTATTTATTTATGATTGCAGTAATTATTTTCTTCATAGTACATTGGTACTTGTCTTTATTTAGTCAGACTTTCTTTTTGCATCGCTATGCAGCACATCGGATGTTTACGATGAATAAATTCTGGGAGAGATATTTTAGTATCTTTGCTTATATCACACAGGGTTCTTCCTATTTGAGTCCCAGAGCTTATGCCATTCTACACCGTATGCACCATGCCTTCAGTGATACGGAAAAAGACCCACACTCTCCCCACCACACCAAAAATATCTTTACGATGATGTGGAAAACCAAAGATATTTATTTGAATTACGCTTATGAACGTATAAACCCAGAACCTCGATTCGATACAGGTTATATTTGGAAATCTTTGGAAAAATTTGGGGAGCAGTGGTTTTCCCGATTTATTTGGGGAGCAGCCTATTTCTTTTTGTACGTTTGGTTTTATGTACAATTTGATATGCCCTGGTACTTTTTTGCTTTGTTACCCATACATTTTGTCATGGGGCCGATTCACGGAGCTATCGTCAACTGGAGCGGGCACATGTACGGATACTCGAATTATGACAACAATGATAGGTCTAAAAATTCTTTGATTTTTGATTTGTTGATGTTGGGCGAGCTTTTCCAGAATAATCACCATAAACTGCCTTACAGAGCAAATTTTGGCACCAAATGGTTTGAAATCGATCCAACTTATCCCGTGATTATGACTTTAATGTGGTTGGGAATCATTCGATTGAATCCACACCCAGTCGGGCACGATCATTAAACCTTTTCAAAGTATTTCTATTTTAGGTAGTATTAAAAATGTATTTCATAGATTGAACAACATTATATATACTACCCATTTTACTAACTTAGGGTTTGAGTAGTTGAAATTAAATACTCAGACCCTAATAAATTTGGATTTTAGTATAAAGCTTTAATAAATTATGTTTTATATTATTTTAATTATATTTTTTAAGTTTTTTTAAGTTTTTTTAAGTCCCTTCCTTAGACATCTATTTCAGGAAATCATTAAATTACAACATCAAGACTTCACCTAGGTTTCAGTTTGTTATTACAGATTTTTTTGCTGTATAACACAACTTAGTAAATAAAAACTTTAACCAAAAAAAGCTGTATCATGCAAAAAACTGTTTTTCTTTTATTACCACTAATGTTGGTATTTCTTCTTTCTTGTCAAAACAACGATCTTTTACAGGAAGATATAAAAAAAGATGAGTTAAAAATTACTTCTGAAAAAGGTTTTAGAATTGCTAATTCAATCATTGATTTAAAAAAACGATTAGCTCCTTTGATATTAGAAAAAAGTAAAACTAATTCTAACTTTGATATTATAAAAATTACATATCAAGATATAGGTAATTATTCTTATGCTACAATTGATTATAAAACTCCAAACGGCATAGTCAGTAATATAATTATTACAAATAGTCCACTTGGTATGTCGGCAGAAAAATGTGACCGTTGTGAATGTTATACTGTTACTTGTAGCGGACAAGAATGTTGTAGAGCAAAAATGATTCTTGGTGTAGATGGTAGACCGGAGTTTGAGTGTACTTGTGCCAGTTGTACTATGAATGTTAGAAGATATCGGTGTCCTTAATTTTCTGATCTTTTGGTAAATGAGTTAGTAGGTCTTTAAATGTCGTAACTTCTCAGTATGGATGATTTAATACTAGCAAATGATGTTGTTAATTCAAAAAAATTAAGAATGAAGATTTGATTTTTCATTCTTAATTTTTTTCCAGATTATTCACCCTGTTGTCTGTAATTGCACCTTTTTTACTATAATTTCTTAATCTTGATATTTTTAAACCAGATAAAGCTTCCGTGATCCTGCAAGCCTATGAGTCCTTTTTCAAAAGTACCGTATTTGGGAAAGTCTTTCCATTTGCCTTCTGCTTTTCGTTTGTTCCAATCTTCGGAGCCTACTTCAAAACTAACAACTTCTTCACCATTGAGCCAATAAGTCACTTTTTTCTTCTCGAAGCGGATGCGTGAGCTGTTCCATTCACCTGGTTTTTTTACAATTTTTTTGGTAGAATCGGCCGGATACATAGCGTAATCGGCACCCAGTTCTTGCCAGTCTTCGAGCGGGTCAGGAAAACCTTCGTCATCAATTAGCTGATATTCAGGGGCGTTTTCATAAGGAGCTTTGTACTCTTTACCCTCCTGAACGTGGTAGAAGATGCCGCTATTTCCTCCTTCGGAGATTTTCCAATCCAGATAAAGCTCAAAATCTCCAAATTCTTCCTTGCCATATACAATATCACCACCAATATCACCTCCCTTGCCCAGTGATTTGAGTGTACCTTCTTCTACTATCCATCCACCAAGTGTGTCGGCATTGTAGCTACGCCAGCCATCGGTAGATTTTCCATCAAAAAGTAATATCCAGCCCTCGGATTTTTCGGCTTCTGTCAGCTCATTATTGGCAATTGTCTCAGTAGAATCCTTGGCCAGGCTATCTTCGGCTTGCCCTTCCTGCTCGCTTTCCGAAGAACCCGAACAGGCAGCTAAGTACAAAAAGAAAGAAAATAATACGATGTAAATACTTGATTTATAAAGTTTTATCATTTTTGTTTTGTTGAATGAACCATTAATTTTTATATTTTTCCATCAAATTAACCGATTACTTTTAGGTTAATAGGATCCCACTTGATAAATTTATTACCAAAATAGCTGTCATTGCAAAGCAATGCAGGAGCGGCAGCCCGGAATCCGAAAAGTGGGTCTTCTACCACCGTTCCACCAGTACGGATGGCACGGATAAAATTACCGTGGTGGTCGTAATGTGCTCCTTTATAGCCTTTTTCTACTCGGTATACAATTTCTTCAGGAGGTAGCATTTTTTTACGATCCGAATTTTCACCATTGCCGTTTTCTTTGGTTTTGAGAAATGGATCATCTTCGCCGCTTTCCTGATTTCGTTTGAGCGTCACATCGTCCCAGGTTACGTCCATAGAGCCAAGGCTACCTACGATTTTGAGGTAAGTTGTACCGCTTGTTCCATCCACAAAATTACAACGCAGCGAGAGGTTAAAGCCTGGATGTTGTTCGGATTCAGGATATTGGAAAGTTCCCAAAAGTACATCAGGTACTTCGCGGCCGTCTTTCCAGTAGCGAAGCCCACCCATAGATGAGATTTGGTTAGGTCCATAAGAATTGGTAATAAAGTGCAAGCTTGAGAATAAATGCACAAATAAATCGCCTGACATACCTGTGCCATAATCCAGATAATTGCGCCAGCGGAAGAAGCGCAAGGCATCAAAAGGACGGTTGGTACTATTGGCGATGTAGCGTTTCCAATCTACGGTTTGCTCGGAGGCATCTGCTGGCACTGGGTACTGCCAGGCACCAGTAGGGGAATGCCTTGCCCAAAAACCTTCGGCATAATTCAACTCGCCAATGGCTCCTGCGGCCAGTAATTCTTTGGCTTTTTCATTGCCTAATGAAGACAAACCCTGGCTACCAACCATAAAAACTTTACCAGATTTTTTCCAGGCATCGATCACTTCCTGACCTTCCAACACGGTACGCACCATAGGTTTTTCGCAGTATACGTGTTTTCCGGCATTGAGTGCGTCTACGGAGATTTGTTTGTGCCAATGGTCAGGCGTTCCGATGATGACTGCATCGACATCCTTTCGTTTGAGAATCTCCTTGTAGTCAGCAGTGGTAAAAAGTTGATCTCCCCATTTTTTCTTGGCATCTTTGAGTCTTCCCTGATAGAGATCGCAGGCAGCAACAATTTTTACGCCTTCGTGCATCAGACAGGTCTCCACGTTGACCGTTCCCATACCACCTGCACCAATGAGGGCAATATTTACCGGACTAGAATCTTTGAGCGCATCTTTTCGCTTGAGATAAACGATTTGTTTTTCCTGGGGAGAGGCAAGCAATGCCGGGGCAATGGCAGCAGCGGCACTTGTCCAGCCTAATTTTTTGAGAAATGATCTTCGGTTTTTTTGCATATCTTCAGAATTTTGAAAACAGATAAATGATACCTAAAAATCAAGCACGTGTATATTCTATCGTACCTAAGATTTTATTGTCTTGTGCAATTTCTATATTTTATTGTAAAAAAAGCAAGATTCAAATAAAATTTAAGTAATACAAATCATCTTATGAAGGATATTTAGGCTAAATTTGGGGCAAATAAAGGGGTTAAAAATTTGTTGAATTAATATAGAGATTAAAAATCACATCAATCTTTTAATAAAATGAACGATACAATTTTCGCTACCATCGGACAGGAATTGGAAAAACAAGGTTTTACTGTGGTTGCTCAAGATTTTGAGCGTCCCTGGGGAGGTTTTTTTGTTATTGATGAAGGCCAGATTAAGCAATTTGCTGAAACTTATTTTCCGCACCTGGCTGGCTCTTTGCCTGAAAATCAAAAGTTGAGCCCTAAAATCTTGGTAGTCGCCCCTCAAAAACGGCTTTCCTGGCAGTATCATTTTCGTAGAGCTGAAGTATGGCGTGTAGTAGACGGGCCTGTGGCTGTAGCCCAAAGTGATACGGATGAAGAACAAACTCCTCTGACCTACCAAAACGGCGAATTTATTACGCTTCGCCAAGGTGAGCGTCATCGCCTAATCGGGTTGAGCAATTGGGGCGTGGTAGCTGAAATCTGGCAACATACCGACCCCGAAAATCCATCTGATGAGTCGGATATTGTCAGGGTACAGGATGATTTCCAAAGAAAATAGATATTTTTAAACCTATAAGGTTTTTGGAAACCTTATAGGTTTCTACAGATTATTTGTAGTTGATGGTCACGTTTGAACTATCCAAAACCTGCCCGTTTTCATCCATAAATTCAATCTGATAAACACCAGAGCTTTTGAAGCGATCAAAAGGGATAAAATAACTGACTCGTTTTTCGCCAGGTTTAAGATTAAATTCACGAGAGCCTAAGAAAATCTTTTGTTCTTGCTCCAAAGCAAATATTACCCCGGTCAGCTTAGAACCCTTAAATGGCTCTTTTGAATCAAAACGAACAAAAACACGGGTCTCTCTGGGAAATTTGTCAGCTTTGCCAAGGCAATTGCCCAAGCTATCCAAGGCTGCACAAAATACAATATTTGTTTTTTTTTCTTCTTTACAAGCGGTCATCAGAGACACTGATAGCAAGACGCTTACCAGCAAATTTCTCATAGTTTTCAAATTGATCTAAAATAAGGTTTTAGCGTATATAAATCTACCTGGAAATCTACACAAGGAATTGTTATTATTCAAATTTTTCGAAAAAATTTAACTTTAAAAATACCATACTTAGTTTCGTTTATTGCCGCTAATTCATTTTGATATGTACAGTGTTGGGGCTATGGTCTTAAAATATGAATATTTTCAAGTTTTGAAAGATTTGTTTAAAGACATTACATATCTAGAAATACCTTATTTGAAACAATGGACTTGCATATCCGTTCATAAAAATAACAACAAACTTATTCTCAAAATCCAGTTTTGAATTTTCCATGTGTCTTGATCAAGGATTAAATAATGATTTAATCTATATGATTTTCTTTTGTTTTAGTTTTAATTTTCAACTAAATTTTTATCAGCTTATGATTTATGTTGCTACTTCCAATGCCAACCACAGCGTAAACGCCTATTTGGCCAAAAACAAAAAGTCTTTAAAAGACATGGGTTTCAAATGGATTAGAAATTTTAAGTCTGAATCCAAAGCTATTATGTGGATTAATGAAAGTTATCTGCAAAATGAAAAGATTTTTTTGTATTAATCAGATTCATGCAGACAGGCTTTAAGCCTGTTTTTTTTAAAAATCAAGGCTTAATTGAATTCCGTGTTTAGGCCGGTCATCTTCATCCTCTAAATTCGAGATCTGGAGTCCCAGTAATCTCACATAGATTTGCCCCAATTCCAGGGTATACAATAACTCTGTATACAATCTTTTGAAGGTATTCATATCCTGGATGATACTTGGTATGGTTTTGCTTCGGGTGACTTGTTTGAAATCGGCATACTTCACTTTTAGTGTAAGAGTTCGTCCGTATTGCTTGCTTTTTTGCATCCTTTTGAGTACTTCCGAGGCAATTCTTTCCAACTCAATTAACATAACGGAAGCGGAAGTTAGGTCTTCTGCAAAGGTATTTTCTGCCCCTATGGATTTTCGGATGCGGTGTGGATTTACTGCCCGATGATCAATGCCTCGGGCTATATAATAATAAAAGTTACCCACCTTTCCAAAATTTTTAATGAGGTCTTCCTGAGTCCATTTCTTCAAATCAGCTCCGGTAAAAATGCCTAATGTTTCCATTTTGCGGGCGGTTACTTTGCCGATTCCGTGAAATTTTGCAATAGGTAATTTTAATACAAATTCTTCGGCTTTTTCGGGAGGGATAAGAAATAAGCCGTCCGGTTTGTCAAAGTCCGAGGCGATTTTAGCCAAAAATTTGTTGATAGAGATACCTGCTGAGGCGGTTAACTTTGTTTGGGTTTTGATTTTTTCTTTTAATTCGCGGGCAATTATCGTGGCTGATTTCATGCCTTTTTTATTTTCAGTTACATCCAAATAGGCTTCATCCAAAGACAAGGGCTCGATCAAATCGGTATATTCATAAAATATTTCCCGAATTTGGTAAGAAACTTCCTTGTAAACTTCAAAACGTGGTTTTACAAAGATCAAATGAGGGCATTTGCGAGCGGCTATCTTGGATGACATCGCCGAATAAATGCCGTATTTTCGGGCTTCATAACTGGCAGCCGCTACTACTCCACGATCGCTTGAGCCACCCACTACCAAAGGCTTACCCTGATACTCTGGAAAATCTCTTTGCTCTACTGAGGCATAAAAAGCATCCATATCGATATGTATAATTTTGCGGTACATCTTTTTTAGGGGAGTTGGGTCATTGTTTTGGGTTATTTTGTGAATTACCCTGAAAAAAACATTGATAAATTAACAAAGTTCTTTTAATTGACGATCAATCACCTCGTAGGTTTGGGCTTTTAAAGCGGGTAAATCTTTCAGGGTCATGCCTTTGGTGTCGATGGCTTGGTGGAAGATGACTTCTTGTCTGTGCCAGCGTAGTTTTTTGACATCCAACAGAGGCATAAAACGCCAGTTGTAGGGAATTGTAACGGGGACGATGGGGACTTGCTTCTCGATCGCTACCCGAAAAGGTCCGTCTTTAAAAGGGGCAAGCCTAGGAAAATCTTCCGACCAGATGCCTCCTTCGGGGAACATCACCAAGCTTTTGCCTTCGTCTAGGGCTTTTTGGGCTTTTTGATACGTCTCGTAGCGATTTCTAAGATTGCCCCGATTGACGGTAATGTGGATATTTCTATAAAAATACCCGAACAAAGGAATTTTCTCGAGATCGTGTAAACCCACGAATACAAAAAAAGAGGGCATGGTGAGTGTCAAAATCGGGATGTCCAGGTAAGAAAAATGATTGGGGCAATAGACGGCCATTTGCCCTTTGGCTGGTTTAAAATGCCTGATCGTTTTTACGGGAATGCCGATCATGGTATAAAACATATACGCCCACATTTTGGATGGGAAATAATAGTATTTATGCCATTTTTTAAAAGGAATAATCATCAAAAAGTAGGGGTAGAGTATAATAAATCCCAACCAAAACCAAAAAGCTACCCAAATAAAATAAGTCCATTGTAATAACCTGACCATGATATTTTTGATTTTCAAGATCTGTTGTAGTACAAACTTGAGAAGAAAGATTAATTTTTGCGTGATAAATTTAAAATCTTTTAGCAATGTATACCAAAAAAACGTCTATATTGCTAGCAGTAATTGATAACACACCATGCTTTACCCAATTCTGAAATTAATTGCGCACATCGCTTTAAAAGTTTTTTTTAAATCTCTCAAAATTAAGCATAAAGCGTTAATTCCCCAGCGAGGGCCGCTGATTGTGGTGGCCAATCACCCGAATACTTTTATGGATCCGATCCTCATTGCGGCTTTGCTTCGCCCACAGGTGTATTTTATTGCCAATAGTTCGGTATTTGCGACACCTTTTTTGAAGTGGCTTTTCAGGCAATTACACATGATCCCTATTCAGCGCAAAACTGATAAGGTAAAAATAGATAACAAAGAAATTTTTCAGAAATGTTATGATTTTTTGGCTGGGGGAGGTACTTTGTTGATCTTTCCGGAGGGTACAAGCATCAGGGCGCGCCGCCTACAGGAGCTCAAGAGCGGCACGGCACGGATTGCTCTTGGTGCCGAAAGCCAAAATGACTTCCAATTAGGGCTTAAAATTGTGACTCTAGGGCTGAATTACTCTAAGCCTGAAAGTTTTAGAAGCGAGGTTTTTGTGAATGTAGATGAGCCGATTGTGGTCAAGGACTTTCAGGAAGCTTACGAAACGGATAGTTTTGCTGCCGCTAATCAACTCACTGAAGTAATGCGAGAAAAGCTTGAGAAACACATCATCATTACGCATACCGAAGAAGAAGATCGCCTGACCAAACAAATCGAGACGGTCTACAAAAGTAAGCTGAATGAAGAAATTCAGCTTTCTGACGAGCCCAAAGAGCAGGATTTTCTCATGACCAAGGGTATTGTAGATGCCGTACAGCATTTCCAAGAGCAAGACCCGCAGCGCATTCAAAGGTTTAGCCCCAAGATTGAACGTTATTTGCGCAATCTGGATCGCCTTAATCTCAGCGATGAGGTATTTGCCCGTAAATCTCCTCAAAATGGCATCTTTCGCGCCAGTTTGCAAACGGCTTTTTATTTTGTGCTGGGTTTTCCTTTGTTTTTGTATGGGCTGATAAATAATTATATCCCCTATATTATTCCGTCTAAGGTGGCTTCTAAAGTAGTACAATGGTCTAAGGCCGAAGAATATACTGCACCTGTCATGATGATCACAGGAATTTTTAGTTTTAGCTTTTTTTATATTGTGCAGTTGATCGCTGTGCAATGGATTTTTCAAAATTGGTGGCTTACCTTGTTCTATTTTATAAGTTTGCCAATCAGTGGTTTTTTTGCCCTATTTTATGCCAATTACCTCCATGATACCCAAGACAAATGGCGACTTTTTGCACTTTTTTACAAACGTACCGACTTAGTCGCTACACTGGTGCAACAGCGTAAAGAGATTATCCGGGAATTGGAAAAAGCGAAAGAGGATTATTTGGGGTTTTATGCTGGGAAGGAGTAGTGGTTGATGCAATACACCTTAAATCTTTGGGTGGGAGAATAAGAAAGAAAAAATAAGTTATTCAACCGAGTACAAATAACCTTAGCTTTTGTAAGGACTAATAAGGTTTTTCTAGCGAAATATTGTCTTCCCCTGTATCTTTATCAGGAAAGTTGCTTCTACTAAAAACTTTTTTTACATAAACCTTCACTTGTCGGAAGAAGCAAATTTATTATGCGATTTCTCAGGGTACGATGAACGATTTTTCCCAAAAAAATAAATATCTTGCATTTCAAAATCAATATTCCGGTGCCTATGTGTTTTTTAAATTTTTTATTCAAAAATAAAAAAATGGATTCTTCTCAAAACTTAAGTGCAGAGCAAACGGCACTTTTACAAAAATTTAGCCAACTCAGTGAGGGTTTGCTTTTCCCTAGCGAAGCAGACAATCCGATTGAGGCTTTTTTCTGGGATTTGGATGCCACTGATCCAATCAATGCCGATCGGGTGCTGGAAGCCCTGGGAAAGCCCAAAGATACTCCCATTGAAACGGAAGATTTGATTGAGTTTTTTAGGGTAGTGACACCCGCACAGGATTATTTCGATGAGCAACAGCAAGCCGAAGCACCTCGTTTTCAGGCTTTGATGGAGGCTTTGTTAGAAAATCTGGAAGATGTAACGGTATTTCGGGTAGGGGAGATTCAGATTCAGGCTTATGCAGTAGGTAGTACACGGTTTGGGGGTTTTGCGGGGATTCGGACGTTATTGATCGAAACCTAGGTTTTTTAATCTACAGGCGATCATTTATTGTCCATAGAATCTACGTTTATGCTTACCTCTGGAGCTTTCTTCAGCCCTCATCCAATTGCTCAAGGAGCAGGTCAATTTTATGCTCCAGAGCCGTGATACGGATTTCAAGCTCCTTGTTGTTGTCGCTGATCATCTCATCAATAAAGATGGCATTGACAATAGAAAGCCCAAAAATGCCACCACTAATGACCAATACCACAAAATAGATAGTAGAAATAAGAATATAAGGCATACTAGCTACTTTGCTTCGGATAAACATGTCCGGGATTTCATCCCAACCCTCAAGCGTAAAAAGACGGAAAATAGTATAAAATGACCTGAACGCATTGCCGAAATATTGTGGCGCAAAATCTTTGAAAAGGTAACAGGTGAAAAGAGAGACAATAACACAATACAGAAAAAAAGCAGCAAAAATAAAAACAGAGGCCTTCAGCGAACGGGTAACTCCTTTGAGGATTTGGTCAAGATTGGGTACAAATTTTAGAAACCTGAAAAACTTGGCCAGTCGCAAAATACGAAATACAATCAATAGTGTAAGATTGGGTATCTGAAAAAAGTACAAAACGACAGAAGGTGATGTGAGCACAATAACCAAAAAATCTAGGCGATTCCAAGTACTGCGAATATACATTTTCCAGCCAAAAGATTGTATTTTTATGATCATCTCAATCAGAAAAAATACTGTCAAAAGATGATCTGTGAGATCAAACCATAAAAAATAGGAACTTAATTCGTCAAAAGATAATAAAAATAATATAACAATGTTGAGCAAAATAGCCAACATAATAATTTTTTCATTGAGGAAGATTGCACGCATGCTTAAAAATAAGTTTGGTGTAGAATAATGTTTATTAGATTGTTGGTGCCTAGATTCGGGCTTATGGTGTATACTCAAACCCCAATCATAGATCTAATTCATCCTTTTTATCTTCCTTTGCATGGTTGAGTTTAGCAATAAGTAGGTCTATTTTACCTTCCAATTTGCTGATTCTGGATTCTAATTCATTATTATTATCGCTTACCATTTCATCTACAAAAATGGCATTGACAATAGAAAGCCCAAAAACCCCCCCAGTGACAACAATAAAAATAAAATAAAATTTGGTAAAAAACTCCAAATGAAATGAACCGCTTCTGGCGGCAATCTGTTCGGGAATTTCATACCAACCTTCTAGGGTAAACATCTTAAATACTGAATAACAAGCAATCAAGGCATTACCGAAATATTCTGGGGCAATATCCTTAAACAAATAACAAGTAAAAAGGGAAATGATGATATTGTACATAAAAAAGGCGATCAGCACAAAAACTGAAGCTTTTAATGCACGACCTACTCCATTGAGGATTTCATTCAGATTGGGTACAAACTTGAGAAATCTAAAAAACTTAGCTACCCTCAAGGCACGAAGAATCAAAAGCAATGAAAAATCTGGCAAATCAAAAAACATCAAAATCACCGATGGGGTAGTAAGTAGTACGATCACAAAATCCAACTGATTCCAACCTAAGGCGATGTAAGCCCTCCAACCCATCACGCGAATCCTTACCAACATCTCGAAGAAGAAAAAAATCGTCAGAATATTATCCAGATAATCCAGATATTCCAGGTGATTATTGAGTCCATCAAATGAAAGCATAAACAAGATGATGATATTCAAGACGATTGCCCCCATGATGATGCGATCATTCATGAATATTCTTAAAAAAACTGGCACTGCCGCCAAGTGCGTTTGATGATGTTCTATCCTTTCCAATATGTTATAAACTTAGCTAAGTACGAACGAACAAAAACCATAGCATTTATCGGTTATTTTAACACGTATTTTGAAGAATGCTACGTATGTAATAAAAAAGCATATTTTTTGCTAAAATAAGAAATCTATTTCTTTTTATTGGCTTTTATCCTGAATAAGAATTCTTCCAAATCTGGTTTTGGCGGGTAGATTTTAGAAAATAATCAATTTTTCAGAGGGAAAGCCTAGCCTGAGTGCTATCAACAAAAAATCCCGGTAAACAGCCGGGATTTTAGAAAATAATTTATGTAGCTTCCAAGCTAACTTTAACAATTTATTCTACAATATTCTCTACCAATACAATAATATTATTGTTAAGAACTTCTACGACACCGCCGTCGATCTTAAATTGTTTTTTGCCTTGATCTATCACATTGAGTACAATATCTCCCTGACCCAGGGTGCTAATCAGGGGGGCGTGATCTTTTAATACTTCAAATCCGCCTGAGTTTCCCGGAAATTTAGCCTGGCTAACTTCCCCCTCAAATACTTCCTGATCCGGTGTAATGATTTTCATTTGCATAATGAATATTTGCTTATAAACTCATAAGGTTTTTAAAATCTTACAGTTTTGGATGTTTATCTTCCTTCGGCCTCTTTTTTCAGTCTTTCGCCTTTCTCAATGGCATCTTCAATAGTACCTACGAGGTTAAAAGCAGCTTCTGGGTATTCAAGCAGGGAGTCGTCATCCAGCAACATTTTGAAGCCCTTGATAGTGTCTGCAATATCTACGAGTACCCCTTTGAGTCCGGTAAACTGCTCTGCAACGAAGAAAGGCTGAGACAAGAATCGCTGAATACGACGGGCTTTATTTACCACTTTTCGATCTTCGTCTGAAAGCTCGTCCAAACCAAGAATAGCAATAATATCTTGTAGCTCATTGTATCGTTGAAGAGTCTGAATCACGCGCTGGGCGGTATTGTAATGGTCTTCCCCAACGATATCAGGAGAGAGAATTCTTGAGGTAGAGTCCAAGGGGTCAATAGCAGGATAAATACCCAGAGCGGCCAGTTTACGGGAAAGTACCGTGGTGGCATCCAAGTGAGAGAAGGTAGTTGCTGGAGCAGGGTCGGTCAAGTCATCGGCAGGTACATAAACAGCTTGTACAGAGGTGATAGAGCCTCTTTTGGTAGAGGTAATACGCTCTTGCATCTGTCCCATTTCAGTAGCCAGGGTAGGTTGGTAACCTACGGCAGAAGGCATACGACCTAAAAGAGCCGATACTTCTGAACCTGCCTGCGTAAATCGGAAGATATTATCAATAAACAAAAGAATGTCTTTTCCTTGTCCTTCTCCGTCACCATCACGGAAATATTCGGCTATCGAAAGTCCTGAAAGAGCTACTCGGGCACGGGCACCAGGGGGTTCGTTCATCTGTCCGAATACTAAAGTGGCTTGAGATTGCAGCAGTTCGTTTTTATCTACCTTGCTCAAATCCCAGCCTCCTTTGTGCATATCTTCTTCAAATTCTTTTCCGTATTTGATTACCCCGGCCTCGATCATCTCACGCAGTAGGTCGTTTCCTTCACGGGTTCTTTCACCCACACCCGCAAATACAGACATACCTTTATAAGCAAGTGCCACGTTATTGATTAGCTCTTGGATAAGTACGGTTTTACCTACACCAGCACCTCCAAACAAACCTACTTTTCCTCCTTTGGCATAAGGCTCAATCAGGTCAATCACTTTAATACCTGTAAATAGCACCTCGGTTGAAGTAGTTAGTTGGTCAAAATTAGGCGCTTGTTTATGAATAGAAGCTCGGTTTTTAGAATTGATCTGACCGATTCCGTCAATGGTTTCGCCTACAACATTGAATAATCGCCCCTTGACTTCGTCGCCGGTAGGCATAGAAATCGTGTTTTCGAGGTCAGTAACTTCCATTCCACGGGTTAAGCCCTCGGTACTATCCATAGCGATGGTGCGTACACGGTCTTCCCCAAGATGTTGTTGGCATTCCAGTATTATTTTTTGACCGTTTAGTTTAGTTACCTCTAGAGCGTTATAGATTTTGGGTAGGTTAGATCCTTCTTGGTTAAAACTTACGTCCACCACTGGACCGATAACCTGTGTGATTGTTCCTTTATTAGCCATTATCAAAAATTTATAAAAAGTCTAATCAATTTTTTCTTTAAAATCCGGACAAATTTAAACCATTAATTTAACATTTTGCAAAATTTATTTAGCTAAGTTGTGAATGCTTTTTATATTTATAACTTTGTGGCCTAAAAAAAAGCACTAAGCAGCTAAGGCATGCCTAAATTACAAGAGATTATAAAAAATTTAGCTATAGAAATCGTTCAGGGGGATTTGGAAATGGAAATTCCTTCTCTGCATTTCGACTCCCGAAAGATTGAACACGGAGCTTTGTTTGTAGCAGTCAAAGGTTTGCAAACAGATGGTCATTTATATATTTCTCAGGCTTTGGTCAGAGGCGCCAAAGCAATTTTTTGTGAAGACTTACCAGAGCATCTACAAGAGGGTATTTGTTATCTTAGAAGTAATCAGACAGCCAGGCATTTGGGGCAGATGGCTGCAAATTTCTATGGCAATCCTTCCCACCGACTAAAAGTAGTCGGAGTGACGGGTACCAATGGAAAAACCAGCACAGTTACTTTGTTATTTAGGCTTTTCCGAAGATTGGGCTATCACGTAGGTTTGCTTTCTACGGTGCAAAATCAAATAAATGAAGAAGTTCTCCCAACGGATTATACCACGCCGGATGCTGTGGAGATTCAGTCTTTGTTTACAGAAATGCTCCGTAGAGGTTGCACCTATTGTTTTATGGAAGTCAGCTCTCACGCCCTGATACAGGAACGTACCTCGGGGATTGAGTTTAGCGGGGCGATTTTTACCAATATTACCCACGATCATTTGGATTATCACGGTACTTTTGACAATTATATTCGAGCCAAAAAGAAATTCTTTGATGAATTGTCCCAAAGTGCTTTTGCTTTGGTCAATCTGGATGATAAACGCGGGGCGGTTATGCTACAAAACTGCCAAGCCAGTGTTCAGAAGACTTTTGCACTACACGCTATGGCAGATTTTAAAAGTAAAATTATTGAAAATACGATTCAGGGTTTATTATTACATATTCACGAACAGGAGATTTGGTTTAGACTGATTGGGGATTTTAATGCGTACAACCTTCTGGGTGTGTATGCAGCAGCATCCCTATGTGGGGAAGACCCGGATGCAATTTTGACAGAACTTTCCGCACTGACTCCTCCTCCGGGTAGATTTGAACAAATCGGCTCTGATCGGGGAATAACCGCGATCGTAGATTACGCCCATACACCGGATGCCCTTAAAAATGTACTAGAAACTATTTCCGAATTGCGAAATTCGGAACAAAAAATTATTACTGTGGTAGGCTGTGGCGGTGATCGTGATAAAACTAAAAGACCGATTATGGCTCAAATAGCTGTTACGTACAGCAATCAGGTAATTTTTACTTCTGATAATCCTCGAACCGAAGAGCCTATGCAAATTCTTAAGGATATGCTTGACGGAGTAGAAGATAAAGAAAAAGTACTTGTCATAGAGAATAGGAGAGAGGCTATTGAGCGAGCCTGTCAATTAGCCCAACACAAAGACATCATCCTAGTTGCTGGGAAAGGACACGAAAACTATCAGGAGATTCAAGGTATAAAATATCCTTTTGACGATAAGGCCGTGTTGAAAGAATATCTGAGTAATTAGAAGCTGGATACCAGGAATTGCGCATTGGTTTTTCTACATGAACCCAAGCCATACCCATATCTAGTAAGGAATTGCCTATCATTAGTTTATATTATTTATTTTCATAATTAATTGGTAATCAAGTGATTGTATTTGACGTGGACTCTCGACTACGGCCTACCAATCTATAATAAATTAGAATTTACACACATCATTTTTATCATATAATAAAAAATCATGTTATATTATCTATTTGAATATTTAAATCAAGAGTTTGACTTAATCGGAACAGGAGTTTTTAGATACATTTCTTTTAGGGCGGGTTTGGCCACGATGGTCTCTCTTTTAATTGCAGCTATTTTCGGGCGAAGGCTCATTGATATGCTGAAACAGTTTCAGGTTCGGGAAAAAAGCCGCGAATTAGGGCTTCCCGGAGAAGACCTCAAACAAGGAACACCTACTATGGGCGGGCTTATTATCATTGGCGCAATTATCATCCCTACTTTATTATTTGCTCGTTTGGACAATGTCTATATCATCCTTTTGCTGATTGCTACCGTCTGGTTAGGTTTTATCGGTTTTTTGGATGATTACACCAAACTTCTCAAAAAAAAACAAAGCTGGTTGGTGGGTGATCGAGGTATTCGAGGCAAGTACAAAGTCTATGGGCAAGTATTTTTAGGGCTAATTATTGGTCTTACGCTGTATTTTCACCCCGATGTAGTGGTGCGGCAATATCTGAACACGCAGACAGGCCAGTACGAGACTATGGTCATGCCCGGACAAAGCACCCAAACCCGAGATGTAAAGTCTTCCACATCTACCATTCCTTTTCTAAAAAACAATGAATTTGATTATAGCCTATTTGGTAATTGGGGTTTTGCAGATGTCACCTGGATATTGTATGTCTTGGTGGTGATTTTTATTACAACGTCCGTTTCCAATGGGGCAAATATTACCGATGGATTGGATGGACTTGCCGCAGGAACTTCGGCCATCATCGGAGCTTGTTTGGCTTTGTTTGCCTATGTTTCGGGGAATGCTATTTTTTCACAATATCTCAACATTATGTATCTGCCCAATACGGGCGAAATGGTAATTTTCTGCACGGCTTTTACGGGAGCTTGTATCGGCTTCTTGTGGTACAATTCGTACCCGGCACAGATTTTTATGGGGGATACAGGGAGCTTGACTTTGGGTGGAGTCATTGCTATTTTGGCTTTTTCGGTACGCAAAGAATTGTTGATACCTATTCTTTGCGGTATTTTTTTGATAGAGAACCTTTCGGTGATTATTCAGGTGAGTTATTTTAAATATACCAAAAAGAAATACGGTGAAGGGCGAAGGATTTTTAAAATGGCACCACTACACCACCACTATCAAAAACTAGGCTATCACGAAGCCAAAATCGTCACCCGTTTTTGGATTGTAGGAATTATGTTGGCCATTTTGACTTTGGTTACTTTAAAACTGCGGTAGTTTTTAGAGAAATGGCGTATTAGAGGAATCGAGGGAGCTGAATTTTCAACTACTCGATTCCTTAATTTTTTGATAATCTCAATTGAGCTCTTTTTTTCAGCCTTGTATGCTCTGAATCAATCTTCCATTTTATCCAGAATATCCCGGAATTCTTTCTTAAAAATGGTCAATTCTCCCTGCAAAGCCCACTGATTGGTTTCATGAAGTAGTTCAAAAGTAGGACTAGGAAGATCCTTAGGGATTTTACGCAGGCGGGTATCCCGCTTGGCAAATGGAGGAGGATTGGGAGCATCGAACAGACCATTCCAAAGCTGTATGGAAGAATTATACAAAATCAAATCTACATCTTCTACCTCCCATTCCAATAATTTCTCATTGATTTCTTCAAAAAACTCCTTGCTTTGTGCCAGCCGGATGCGTGAACCAAGTTTTGATTTTCCCTTGGTTTTGAGGTGGCTCAATTGCAGTTTGCCTTGTTTGGCACGAACCATATATTTTCGAATCACTTTATGACTATCCAGCTTTCCCTCTATAAAATGACCCAGGGCTGCTTGCCCAGCTTCCAACAAAACCATGAGGTAATCCGGAATATCTTCCTCCGGGCTGATTTGAGTTGTCAGAGTTTGATCACCTGTATCCTCTTGAGGGATCGGAAAAATGAATGGATACTTAAACTCCATCACCTTGCCCAAGTCAGGATGGTCAATATGTAGTATAAATTTATCCGCTTCAGGCTTTACCTGGAAGTCTGATTGATATACATAAAGCCACAAACTTCTACTTGTCTCATAATCCAGT
The DNA here is from genome assembly GCA_033765345.1 of Microscillaceae bacterium. Lineage (GTDB taxonomy): Bacteria > Bacteroidota > Bacteroidia > Cytophagales > Microscillaceae > JANRIC01. Next base: position 74,663 of record JANRIC010000180.1, read on the forward strand.
ATTATTTTAGAAGAAAAAACTTGCATGATCTTAAAATTTTTAGGATATTGACAAAAATAAAAAAGCCTTCCGGTAAAACCAGAAGGATTTTCAAGGTAAACAAAAACTCAAACAATCACTAAACAAATTAAACTCTAAAACTACAAACCAAGTATTTAAATATCTTTGACTTATTGTTTGCTAAACTTGCGATATGTTTCTATCACAGTCATAAGCTCTCCACCAGGGTTAGCTTCGGTATATCTTATTTTAAGCGTCTTGTCGTTTATTTCTACAATTTCGGATTCGTTTTTTGAATCATCCGGCAGAATTTCAATGATTTTTTTCTCGTCATCACTTAATGTCCATTTATTTTCCTGGAATACATTCTCAGCATCATCTTCTTGTTCATAATAAACCAATCCACCGTCATTTTTTAGCTCGATGATATTATCCCCAAGCGATTCTTTGGGTAGGTTCAGACCAGATTCTTCTACCAACTGCCATTTGTGAGCCGTAAGCAATGTGGCGGTATCTTTGGGCTCTTGTTCTTCTTCCTGGCACGAAGTGGCAAATATTCCGGCCAATATCAAAGTTAAAATCATGAAGTAGTTTCTTTCCATTGTATTTATATTTTCTTATCGGAGATTGTGTCTTGCTGTATTTCGCAATTTGATTAGAGATAGACCAAAGCTGTACCATTTTGCTAACAAACTGATAGTCAGCAGTTTGAGGGTGTGCCAGGGATTTAGCACTTCCCAATTCTAGAAAGCTATCCAGATAAGATAAATAATTGCAGAAAGCTTAGAAAATTACATAAGTTAGGTTAGGTATATTTTGTATATTTTGCGTGTGGGAGCTAAAGAAATTAGTTTACTAAATTTAGATGTAAAATATTGAAATTCAAATGTTTAGGAATAATTATTATGCTTTCTGCTTAAATTAAAAACGAATAAAAGATTGCATTAAGACCAAATAATTATGTAATGAAAATATAATTTTTTACATGTTTTTCGGAACTGCAAAACTTATACCCGATCAAAAAAGTAAATCTTTTGTGATGAATTTCTCATTTTGGATAATGAGCGACTTTATTTACTCAAAAAATCTTTTTCCAGTTTATCCAAGAGAAAAATTTGCTTTCTAAGGTGGTTAATCTGTTTGACAAGGGGCTGTGCCTGAAGTATATTTAATCCAAAATAAGCGTAACCCTGGCAAATGTTAGGGTTTTTTCCAACCAGCGGCCTTTGCTGCCCTTGTGCTTCCTGAAAGCCATAATATACATTTTCAGGATTAAAGACATTGTTGTGACTGCTGGGTAAATTGCTGCCCGTACGGTATATAAATGGGTGATTTTCAATGCCTTCGTGCCAATCTCTCAGCTCAAAACAGCCATCTTTCCAGAGAATGATCTGATCTACAATGCTGATGTGTTGGGGACCAAACTCATAATCTACCCTTTTTTGAGAGTAATATTGCACACAAAAATCGCCTCTTTGGGTCAAATCCAGATCGATGGGCAGGAATCCGTAAGTTTCGGCATTATCAAGAATATCTTTGACATTGATAAACTTGGGCTTTTTTTGCCAAAGGTTCGGATTTGTTTTTTTACGCTCTTCTTCAAAAGTTTGTGGATAAAAATAAATACTACCCGAAGCCAGCGAGCTAAGTTTGGGTACTCCGGTATCTGATAAAACCTGACACCAGGCGTTGGCGCAGGTATTAGAATCATCGTTGCGTGTACCGTTTTTATAATCGTGATAGATATTTCTTCCTTCATATTTCTTGGCAGTCAGATAAATCCTGTATTGATAAGCAGGATCGCGAAGGTTATTGAGCTGAAGAATGACGGTACTTAGTTGTTCATCCAATTCCTTACGAAGGATGTCTTTATAACGAAGTAGGGTAGAATTGACAGACTCAATACGCTGAGAAGCACTGAGTTCCAGCATCCGAATTAAGCCTTTTGTATCAATATTTCCCAAATAATTGACAGGTTGTGCAAATAAACCGCCATTTGTGAAGATAAAAAAGAAGCAAATCAGTTTCAGTTTTTTACAGAATTGTGTCATTTATAATAAATAAGCAGTATGGTGTTAGTAGGCTTTTTAAAAACGCTGTTAAATTACAAACTGTTCGGATTTTAGACAAGAAAATATTTTATTTTAAGTGATTTGAGGGCGGTGGTTTGGCATCACACACCAACGGGACGTTCCTCGTTTTTCTCAAATAGTTTCTTACCTTTGTGTATTATTTTAACGCAAAAACCAATAGACCAAATATCATAGAGCCATGGATAAAGCAGTAAGGGTTCGTTTTGCACCTAGTCCTACGGGCGCGTTGCATATCGGAGGTGTCAGAACAGCATTGTACAACTATCTGTTTGCCCGCCAACACGGAGGGCAATTTATTATTCGTATAGAAGATACCGATCAAACCCGATTTGTGCCGGGTGCCGAAGAATATATTCTAAACGCTCTTGAATGGGCTGGATTAAAAGCTGATGAATCTCCGGCTGTAGGCGGGCCTTACGCACCTTATCGCCAATCTGATCGAAAAGAAATTTATCGCCAATATGCCGAACAGCTCGTAGCCTCAGGAAAAGCTTATTATGCTTTTGATACAGAAGATGAAATCAAAGCCATGCGGGCAAGGCTAGAGGCTGCCAAAGCTAAAAATCTATCTTACAATGCCCTGACTCGCAGGCAAATGAAAAACTCATTTACGCTTTCTGCCGAAGAGGTGAAGGCTCGATTGGCTTCTGATGAGCCTTATGTGATTCGCATCGACATGCCTTTGAAAGAAGAAATTCGTTTTGAAGATACCATTTTCGGCTGGATCAAGGTTCATTCCTCTACCCTGGATGACAAAGTGCTGCTCAAATCTGACGGATTGCCCACTTATCACCTAGCCAATGTGGTAGATGACTATCTGATGAAGATTAGCCACGTGATTCGAGGCAAGGAATGGTTACCTTCTACACCTTTACACGTATTGCTCTATCAATATTTGGGCTGGGAGAAGTTTATGCCTAAATTTGCACATTTACCGCTTTTACTCAAACCCAGCGGCAAAGGCAAACTCAGCAAAAGAGACGGCATTAAGTTTGGCTTTCCCGTATTTCCTCTAGAATGGATAGATACCGAAGAAAATACGGAGAATCCTATAAAAATCATGGGCTTCAAAGAAGAAGGATATTTGCCCGAAGCTTTGGTGAATTTTATTGCGCTTATGGGTTGGAATCCAGGTACAGAACAGGAGCTTTTTAGTCTTTCGGACCTGGTACATATCTTCTCGCTGGACAGAGTAGGCAAAAACGACCCTATCTTTGATATCGAGAAGGGGAAGTGGTTCAACCAACAATATATCAAAGATAAAAATGATGCTGACCTGGCACAGATATTTCTGGAAAGCCAACCAAAAAGTGCCTTTGCACATCTACCTCTGAGCCTTGAGCAAGCCCAAAAAATTGCCGCTTTGATGAAAGCCCGAATTACATTTGCCCAAGATATTTGGAATGATGCCCCTTATTTGTTTGAGATACCTACGAACTATGACGAAAAAGTAATAAAAAAACAATGGAATCAAGAAGCCGCTTCATTCATTGAAGAGTTTAAAGAAGAGCTAAAGTCCTATGGAGGTGAATGGAAGGCAGACCGAGTACACATGATTCTCGAAAAACTGCTGGAAGTCAAATCCCTGAAATTCGGCAAAGTGATGCCCGCCCTGAGGGTTTGTATCACCGGTCTGGGTGGAGGGCCTGATTTGAGTGCCGTTATGGAGATCATCGGGAAGGAAGAGTCCATTCGTAGGATGGAAACAGCTTTGCAGAAAATCGCAGCTTAGATATGATTTACGCAATGAATTTGATAAAATTTATTAAATTTAGACATGATTCGCATACAAAAAATACAACAAAGATTTAACGATTAAGGCGATGAGTAAAAAAGATAAAAAACAAAAACCTTCTAAGGAAGAAGAAAAAAAGGGCTCTGTCAAAGTAAGTGATGAGCTCAAGGACTTTGATATTCATATCAATACCTTCGGGGAAATCATTTCTAATTACGATGTGGATAAAATCAATGAATTTCTGAATAAAAACGTCGTAGATAAAAAATTAAAAAACCGAAATGATATTCTGAAATCTGATGAAGAGTCAGAAAAAGAAGACCAAAGCGAATAATGACCCAAACGCTTAATTATAAAATTATAGGGGATAGTGCACAAGTCCTTGAAATCAATCTCGAGCCTCAGCGGACTCTGATTGGTGACGGTGGTTCGCTTTTGTATCTGGATGAAGAAATTTCTTTTCAAACCCTTCCAGACGATGGGGCTGATTTGGAAATGGAATCCAGTGCCGAAGATGACGCTTCAGAAGAAGATGATGATTTTGAGCTGCCGCTTCCAGATGAACCAGATGACGACAAAGTGCCTGAGTTTCTGGGAGAAGATACAGAGGATAAAGAAAGAGATGCCAGCTTGCTGGAGAAATTGTGGTTTGCTACCAAAAAAGTAATCAAGAAAGTAGGCAAAACAGAAGAACCCAAAGAAAAAGAGCCCGAAGAAGATGATTTATTGGCCGACGGTGCACTGGCAGCTCTAGAAGAAGAACCTGAAGAGGAGGCAGAAGAAAAAATGAACTGGTATATTACTCATTTTCACAATCAAAGCGAGTATATCCGTAAAATAGCCTTTACTACTTCCAATTCCGGTATTTTGGTGCCCATCGACCTCAGTGAGTTATCGGGCAATGCACTGGTAATTCAAACCGGGGTATTCCTTTGTGCTAGAAGGGGGGTACGCCTGGAAAAATACCTAGATACGGATCAAAGTATTAATTTTACCAAAGAAAAATTCTATAACCTCAACCTCATCAAAGGAGAGGGTACTATTTTTCTCCAAGCCGAAGGACACGTAATTGCCAAAGAACTCGATCAGGATGCTATCCGAGTAAACCTTTTTTCACTTTTTGCCTTTGAACCCACCCTGAATCTGGAGATGGAAAGTGTGGTGAAGATTCAGTCTATGCGCTTTGAAGATGATACACAGTTCGTAAGACTAAGCGGCTCAGGGAAATTTTGGGTTCAGGCGGCAAATCTACAACAGTTGGTGTATAAGATTTCTCCTTTTGTATTTGAAGAAAGCGAAGAAAATGTAGATAAAGACACCGAAAAAAGAATGTTGGAAGAAATAGCAAAAAATCTGGATAAGGAAGATAGAATGGATGCAGAAGATTAAGGAGAGAATTTCTTTAAATTTTAATTTATTTGTAACATTGCACGCAAAATAATTGGATAGGTATGATTCAAAGAATTCAAAGTGTATTTTTGTTTTTTGTGGGCTTTTTTATGGTATTGATGTTGTTTTTCCCGATATGGAAAAAAGAAAATCCCGAAACCAAAGAAGCGACCGTACTTACGGCTACTACAATGATTTACTCTAAAGATGGGGTAGAAGTCAAAAAACAAGCTACTTTTTATATTGCTGGTTTGGCTCTGGTTTCGGCAATACTGGCATTTTATACGATTTTTTTATATACCAATCGCATTACTCAAATCAAATTAGTGATGTTTAATACGATCTTAATTTGTCTGGTGCTTGGCTTGATGGTATATATTATCTCGTTGGGCGAAAAAACTTTCGGTCCTTCTTTAAAAGATTCTTATCTTGTGGGGTATTATTTGCCTATTCCTGCGGCTCTCCTGAGCATCTTGGCGCGTCGGTTTATCAAAAAAGATGAAGATTTGGTGCGTTCCTCCAATCGGATGCGCTAGGGATTTGCTGGGTTAGGTTTAAAAAACTGATTTCGTGTAGGAGCATTAAATACTCAGCCCGATCATCAGAATATCATCTCTTTGTAAAGTGCCCTTGCTGTAGTCATCGAGGGCTTTTTCAAAGTACTTTTGTTGTTCGCAGATGGGTAAATGAGCACATAATTTAATCAGTTTCTTCAATCTTTCCGTACCAAATTTTTTTCTTTTGATATTGTTTTGGTCGGCATAACCATCTGTACCCAAATAAATGAGACTTTCTTTGGAAAGTTCAAGTTCTTGGGTTTCAAAAAGAATTTTTTCATTTTGTTGTCCACCTATGCCTCTTCTTGCACCCCTGATCTCTATAATATTGGATTTAGAGCGGCTATCCACGAAAAAAACGGGGTTTTTTGCTCCTGCAAACTGGACTTTACTGCACTGGTCGTCTAAGGGTGTGATGGTAATGACAATGGCATCCATGCCATTGTTATTGAGGGTGTGTTTTTGTTTGAGTACGTCATATACTTCTTCGTGGAGTCGGGTCAATATTTGACCTGGTTTCGTAATTCTGGCAATTTTGATGATTTTATCTAGCAAAGTGCTTCCAATTAGGGTCATGAAAGCTCCTGGTACGCCGTGTCCGGTACAATCTGCTACCACAAGGATGGTGGTATTCTCGATTTTGCTAATCCAGTAAAAGTCTCCTGAAACAACATCTTTGGGGCGATAGATCAAGAAGTAATGTTGCAATAAAGCAGCCAACTTGCCTTTATGTGGAAGGATAGCTTCCTGGATGGTTTGGGCAGCCTGAATACTTTGGCGAAGCCTTTGGCTTTTTTCTTCTACAATTTTATTCTGGGCGGATAGCTGCATATTTTGTGCCTGGATATAATCACGTTGTACGGTAAGTTCTTCTGCCTGTTGGTGTAGTTCTTCTGCCTGTTGGTGCAGTTCTTCGGCTTGTTGCAAGACCTCATCATTTTTTTCTTTAAGTTCGTGGGTACGTTCCTCGACGAGCTTTTCTAAGCGGATATTTTGGGCTTTGATCATCTGGATTCGGTACCGTACCCCAAAAACCGTCGCAGCAATAATGCTAAAAAGCACAGACACACGAAACCACCAGGTCTCCCACCAGGGGGGTAAAATTGTAATATGAAGCACAGCCTCTTCATCACCCCAAAGCCCGTCATTGTTGGCAGCCTTTACCCGAAAAGTATAACTTCCCGCAGGAATAGCCGTGTAATTGGCCTCTCGCTTATTGTCTACATAATTCCATTCTTTGTCGAGCCCTTCCATAAAATAAGCATATTGAGTTTTTTGGCTACGAATGTAATTAATGGCTACAAATTCAATGGTAAACATAGATTGTTTGTGTGTAAGCACTAATGACTGTGTAAATTCCATGCTTTGTTTGAGCGGCGAATTTTTAGCTTGAATAGGTACAGGTTTATTAAAAATCTTAAGACCTGTAAAAAATACCCTGGGCTTAAAAGGATTTTTGAGGAGCTTGTTCGGGTTAAAAATATTAAAACCATTGGCTCCCCCCACAAGGATTTCTCCTGCCTGCGTGCGATAAATAAAAGCCCTTGAACCGGCATCGATCAGCAAACCGTCATCTTTTCTATAATTTTCAAAAGTGCCTTGTCGAGGATCAAAGCTGATCAAACCTTTGTCACTGATCAGCCATAAAATACCTTTTAAATCCTCTGTAATACTTTTGATATTATCATTGATTAATCCGTCTTTTTTACGATAAATCTTAAAATCCTTGTTCTTAGGGCGGTATTTGTTCAAACCCCGAATAGTACCAATCCAAATATTGCCCTGACTATCTTCAAAAATATCATTGATGTTGTTTTCACTCAGGCTATTGGCTTGGTCGGGTAGGTGTTTAAATACCTGATATTTACCCTTTGGATGGCGATTTTGTTTAGTAATCAAGACCAAGCCGTTTGCCGAGCCTATCCAGAGGTTTTCATGGCTATCCTCAAAAATGTTATTGATAAAATTAACCCCCTGATCATAAAAATTTCTGGACCAAAGGACTTCTTTTTTGACAGGATCAAACACATCCAGCGTACCTTCCCAGGAAGCCATGTAAAGATTACCATCTTTGCAGGAGCTTATAGAAAAATGCGTATTGGACGAAAGCTGATGATTTTGTTTATTGATAACGCTAAAACTTTGACTGCTGAAATTATAAAGATTAATGCCACCTTCCCAGGTGCCAAACCATAAGTTTTTTTGAGGGTCTTCGCAAAGAGAAAGAATAGCTTGATTACTAAGTTTTTGGGTAGGAGCACCCTGTGCCGTAAAATTGGTGAATACATTATTCTTACGATCCCACCGACTCAAGCCTCCTCCATCTGTGGCTATCCATATCTTGCCATCGTGAGCTTCCAGGAAACCGCTTATGTTATTGTTCACCAGGCTGTTACTTTGCCCGCTTTTTTGGGTATACTGCTCGAATTTATCGTAATATTGATTATAAACCACATTTACACCTTGGTTGAAGGTGCCAATCCAAATATTCCCAAAAGAATCTTCATAGATAGACCAGGGAGAATCGTGTGAAAGACTAAATTCGTCGTTTTTGTCGTGTAGATACGTTGTAAAAGTTTCATTTTTCGGATTAAGAATGCTTACCCCATGATTTTCTACGCCTACCCATAATCTTCCATCTTGGGTTTCACACATAGAAAGGATATTATTTCCGGAAATACTTTGGGGGTTTTGGGGGGCGTGGGCATAGTATTTCTCAATCTTAAACTTCCCTTCTCGAAGAGAAATTAAAGCTACCCCTGCATCGCGATATCCAATCCAATAGGTATCTTTTTGACGGCTTTTGATGAGTATCTGAATTCGGTCACTCTTCAATCCGGCATTTTCAGTGGTAAAATGGGTGAATTTCCCAGTTTTTTTATCAAAACGAGCCAGCCCTCCATGAGCTGTTGCAAGCCAGAGATTGCCCAAAGCATCCTCTATGATACTATTAATATATCCTCCCCCCCAATTATCCAAAATCTGCGGCGAGGCAAACCTCTGTATTTTTCCGGTTTTAGGGTTCAGAGCATTTAAGCCGTCATTGGTTCCCAGCCATAAAATCCCTTCTTGATCTTCGTACACTGCACTTACTATGTCCGAAGAAATTTTAACATCTCCAGTATTTTGTCGGTAAGAGGTAAATATATTTTTTACTCGGTCTAAATGATGCAAACCAAGCCCATCAGTACTAATCCATAAACCACCTTTACGATCTTCATATATCCCGTTTATTCTACGCTGACCGATCTGGTCGTGCTCATAGTTGGCAAAAGCATAACCATCAAATCTATCCAATCCGCCCGCAGTACCAAACCATAAAAATCCTTGACGATCCTGTATGATACTACTGACCCAATTATTAGAAATGCCATCTGGGATACGATGAAATTTTATCTTTTGGGAGTTTTGCGCTTGGGTAGTTTGAGCAACACACACCAGAACTAAGATGAGGTATATAAAATTTTTTACCACTTGTAATTGACACTTATGAGATGGAAATCTGGGTAGATTTTCAAGATGACCATACCTATTAAATTACATTCAAACCGAAGCAGTCTTAAAAGCAAGACCTTTACACAGAAGCCTTTAGAATTTAATTCTTTAAAGCTTACCCCTAGGGCTTGTATTGAAAATTACTTTAATCCTGGTATAATTTTTACAATGAATACTAAAATTATGCCTAAAAACACAGTTTCAGCTTATAAAAGTAATAATTTTATTCTATAATTTCCAGGAATTATTAAAAAAAAATAAGATTACGCACGTGCCTAAAACACAAAATTTAGACAAACTGAGACGTTTTTTAGAAGAAAGTAATAAATTTTTAAAATACTTTGAATAAATCTTTGCATATCCTTACCTCTCAATACCTAAGACTTGTGCCATAAAAAACTGCGCAGATGCAAATCTTAAGCTTAACTATATCCCGAAATGGCAGAAGAATTTGTTTTTTATTTAGAATTGTTTTAAATAAAACCTAATGCTGTGTATCTTTGTTGGATAAGTACAATGTAATAAAGACCCGAAAAGGAAATACCCGATAAAAATATGCAAACACAAGAAATCTCCACCCAATTTGATGTATATAAAATCCGTGAAGACTTCCCGATACTTCACCAAGAAGTCAACGGCAAACCTTTGATTTATCTGGATAATGCGGCTACCTCTCAGAAGCCCAAAGCCGTCATTGAGGCACTCGATACATATTACCTAAAAAATAACGCCAATATCCACCGGGGTGCTCATTACTTGGCTGCCAAATCTACCGGAGATTATGAGCAAACCCGTGAAGCCATTCGGGCTTTTTTGAACGCCCGATGGGTGGAAGAAATCATTTTTACACGTGGTGTGACCGAGGGTGTAAACCTTGTGGCTTCTACTTGGGGGCGTAAAAATCTTCAGGTTGGGGATGAGGTCATCCTTTCTACGATGGAGCACCATTCTAATATTGTGCCCTGGCAGCTCATCGTTGAGGAAAAGGGAGCCCTCATCAAAGTCATTCCCATTACCGACTCTGGGGAACTGATTTTAGAGGAATATTGCAAACTCCTTTCTCCCAAAACCAAAATCGTATCCATAGTACACGCATCCAACTCCTTGGGCACGATCAATCCTGTCAAAGAGATAATTGATCTAGCGCACGAATTTGGTGCCGTAGTCATGATTGATGGGGCGCAGGCCAGTGTCCACCTGGATGTGGATGTACAGGCTTTGAACTGTGATTTTTATGCTTTTTCGGGGCATAAAGTCTATGCGCCTACCGGAATCGGAGCCTTATACGGCAAAAAAGAGCACCTGGAAGCAATGCCTCCCTACCACGGTGGTGGCGAAATGATCAAAGACGTAAGCTTTGAGCGTACTACTTTTAATGAAATCCCCCACAAATTCGAGGCAGGTACGCCTAATATCGCCGATGCTATTGCCTTCAAAAATGCGCTGGATTACGTAGCACAGATCGGCAAGGCTGAAATCACCACCCACGAAAAAATGCTGCTTGTTTATGCCACGGAAAGATTACTGGAAATTCCCGGACTACGCATCATCGGTACAGCTCCTGAAAAGGTTAGTTTGGTTTCTTTTGTGATTGAAGGCATACATCACGGTGATCTGGGTACTTTGTTGGATTTGAGCGGCATTGCCGTGCGTACTGGTCACCATTGTACCCAACCCCTTATGACTCGTTTTGGTATTTCGGGCACTACCCGCGCCTCTTTTGCGATGTACAATACCCGTGAAGAAATAGATGCCCTGGTAGAAGGGATTCGCAAAGCTGTAAAGATGTTGTCGTGATAAAAGTCGGTAGACCATTGACCACAGTTGCTAGATCGTAGGGCATTCTCACTACGAAAGCCTAAGATAAAATATTCTTTGCGAAATAGCCAGATTTTTACATAAAAACCCGAAAGCCTCTGGATGCAGTCTTTCGGGTTTATTTTTTTCTTCTTGAGCAGCCTACGGCCTTCTGCTAGCGCAGAGTAGATGCAATCTACTGTAATTGGCTTCCTTAGAATTATTCTAAGGAAAACGTCTTATTTTTTAGT
>JANRIC010000182.1:0-21383 GCA_033765345.1 Microscillaceae bacterium
ATGACAACATTTTCTCCCTGTCATTCCGAGCGATAGCGAGGAATCTGAGCCTCTGTGCATCCGAGCATTCAGATTCCTCCTGCCGTCGGAATGACAACATTTTCTCCCTGTCATTCCGAGCGATAGCGAGGAATCTTAACGCTTCTTCATTCAGACGTAAAGATTCCTCCTTGCGTCGGAATGACAGGCTTGATTTTAGCATCATACCTTTCTCCCCACACCAGACTTACTCCCCTACCATCACAAAAGCCCCCCAATAAAAAGGATATTTGTATTCGGCTTTGAGCTTTTCCTGAGCGAGTTTGAAAGCCTCTCTTTTGGTCTTGCCGGAAAGCCACTGGGTGTAGAACTCCGTCATCAACTCCTGGGTGGCTTTGTCGTCTACACTCCAGAGCGACATCAGGATGGCCTTTGCACCTGCCTGCTGAAATCCTCGCTGTAAGCCGTAGACGCCTTCGCCGTATTGCACGTCGCCTTGCCCGGTCTGGCAGGCGGAGAGGACTACGAGGTCGGTATTATCCAGATTGAGGTTTTGGGCTTCGTAGGCACTCAGGAAGCCGTCTTCGGTGTCGTATTTTTCTTTGTCTTTGCTCTTGGCGTAGGTACTGACTCCGGTGAGTACGATGCCGGAGCGCATCATGGGATTGCTTTTGAGTTCCTGGATATTGGTGGTTTTGAATCCTTGTAAACCGGCCACATCAAAGTCCAGGTCTTCGGCTTCTCGGCTGAACTGGGGAGCTTTTTCATCGGGTTTCTTTTGGTTATTGGCAAAGAAAAAGCCGTGGGTAGCGATATGCAGCACTTTGGGGCTTTGGGCTTGTTTGATGACTTCCTCGAGGGCATTTGCACCCAGGTAGAGGGCGGCTTTTTGGTTTTTGGATTTGAATAGGTTAAATATCTCTTGGGTCTCGATTTCAGTACCTACGAGATCCCTGAAATAAACATTGGCCAATTCTTCAACTGTTGTAGAAAAATCTTCTTCCCCACCTCCACGGGTTGCCGAGGGGTTTTGGGCAATTTGTTGATGTGTTTGAGCATCCAGATCATATTTGGGGCGACCCATCACTAAGCTCTCGCCTTGGGGGATGGTGGAGGGCTTTTTGACTTTTACCAGGTCTTTGGTGCTGCCCACCTGGTGGATTTCCAGTTCTTCAATCAGGTATTTGTTCGTGGCGGGGTTTTGCAGGGTATTGAGGTTGATCTGGTGGTAGACTCCGTCGGCAGAGAGATAGACCTTGTGGATTCCTGAGAGCTTTTCGGCGATGGGTTGCCAGTATTGCTCGAAACTCAATTGGTCGGACAACTTGATATGATTGCGGTAATAGGCCAGATATCTACCTTCCAGCTCATTACCATTGGGCAGGATGACGATTTCGGGTTGGTCTTTGGTATCGGGTTTTACAATCAAGGCGATATAGAGTACGGAGTCCGTCCACTCTTTATCATAATATTCAGTACGGATGATCTCAATGGCGGCTTCGCCAGGCTGGAGTTTTTGGCGTATATCCGTCCAGGTGTAGCAAGTTTTGTCTGTGTCTTTCGCCAAGGGTTGAGATTTGAAGGCAAGACTATTGTCATAAATCCAGGCACTAAGTACGGGAATTTGTCGATAAGCTTTGAGGACGAAAGAATTATAGATTTCAAATTTATTTCTCAATGTTTTGGAATATTTCTCTTTTCCTATTTCAGAAAGACGGGCAATGTCACTTTTACCATTCTCGATGAGAATTTGGGAAGCTTCAAAGTACAATGGTTGTGCTTGGGCATATTTATCTTGTCTTTCGTATAATCCTGTCAGATTATTGCATGAGAGTGCATAATCAGTGTGATTCTTGCCTAAGACTTCGGCACGTATATCTATGGCTTCTATAAATAAAGCCTCTGCTTTCTCATATAAACCTTGATCTTGGTAACAAAATGCCAGATTGTTACAAGCATTGGCATAATCAGGATGTTTTTTGCCTAAAACCTCCTCCTTGATATTTTTAGCTTCTAAAAAAAGGGGGTTCGGCCTTGGTATATTCTCCCTGATCTTCATACAACCCAGCCAGATTGTTTAATGAAAGGGCGTAGCCAGGGTGTTTTTTACCTAAAGCTTTGGCTTTAATATCTCTGGCTTCCAGATACAAGGGTTCGGCCTTGGTATATTCGCTTTGCTTTTGATACAATACAGCCAAACTATTTAAATGAGAGGCATATTCAGGATGATGCTTGCCTGGATTTTGAGCGATGATATTTTTGGCTTCCAGGTACAAAGCTTCAGCTTGTGAGTAAAGCCCTTTTTCAAAGGCAACGACGAGGTCGCTTAAAGCGACCTCGTCGTTTGGATAAATTTATCTTCAAGTAAAATCATAAAGAGCCGATTTTTTAACATTCGGGAAGGCTAAGGTTTTAAATTTTGGATAGTGTTAGTTTTTAACTGATAACATTAAGATTATATTGATACGCCCAAAGTTTGAAATGTAAATTTAACATATACTCTTTTTTAGAAAAAGATAAAGTTTTGCGTACAAATCTGCTAAACCTTTGTCTAATAGTATTGTTGAGTCTTTCTACGTGATTGGTCAGTCCTGTTTCTTTGCCTACCTTTGTATGCGTTTCTTCGGGCAGACAATTATACCCAAATTAAAGTGATTTGCCTGATTTTCTTGATTGATTAACTTGATTATTCATGATTTAATAGCTAAAATTTCGGAAAACCACTTCGGTTTGAGTATAAATGAATTTACAGCCCAGATGGGTATAGATGCGGATAAATTTTTTGCATATTGTAAGAAGCAGGACATTGGGCTACCATACGTAGGTGAATGGAAACAGATTGAGCTTAAAAACGGCACCAAGTTGAATTATTATCAATTTGAAATCAGTCCGGGAAAATATAAAAACTTCAGTCCTAAAAGGTAAAAGACTTAGTAGTCGAGGACAATCTCCGTATTGGGAAGCCATTCACGGATTTTAGCGAGTTCGGAATCGGGGATTTGTGTACCGTGCAGATATAAAACCTCAAGTTTTACTAAGTTTTTGATGGATTTGGGCAATTTTTGAATGGGATTATTTCTTAAATCCAGTGCAGACAATTGCTTCATTCCAAGAATGACTTTGGGAAAGCTTTTAAATTTATTCCCATTCAAATAAAGTCCGTTTACCTGCTTTAATTTATCCATATCATTGGGCAAGGATTCCAGATTGTTTTTATCCAAATAAAGTAAGGCAAGTTTTTGCTTATCGCCTAAAAAAGAAACTACGTCTTTGATCTTAATTTTTGGATTTGCACTTAAAATAAACACCTCTAGACTATCCAGTCCTTTTATTTGTCTGGGGATATCGCTTAGATTTAAATTACTAAGTGTTAGATACTGCAAATTGGGAAGTTGTGTCAGAATATTAAAAGTAGAGTGTGCATCCAAACCCTTATTATCTCTGAGCAAAAGTAACTGCAGATTTTTAAGCATAACCAGACTATCAGGCAGCCTTTTCAAATGATTTTCACTCAGGGTAAGATGCTGTAAATACTTAAGCCTTCCGATAGACTCGGGCAGTTCCCGGAGTCCTTGCCCTTTGAGATCAAGCATATATACTTTTTCAGGGGCAGCCAGGGCATCCTCCAGGGATGTGTATTCTTTTTCACGCCTCAGAAGAGAGTCAGGTAGCGGCGGAGGCAAGGCATTTTGCGTTTTGGCTGTTTGCGTACAGGAGCTTAGACCGAAAAAAAATACGGTGCTGAAAATGATGGATAGGCAGTTTTTCATAATTAAACGGTCTTTTTGATTTTCAAATTTAGCTTTAAAACACACAAAATCGGATAATTTTTGGTACAAGATTTTTTAGGGAATGCACCTGACTTCCTGATCCGGTTTTTGGGTGAGTATTTCGCTTTTTGCTTTAATTTGCTGCACGGTGCAGGAGATGCCTTTCGTCATTGCTCAAGGCTGTTGCAGGGGTGCAAGAGCTTCACCTGAAAAAATAGACCTTCGTCAGTTTTAGTTTAGATACTATCTTAAACTTTCCAATAAAGTGATATGCTCCTGGAAATCCAGGCGAACACCTAAGTCCGTAAGCTGCTGTGAAGCAAAGAATCAACCCAAAAGTCTGCTACCAACAGGCTTTTGGATTTTTACTATCCCCCTCTAATGCGCCTCCAGCCAATTCTCCCCTACACCTATTCCGATCTCCATTGGTACCACCAGAGGTAAGGCATTTTTCATCAAATCTTCTACGGCAGGCTTAAGGGTGTCGAGTTCGTCCTTGAGCACTTCAAATACGAGTTCGTCGTGTACCTGAAGGATCATACGGCTACGAAGTTTTTCTTTTTGGATAAAATTGTGAATGTTAATCATAGCCAGTTTGATCATATCAGCAGCACTTCCCTGGATAGGCGCATTGATGGCGTTGCGTTCGGCGATACCCCGCTCTACCATATTGCGTGCATTGATATTGCGTAGGTAGCGTCGGCGGCCGAAGATTGTTTCTACAAATTCCCGCTCACGGGCTTCATTTACTACTCGATCCATATACTTTTTGATGGCGGGAAATTCTTCAAAATAAGCCTGGATAATTTCTGCGGCTTCGGTGCGGGGGATGTTCAGCCTTTGAGAAAGTCCGTGTGCTGAAATGCCATAAATTATTCCAAAATTGGCGGTTTTGGCTTTGCTACGCATTTGGGAGTCTACCTGATCAAGTGGTACTTTGTAAATTTTAGCAGCCGTGGTGGCATGGATGTCTCTTCCGTTTTTGAAGGCTTCGATCATGGTCTCGTCGCCGCTAAAAGCTGCCATAATCCGCAGCTCAATCTGCGAATAATCTGCTGATAAAATGACCGAATCAGGATTACCTGCCACAAAAGCTTTGCGAATGCTACGCCCTCTTTCAGTACGAATGGGGATATTTTGCAAATTCGGATTCACGGAACTCAAGCGACCCGTAGCTGCCACAGCCTGATTAAAAGAAGTGTGTACCCTTCCGGTTCGTGGATTAATCAGACCGGGAAGGGCATCCACATAGGTATTTTTGAGTTTTACCAACTCCCGATAGTCCAGTATATCAGAAACAATACGGTGCTTATCGGCCAAACGTATCAGTATTTCTTCGCCAGTAGCATACTGTCCTGTTTTGGTTTTTTTGGGTTTGTCTTCCAGTTTCAGCTTTTCAAATAAGATAAGGCCAAGTTGCCTGGGTGAATCAATGTTAAATTCTTCTTCGGCGTGTTTGAAAATAGATTTTTGTAGCTGAATAATGTCTTCTGTGAGTTCCTTGGAGATTTGGGAGAGGTTGTTGGGCTCAATTCTTACACCAGTCATTTCCATTTCTGCCAAGACGGGAATCAGAGGCGTTTCCAATTCATAAAAGACCTTCTCAAGGGGGCTGTGGGTATCCTTGATTAGGTGGCTAAGAGCTTCCTGCGGACTGAGCAGCGGGTTGCGGAGGTGATTTTCCAATACGTATTTGAGCTGTAGGGTAATATCGGCATCTTCTCCGGCATATTCTCGAATCAGATCAATGGCTACATCCCGCATATTTCCCTGGTTTAGTCCTTTTTTACCAATCAGTTCCTCGATGTGTACGGTGGCATAGTTCAAATAATTCTCGGCAAGTACGTCCATATTGTGGCGGGTATCGGGCGCAATGAGGTAATGTGCCAGCATCGTATCAAAAAGTTTTCCTTCAATTTGAATGTGGTACTTTTTGAGTACACTCAGGTCATATTTGATGTTTTGACCGATTTTACGGATATGCGGATTTTCAAATACTGGGCGAAAATCTTGGAGCATTGCCATGACTTCATCGCTTATATCTGCTGGGTCATGCGCCGGAACGGGTACATAATACGCTTCGCTCGGATAGGTAGAAAAGGCAATGCCAACTAGGGCAGCATCCAGGGCATCAATGCCCGTAGTTTCAGTATCAAAGCAAAATTCATCCTGATTCTCTAGATGTTTGACCAGTCTTCGGCGTAGCTCAGGGGTATCTATCAAATAATAATGGTGTACGGTATCCTGTATAGAAGACATGGGCTTTTCAGGAATACTTTGGGGAATTTCTTCTTCAACTGCTGCTTCGGCAGGTGCACCGAAAAGACTTTGTTGATTGGGGTCTACTTTTTTGCTTTTTTTGGCGGCAGGTTTAGGCTCTGTGGTGCCTTCTTTGAAAAGGCGGCTTTTGAGAGTGCGGAATTCAAGTTCATCAAAAAGAGCCTTGACTTTTTCTTCATTCATTGGCACCATTTTGAGTTCTTCAGGTTGGAACTCGACGGGTACGTTGATGTCAATGGTTGCCAAGCGTTTGGATAAAATACCTTGCTCGGCAAATTCTATGACTTTTTCTTTTTGTTTGCCTTTGAGTTTGTCGGCATTGGCAATGAGACCTTCTACTGTATCAAATTCTTTGAGGAGCTTGGCAGCGGTTTTGGCGCCGATTCCAGGGATTCCGGGGATATTGTCTACGGCATCTCCCTGTAATCCTAATAAATCAATGACCTGGTCTACCCTTTGGATGTCAAATTTTCCCAAAACCTCTTTGATTCCCCAGATGTCCACATCATTGCCCAGGAAAGCAGGTTTGTAGAGCAATATATTTTCCTCGACCAATTGGGCATAATCCTTATCGGGTGTCATCATATAGACTTTAAATTCACCTGTTTGGGCGGCCTTTTTGGCGATAGTTCCGATGATATCGTCGGCTTCATAGCCTGGTCTGACAAGGATAGGGATGTTAAAAGCTTCTACCATTTTATAGACATAAGGGATGGCAATCGAGATGTCTTCGGGCTGTTCATCACGATGGGCTTTATATTCCTTGAATTCTATATGGCGAAAGGTGGGTTCTGCGGTGTCAAAAGCCACACCGATATGGGTAGGATTTTCTCTTTTGATCAAATCCAGCAAGGTATTGGTAAAACCCAGCACTGCCCCAGTATTCATTTCTTTGGAGTTGATCCGGGGGGTTTTGCTAAAGGCAAAGTGCGCCCGATAAATCAGCGCCATGGCATCGAGTAAAAAAAGTTTATTCATCGGGTTTATATTAATGATTTCATATTACAAGAGTTGTGATCAATTCAGAAATTGATTTCTGATGACAAAAACTGTATCTTTTGGACTGAATAATCAGTTGATTTTTTCCAACAAAGTACGAAAAGCAATCACTTTACCGCCGAATTTATCTTGAAGATCATTTTGCAGCCTGGGTGCTTGATAATCGGAATATTCCAGAAATGTCTTTAGGTCTTTTAGATAAAATTGCAGGGCATACGTGCTAGTACCGGGTGTATCTCCGTGATTGCTGATCAATTTGAATAACTTATGCTCCATAAAAAGCCCGGTTTGGAGGAAGTCTGGAATGTGTTTGCCTTTGAGCCAAACCAAGAAATCCTTTATAATGTCGTCTTCTATATTAAATGTGATATTGTACAAAATCATGGCTTAATTTTTTTAGTCTGTAGCTGATTGTCCATAGAAATTTTTCCGTTATTTGGATTTGAAACCTGACACAGCTTAGAGTCGCAAGATAAGCATCAGTCATGATTTTAGCCAATATTCGCCTAATTTATGCTTGAAAGGTCAGTTCATAGGCAATGGAATATGCTCCCAATTTCTCCTGAATGGCTTTTTTGAGAAATTCTTCTGCATCTTTTTGAATTTCCAGATGTATTTGAGCTACCATACCTTTGATTTTATCAGGGCCTACGGTAATTTTTTTATGGATAATTCCCTGTAGATCGTCCAGCTCGATGGTATACACTTCTTCAATTTCCTTCCAGACCAACTGCGGCTTAAAGATTTTACCTACGGCTGTCACGGGCATTTGATCGATGATTCGGACGGCTTTGGGCTGGGCAGCGCGTTCGCCGATATTGTCTTTGGCAAATTGCAGAAGTTCGTCTTCGTGGGGGCTAGACCCAGGTTTGGCTTGTATGTATACTACGGGTACTTCGCCGACTCGGGGGTCAGGGCGGCCAACGGCGGCAGCTAAAGCCACGTCAGGATGCAGGTGCATGGGTTCCTCGATCATTTTGGGGTCGATATTGTGCCCACCTCGGATGATGAGTTCTTTTTTGCGCCCTGTAAGCCAGAAGTAGGCATCTTTATCCATGCGCCCTAGGTCTCCGGTATTGAGCCAAGGTCCTTTGCCGTCGTGGGTATCAATAAATACGTGTTTATTGTGTACTTCCTCTTTATAGCCCTTGAATACATTTGCGCCTCGGATAGCGACGATGCCTATTTCGTCCGTTTCACAATCCCGCAGGTACTTTCCCTCATCATCCAGCAGGAGGGTTTTCATCTCCTGATAAGGGATGCGCATTCCGATAGAGCCGATTTTTTTTTCGCCATAAGCCGGATTGGCAGAGCTGGCACAAGCCCCTTCGGTAAGCCCGTAACCTTCAAGAATCTTCACTCCGGTTTTTTCCTGAAAAGTTTTAAATAATTCTACAGGCATAGGAGCCGCACCACAGATCGCAAAATCCAGAGAACTGATGTCTTCCTTACCGATCGGTATATTGAGCAGCATTTGATAGACTGTAGGCACCCCGCTAAAGAAGTTGACTTTGTAATGGGACACTATTTTCCAGAAGTTGGCAAATACTCCCTCGCCTCGATAGCCTTGAGGAGTACCCAAGACCACGGTAGCCCCGGCACTCCAGGGAATCAACCCAGTGACGATGACCCCGTTTACGTGAAAAAGCGGCAAACCGCAAAAGAGAACCCGATCAGGGCTATTGCCAATATTTTGCCCTGCCGACCAGGCATCAAATACTTCATTAAAATGCGAATGACGAGCAATTTTGGGTGTACCGGTAGTGCCTCCGGTATGAAAATAAGAAGCAATATCATCCGGCTGAATGTCTCTTTCAAAGCTAAGGCGGTCAGCGGGATATTTGGACATCGTTTTGTGAAAATCCAGGATGTGTACTTTCGATTCGCTGCGGGGTTTTTTGTTGATAAGTTTGACGATGGTTCTTTTCAGGCTTCCCAGATAAATACCCAAATCTACGGTCAGTACGGTTTTGAGGCTGGGGACGAGCTGAATAATACTTTCTACTTTGTCCCAGAGGTCGGTTTTAGGGAAAGGTGCCAGCGTAACCAAGATTTTGGCTTCGGCAGCCTTAAGAATGTCGGCGATTTGTTGTGGCTCAAGCATAGGATTGACGGCACAAACAATCCCGGCGGCTTCCCCTCCCCAGATGGTAAAGTGAGTTTCGGGCAAATTGGGCAATACAAAAGCAACCACTTCTTTCGTACCCAAGCCCAGCCCTTGAAACATATTGGCAGTTTGGTTGATCCGGTGAATCAGATCTCGAAAACTAAAATCGGCACTTTTGCTGTAATTTGTTCCTTGTAAAAAAAATCTCAGGGCAGTTTTATCTGGATTGATGCCTGCACCTCGCTGTAGCATTTCGTATGTATTCCGAGGGAGATTGTGCTGTTCTAGGGGGTTTTCCTCTATTTTTAGTATATCCTCGATGGTTTTGATTTGTATCATAGATCAGTATTACTTCTTGATGCGTGAATAAGAGGACAATTTAAGGGATTTTTGGGGAATTTTAAAGAGCAAAGTGTTTTTTAACGGATTCAGCAGTTTTGGGCTAAGTGAGGGCTAAAAAAGATACGTGATAAGCATGTACACGCTCAAGCCACTTGCATTTCTTCCGAAGGCAAAATACGAAAACCCTAGCTGTCTCAAACTTCGGGCTTATTATTTGAGAGATAGTCAAGTTGAAGATTCATAGATGTCAAAAAAATCCCTTCCAACTCATAATTTCTCTAATAAATAGAAATATGACCTGGGGATAAATCAGGATAGAAAATAGTATACCGAATAAAGCTCCATAAAGGTGTGCATCGTGCCCGATATTGTCCTGATAGCCCTTGTCTTGCTGGCGAGCCATATATGCGGTATAAAAAAGATACAAGATGGCAAATATAAAACCTGGTAGGGCAAATTGATCTGGTAGGAAGATAATGCCGATTCCATTCATAGGAAAAAACAGTACAAAAGCGAATACAACGGCAGAAACTCCGCCGGAGGCTCCTAAAGCGTTGTAGTAAATCTTGTGCCGGTGTTTGAAATAGCTAGGTATGCCCGCAGCGATAATTGCCAATAAATAAAAAATAGGATACACCCATTGACCGCTTGCGCCTAGAACCTCCGGAGATTGAAAAACCTCTCGTTCTAGCAAACTGCCAAAAGAATAAAAAACATACATATTGACTCCCAAATGAAGGTAACCATTGTGGATAAAACCGGAGGTCAAAAAACGCTGATATTCGTTGTATTTGTGAATAGAGTAGGGGTTAAAAATCCATTTTTTTTTAAATCCAGGATTTTCTTCGGCATAAATACTCAAGATGACGGTAATAAAGATGAGTATTCCGGTCACATTGACATTTGCGGTAGTAAACTCGATGAAAACAAATATTTGAGATAAGTTCATTACATCCTCCAATATCATAGACTTTATTTTTCACGGTGAATAATTTGTTCGGTAAAATTTCTCAGGATTTCCTTGCGGGCTTCATCAGCTTGAACAGCTTCTAATTGCTCAAAACCTTTTTGGAAATATAAGTTCATTTTTTCCTCTGTCAAGGCTTTGATTCCAAGTTGATTATAAATCTCTGTAACGGCTTTTACTTTTTCAAATTTATCAAATTCCTGCAAAGAAAGCCAATAATTAAGCTTTTCTTTGGAGTCATCTTTTGCGTTTTCCAGGGCTTTGATCAGCAAAAAGGTTTTTTTATTGGCTATAATATCTCCGCCTACCTGTTTGCCGAATTTGTCGGCATCCCCGTAAACATCCAGCAGATCGTCTTTGAGTTGAAAACCAAGCCCGATATTTTCGCCGAAATTTCTTAGAAATATTCGGTTTTTTGCATGAGTTTTTGCGATAATACCTCCTAGCTCAAGCGCAAAACCCAGCAAAACAGCAGTTTTACGGCGGATCATTTCTATATAAGCCTCTTCGCTGACCTGAGCGGCTGTTTCATAATTCATATCCAATTGTTGCCCTTCACACACGAGTGCGGCGCATTGATTAAATGCCTGTATTACTTCTTTCACTTGAGTATCATCTACCTCAAGCATCAGCTGATAGGCATAAACCAGCATGACATCGCCGGAGAGGATGGCTACATTGGGGTTCCATTTTTCGTGGACGGTCGGTTTGCCACGGCGTAGCGGGGCATTGTCCATAATATCGTCGTGCATCAGCGTAAAATTATGAAATACTTCTACGCCGATGGCAGGTTTCATACTTTTTTGATAATCTTCGCCGAATAAATAGGTTCCTAACAATGCCAATATGGGGCGCATTCGTTTGCCGCCCAAATCCATAATATAGCGAATGGGCTCATAAATTTCTTGTGGATCAGTGCCATAGACCAGGGATTGGATTTCCTGATTGACGAGTTCTTTGAGTTTTTCCAGGTTCATGCAAATATGTATCGTAGCTGCATCAAACATAGAGAATTCTACAAAGCTTCCCAATTATTTATAGAGATAATTCTTGTATGAGCTGGTTTTAGAATAAAAAGTATTCTCCAAATAGAATAAGAAAGTCATTTTATTGACAAAAACACGCAATTTTTGTAATTAATTTGCAGAAAAAATTATCTATATATTTATGGAAATATGGTATATCCCTCTGACAGTAATCCCTGGAGCAGGTCTGTTGATTATGTCTACTACTAATTTGCAAACTGCCATCAGTAATGAACTTACCCAATTGATTCAGGAGGATTGTCATAAATTCAGAAGAATTATTGAGCTGAAAATTACTCAGTTGGATTTACTCAATAAAGCACTCGTAGCCTTGTATTTTGCTACTGCTTGTTTTATTTTATCGGCTTTGATTATTGAAATGAGCGAAACGAGTCGACTAATCAATGTATCTTACAACAAATTAAGCACCTATCTTGGGGTATTCAGTTTGTTTATAGCTTTGATTTTGTTGAGTATTTTTTCTATAAGAGGGATCAAAATCAAAAAAGAGCGATTTCGGGCAAGCTTATAAATAGCACTTATCCGAGTTTTTACTCTTTTAACTCGTACCACTCGATATTTTCAAGGGGTGGGCGGCGGCCTCTAAATTTTGGTGCGTAGTTTTTGGCAAGGTAATCCAGAATGGCATCTTCGTTTTCGCCTAAATCCTGGAGGTTTTGGTTTGCTTGCATCCAACGGATGATCCCCTCCCACCCTTCGCGGGTGGCTTGGTTTTGTGTGATTAGTTTGGCCGAATGGCAGCCCGTACAATGGATGATTACGAGCTTGAGATGTTTGTCTGCTATCAGCCCGGTAGGTTGGTGAATCCCGTCTTTAATTTGCGATTCCAGCCCGGATTTGGATACAGATACTTTTTTGATGGGTTTATTAGCCTTTGGAGGAGTGATCCAAAGAAAATAAGCACTCATTGCCAGTGCCATGATGAGGGAGAGAAATATTCCTTTTTTAAATATTGACATAAAAAGCAAAATATAGTCGTTAGAGCAAAGATCACATTCATCAAAGTTGGTATTAAACCTGCACGCTGCGTATTCAAAAAGGTGTTTTGTGCGGACACAAACCCGGGCGTTTTTTTATAGGAGTAAAACAGATTTAAGACTACCCATCAAAAAGGCGCAAGAATCACAAATTAGACCACTTTTACGGCAATTCGGTGGCAGGCATTGTTGAGATAACCGTGTGGATTCCAGCCGGGTACAAGCATCGGCTGCATCAAATCCTTGCTATCGGTGGCTCTAGCCCAGATTTCATAATACCCTTTTTTGGGAAAACTTACCTGCGCCTGAAAATGCTGCCAGGCAAAACGATTGGCTGCACTTTGTAGGGTACAAGGCTTCCAACTCATTCCAAAATCGATCGAGTAATGCATGGCTTTTACGGATAAATCCCCAGCCCAAGCGTGCCCCCGGAGAGACAGGGTTTTGCCGGATTGAATCACCGCACCTGACTTCGGATAAGTAATCAGGGATTTGACTGGCATAGACTCAATGATACACATTTTTGAATCTTCTACCTTGCTGCCGGGAGCGATCGGTTCACAGGGAATTTTGTAGGATTGCCCAGTCATCTTAGGACCGTCATGAACCTTATTACGAACCACAATTCTAGTGAGCCACTTGCCGGAAGTCGAAGCCACCCAACCCCCAAATATCAACCTGAGCGGATAACCATTCATCATCGGAATGTCTTTGCCATTCATCGCAAAAGCAATCAGGGATTCGTCTTCAAGGGCTTTGGCCAGGGGCACACCTCTGGAAATGGGTACTTCTTTCACACCGCCGCTGAGATGTTTGTCTTTTCCATAATAGCCGATATACACAGCGTCTTTTTTGATACCCACACTCTGAAGCACGTCTTTGAGGCGCAGGCCCGTCCACTGAGGGCATCCGACTGCTCCATAAGTCCATTGATTGCCTTCGGCAGGAGGGTAAAACTCACTGCGGCCATTACCACCGCACTCTAGGGTAAGTTGGTAAGTGTAGTGTTTGAATTTGGATTTAAGTTCGGCGAGGGTAAATACTTTTTTTTGCACGGCAGACTCCCCCTCGATGGTCAGCGTCCAGTTGTTTAAATCAGTTTTAGAAGGAGGAAGACCGTTGTTCCGCACAAAAAGTTTATCTCCGCTAGTAATCAAATCATCTAAGAGGTGGGGAGGTGTCTCGACATTCCAGGGGCGGTCATTGAGTACAACCAGGTCAGGGTGCTTGCCTTCCAATTGGAAATCCTGATCCGAATTTGCAAAAGTAGCAGGAATTAGGCCAGAAGGGATATGATTGGCAAATACGATTTCTGCTCCCAAAGCCAGGCTCATGGCACTAAGGGCACTTTTTTTCAAAAAGCCCCTGCGTCCAGGTGAATGTTTTTCGCGCCCCCAGAGCAGTTCATCAGCCTGGAAGGGATCAAGAGCATATAATTGATGAATTCCGATCTTTTTTTTCATGAGGCTAAAAGCTAACAGGTGTATTTTACAATGCTAATTTAAATAACAATCCTTGTCTGACATATTTTGTGGATAATAAATATTTGACTTTAAAGAGAAAGCTTGAAAATTCCAGCCTGGGCTGCGATGTCTTCAAAGTAAAAATCTAAAATAACATGTCCCTTTCAAAATAGCTTGACTTGATTTTATACCCAGATTAAAGTGATTTGCCTGATTTTCTTGATTGATTAGCTTGATTATTCATGATTTAAGAGCTAAAAGCTCCCCTGTAAGGGTCTTGTTTTTATATTAAAACCACTTCGGTTTGAGTATAGTAAAATCCCAAAAGCCTTTGAATACAGGCTTTCGGGGTTTTTAGTCCTTGTTCCTGCTCATAAAATTGGTTTAAGCGAGGATGCTTCAAGCAGTATGGAATTAAGATTTTTCTATATATTTTTCTCCTCAACCCTTAAACTTATTTTTGAGGGCAGCTAATTTCGCCTGAAAGTCATCGGCGGTATCTTCTTCTTGTTTTTTCTTAGGTTTGCTGTCTTTTTTATTGAAGTTGGCGGTGGTATTGCCCTTAGTTTCTTTTTTGGCTTTGATGGATTTGCCTGCGCCTGTTTCGGGAGCTTCGCTTTTCATAGAAAGTGCGATGCGTTTGCGGTTGATGTCTACCTCTACCACTGTGACGAGTACTTTTTGGTGTACTTTGACCACATCGTGGGGGTTAGTGATGTAGGTATTGGAGAGTTCGCTGATGTGTACGAGTCCGTCCTGGTGTACGCCAATGTCTACGAATGCGCCGAAATTGGTGATATTGGTTACGATTCCGTTGAGTTTCATACCAGGGCGAAGGTCTTCCATAGTATTGACACCTTCGGCAAACTCGAAGGTCTCGAATTGCTGACGGGGGTCCCGACCGGGTTTGGCGAGTTCAGCCATGATGTCGGTCAGGGTTGGCAGCCCCACCTGTTCGGAGACGTATTTTTTAAGATCAATTTTTTTACGTAGGTCGGCATTGGTGATCAGATCGGCTACGGTACATTGCAAATCCTTGGCCATTTGGGCTACAATATTGTAGCTTTCGGGGTGTACGGCACTGGCATCCAAGGGATTAGTAGCTCCCTGGATACGGAGGAACCCAGCGGCTTGTTCAAAGGCTTTATCACCTAGGCGAGCCACTTTTTTGAGTTCTTCACGGGTTTTGAAGGCACCGTGTTGATTGCGGTATTCTACGATATTTTTGGCGAGTTGGGGTCCGAGGCCGGATACATAAGTCAGGAGTTGCTTACTGGCGGTGTTTACTTCTACACCCACGGCATTCACACAACTACTCACTACATCGTCGAGGCTATTTTTGAGTTGGGATTGATCTACATCGTGTTGGTATTGCCCTACACCGATGGATTTGGGATCAATTTTGACGAGTTCCGCCAGGGGGTCCATCAATCGGCGGCCAATCGAGACAGCACCTCGTACGGTAATGTCATCATTGGGGAATTCTTCCCGAGCGGCTTCGGAGGCAGAGTAGACCGATGCCCCGCTTTCATTGACCATTACTAGCAGAATTTCTTTGGGCAGCCCGATGGAGCGGATAAAAGTCTCGGTTTCGCGGCTGGCTGTACCGTTGCCGATGGCGATGGCTTGGGTTTGGTATTTTTCGCAGAGGTGTTTGATGATTTCGGCGGCTTCGGTTTTGCGGCGGTCAGGATAGATTACGTCATTGTGCAGGAGTTTGCCTTGTTTGTCGAGGCAGACTATTTTGCAGCCCGTACGAAAGCCGGGGTCGATGGCCAGTACATTTTTTTGCCCCAGGGGAGCGGCAAGCAGCAATTGGCGCAGGTTATCGGCAAAAACGCGGATAGCTTCCTCGTCGGCTTTTTTCTTGGAGAGCAGGCGTACTTCGGTTTCCATGGAAGATTTGAGCAGGCGTTTGTATGCGTCTTTGACGGCGAGCTGTAGTTGCTCAGTAGTGGCATTATTTTCAGTAATAAACTGTCTTTCGAGCTTTTCAATGGCGATTTCTTCCAAAGGGCTGGCATCCAGGGTGATGAATAATTCCTTTTCGGCTCTTCGGAGGGCGAGTACTCGGTGCGAAGGGGCTTTCTCGATCGGTTCTTCCCAATCGAAATAATCCTTGTATTTCTGGGCTTCTTCTTCCTTGCCGGGGATCACTTTGGCTTTGAAAGTACCGGATTCCACGAACAATTTACGCATGGTAGCGCGGGCATTTTGGTCTTCGTTGATTGTTTCGGCGATGATGTCACGAGCACCAGCGAGGGCATCTTCAATAGAAGCCACCCCTTTTTCTTCACTCAGGTATTTTTCGGCTTCGGCGATCAGGTCGAAGTTTTCTTGGGCGAAAATCTTTTCACTGAGTGGCTCGAGCCCTTTTTCGCGGGCGATGGTGGCACGGGTGCGGCGTTTGGGTTTGTAGGGCAGGTAAAGGTCTTCGAGGACAGCCATGGTTTCGGCGGCTTCGATTTTGGTGCGAAGCTCATCAGTAAGTTTACCCTGCTCCTCAATGGAGTTGAGGATGGTTTCACGGCGTTTGTCCAGTTCGCGAAGTTGATGCAGGCGATCACGGATTTGTGCAATAAAGACTTCATCGAGCGTACCAGTGACCTCCTTTCGGTATCGGGCAATAAAAGGGATGGTAGCACCGTCATCTAGCAACAGTGCAGTGGCAGCTACCTGGCGTTCGCCGATATTGAGTTCTTGAGCGATTTTAAGGAAATGCGGATTATCCATGAGATAAAAATTTGAGTCGGATGCAAAAATAAGAAAATCTTGTGGTATTTGAAGTGGTTTTTGGGGAGAAATGAAGGGGAAATTTAATTTGTAAGCTATCATTTTCAAGTTGTACAAAGTTGCCCCTTCGTCTGTACTCACTCTGGTTCCATCGAAGACGATTGAACCAGAGAGATGATACATTGCCAATATTTCAACTTTTATCATAGATAATAATAAAAAAAATCGCAACTCTTGGAAGAGTTGCGATTTTTTTATGATTTTTTTTCAGTATCAAGATGTTTATTCCTGAGTAACTATAAATCTCTTGTAAAGTGTCTTACCTGCTTGATTCGCCACGACGAAGTATATGCCGGGCTTAAGATTGCTCACTTTCAGAGAGATTTCTTTGGTTTCACGACCCATATTTACCTCAAAACCATTCAGTACAGCCATTCCCTGAGCATTGAAGATTTTAATGCCCACATTTTCGCCTTGAGGAGCAGTGAGCTGTATATTCATCTTGCCATCACGGTTTACCGGGTTTGGATACAGATTGATCTGAAGTTCTTCCTGACTTGCTTGGCTTTCTATACCAGCTACTTTTACTGAAGGGCGGCCGGCAGCATTCAGTGAGGCTACTTCGGCAGCGGTCAAAGCTCTGTTGTAGAATTTGATGTCATCCATACTTCCACCGAAATAACTATCATTATAACTACCCCCCCAACGACCGAATTCCAGTGGTTGATCGCTCAGATTGGTCAGCGCAGGAGCTGTAGTACTGATTACCGAAGCACCATTGACATAAACATCTATTTTTCCGAAGGCATCCACAGTAAATACAATCAATGACCATTGATTGAGGGGAATGGCAGTTCCGGTAGCTGTAAAATCATTGGCATCTTTTTCATAATCTACTTTAAGGATGCCATTATCCATACTCAGGGCATATTGTTTATGACTGATATTGGTCAGCTTGGTGATGATTCCTCTTCGTCCGCTATTGGCTTGTGGGTTAATCCACAGCGAGAAAGAGAAGTTTGCATTGACATTAAGCGAAGCACTATTGGGTACCTGTACAAAATTACCAACCCCGTCGAGGTTAAGTGCGTGTGTACCTACTTTGGCAGTGGTAGTGAATGTCGCTCCGTTTTGGGTCATTCCGTGATTACTGCCTATAAAATCCTGTGCATTATTATCCATTTTCCAGTGACTTAGTACAACCAACGGTGACGTATTATTACCACAATCCCCTTTGGTACTTTGAGTTGCTCCAAAACCGCTTGGTGTAGAAGTCTGTTTGGTCAGGATAATTTTATCTACCCTTACACCGTCTTCTCTCATCCAAACGTTAAAGGTGTATTTACCTGGGGTATTGATCTGGATGGTAAGGTCTTGAGAACCAGCGTCGATGTCATTTGTCCAGCCGAAAGCTGATGTGTTTACACCTACTCCGGTGCCATTAGCGCAAGTGAAACAAGTACCGTTTAAGCCCAGATGAGCAGAGTTGTTGGTTGTGATGCCATCCTGAGCGGCTGTTCTTACCCATACATTGTAAGTACCGGTAGTGGTGAAGTTAATATCATACTCCAATTGAGGGCCGGTGGTAGTCAAAAGCGTATTGGTTTCATTGAGGTTATCTGTTTTCATAGCCAAACCGCCACTGGCATCATTGGATGCGAGGTTTAACCAGGAATAACCCAATGCATCAGATTTACGGCTGAAGTTTTCAGCTTCAATGGATACTTCGCCATTGGCTTCTGTGAAACAAGCTCCCGACGGTGGAGGATTAGAAACCGTGTTACAATCCCCTTTTGCACTCTCATTTGAACCAAAGGCATTGGGTGTACCGTTTTGTTTGGTCAGGATAATTTTATCTACCCTTACACCGTCTTCTCTCATCCATATATTAAAGGTGTATTTACCTGGGGTATTGATTTGCAAGGTGATGTTTTGAGTACCGCCTCCGTCTATGTCGTTAGTCCAGTCAAAAGTAGCCGTATTTACACCGACTCCTGTTCCATTGGAGCAAGTCAAACAATTCCCATTCAAGCCCAAGTGTGCAGAGTTGTTGGTTACGATACCATTTTGAGCGGCTGTTCTTACCCAGATATTGTACGTACCAGTCGTAGTAAAATTAATGTCATATTCTAGTTGCGGACCGGTCGTTGCAGAGAGCGTATTGGCCTCAGATAGGTTATCTACTTTCATAGCCAATCCTGCGCTTGCTTCATTGGAGATGAGCGTAGTCCAGGACAATCCAAGTGCGTCTGTCTTACGGGTAAAGTTTTCGGCTTCTATGGATACTTCTCCACCTACTTCTATGAAACAATCACCTACTGTTTCAATTATGCCGACTTTAAGCCTCAATAAGCTTTCTACTTGAATTCCATTCAGATCAGTGCCTATGACCTTCAACTCTACGATCACATTGGGTGTATTGGGTGCATTACCACTTATTTCTCCTGTGGCAGGGTTAAAGTTGAACCAAGTAGGCAATATATCTGCGTTGGTCAGTGTCACATGATAGGTAAATTCATTCCCTGAGTAACCGGGGTTAAAATGTTGAGCCATATTGTAATTGAAAGAATTTCCGGGATCAACCGAGAAATTAACAATAGGTACTGCTGCTGGGCTGATGGCCGGTTTGACGTTTACGATAACGTCTATGATATCGTCCCAATCGCAGGAAGCTTCTCCGTCAGTACCTAAGCATCCTCCCTCTATAAAGTCTTGAATGACAATGTATTGATAAGGTTTAACTTTACCATTTCGATCTTTTAGAGGATACACCCTCACACCCAGGTCGCGTGGAAATCCGGTAGCTGGATTTAATCCGTTGCTTCCTGATGTAGTATAGTCGGCAAGTTGTATGCGGAAAGGTTCATTGATAGTAGGTGCCGCAACTCCGGCGATAGGCGTAGTGGGGCTATTTCCTGAGCGTGATAGGATTGTATTATACCAATCAACAGACTGCGAAAAACTAACACCACTTACTACATTCCAATTGGCATTGATGAGTTGGGAAGTATAGGGAGACCTACCTCCATAATCGCCAAGCCTGAAGTGAACCACAGGTTCGGCTGGGTTAGCTTGTACAAAATATTCAGATACAATAATGTCGCCATGTATGCCTGAGGCCACCTCTGTAGGAAGCGGGTAAGCTGAATTGGGCAAACCTTGGATGGTGGAGGTTCGTGTATCTGTTTCAAAGCCGAAGATGTCTATGGTCATTTGAGGACCGAGCTCATTGCCACCCTCCGGTGCTGCTGTAAATCCTCCACCTAAGGTAGCCTGGATTTGCGATTTATTCTCAGCTGTGGAGGTAATTTCCAAAGTGGCATTTTTTACACCTCTGATGCCTGTATTATCAATATATTTGACCCTCAGATCATAGAATTGATTAGCTCCGATGGTAATGGGGAATACCTCATTATTCGGCAGTGTAAAAAGGCTAAGATTTGAAATCGTAATGTTATTAATAGTAAGAGGAGCAAGTCCTTGATTATGAATACGCACTGTGTTTTCATCGTGGAATTTCATCCCTACACTGGGGGCTCCCACTCTTGAAAAGGCATAATAGTCGTCATCTGGGAAGCCGATTTTGGTTCCAGGTATCTTAGTCATATTTTCCAGGGAAATTACGCCTCCAATAACTGGCTTTACGTTGCGAACTATAAATACAATATCTTGATAGTCATAAGCACCTACATACTCTTCATAAGCAATGATGTATGTATTTGGTTGCCCAGGAACGGCATACACCCGAGTATGGTGATTGGTGTTAGGGTCAAAGGTATTTAATTGATCTTGAGTGTAAATTAGGCGATTATTAAATACTGGCCAACGGGTATAAAAACCAAATACACGGTCATCGGGGTCAAAATGATCATTCCCGGTAATTTTTACATCAATGGTACGATCATGGGAGTTATCCACACTCAATACAGGCTTGCGTACTCCACTATTATTAGACTCATACCAGCCTAACTCAGTAATAGGATTTTGATAATTTGGTGAATAAACTCCGATCACCTGCACGCTTACAGGTTGATCACTTTCTACTTTTCTAAATAGAGAGGCTGTGATTTCATCACCCAGCAAGGGAGCAGTCGGATTGATACTATTCATATTATCGGTAGAAGGGTCATCATCTCCTACGTTGATCAGTTCGCTTCCTACGAAGGTATCTACAATCCATTGTAGGGACGGTTCTTTTCCAGCGGCTTCACCCAGTCCGTTCAAAGATATCTGATTTACATTCTGATTGTTTTGATCAGATACAATGATATTGGCTCTTTGAGGGCCTTCTGCCGAGGCATTAAAGCTTACTTTAAAAGTGGTGCTTTGTCCTGGATTTAGGGTTGTTGTTGCAAATCCGGTCAAGTCTAAAATAAACTGATCAGCATTGGCTCCATTTAATACGGCATTTAGTCCATTTAAGGGTTCAGAGCCGATATTGGTTACGCGGATAGTATGCGTTTTTCCAACAACTGCATTTACGTCATCGTCTGTGTAAATCTTAGCAGGATTTGTTTTGATGGTACTTTCCGAAACGACCCCCTGAATAGGTTTCAGCAAAGTAATTTGATTTGCTCCAAATTCGGAGACATATAAATTACCGTTTCTGGTATCTTCAATCAGGTCAAGCGGGTTGTTAAAACCTGTGAGACCAGGTATTCCCGTTTTGAACGTTTGAATGTCTTTATTTGTACCATCAGGCACCAGGGCGATGATGTCG
>JANRIC010000186.1:0-18563 GCA_033765345.1 Microscillaceae bacterium
GGTGCCACTTTTATTTTTGCCATTGAGTACAAGATTGGTACTCCCACATTTTGAACAAGTATGAATAGTTGTTATCATTTTTAGTATAGTTTTCGGAATGCAAATATAATTAAATCAGTTAATTTTTAACATTACCGAAAAATCCTTTGGCATTGGCTTGCGCTTTTGTACTACGATCCTGCGCTTGCACAAATCCCACCTCGATATTCACTCCGAAGGCGAAGATCGGGGATCAACTTTTGCTTTTGCCCTGCCTTCAGTGCAAAGGCATACACAAAATCCATCGCCCCAAGATGCAGGTTTTGACCTGGAAAGTTCCGTACAAAACCTTGCCCTGAGTACCGAAATCAAAGCACACTGGCAACCTTATTTGGTGCAGCTACAAAGTCTGGATTTGTACGATGCCGAACTTGGCGATATTTTGCAGGCAATAGAAAAAAATCACGAAGAGAGCCACATTACAGTTCAACTTTTCAAAGAATGTATTAAATTGGACGAAGAAAATCTTTATCAAACGCTTTTATCCAAACTGAGCCTATGAACGCCACCATTCTGATCATCGACGATGAGGAATACCACTATGGCATCGCCGCCGAATACCTCAAAAATGACAACCCAGAGTATCGCATCCTTCCTTTGGCCTATCACGGCAAACACGCCCTGCGCACCCTTGCCAAAGAAATCCCCGACATCATCCTCCTGGACTGGAATATGCCCGTAATGAACGGCATCGAGACCCTCCAAAAACTTAAGGAAAATCCGCAACTAAACAACATCCCGGTCATTATGATCACGGGCGAAACCCAGGCTGAACGACTCAAAGAAGCCTTTTCGCTTGGTGTGGTAGATTATATCGAGAAGCCTTACAATGAACTTGAACTCCTCGCCCGTGTCAAGTCTGCCCTAGCCCTACGCAAAGCCCAAAAAGAAACCGAAGAACTCCTCCTCAATATCCTCCCCAAAGACGTAGCCGAAGAACTCAAAACCCATCAGGAGGTCATACCCCAATCCTATGAACAGGTATCGGTGTTATTTACAGATTTTAAAGGTTTCTCGAGCATCACCCAGGAAATGTCTCCTCTGGAAATGATCCAAAAACTGGCTGAGGTTTTTCTGATGATCGAGGAAATCGCCCGAAAACACCATATCGAGAAAATCAAAACCATCGGCGATGCCTTTATGGGTGCAGGAGGTATCCCCATTCCTAACAAAACAAACGCCCTAGATGCCGTGCTGGCTGGTTGGGAAATCCAGCAAAGTATAGAAGACTACCGCCTGGCCAAAGAGGCAAAAGGTGAAGCTTGTTTTACGTGCCGCCTCGGGATACATACCGGAAGTGTGGTAGCCGGAGTGATCGGCCATACCAAGTTTGCCTACGACATTTGGGGCAAGACCGTCAACGTAGCCGCCCGTATGGAAAGCGAAGGCGAACCCGGCAAAGTCAACATCTCCGGTGAGACCTACCGCCTGGTCAAAGACTTTTTTGATTGCGAATTTCGTGGCAGACGCCCCATCAAAAATATGGGCGAAGTGGATATGTATTTTGTCAAAAATATCAAAAAAGAACTTTCTGTAATGGGTCGTGGCATCGAGCCACACGAATCTTTCTGGCTAATGAGAGAGAAAATTTCACACTAAGAAAAGAAGGAAAAAAGACTTTATTTGCGTAAATTTACAAAATTAGTAATATTCAAGCTTATGGATACAAAAATAAATCAAATTCCCCCTGAATTTATAGACGAGATTACGGGCGAAATTATTTATCCTGAATCAGACGGAGAACCTATGGCTGAAAATACGACCCATTTCCAAAAAATTACCACCATCCAGGGAGGGCTGGATTCATTGTTTGCTTCCCGTACCGATGTGTTTGTGGCTGGAGACCTGTATTGGTATCCCGAAGAAGGCAAGCCTCACATCCGGGTAGCTCTTGATATTATGGTGGCTTTCGGCCGCCCCAAAGGGCATCGCAGCAGCTATGAGCAGTGGAACGAAGACCATATTGCCCCACAGGTAGTCATGGAAATTTTATCTCCTGGCAATACCGTCACAGAAATGCTGGATAAATTTATCTTCTACCAAAAATATCAGGTACAGGAATATTATGTGTATGACTATCGCAAAAACAGATTTTTTGCCTGGAAACGCGAAGGCGAACGCCTGGATAATGTCTTGATTGAGCCGGACTATATAAGTCCACTCTTGGGAGTAAGGTTCGAGATCAGAGAGGATGATCTATATATTTTTAATCCAGACGGCACTCCTTTTTTGACCTACGTGCAAATAGATGCAGCCAGAAAAGAGGCTTTGGCACTTGCAGAAGAAGAAAGAAAAACCAAAGAAGAAGCCCTCGCTCTTGCAGAAGAAGAAAGAAAAACCAAAGAAGAAGCCCTCCGGGAAGAAAACAAAGCCCTAGAAGAATTGACGAAGTTAAAAAATCTTTTAAAATCAAAAGGTTATCAGATCGATTTATAGGAATTTTTTGGTTCTTCCGACATTTTAGCGCAAAACACCTCTACCGTCCGGCTTGGTGTCTTCACCAAGCCTCGGTTGAGCGAAAATATAGTGCTAGAATTCTCTGAATACTTAACGATGCGCTAAAAGCACGGAAGAACCATTTTTTTTAAGCAAAAAGGTTTAGATTTTTTAGAAACCCTCTTTCTAAGAAGCCTTTCTAAACTATAATCCGTAAAATATCCCAAACAACATCGAATTTTTATGAATCGTCGCCATTTTATACAAAACAGTACGGCTATTTCGGGAGCTATGCTGGCTTTCCCTCATATTCTGTATTCAAAAACTCCTCAAAAAGTATTGATACTTGGAGCTGGTCTTTCGGGGCTTACGGCCGCTTATCAGCTTCGCCAAAAGGGCATTGAAGTCACGGTACTGGAAGCCCGTAATCGCATCGGAGGGCGGATTTTTACCCATACCATGGATCCTGCAAGCGGTCTTACCGTAGAACTGGGTGCCGAGTGGGTAGGTGAATCGCACACTAAACTGAAGAACTATTGTGCAGAATTCGGACTCAAATTACTCAATCATCAGTTTGATACTGGGCTGATCCTCAAACAAAAATATACGCCTATCGGCGACTGGAGCTACAATGCCGAATGGGAAGCCAAATACAAAAAACTACTCGCCGACTTTAGAAATTATTCCGAAAAAGAACAGCAAAAACTGGATAAAATAGACTGGTGGCGATTCTTACGCAAAATGGGCGTAAGCGAACAGGATCTCGAGATTCTGGAGCTTTTTCATAGTACGGATTATGGCGAAAGCATCCGCTTCGTATCGACCTACAGTGCCCTCTCCGAATACGCCTATTCTAGCCCCAAAGACGAGATGGACTATAAAATAGAAGGTGGCAACAGCCGAATCATCGAGACTTTTGCCGATCAAGTAGGCCGGGATCGCATCAAAACCGAACACGAGGTCACAGCCATTGATCAAAACAAAAAATCAGTCACGGTCACCTGCCGGAATGGAAGCCGTTGGGAGGCAGATTATGTGATTTGTACCTTGCCGGTGAATGCCTTGCTTCAAGTAAAATGCACGCCTGCACTGCCGCCCCGAAAGCTGGAAGCTTTAGAGGCACTTATCTATGCGCGTATCGTCAAAACGCCTATTTTATTCAAGGAAAGATTCTGGGGCAATGAATCGCTCGACCTGCTTACAGACGGTCTAGGGCAGTATTATTTCCATACCACCAAAAACCAACCCGGTCCAAAGGGCTGTCTGACCTCTTATGCCGTCGGCGACAGAGCTTACGTAATCTCAAAAATGAGTGATGCCCAAAAAATCGCTACCCTTTGTGAGACTCTAGAGCCTGCCTTCGGCAAAGTAGCTCACCTGGCTGAGAAAGTACTCAGCTATTACTGGGGCGCGGATTCCTATACTCAGGGAGCTTATGCGATTTATACCCTGAATCAATCTTTTGATACCAAGCAGGAAATGTCCAAATCCTTGGGGAGAATTCACTTTGCCGGTGAACACTTGGCCGATTGGCAGGGCTTTATGGAAGGAGCTATCGAGACCGGAGAACTGGCGGTTGAGAAGGTGATGAAGGGTTAGATACAATCGTTGGAGACAGTTTAATAGCCACGAATGCCTGCACGACATTCGTGGCAAAAATAGTCTAGCGTTTTCTCAGCGTAGTTGTACCGCCGATCCAGCAACCTACGGGGATTTGCGTGCCGATTTTTTCGGTCATACCCAGCGTAAAAATATCTGTGGCCGTGGGGAAATATTGTGCAGCCTGAGCCATCATCGTACTATTGTTACATTTCTGGAACATTTCATAAGCAGCCAGATAACACACATAATTATAAATCGGGGCTAATTGTGGATCATCACTTTTGCACTGTGAGCCACTGTGGTAATACAACATTCCGATAAAATTATACACCTCACAGGATTTGCCCGGATCAATCTCAAGGGCTTTGAGTGCCTGTGTACGTGCCTGAGTCAATTGCCCTTTTTTGGAAGCCTCATTAGCCAGCTCCAAGTATAAGTCTGCTTTGTCGGAAGCCGCACCGCCATACTCAAAAGATTTGAGCATATACTTCACATAATTATCCATATCTCCTTCGGCTTTGTAGAGTTGCGCCAGCAATTTGAGCCTTTGGGCAGAAGGAGCATATTGGGCGATTTTAAGCATCAAATCTTTAAAATACGCTTCTTTGAGGCACTTACCGAGTACAGCCAAGCCATAAGTTTTTAGACCTAGCACGGTATCGGCCGGGTTTTCAAAGTATTTGGGGATAAACTGCCGCTTGATAAAATCGCAGTCTATGATGACGCATTTCTCCAACTGGCTATCAATATAGGCTTTGGTTTTTTGCCAGGCATCCAGGTAGATTTCCTTGCCGTCGGCACCGGTGTAGCGTTGAATATTATAGCTACAGATGTCGCTGAGTTTTTCGTGGATTTCTAGGATTTTAGCGTCATCAAGGCTGTCTTTTTTGCCTTTCATCTGGCAAAGCAAATACATATAATAGCCAATGTTTTGGTTGTAAGTCTCACGTCCGTTGAGTGCTACGATTTTTTTGTAATCCTCATACATGGCTTCGTATTTGTCGGCACGATCAGCCCAGTAGCTGAATTCGCTGTAGCCTTTGAGATTCAGATTTTTTGCTTCGTCATTAAAATATTTGATTTTTTTATCAAACATCGCAAGTACCGAATCCTCGAAGGCGTTGATGAGGTTTTTATCTTTTTCATCCTTAAGCAGGGCTTCGTAGATATCTATACCTTTGGAGTAAACAGAAGCGTGTATATTTGGTGCATTGGCGATCAGCCAATCCAAATGAGATTTGGCTGCGACATAGTTTTTCGCGCTAACATAATCGGTCAAAAGTGTATAATTTTCCTTCATCGGAGCAGTCCATTGGTCAGTAGGTATCTGCGCTGAAACGAAGCCTGAGACGACTACAAGCAGTAGTATTGCTAGTTTAATTCCTATATTCTTCATCTTTGTTTTGTTTTTTTTAAATATACCAAATATTGTGTGTATTAAAAACAATTACAACTATAAAACTAGTTCAAAATACAATTTTTTCTTGGATTTTTCAATATAGACTTTTAAATGCTCATAAAGTCACGAGGTCTGAGTTATTATTCTAAAGATTCTATCCATATTTGAGAATTCAAATCTTAAAACCATGACAAAACAAGCACAAAACCTGCACAAATATTTATCAACTATGGATTATCACCCATTCCCGCTGCTGATCAATTCGGTTGGTTATTATCAAATAGAAGTTTTTATCCGAGAAAAGTCTTTGAATTTTATTTTGGATACTGGTGCTTCCAAAACGCTCATCCATCAGGGTACGGCCGAAAAACTAGCTTGTCAGTTGGAAGATACCTTTGGCACAGGAGGCGGAGTAGGTACCAGTGAAGCTAAGATATATCTCACTGACATTCAAGAGATTAGGATTCTGGATTATATGTTGGGTGGGCTTACGATCTATTGTATGGATTTGGAGCACGTCAATATTGCTTTGGCTATGCGAGAAGAAGCCCCTGTGGACGGAGTCATCGGGTTTGATCTGCTGGATCAAAAAGAGGCAGTAATTGATTTCAAATCCCAGACTTTATTTCTGAAGCGATAAACTCAGGGAAACAGCCCGTTTTTCTGAATCAGTTCATAAAAGGCATCCTTTTGGCTTTTGCTGATCGTAAGAGCTTGGTGATCTACCACCACCATATTACCCTGTATTTCCTTGATTTTGTCTAGATTGATGATATGAGAGCGATGTATTCTAAAAAATTTGTCCTTTGGCAGTACTTCTTCCAGCTTATTGAGTGAAAGTAAAGTGATTATTTTTTGGTTTTGGGTATGAATACGGACGTACTCGCGCAAGCCCTCAATATATACAATCTCTTCATACTCCACTTTGAGAATTTTATAATCGGCTTTCACAAAAAAATAGTCTTTGTGTGCCAGAGGGGTATTTTTTTCAGGAAAAAAAAAGTCATTTTCAGTATTGATATCTAGGTGACTTTTCCGAAGCTTCAAATAATCTCTTGCTTTGTCTACGCCCTGTAAAAACCGATCAAGGCTGATGGGTTTTAAGAGATAATCCATGACTTCCAGTTGGTAACCTTCCAGGGCATATTCGGAATAGGCTGTGGTGAGGATTGTCAGTGGTTTTTTTTTGAGAGATTTGAGCAGTTCAATACCGGTCAGGTCAGGCATTTGAATATCCAGAAACATCAGGTCAATGTCTTCCTGAAGCAATACGTTTTTTGCCTGAAGGGCATTTTCACAGGCTGACACCAACTCAAGATCAGTGATTTTGTGGATGTAAGTAGCAATTAATTTACGGGCTAAGGATTCATCATCTACCAAAATACATTTGATTTTCATAATTTTTGAGGTTTATTCATCAAGTTCTAAGCTTAGTTTTACGGTGAATTGATTCTCCTGCGGGATTACCTCCAGGGCATGTCGCTTGGGATAGATTAATTCCAACCTTCTTCGGGTATTTTGCAATCCGATACCACTTTCGGATATTATTTTACGCACGGTAGAACCGATACTATTGGAAATCTGAAGATATAAAGCATTTTTAACCAATTCAATATCCACACACACCCAGGCTGCTTCGTCGCTGTCTATATTGCCGTGTTTAAAGCAATTCTCCACAAAAGAAAGCAAAATCATCGGGGCAATTTTGAGATGACTGGGATTTCCTTTTACCTCAAAACAAATATTTTGGGTTTTGTCAGTCTTGAGTCTCTGAAGCTCTATGTAATTTTCCAAAAAGGCTATTTCTTTGGTCAATTCTACGAGATCTTCCCTACATTCATAGAGCATATAACGCATCATTTGCGATAGTTTGAGTACCATCGGTGCTGCAGAATCTTCCTTTAAAAGACAAAGTGTGTAGATATTGTTCAGTGTATTGAACAGAAAATGTGGATTGATCTGTGTGCGTAAAAATTTAAGTTCGGCCTCAAGTTGTTGGTTTTTGAGGTTGGTTTGGGTGCTTAGATTTTGTAGCCATCCCTCTGTCATTTTGTAGGTCAGGCTAAGGAAAAAAACCGATAAAAAAGGCAAAAACAAGACTCCAAAAAGTACCCTGGAACCCATCGGCACAGAATTTCTCAGTAAAATTGGTATATTGATCGGTGTAGAAATATTCAACCGTAGATATGTCAATCCCAAAATCATCAGAAGACCAAGCAAGCCGTACAACCAAAATTTTTTCTTTTCAAGGAAGCGGGGAATCAATACAAAGACATTGGTATAAATTACAATGGCATGAAATATAGCATTGATCAGTGTGTGACTTAATGCTACCTCGAGTTTATAGGTATAGGCAAAAATTGCTGTTAAGAATACCACATAACCTATCCAAAAGGAGACATTTAGGGCAATTAAATGGCTTTTTTTGATTTGAATCAAGTGTGAAGTAGATTTATTTGTAGGGCAATGATAGCTTTAATTTGAATGATACCGAAAAATTTTCAATGAATCAAGCTTTTTTTTCAGTTGATGGGCGGTTTTTTTAATTAAATCAATTAAGGGAATTAAGGGAATTAAGGGAATTAAGGGAAGAGCTGCTGTTTAATTTCCTCATTTTATGACAAATTATAAATTAAAAAAACACAAAAAATTCCTATTATTTTATTGTTAATTTAATCTTGAAAATACACAAGCAACTCTAAAAATCTTAACATTTGGATAACCTTACATCGCTGAGAAATCTTTAATTTTAACACCGAATATAAACGTTGTTTTTCAATTCAAACCTTAGTTCAAATGTTAAAAAATTATGTCTTAGGGATGCAAAAATGGGGAATTCCAAATACCCTTTTTTCTTTCCGAAAATTAAAATTCTCAGCTAGAGGCTTATGCACTCTTGTATTGGGCTTATTCCTAAGCGGGCAATTTGCCAAAGCACAGGATATTAACCTCAATCTACTCGGTTCGTTCCAACAAGGTATCTTTGATGAAGGTGCCGCTGAAATCCCAGCTTATGACAAAGGCAGCAAAAGACTGTTTTTTACCAATGCACAGGCTAACAATCTTGTAGTATTGGATTTATCAAATCCTGCCAACCCTACACCTATTGATACGATTGACCTGAGTCCTTACGGAGGTGGCGTAAATAGTGTGGCGGTTTTTGAAGGTCTGGTCGCAGTTGCCGTAGAAGCTGATCCCAATCAAAACCCTGGGAGTGTGGTGTTTTTTGATGTAAACGGTACTTTTATCCAGTCCGTAACCGTAGGCGCATTGCCTGATATGCTTACTTTTACCAAAGATGGCAGCAAAGTATTGGTAGCCAATGAAGGCGAACCTGCTGGCGACGGTTCTTTTGATCCCGAAGGGAGCGTAAGTATCATCAACGTGGCTGATTTTACCGTAGCTACGGCTGATTTCAAAGCCTTTAACGGTCGTGAAGCTGAATTGAGAGCCAAAGGCATCCGTATCTTTACCCCTGGTTCTTCTTCTGCTCAAGATCTTGAACCCGAATACATTGCCATTTCTCCCGATGGCACTACAGCCGTAGTAACTCTTCAGGAAAATAATGCAGTTGCCATTATCAACATAGCTACTGCCAAAGTAATTGATATAGTACCTCAAGGCTACAAAGACCATAGCAAAAGCCTTCCTAAACTGGAGCAATTCGAGATCAACGAAGCTCCTTTGGATGCTGCCCGTAATATTTTGTTTGGAGGTCTCTCCGGGATTTTCTTCGAAAAAATCAACGCCAACGGCAATTATCAATTTGTGTGTATCCCTGACCGTGGACCTAATGGTGAGCCAGTAAGCGTAAAAAGAAATGACGGCACTAATGTTGGAAACGTAAGACCTTTTCTGATTCCCAACTATCAGGCTACAGTGTATCGCATCGAGCTCGACAAAGCCAACGGAAAAGTAAACTTCCTAGAATCTATTCCTTTGTTCCGTGCAGATGGTACAACACCCATCAGTGGTCTTGCGAATATCCCTGGTGTGGATGAAATCCCTGTGACTCCCGTAGATACGCTGGCTGATGTGGTAGATGCCAACGGACAACAATACGCGCTACTTCCTTATGACGAACTAGGCGGTGATATGGAAGGTATTGTGATCAATCCAGCTGACAATACTTTCTGGATGGTGGACGAATACCGCCCTGCTATTTATCATTTCTCCCCCAATGGTATTTTGATT
Organism: Microscillaceae bacterium; assembly: GCA_033765345.1. Lineage (GTDB taxonomy): Bacteria > Bacteroidota > Bacteroidia > Cytophagales > Microscillaceae > JANRIC01. The sequence goes on from JANRIC010000186.1 coordinate 9,671, forward strand.
GATCGTTTTGTACCGCAAGGTACAGGCGCTTTGGGTGGTCAGCCTGCTGGAACTTACGGCACGGAGACTTTACCAAACATTTACAACAGAAGAAGAGCCAACCGTGGTTTTGAGGGAATGGCTTTGGATACGGATAAAGGCATCCTATATGCTTTCATCCAGACTCCTTTGGCGAACCCCAACACTGCAGCCAGCAATGCTTCCCTGGTCATCCGTATGTTGGGTATTGACCCTGCCACTGGCAACCCTGTGGCCGAGTATGTATATTTACTGGAAAAAAATGCCCTAAACCCCGACCCTGTTGATAAAATCGGAGATGCCTTTTATGATCCCAATACCAAGCGTTTTGTGGTCATGGAAAGAGACTCAAGGCTGGAATCTACTGCCAAAAAGTTCGTCTTTGATGTAGACTTGACCGGAGCCACCAACCTTTTAGACCCCGCTGCTCCTGCCCTACTTGCTGGCAAAACGCTAGAGCAGCACACGCCTAATGATCTGGCTGCTGCTGGTATTAAGCCTGTTTTTAAAAGAAAAATTCTAAACCTTCCGACTTTGGGCTATCTACCAAGCGACAAACCCGAGGGTTTGGCAGGACTACCTGATGGCTCAATGGTTGTATTGAATGACAATGACTTTGGTCTGGTACCCGGAGCAGAAAAAGTTGCCCTAGGTCTGATCACTTTCTCTGACTCCACTTGCCAAACAGGTCTGGATGCAAGCGATCGTGACAATGCCATCAATATCGCCAACTGGCCGATTTTAGGTACTTTCCATTCCGATGCGATTGCTTCGTATACAGGCAATGACGGCAAAGCTTACTACATCACCGCCAACGAAGGAGATGCCCGTGATTATGATTTCTTTGCCGAAGAATCAAGAGTTAGACCCTTGACACTTGACCCAACCGCATTCCCCAACGCAAGTTCTTTAAGAGATAATGCCAACTTAGGCCGCTTGACTGTCACTACTACTCAAGGTGACCTTGACGGAGACGGTGACTACGATCGTTTGTTTGCTTTCGGAACGCGCTCTTTCACCATCTGGGATGCTGCCGCTAACCTGGTGTATGACAGCGGTGATGACCTGGAGCAGATTACTGCCGCCGCCTCCCCTGCAGATTTTAATGCTGACAATGCCGAAAACGGAACTTTTGATAACCGAAGTGACAACAAAGGCCCTGAACCTGAAGGAGTGACCACAGGTGTAATCAATGGAAAAACGTATAGTTTTGTTGGTTTGGAAAGAATTGGAGGTATTGTAGTACACGATGTGAGCGATCCTAAAGCACCTCAATTTGTACAATACATCAATAACCGTGATTTCTCCGTAGATGCCGAAGCCGACGTACTAGGTGCCAAGGATTTAGGACCCGAAGGTCTGGTATTTATCTCTGCCGAAGACAGCCCGAACGGTCAGCCGCTTCTGGTCGTAACCAACGAAATCAGCGGTTCTGTATCTGTATATGGTATTGACGTTCCTTCTCAGAATTTCAAACTACAAGTATTACATGCTTCTGACCTGGAAGGCGGCGTAGATGCTTTGGAAAACGCCCCTAATTTTGCCGCTATTATTGATACTTTGGAAGGTACTTTTGATAATACGTTGATTCTTTCCAGTGGTGATAACTACATCCCCGGCCCGTTCTTCGGTGCTGCAGGTGATGCTTCTCTTCGTCCTGTGTTCCAAAGCGTATATCAGACTTTATTCAACGAACCCGGTTTGAATAACCTACGCGAGATTCCCGGTCGTATTGACATCTCCATTATGAATATCGTTGGCTTCGACGCTTCTGCTATTGGAAATCATGAGTTTGATGCAGGCCCGGGTGCTGTGTTTGATATCCTCGCAACCGATATCCGTGGTGCTAATCTAAACACTGTACGCTGGTTGGGTGCTCAATTCCCTTATCTAAGTGCCAATCTCGATTTCAGTGCTGAGTCTGCTTTGTCAGCATTATATACCCCTGATATTCGCCCTAATACCGACTTCAAATCATTGCCAAGTGATCTGACTGCCGCCAGAACTGCTCCCAAACTAGCTCCCGCTACCATCATTGAGCGAGGTGGTGAAAAAATCGGTGTAGTGGGTGCTACTACGCAACTCCTTGAAACGATCACTTCTAACGGTAATGTGGAAGTAATCGGACCTGATGTAAATGATATGCCTGCCCTGGCTGCTATTCTACAACCTTATATAGACTCTCTAGAAGCCATGGGTATCAATAAAATTATCGTTGTTTCTCACTTACAGCAAGTTAATTTAGAGAAAGCCCTAATCGGTCTTTTGGATGGTGTTGATATCGTGCTTGCAGGAGGTTCTGATGTGATTTTTGCTCAGGATGACGACCAGCTTCGCCCAGGTAACGAAATTGAAGAGCCTTATCCGTTTATAACCCAAGATGCTGCGGGTAATCCTGCTGTTATCGTAGGTACTGACGGTGAGTATAGCTATGTAGGTCGTTTGATCGTAGAGTTTGATGAAAACGGTATATTGGTTGAATCTTCTTTGAATAATCCCCTGAGTGGTGCTTATGCTACACTCGATGAAGTAGTTACAAACCTTTGGGGCAGTGAAGATGCTGCTTTTGTTACCGGAACTAAAGGCGAGCTCGTTCGCCGATTAACGAATGCAGTAAATGCTATTGTAACGACACAAGATGGAAATATTCTGGGTCTTACCGGTGTATTCCTGGATGGTCGTCGTGAAAAAGTACGTACCGAAGAAACTAACCTGGGTGATCTGAGTGCAGATGCCAACTTGTTTGTGGCCAAGCAATTTGATCCTACTGTACAGGTTTCTATCAAAAATGGAGGTGGTATTCGTGCTGCCATCGGTGAAATTGTAGATTTCGGTGGTGGAACTATTCTTTTCTTACCTCCTCAAGCCAACGAAGCTTCAGGCAAGCAAGAGGGCGAAATCTCTCAATTAGATGTTTTGAACTCATTGCGCTTCAATAATCAACTGAGTGTACTGAGTGTAAGTGCTGCTGATTTATTGGCTGTAGTTGAACATGGTGTATCTGCAAGCGGTGGCGGCAACACGCCGGGTCAATTCCCACAAATAGGCGGTATGCGATTCAGCTTTGACCCAGGCAAACCAGCAGGTGCTCGTATTGGATTCCTGGAAATCATTGATGAAAATGATGATTTGGTAGAAGTAATTGCTCAAAACGGTCAGGTAGTAGGTGACCCTGAAAGAGTAATCCGTTTGGTTACCCTGAACTTTATGGCTGACGGTGGTGATGGTTATCCCTTCCCTGCGCTTGGTGAAGATCGTACCGACCTGGTTTCTGTATTGACAGATGCCGGAGCTTCTACCTTCTCAGCCCCCGGTACAGAGCAAGATGCAATGGCTGAGTATTTATTGGCTAACTTCGCTTCTATCCCTTTCTTCAAAGAAGAAACCCCTGCCGAAGAAGACACTCGTATCGTAAATCTCAGTCTGATACAACCTGTTTTAAGCGGTTTCACATTGATTGATGCTGCTACGGATACACCGATTGCTGCTTATGATCCCATCGTGGAGGGTGCTGTCATCAATCTGACTGACCTCCCTGTAAGTAGGGTACTCAATATCAGAGCTAATATCAGTGGTAATGTAGGCAGTGTGATACTTCAGACTCAAAAAGTAGGTGGAAGTGCTGTATTCGGTTTTGAAAATGTAGCTCCTTATGCTGCTTTTGGAGACATCAACGGCAATTACAATCCCTGGAGACCTAAAGCTCCAGAAGGAGGAGAATCTTACATCGTAAAGGCTACGGCTTACAGCTTGCCTAATGGTGAAGGTGAAGAATTGACTTCTTCTACAGTTACATTCAGCTTTGTAGAAGGTCTGGCTGCCCAACTGGCAAGTCTCGTATTGATCAATGCAGATACGGATAAAGAAATCGGTGAACTCACCAACGGAACTGTAGTAGACCTGGCTCAGATCGGAACTGCCAATCTTAGCATAATGGCTAAAACTACTCCAAGCCCAACTGGTAGTGTGGCATTCAGCTTGACAGGACCAGTAGCACAGGAATCTGTAGAGAATCTTCTCCCCTACGCTTTATTCGGTGATAAACCCGTGAAAGATTTCAACGGACAAGAATTTGTAGCTGGTAGCTATGCGCTGACGGTTACTTTATTCAACGGTCCTAACAAAATCGGTGCTTCTAGCACACCTGTTACCGTGAATTTTGAAGTAATCAATGCCGCTCCTGCTGCTCGGGTGAGCTTCTTCCCCAACCCAAGCGAAGGAAATGTTCATATTACTTCCAGCAAAACATTGGGTGCAGGTATGATTGAAGTGACTGATGCAATGGGTCATGTAATCTACCAAGCTCCTTTTAATGGCAAAATAAATCAGAGCCTGACCCTCGGCAAATCTGGTGTGTATTTCTTCAGAATCATCAGTGAAAATACCAATGAGGTATATCGTGTGATTAGGAAATAAATTCTGTTAAAGTTTCTTAGCATAGACCCCGGGTATGAATTCATATCCGGGGTTTTTATTTGTATTGGGAAAAACTTCTGCCATGTAGAAAAAAATTTCTGCCATGTAGAAAAAAACTTCTGCCATGTAGAAAAAATATTCTGCCATGTAGAAAAAATATTTTGCCATGTAGAAAAAATATTCTGCCATGTAGAAAAAATGTTTTGCCATGTAGAAAAAAACTTCTGCCATGTAGAAAAAATATTCTGCCATGTAGAAAAAATATTCTGCCATGTAGAAAAAATATTCTGCCATGTAGAAAAAATATTCTGCCATGTAGAAAAAATATTCTGCCATGTAGAAAAAATATTCTGCCATGTAGAAAAAATGTTCTGCCATGTAGAAAAAATGTTTTGCCATGTAGAAAAAATGTTTTGCCATGTAGAAAAAATGTTTTGCCATGTAGAAAAAATGTTTTGCCATGTAGAAAAAATGTTTTGCCATGTAGAAAAAATACCTTGCTTCTGCCTCTACATTTGGTAGATAAAAATCTTATATCTGTTGAACACTTGCTGGTATCGGTTGATTAATCACAAATAGATTTACGGGCAACCGTTCTTCTTTTTGTAATCCACCTTTAAAACCATTTTAAAAAGTATGAAAAATGTATTTTATGTTTTAGCTTTTAGTATGATGAGTATTTTTTGTGTTTCTTGTAATCAGGAAGAAGAAATTACCGTCGATGATGAGGTAGATACCCAAAGCCTGAGTGATGAAGCCGAAATAGAGGCCATCAGCGATGAACTTTTTATCCTGAGCGAAATTGCTTTGGATCAGACCCAGGGAAAATCAGCCAAAGCTGAGTGCCCGTCAATCAGCCAAAATATCCAGCAAAAAAGTATTACGCTGGATTTCGGCAGTGGGTGTACCGGCCCTTACGGAGTGCTTGAATATAAGGGGAAGCTCATCGTTACCTACGAGATTGAATCTGGGGCAATCACCCCTAGAACCATCACTACGCAGGATTTTTCGGTAAACGGCAACTCTGTAGAAGGAACATTGACAGCAAGTGGCTTCGAGGAAAGTGAGACGGGTGTATATTCTTATGATCTGACTTATGATCTTAGCCTGGGCTTCAAGGATAATTCTACGTATTCACAGGCGGCCACCTATAACGTACAATGGTTGGAAGGTTTCGGAGATGATGACTACACCAATGACCTGATACAAAGCACTGGCTCTCTGACCGGAACCAACCGCAAAGGGGATGACTACGGAAGCACTATCTTAACTCCTTTGCTGAGGAAAACGAGTTGTGCCTCTGAGAATAGTTTTGTTACCGTCAGTGGTATCAAAGAAACACAACCTGCCAGATTGGGTACATACAGCATCAATTATGGGGATGGTGCCTGTGATAAAATGGTGACCATCACTACACCCAGAAGAACCTATACCTTAGAATTGCCCTAAAAAAAACAAAACCGATAAGGAATTTAGATGTTCTAGTCCTTATCGGTTTTGTTTTTTCGAATATACTTAGTGGAGGCGCAATTTGTTACTCCTTTTCGTTGCGTAATTGCTCAATTTGTTCAATTGTTAGCCCGGTTATGTCCGCAATAGTTTGACTATCATAACCCTTTAAAATACCATTTTTAGCATTTTCAATAGCTTTTTCCTGTTTGGCTTCTATTTTAGCTGTATACTCCACACTAATTTCAATGCGTCTGTTTTCTTGAAAACGGTCATACATTTTCTTTTCTTGCTCTGTTAAACTTTCGTAACGCAGTTTTTCCTTTGCTTTATCTAAGCCTTTTGCTTTGAAGCCGTCTATCACTTCGCTATTTTTCAAAAAATATATCCACTCATCCAAAGGATCTTTGGCTGTATCGTCAAAATTATTGACTCTTAAAATATAATACTTTGGAAAAATATCAGATACCTTTTTTACCTTAAAATCTTGTTTTTGCAGATTTGTTGGTGTCAAAACATCGTTTTCATGCAAGCCTACAAATTCACCTTTGTATTCATAAACATAATCCTTACCCTGACCTAAACCAAAATAAACAATATTGATGGAATAGATTTTTTTGATAGTACCATAAGGTTCGCCTTCTTTGATATATTCTGTTACCAATTTTGAAACACCGTATAACATCCGCTGAAAAAAGTCAATTTCAGATTCATTCTGAACTTCTACCAACATCAACTCTCCATTTTTGGACTTCACTAAAATATCCACCCGATTGTACTTGTCATATTCGTCTTGTTTATTGCCTTCGCTTTCCAAAATGCTTTCAATGATTACATCAAAGCGAAGTAATTCGCTCAAAAAACCCTCTAAAATATCAAAATTAGCTTTATGACGAAGCAATTTTTTGAGTGCCCAATCGAATCTTACCAGTTTTTTAGCCATCCATGGTATTGTTTTAAACCTTTCACAAAGGTACAAAAAAAGCAAATCAAGTTACCCCTTGGTTTGCTTTTTTCATTCGTGCTTTATGATTAGTTTAGATAACCAACGCAATTATATTTGCTATGGACTATCGACTAATTGCTATGGACTACTTAAAAGGTCTTTAAGTAACCCGTATTTCCATAATTATTAAAGAATTTCGGATTGATTTGTAAAAATTTCGCTGATGATCCTTAATCCATTCAGGGTGAGAGATTGATCAATTTCATCAAAATGTTGTGCCAAGGCCGGGATAATTTTGGCAAGCCCTCCTGTGGCCACTACTTTGCAATCATCCTTTAACTCGGATTTAATCTGCTTCAACATATATTCTACCAAACCCACATAACCCCACAAAACCCCAGATTGCAAGGCTGTAACCGTATTTTTGCCGATGACCGAAGGCGGAAGCTCAAGAGGCACTTCGGGTAGTTGCGCCGTATTGGCAAATAGAGAATACATGGCTGTTTTGAGTCCGGGAGCAATCGAGACCCCCAGGATTTGCCCCGTATCAGAAACTACCGTAAAAGTCAAAGCAGTGCCAAAATCTACCACAATACTAGCCTGACGAAATTTGTGGTAAGCCGCCACTGCATTGGCTACCAAATCCGAACCGATTTCGTGAGGACGATCAATTGCCATAGATAATTTGGAATACACAGCAGGACCAATCAGCAGAGGTTTTTGCTCAAAAAGCTCTGTCAAGACCTGCTCAATCGCCTCGGTGAGGGGGGGAACTACACTACTGAGGACAATTTGCCGAATTACGTTCGGTTTAAAGTTATGCTCCAGGAACAAATCACTGATTGCCATGGCATAATCTTTTTTACCTTTGGACAAAGAGGTTTCTATCCGCCAGATATGATGCCATTTTTTTTGATAATCTATCCCTAAAACAATGTTTGAATTTCCGATGTCAACTGCTAGAAGCATAAAAAAAGAATTTAGATACGAATAACCAATTTAAGGGATAAAATTTGTTTTAAAAATTTATTGAGGTGCTAAATATTTCCCAAATAAAGAAAACCGTCCTAAAATAGATTTTAAAAAGACTAAAAATCGGATAAAGTTAACTCTAAGGAAACAAAGGAGCGTGTAAGGTTTTAGGGCAGTAGCTTGTTTATCAATATCTTAGAATGTTTTTTTTTAAATAAATATACACAATCAAGATTGTTTTTGGTTTCATTTTTGTTCTTTTGCTACAAAAAATAAAAATTCATTTTTATCAAAAATGTCATGGCGAAACAATCCGCTGTAATCCCTTTTTGGTATGATCCTAAAAAGCAAAAATATCGGTTTGTACTTATCAAAGCGCTAACGAATCAAGATTTTATCATTCCCAAAGGTAAAATTGAACCCCATTTGAGTGCCTCTGAATCTGCCGCCAAAGAAGCCGAAGAAGAAGCCGGAGTATTGGGACAATCCTATCAGACTCCCATTGCCAAATGGGAACGTAATCATAAAAAAATTCCGGTTTATCTGCTGGAAGTACATCGCCTTTTACACACCTACAAAGAAGACTATCGCCCTCGGGTATTGGTCTATGAAGATGAATACAGAGATATGATCGCAGATAAGGCTCTTCTGGAAATCCTGGACAAAACCGTGATCATTCTGCAAAGCACTCATGATTACAGCCTCAGAAAAGCTCCGGTATGGTCATGGACCGAAAAACTGAATGCCCTTTATCTGTATCTTCAGTGGCAAAGAATACTGGGCAACGGTAGTTTTTAAGGCATCCGTTTTTAGCTGAATTCCTTTTACTCAAAATCCAGCATTGGTTTTCCTCTATGAACCAATGGCTTTGTGCATTTTGGATTCCCCCACAAAACAAATCCTGATTATCCTATAAATTTGTGCATAGAAATATATTTAGGTAAAGAAAAATGGTTCTCTGACAATTTATGTGGGAATGATCAAATACATATATCTTTTAAGAATGGCTAGATAAAAGATAAGTGCATTCACTTTTCTTATCTTTATGACAAACTTTGTCACGAATGCACGAATAAGTGTATGTATTCGTGC
>JANRIC010000187.1:0-42435 GCA_033765345.1 Microscillaceae bacterium
CTGGACAAAATTACTTTTGTCGTATCAGATCAGTCATCGATACCCTGCTCAAAAGGAATATCCCACTCATGCCTACTTTACAAGAAATTTGTAAATTAAAAACACAGTAAGGATAGATAAGATATTCCTGAGTAGTAACAATTTTTGATTATTTGGACAATACCTTTGAAATATCAATTCGATATATCTGAAAGGCGGGAATAATTGCCGCTAAAAGGCCTACCGTAAATATGGCGGCAAGTACCCAAAGCTCTTCAGGCAAAAATATCCAGGCTTGTAATTTAATTTTATCGCTGATCCCTTCCATTCCACTGATGAGGTAAACGGTCGCATGACCTAACAATAATCCCAACATCGCTCCCAGGGCTGCCAGGATAATTCCCTCCAGGATAATCTGAGAGAATAGCTTAAATTTGGATGCTCCTAGTGTACGCATAATTGCCAGATCATATTGCCTTTCTTTGAGGGCATTGTACAGCGCAATAAAAACACTCAGCATAGCGATGACAATAATAATTAAGGCAAAAGCTTGCAAAGCCTGCTCTCCTATTCCAATGAGTGCAAAAAGACGGGTGATTTCCAGAGCTGGAGAAGCTGCTTGTAATCTTCCGATGGCATTGACTGTTCGAGGAAGATTAATAGCCGCTAGAGGATTGGCATATTCGGTAATTAATAAGGCGGTAATTTCTTTATTTTCATCGCCTTCTGATGCAATTTGCGTAGAATCAGCTTCCTGATGCGATTCATGATGGTCTGTTTGTGTAGTAGAGTCGGCAGCAGGTACTTCAGAAGTGTGCTCCTCGTGAACAGCCCATACACTCTCAATATTACAAAGGATAAGCCGGTCAAGTACTGTATTGCTAGGCGCAAAAATACCCACGACTTTATACGCCTTTTCTTCATGCATCATAATAGCGTCTTCGGCACTGACCAATCCGTGTGCACCCAGGAAGGTACTACCGACTTTTAGTTTCGCTAATTCGGCCACCTCCGCACCGATGGTTACCTCCATGGTTTTTTGCCAGATCCGCCCTTTCTGGAGGCGCATTTGATAATGTTTGGGGTAGCTTGGTTCTGTACCTACAATTCTAAAACCCTGATAACTATCTCCTAAAGCCAAAGGGATAGAACCTTTTACAAAAAAGCGATTTCGGCTGATTTGATTGGCATCAGTTAGGGGGATATTTCCAGTGGGTACATCAATATGATAGACATTGCTCAAGATCAATTGCAGGGGACTTCCTTTGGCACCTACCACCATCTTGATGCCTTTGATGTCATTTTGGAATTTATCACTTAGTTGTTTTTGCACCAGTAATAAGAAAACGATAATCCCAACTCCAAGAGCAAGCAGAATCGTGTTAAGAGTTGTGTTGAGAGCCTTGTTACGGAGATAATACCAAGAAATAATCCATAAATTCATAATAAAAATTTTTTATCAAAATGTTCTTTAATTCTTTGATCGTGTGTAGCAATGAGCAAGGTAGCTTGATGAAGGTTTGCCTGTTCTTTGAGCAAAAGGATGACTTGGCGGGCATTTTCATCATCCAAGCTGGCGGTTGGTTCATCAGCTAGTAGCACGGAAGGTGAATTCAACACCGCCCTTGCGACAGACACTCTTTGTTTTTCACCTTCGCTGAGTTGTCTGGGGTAAGCATTCCGATGAGAAAGCATGTTTAAATGATCCAATACCTCTTCACAACGCTTGGGGTCAGGTTTTATGCCGGCGAGATATTGAGCCAAAATTAGATTTTTAAATACATTCAGGGTATGAATGAGGTGTGCTTTTTGAAATATCAGTCCAATATGCCTTGCTCTGAAGCGATCTCGTTGGCTTCCTTTCATTGATTTCCAATCCCGCTCTGCGACGATTACCGTACCGGATTGAATGCTTAACAAGCCCCCTAGGCTATGCAAAAGCGTAGTTTTACCGCTCCCTGAGTTGCCCAGAAGCAGCCAGTGTTCTCCCTGATTGGAATGCCATGCAGGAATTTGAAGCACTGTTTTATGATGATATGAGACAATTAAATTTTGAATAGAAAACATAGCTCAAAAATAAAAAAAAACCTTCAATGAATTGAAGGTTTTCGGTGATATAAAAAATACCAATAAAATTATGATGCTTTTTTAGTGTTTTTTACATCCTGTACTTCGGTCCTAATATCCTGGGCAAGGTTTTTTAAGTCTTGCATTCCCTTTCTAACTCGGGTACCGGCGGCCTGGTTATCCTTGTTGTAGAATTTATCAAAGTCTCCTTCTAAACTCATAACAAGTTCTTTTAATTGTTCAAATCTACTCATGATGCTTTGTAGTTTATTTAAAATATGAAATTTGGTTAAAGTAAAAAAGAAAATTTTTAGTATGATTATACTTGCACTGTATGAATTTCATTGCTGTACATACCAGATGCAAGTTTTTTTGAAACCGCTTCAAAAGCTTTGAGTGTGGTTTCCACATCCTCAAGGCTGTGCATGGCAGTAGGGATTAACCTAAGCATAATGACCCCTTTGGGTACTACTGGATAAACGACTGCTGAACAGAAAATATTAAAATTTTCACGCAAATCGACCACCAACTGCGATGTTTCTCCTAAACCACCACTCAAAAATACCGGTGTTACAGGAGATTGGGTATACCCAATGTTAAATCCTCGCTCTTTTAATCCGTTTTGCAAAGCCCGAACAATCGTCCAAAGGTTTTCACGCAATTCGGGGCGTGTTTTCAGTAATTCGAGGCGTTTTAGCGCACCTTCTACGATCGGCATAGGCAAAGATTTGGCAAAAATCTGCGAACGCATCGTATATCTCAGATACATACAAATTTCTTTGGTACTTGATACAAAAGCTCCGATACTAGCCATAGATTTGGCAAATGTAGAGAAGTACAAATCTATACCGTCTTGTATACCTAGAAACTCGCCAGTACCTGCTCCGGTTGTACCCATTGTACCAAAGCCGTGTGCATCATCTACCATAAGTCTAAAAGAATATTTCTCTTTGAGCGCAACAATATCTTTGAGATTTCCGACGATACCTGACATTCCGAATACTCCTTCGGTGATTACCAGAATAGCTCCTCCAGTTTCACCGGAAACTTTTACAGCCCTTTGGAGCTGTTTTTCCAGGCTTTCAATGTCATTGTGCTTAAATACAAATCTTTTGCCAATATGTAATCGCAGCCCATCCACAATACAAGCATGAGATTGCTCATCATACACTACGACATCGTGCCGATCCAGCAAAGAATCTATGATAGAGAAAATACCCTGATAGCCATAATTAAGAAGAACTGTATCTTCTTTATGAACAAAATCAGAGAGTTGTGCCTCGAGTAAATCGTGTAAATCCGTATTTCCGGACATCATCCTAGAGCCCATCGGATAGGCCAGTCCCCACTTTGCAGCGGCTTCTGCATCAATCTTTCTTACTTCGGGATGGTTTGCCAAACCCAAATAGTTGTTTAAACTCCAGGTCAGTACGCGCTTTCCGTTAAACTCCATGTGAGCAGCCACCTCGCCTTTCAACTTTGGGAAAGTGTAGTATCCGTGTCCATCATCGGAAAACTGCCCCAAAGAGCTTTTTAATGTATTTAATTTCTCAAATAAATCCACAAGAATATACCTTTTAGTGAATAATCAAACATAAAAAAAGAAGAAAACTTAGTGAAATTATGCTTAAATGACTGTTTTTACAATAATCTAGGGTGCTAAATAAGAATAATATTTAATTTACTCCAACTATTATTTAATTTTTTTTCACTTTAGTTGAATAAAAGCCATATATTTACGACAAAAGAACACAATAAACTAGGAATATTTGCTCAGAAATGCTTTAAGAGGCTTTTTATATGAAGATTAAAAAACTTTTGGTAGCCAATCGCGGAGAGATCGCTTTGAGAATCATGCGGTCAGCCCGTGAGATGAATATTCGGACCGTAGCTGTTTACAGTGAAGCTGATCGAAACGCCCTCCACGTACGTTTTGCAGATGAGGCTGTTTGTATCGGCACTCCTCCTTCTTCCAATTCTTATCTGCGTGGTGATAAAATTATTCAGGTGTGTAAAGAACTAGGCGTTGATGCCATTCATCCGGGTTATGGCTTTTTATCAGAGAATGCCGACTTTGCCAAAAAGGTTCAAGAGGCAGGGATTATTTTTGTAGGTCCTTCTCCCGAATCTATTGCCATCATGGGCAGCAAACTGGCTGCCAAAGAAGCGGTATCCCATGATAACATTCCTATGGTTCCTGGGGCTTCTAAAGCCATCGATGACATACAAGTTTCTAAAAAGATCGCTGCAGAAATAGGCTATCCTGTTTTAATCAAGGCCAGTGCTGGTGGTGGTGGCAAAGGAATGCGTATTGTAGAAAATGAAAAAGATTTTGAAGAACAAATGGAACGCGCCATCAGCGAAGCACAATCTGCCTTTGGAGACGGTTCTGTATTCGTAGAAAAATATATTACATCTCCCAAACATATTGAAATTCAGGTCTTGGGAGATCAACACGGAAATATTATCCACCTGTTCGAAAGAGAGTGCTCTATCCAGCGCCGACACCAGAAAGTAATTGAAGAGGCCCCTTCTGCCGTCGTTTCGCCTGAAATGCGTCAGGCAATGGGAGATGCTGCTGTGAAAGTAGCCAAAGCTTGTCAATACTATGGCGCAGGCACAGTAGAGTTTATTGTAGATGACAAACTGAATTTCTATTTTCTGGAAATGAACACACGCCTTCAGGTAGAACACCCCGTAACCGAACTCATCAGCGGTGTGGATCTTGTCAAAGAGCAAATCAAAATTGCTCAAGGTGAAGTACTCAGCATTCGCCAAGAAGACCTGAAAATCTTGGGTCACGCCGTCGAAGTCAGGGTATATGCCGAAGATCCTAAAAATAATTTCCTGCCCGACATCGGTGTGCTACAAACCTATAACCGCCCCCAAGGACCGGGCATCCGTCTTGACGATGGCTTTGAGCAAGGCATGGCTATCCCGATTTATTATGACCCTATGATCGCCAAACTAACTACCTTCGGTAAGGATCGTTCCGAAGCCATTGCCCGTATGCAAAGAGCCATTCTTGAATATCAGATCACAGGAATTGAGACCACCCTGAGTTTTTGTAATTTTGTACTCAGCCACGATGCTTTTCTTGATGGAAGCTTTGATACCAACTTTGTCAAAAAATATTTCGAGCCCTCCTTACTCCAGGGAACGGCCTCCGACACAGAAATGCAATTGGCCGCTGTACTCGCAGGGATGTTGCTGGAAGAACAAAATCATCCGGTATCAGTAAAAACAGTTAATAAAACCATTCAAACTTCAAATTGGAAAAAAAACAGGGTCTAATCCCTGCTTAACCTATTGAACAATTCTAAGTAAATCAATACATGGACACCTACAAAAATTCTGACGAACTTGATAAGCTTTTTTTTAGGGCTGATAATGAAATCAAAGACGGCCTGATCGGAGAAGCTTACGATACCTTGTTATATATCATTGAGCAGGATACCGAATTTGGAAAGGCTTATAACCATTTGGGATGGATCTATGAAACCAAATATAAGGATTATGCCAAAGCCGAAGAATGTTATAAGCTGGCACTGAAGTATTCTCCGGATTATACGCCTATTTACCTGAATTATGCCATTTTGCTTTCTACTCTTGAAAAATTTGATTTGCTTGCTATGCACCTAGAGAAATCTTTGGATGTACCCGGAATCAACAAAGCCAAAATGTGGAATGAATACGGCATTATGTACGAACTCAAAGAAGAATACAATAAAGCCATTGAAGCCTATAAAAAAAGTATCAAATATTCTCTTATCAATGAAGATATTGAGCGATACGACCAATCTATCAGCCGTTGTAAAAAGAAAAAGAAGGAATTCTCAAGTGAAGAATAGTCTTTTAAATGGATATTTGATCTTGAAGCCTGGCATATAAAACCCGGTTTAAGGCACTTTTATTCATTTTAATATCAAATACATCCAAGTATATTAACAAAAAAAAGCCTATTTAATGTAAATAGGCTTTTCTACTAAAATAATAAAGTGTTAAACAGGTGTGTTTGAATAAATTTTTCTCGTTTGCTATAAGTTTATACTTTTCAAAGCCAAAAGGTAACTGCATTGTTAAGTTTTATTTAAAAAAAAAACAACTCAAATTATTTTTATTTTTTTATTATCGAAATAAAACATGCTTTTTTATAAATAATTTTCAATATTTTAATCATATTTTTTATTGTTCTATTTGTTTTAGTTGAATATTTATGAATATCGAATTTTAATTTTTATGAATATTTTATTTGTTTTGCAAATTACTTTCCTAAATCTTTATTTTGTAAGTCTATTATTTATAAAAATCTGATGATTGAACAAGTCCAAAATGTACTCTCTGATAGAGTAAATGCGCTTGCGGTGTCTGCAACAATCGCTATGGCTCAAAAAGCCCGTGAATTAAGTGCCAAGGGAATAGATGTAATTAAGCTGAGTCTGGGTGAGCCTGATTTTCAAACTCCTCAGCACATCAAGGATGCCGCCAAAAAAGCCATCGATGAAGGGTTTACATTTTACACCCCCGTCCCCGGAATTCCTGAACTCCGTGAAGCCATTGCCCATAAACTCAAAACCGAAAATCAATTGCCCTGGAATGCCGCCAATATCGTGGTTTCTACAGGGGCAAAACAATCTTTGGCTAATATCATACTTGCCTTACTGAACCCTGGTGACGAAGTCATTATCTTTGCTCCATATTGGGTTAGCTACAGTGAAATGGTTCAGTTGGTAGAAGGTGTTCCTGTGTTGGTACACGGTACTATTGAAAATGACTTTAAGGTTACTGCCGATCAAGTAGAGGCCGCCATCACCCCCCGAACCAAAGCCATCTTGTATTCATCTCCCAGCAACCCTACCGGAAGTGTGTATACCAAAGAAGAGCTGGCTGAGATTGCAGCAGTGGTAGAACGTTACCCTGAAATTGTAGTGATTGCAGATGAAATTTACGAGTATATTTCCTTTGAACCCGGATATTTCAGCATGGGTGCTTTTGAAAATATCAAAGACAGGGTCATTACTGTCAATGGATTTTCCAAAGGTTTTGCGATGACCGGCTGGCGAGTAGGATATATGGCGGGTCCTCTTTGGATAGCCCAGGCTTGTGACAAGATACAGGGGCAGGTGACCTCTGGTACTTGCTCAATTGCCCAAAAAGCAGCTTTAGAGGCAATCAAGGCAGACAAAACCCCTACTTTTGAAATGGTCAAAGCGTACCAAACCCGTAGAGATTTGGTGCTTGATTTGCTCAAAGAGATAGAAGGCCTTAAAATGTATACCCCTCAGGGAGCTTTTTATATCTTCCCAGATGTAAGTGCTTATTTTGGAAAGTCATTTGAAGCTCAAATCATCCAAGATGCCGACGATCTGTGCATGTACCTGCTTAACGAAGCCCACGTAGCCCTAGTGAGTGGTACGGCTTTTGGTGCGCCTTCGTGTGTGAGAATTTCTTATGCGGCTTCCGAAGATGAACTGCGGGAAGCTGTTCGCCGTATTCGGGAAGCTTTATCAAAATTGCATTAAGATTTCGGATAATACTCCCCCCAAGGGAGTATTTAAACTTATAAATGGTTCACTATGTCCTTTCAAAGGATTGAAGACGTTTTTACTGCTTTTGAAAAGCAAAAAGTACTCATTATCGGAGATGTGATGATTGATTCTTACCTCTGGGGAGAGGTCAATCGAATCTCACCAGAAGCTCCTGTGCCAGTAGTAAGTGTCAAAAAAAGAGAAAAAAGATTGGGAGGTGCTGCCAACGTGGCTGTAAATATACAAGCACTTGGAGCTGAACCTATTCTTTGTGCTGTCATTGGAAAAGATCATGACGGTTTGGATTTTTTAGACTTATTGCAGGATCAGGGACTCTCCTCCGAAGGCATTTTGCAGAGTGAGTCCAGAGTTACTACGATTAAACATCGTATTTTGTCCGGACATCAGCACATGCTTCGGGTAGATTCAGAAATTACGAGCCTTATCAACTCTGAAGACCGCGAAAAACTACTGGGTCGCATATCCGCCCTGTTACCCGCTTGCTCGGTAGTAATTTTTGAAGATTATGACAAGGGGGTGATAGATGCAGCACTAATTCAAAAAGTAATCCAATTGGCAACATCGCAGGGTATTCCTACGGTGGTCGACCCTAAAAAACGCAATTTTTTAAATTACATAGGTGCCAGCCTTTTCAAACCCAATTTAAAGGAACTCCGTGAAGGTTTAAAAATGGATTTGGTTCGGGCGGATGAAGCAGAGCTTGCTGCGGCTGTACAAGTGCTTCGTGAGCAAGTCAAAATCCAAGAAGCCCTCATTACTTTGTCTGAAAAAGGAGTTTATATCAATAATGGTAGGGAATCTTTCTTAATTCCGGCACACGTAAGAAGCATCGCAGATGTTTCGGGAGCAGGTGATACGGTGATTAGTGTGGCAGCTCTTTGCAAAGCTGTATACATGTCGTCAAAATTTACAGCCGCCTTAGCAAATTTGGCAGGAGGCTTGGTATGTGAGTATGTAGGAGTAGTATCGATTGATCGAGATCGCTTACTTCAGGAAGCTATACAAAATCAAATCTTCAATCATGAGTACTCGCAAGACCATTGAAAAATTTAATGAATTACTTTATAGTAGCCGGGATAAAATCTATGCGATTCTGGGTATTACAGATAATATCACCTTGTTTATCGCCCTGGGGGCTTTGATTTATTCTATTGGATTTGACCTGGAATCCGACGAAATCAGCCAAGTATTCAGATGGCTTGAAGGTTTGATTGTTATTTTTATTATTGATTATTTCATTCGGATGCTCTATTCCTTTAAAAGGATAGAATACATCAAGGAAAAGTTTTTGGAAAGTATATTGGTATATATTTCTATTATCATTGTGCTGGGTAATATTTTTCAGTTACATATCCTTTACAACTTATTCTTACTCCTAGGCTTGTCCGATTATCGGGTTTTTTATGAATTTTTTATAGCCACCTATCTTTTTATACTTACTGTGATCGGTATTGCAAGGGCAAGCCGCCTGATTTCTTTGGTGAAAATCAAACCTGCCACCACCTTTATTGCAAGCTTTGTGGTGCTAATTTTGGGAGGAGCTTTGTTTTTGATGATGCCAGCAATGACTACAGATGTAGGTAGTATGCCGTTTTTAGGAGCTTTATTTATCTCTACAAGTGCGTCTTGTGTGACTGGCTTGAGTACTGTCACCGTGGGTTCTTATTTTACGGTCAAGGGTCAGATTGCAATTTTAATTTTGATTCAATTAGGAGGGATCGGAATAGTATCATTTGCCACTTTTTTTGCCACTTTCCTGAGTCAAGGAGTAGGTATGAAGCAACAGGCTATTATTCAGGATGTTTTGAGTAGTGAATCGCTTTCTTCGGCCAAAAATATGCTTCGTCAGGTGATCATCCTCTCTTTTGCCATTGAAGCCATTGGTGCGGCAGCCATATTTTTTTCATGGTGGGAAACCGACATCACCTTTTATAGCCCTGTATCACAATCCGAGGAAATGATGGTTTTGGTTGAAGAAGAAAGAGTCAATGCTTTAAAAGATTCTGTCAGTGCACAAGAACAAAAATTGGAAAGTACCGGGCCTATTGATATTCCTCTTGAGAATCTTGAGGATTCGATAGTAACGGATTCTATGGCTGCTAACGACGAATATCTACCTGATACCGCTAGTCATTCTAAGAATGAGACCCACTCAACGGATGTAGAGCACTCACAATATGCCTTGGATATTCTTTTTGTACCCGAAGAAGCTCCTCAGGATTCTGTGGCTTTGCCCAGCAATTTGAGAATCAATAACAGTCTGAGTAACAAAATTTATTATTCTATTTTTCACTCTATTTCTGCATTTTGTAATGCAGGGTTTAGCCTTTTTCCTAACGGAATGGCTGAGGCAGGGGTAGATCAGGCCTATGTATTTCATCTCATTATTGCCTTTATCATTATCTTTGGAAGTTTGGGTTTTTCCACCATCCAGGATGTCTTCTCTGTCCAAAAAATGCGTGAACGCCTTGAGATGCCCTGGAAAGAATGGTCTTTAGGTACACGTATTGCCGTCAATATGACTATTATTTTGTGTGTTGGCGGCACAATTGGATTTTATTTTTTTGAGCAGGGGCATACCCTCAAGGGCAAAAATCTGTTTGAATCTATCGTAACCTCTTTTTTCCAATCAGTCACCACCCGTACTGCTGGTTTTAATACGGTCAGTTTGGGTTCGGCAGACATTGCCAATCCGACCTACATCATGTTTATCTTTTTGATGTTTGTTGGAGCAGCCTCGGGTTCTACTGGAGGAGGTATCAAAACTTCCACTTTTCGCCTTTTAGTAGCCTCCGCCTTGGCAAGCATTCAGGGTAAAAAAGCCGTAGAAATTGCCAAAAGAACTATTTCTAATGATAACATTTCTCGTGCTTTTTCTATTGTTGCTTTTGCCATTTCATACAACCTGGCTTGCATTCTGTTATTATCTATTGTGCAGCCGGATGCCTATCTGCTGGAGTTGTTTTTTGAGCAAATTTCTGCCTTTGGTACAGTCGGACTGAGTCAGGGTATTACATCTTCATTGAATGAATACAGCCAGGTTATTATCATTATGACCATGTACATTGGTCGTGTAGGTACGCTTACACTTGCCCTGGCACTCAGCAAAAAAGTGATCAGTACTTCTTATTCTTATCCGACAGCACACGTGATGGTAGGCTAAGTCGGCGAATTCGGGTATCATAAAATATTATGATTTAGAAGCTTCAAGGACATATCATCCCAATCTTCATTTTTTTGGTTCTTCGGTATTTCGTAGCGCAAGCTATCGTGTTTTTATTTTTAGCTTACTTTGTATTTTTGGGGATTTCGTTTATACAGAGCTAGATATAAAAACTGGTATGGCAAGGCCGAATAGCCTTGCCATACCAGTTTTTACATTTTTTAAGGGTTTTTAATCCTTATCATCCTCTGAAAAATTCCACTGCCAATAAGAATTTTTTTCAAAATTTATATTTAGCTGTTTTTTGAAAAGCTCTTTATATTTTGTCTCTTGGGCATCGGTTAGCGTTTTGTTATTGATTTTGATGGTAGAGTTCTTCATGGAGATTTCCATTTTTTGAGCGTCTTTTTCAATCAGTCCATCCTTGATCATTTCTTGTTTGATCGGTTCAAATTTAGCTCTAAACTTATCCATTTCGGCTTTTACTTTGATCCGGATTTCTTTTTCCATTTGGTCTTTTCCGGCTTCAAACTCTTTCATCTGCTTCTCAAGGTTTTCAAATTGAATTTTTATTTCATTTTTTTCAAATTGCTTTCCAAATTCTTCTCCCCATTTTTCCATTTTTTTACCCCACTCTTCCCAAGCTTCCTCAGAAAAAATAGAGTTCCCATTGAATCGGATGATGACATCTTTGCCGTCTTTTTGATCTGTATTAAAATTATAATTGTATTTATAATCATAATTCGGTTCTTCGCCAAAGTTGATGATCATGTTATTCTCCAGGGAGTCAATGCGAAAATTAATCCCTGGAATTTCAGGAATCTCCAGTATCTCTGGAATCTCCGGTATCTCTGGAATCTCAATACGAATTGGTTCTTCATCTCCCCTGATGACTATTACCTGGTTGCCTACTTTATATTTTTCTTTGGATTGATCGAGCTTGATGGATACTTGATTGTCAGAATTTGGAGAGAGTGTGACCTGAGCATCCGAAACTTCAAAATCATGGGAGTAATCTTTGTAAGACTCTGGAGGAATGATCTGCCCGTCTTTGAAGATCGTAATCTTGCCGTATTTGTCGGTAACTAGCATATATCCCTTGCCAAAACGAATGGTATCTTCCAGTTGATATTTTTGCTTGGCTTCTTCTTCGGCAATGTTCAATAAAGGTTGCCACTTAGGCTGATCCGGCTTATTTTTTTCGGATAATAGCTCAGTTTTTTCTTTAGCATCGGTCAAGTTATCCAACAAGGCGAGTCCTGCCTTTTGCCAGTTATAGTTTGCATTGGCATTGATAGAAGCCAGTGCCAAGCAGAAAAACAACACAACCGCCGAAGTAAAACCTTCAGAAAAAGTAGAACTTTGATTGCGCTGTTTGAGCAGGCGATTCACTCGATTGAGCAGGCTCAGTCTGTGGCTACCTGCAAAACCCAGGGCATAAGTCGTAGTTTGTAGGCGCATTTCCTCGAGGGTGGCCAGTGTTTTGATAAATGTGAGCTGATCTCCAATGACTCCCACAGCAATATCATCGCAACAATTTTCTCTTTCTTCGCGGATTTTGCCGGAAATCCACCAGATAAATGGATTAAAGAAAAATAAGATTTCCAGAAAAGTCTGTGCAAAATTGATCAGATAATCGTGGCGGCGGATGTGTGCCAGCTCGTGCGCCAGGATACTTTCTACCTGATGCTGCGACATCCCAGTCAAAGCTCCCAAAGGCAACAAAATCACTGGTTTGAAATATCCTATCACCATAGGTACCTGCACCAGGGTAGATTCCAGCAATTTGACAGACTTGCGTACACCCACTTGAGAAGAAAGATAACGCAGCGTGCCTTCCCAATACTCGGAGACTGGACGGGTTTTATAGTGCTTCAGGCGTTGAATATAGGCATAACCTCCCAGAAAACGAAGTGTCAGAATAATCACACCCAAAAACCAAACGGATACAATAAAAGGCAGATGTCTGGAAAAATAGGTATAAAATACTGCCTGTTGCCTCTGGAGAAAGTTGGTATCAAAAGTTTTCTGATTTTCCATAAAAATAATCACTTTCCCAGATTTTGCGGCTTCTTTGTGCTTGATCTCAGCAGCCTGCATGGCTTTTTGCTGGGCTACCCGATCCTGATAAATACTCTCAAAAGTGACTAGTGACAAAACAAATGCCGTAAAAAGTGCCGTAAATGTCACAAAATAACGAACCTCCGAAGAGTTTTTACGCATAATAATCAATACAATGGCTAGCAGTAGGGCGATGACTCCGGCTTGCCAGAGAGAATGGACGATTGTCCAGCCGAGTGCATCCAATAAGTTTTCGGAAAATAATTGCTTGCTTAGGTTCATAGCTCACCTCCTTTTTCCATTTTGTCGATAAGTTTTTTGATTTTTTGCAGTTCTTCTTTGCTTGTCTGATGATTACCCAGGGCTTGTTGTACCAGCTTCATGGCAGAACCTCCAAATGCTGTGTGTAGTAGGCGATCAAGAAGACTTTTTTGGGTATCTTCTTCAGTAATTTGAGCCCTAAACACGTGGGTGCGTTGGGAGTCGTCACGAAGAAGCAGTCCTTTTTCGTGCATAACCTGCATCATCTTGAGGGTGGTGGTATACCCTACTTCCCTTTGTTCGTTGAGCTGCTCATTCACAAATCTTACTGTGGAAGCTCCGTGCTTCCACAAGATTTGTAAGATTTCAAGCTCGGCCTCTGTCGGCTTAAGTTTATTCATGGTGATATGGTTTTATAAAATTTAAACTACGATTAGTTTCGTACTGCAATGATATACGATGGATTTCGTATTTCCAAATTCTACTACGAATTTTTTCGTAGAAAGTATTTTTTGAAGGATATCTTGCGCTTTTAGCAGGTAGATGCTTTCAGTAGGGAAAAAGTTTTAAGGTTTGGGAGAAAAATATTGAATATATGACTCACAAGTTTTTTTTAATTAGAATCTATTTTCTATCCAATACCCCAAACCAAGCCAAGCCCAAAGCTCTTGTGAAAAATCGGCTTTGCCAGAAAGATGAGCCTTAAGGCATTGTAATACAAAAGCCTGATCTATACATTCAAAAAGTAGATGATTAGATTCCCGGAGTTTGTAAATCAGGTCGTTTTGGGGGTTTTGCCGAAGCCAATGCCCAAAAGGCATACCAAATCCTTCTTTTTTTCTTTGGGTATATGCCTGTCCTTGACGGCGATTGAGGATTTTTTTGAGCAGCCACTTTTTACCTTTTTGGAGCAAATATTCTGGTGGAATCCGTGCTATTATATCAATCACTTGATCATCCAAATAAGGTACACGGAGCTCGAGGCTATGCCGCATGCTCATTTCATCAGAGATTTTGAGTACATCCAAAGGCAGGAATAGCTCCCGGTCTGCCTGAAAAGCTTTACCAAGGAAATCGCTGGGTTGGGAAACTTCCACAAAAAGTTCTTTAATTATCTGAGGAACTGCACAAGCCGGATTCGTTTGTATTTGCATAAAATTGACCCAGGTTTGTAAGGGATTGCTGTCTATTTGCCGCACAAATTTTTTATACAATCTACCATATTTTCGCAGGGGATGCTCCAAACCATCTTGGACAAACCGAGCTGAATTTTTCAAAAAAGGGAGCAGATATTTTAGCCAAGGATAATGCTGCAGATACTTCCTATAAGCCCAATGTCTATGATAGCCTCCAAACCATTCATCAGCTCCTGCTCCTGAAAGTACCACTTTGACCGATTTGACGGCCTCCTGCGACAACAGGTGCGTCAAATAAGACGCTCCATCAGCAATGGGCTGATCCATTTGCATCCAAAATTGCGGCAATTCCTGTAGATGATCCTGATTTACAGAAACTTCTACATACTCTCCGCCGTATTGCTCGGCAGCCTTCCGGGCAAAATGATAGTCTTGTGTGCCGAAGTTAGCCTCAGATTGAAGGTTTGCCAGAGAGAAAACTGGGATTTTTTCATGGGGTTTCAGTTCGGTCATCAAAGCCAATAAAAGCGTAGAATCTACTCCACCGCTCAAAAAGAGTCCTACGGGCACATTTGCCTGGATTTGATACCTTAGCGAAGTCTGAAGTGTTGCTTCAATAGGCAATAAAGCATAATTATATGCTTGAAAGTCAGGTGGCTGGGTATATGCTGGAATTGTTTGAAAAATATTCTTTTGTAAATCATAAAAAACAGCTTTTCCAAACTCATATACTCCCTGAAAAAAAGTTTCGGGTTTAAGCGCGTATTTAAAACATAAATAATTCTGCACCTGTACGGTATTTAATTGTTTGGGAATGAGCCCACTGGCGAGGATGCCTTTGATCTCAGAAGAAATAATCAGGTAATTTTCCTGTTCAGCAAAATACAAAGGCTTAATCATGTGAGGGTCACGAGCGATGAATAATCTGTCTTTTTGCCGATCCAAAAGCACGAAAGCATACATGCCATGAAGTTGTGCTAGTGCTTCGGAAATAATTTTTTTTCCGTCCAGGTGTTCAATCAACCAATAAATAAGTACTTCGGTATCGGAGTTCGTTTTAAAAGTATATTTTTTTGGAAGCTTTTGCCTCAATTCCTCATAATTATATATCTCTCCATTATAAAGGAGTATGAAATTGCCGCAGTTAGATACAAAGGGTTGATTGGCTTGATCAGATAAATCAAGGATTTTGAGGCGATTGTGTCCCAGTAGAATTTGCCTTTCTGCGGTATGAATGATTAAGTAATCAGTCGCATCCGGGCCTCTGTGGCGAATAGCCTCATTCATGGCTAGAATAGGAGCATGATCCCAAAGCTTCTGATGTTTATCTAAAATGAGGTTAATTCCACACATAGTTTAGAGGCGAGCTTTTTTATGGGTAATTGGTTAATAAGTAACTTATAGAATTATGCTCATTTTGTTTTCTACACAATAGGATGCAATTTACAGCTATCTAAAGAGATATGGCTTACAAATCACAAAGCTGATTCAATCACCTACTACCCTCAAATCTTCAGGTTTATTTTTCTCAAAATAAAGGCAAAAATCGGTAATAGGGCAGGATTCACATTTGGGTTTGCGAGCCAGGCAGACATAACGTCCGTGGAGGATAAGCCAATGATGGGCTTTGGGGATTACTTCCTCGGGAATATGTTTAACCAAGGTTTTTTCTACTTCTAGAGGAGTCTTGGCTTTTTGATCTACGAGTCCGAGTCGTTTGGACACTCTAAATACGTGCGTATCTACGGCCATAGTGGGTTGATTAAAAATTACCGAAGCAATTACATTGGCGGTTTTGCGGCCTACTCCAGGCAATCTTTGTAATTCTTCTACCGTGCCAGGGACTTTATGGTTAAACTCCTCGATCAGCATTTTGGACATACCCAGCAGGTGTTTGGTTTTGTTATTGGGGTAAGAAACACTACGAATATAGGGGAATAGCGTATCAAAATCCGCCTTAGACATGGCTTCTGCATCTGGAAAAGCCTCAAATAGCCTCGGTGTGACGGCATTGACCCTTTTATCGGTACACTGAGCACTCAGGATTACGGCTACGAGCAGCTCGAAGGGATTGGTGTAGGTCAGTTCCGTTTGTGGATTGGGAGAATTTTCACTAAAGTAATTCAAAAAAAACCGATAACGTTCTTTTCTAGTCATGATCTACTATGATTGGTACTACTTTTAGGGTTTCCGTAAAAATATTCCTAAAAAATTCGAAATCGAGTTTTTAAGCATAAAAATTCGGTAGTATTAAAGATGTAATGCTCCTATAAAAAAACGCCCAGTTTTGTGTCTTCACAAAACCCTTTTTTGAATACACAGCATTACTTGTTTAACACTACCAAAAATTCCATTAAAATCTATTCCAATCAAATATTTTTGACGGAAGAGCGTGTAAAGCAGAGGCATATTAAAGCCTAACTTAAAAAATCAGACAGAATGCAGGTTCGATCTTCGGGATGAATCTATAATTCTTTGGATTACTCTTTCGGAGGGTGCCTCAGATAAGGAGTCCATTTCACTGACTACTTCCAAAAAATACTGATATTTATCCTGAAAGTCGGTATCAGTAGCTAGAAGCGTTTTAATCATTTGGTTTTCCTGATCTGAGGTTTCACCATAAATATATCTGATGAGATCATCTTGGGTAAATGTCCTTGTCATACCTTATTTTATATTTTTTCATTTGTTTCCTCAAATTGATAAGTGCATAGCGCATTCTTCCGAGGGCGGTATTTACACTTACATTGGTTGCATTAGCGATTTCCTGAAAGCTCATTTCAGCGTAATGACGCATAATTAAGACTTCCCGCTGCTTTTCAGGAAGCTTCTGAATGAGAATTCTGAGTTTTGAATAAGTTTCTTTTTTGATTTGAGCAGATTCTACAGAATCCTCGGCAAAATTCAGTGTGTTTAATAAATTCGCTCCTTCTTCCAATATAACGGTTGGATACCTTCTTTCCTTGCGAAAATAATCAATTGCGAGATTGTGTGCGATTCGGATAATCCAGGGTAAAAACTTGCCTTGCTCATTATATTTTCCAGCCCTGATGGTTTTGATGGCTTTTATGAAGGTATCCTGCAGCAAATCCTCTGCAATATAATGATCTTTTACAATTAAAAGAATAGTAGTAAATATTTTTGTTTTATACCGATTTACTAATTCTTCAAAAGCCTTCTCATCTCCCTGGTTATAGAGTGATACCAATTTGCTATCACTTACTGTGTTTTGTTTCATATAAATTGTATAAGTTAAACGTAAAACTGTTTAGTCTATTATGCTTTAATTGATTTTGTGAATTTCTTAAGACATACAAAGCGATAGCTTCTGAGATAAATGCTTTATTTTTGCAAATATCTCATGGCATTTTAGGCCAAGTACCTTAAAGAACTCAACAGTTCGACTCAGTTTTTAATAGGCAATGCAGGAGCATATAGGTCAAGTCCATGAAGGCTTGTCATATAGCTTGGATTAATAAATAAGGGAAGGCTCCCTGTTTCAACGCTTTATTA
Organism: Microscillaceae bacterium; assembly: GCA_033765345.1. GTDB lineage: Bacteria > Bacteroidota > Bacteroidia > Cytophagales > Microscillaceae > JANRIC01. The sequence continues at coordinate 17,730 of JANRIC010000187.1, forward strand.
TTTTAGTAAATAGCTTTGTATAAGGTTCTTTTTTTGTAACAAAGAACTTTTAACACCTGATAATTCTACTTCTTATACGTAACTAAAGCAAAATGTTTGCAAACTTAGACGAATTAGACCCAAAAGATTTTGTAATAATAAAAGGTGCAAAGGTAAATAACCTTAAAAATATCAATTTAATTATACCTCGCAACAGGTTTATTGTCATTACCGGGCTTTCAGGTTCTGGGAAATCATCCCTGGCTTTTGATACTTTATTTGCTGAAGGGCAACGCATGTATGTAGAAAGTCTCAGCTCTTATGCCCGTCAATTTTTGGGCAGAATGGAAAAACCTGACGTAGAATACATCCGGGGCATTTCTCCGGCTATCGCCGTAGAACAAAAGGGCAATACCCGCAATCCTAGAGCTACCGTTGGTACAACTACGGAAATTTATGATTATATCAAGCTATTTTATGCTCGTATTGGGATCACTTATTCGCCAATTAGCGGACAGGTTGTCAAGAAAGATACCGTTACGGATGTAGTCAATTATATTTTATCTTTTGAAGAAGGTCAGCGTCTCAATACGCTGGCTCCTTTGGCACTTCCGATAGATCGAAGCTTGGAGGATGAGTTAAAGATCGTTTTTCAAAAAGGCTTTACACGTATTATGATGGATGGGGAGTTGCTTTTTATTGAGGAACTCCTCAATAATCCCGTGGATATCAAAAGCCTGATCGGACAAACGCTTTATATCCTCATAGATCGGAACGTAGTCAAAAAGGAGGATGAAGAAAATCAATATCGCATCGCCGACTCGGTTCAAACGGCTTTTTACGAAGGTCATGGTGAGTGTGTCATTGACTTACCCGGTGCAAAACCACGGGTTTTCTCAGATCGTTTTGAGCTGGATGGGATGATTTTTGAAGAGCCAAACGTGCAGTTTTTTAGCTTCAACAGCCCTTATGGTGCTTGCAAGCGTTGCGGAGGCTTTGGAAATATCCTGGCTATTGACGAAAATCTGGTCATTCCCGATAAATCACTTTCTGTCTATGAAGATGCTGTGGCACCTTGGCGTACTGAAAAGATGAGTGAATGGAAGGATGCGTTGATCAAAAAAGCGGTTCACACGGATTTTCCAGTCCATCGGGCTTATCGTGATTTGAATGAAGAAGAAAAAGACTGGCTCTGGAATGGCCATGAACACTTTGAAGGAATTTATGATTTTTTTACTTATGTAGAATCTCAAAGCCATAAGATCCAATACCGGGTGATGATGTCACGCTATCGGGGCAAGGTTACCTGCCCGGAATGTCGTGGAACCCGCCTTCGCAAAGACGTTAATTATATCAAAATTGCTGGAAAGTCTATTTCAGATTTGGTATTAATGCCTATTTCGGAATTGGTAGCTTTTTTTGAGCATCTTGTCCTTAGCGATACAGAAATGAAAATCGCCAAGCGACTCCTGGTTGAAATCAACAACCGACTGCAATACCTAGACAAAGTGGGTTTGGGTTATCTCACCTTAAATCGTCTGACGGCCTCCCTCTCTGGGGGTGAATTCCAGAGAATCAAACTGGCGACTGCTCTGGGAAGTGCACTGGTGGGGTCTATGTATATTTTGGATGAACCTAGCATCGGTTTGCATCCACGAGATACCGACCGATTGGTAAGTGTATTGTTGGATCTCAAAAATCTGGGAAATACTGTCATTGTGGTTGAGCATGAAGAAGGAGTGATGAAAGCCGCCGACCAAATTGTAGATATGGGTCCTGATGCTGGTACACACGGCGGAGAGGTAATCCTTAGTCTGAGCAGTCAAGAACTCGAGAAAACAGATAAGCAATTTGTACCGCAAAACGTCTATTCGGCTCTTAATCCCAATTACACGCTTGAGGACTCTCATACTTTTAACTTCCTGAAAGGTAAAGACAATATCGAGATTCCAACCCATCGACGCAAGTGGACTGAATACATTGAAATCCAGGGGGCTAGTCAGAATAATTTAAAAAATCTGGATGTTTGTTTTCCATTGGATGTATTGACGGTAGTTACCGGAGTTAGTGGTTCTGGAAAATCTACTTTGATCAAAGACATTTTGTATCCCTCTTTGGCAAAAAATTTCGGAAACCATAGCGAATTCATTGGGCTTTTTGATCGGATGGTAGGTAATACGGAGTATCTCAAAGGAATTGAATTTGTAGATCAGAACCCTATCGGGAAGTCTACTCGTTCTAATCCTGCCACTTACACCAAGGTTTATGACCAGATTCGGAACGCTTATGCTGCTACGATGCTTTCCAAACAAAGGGGATTTACACCAGCACATTTTTCATTTAATGTAGAAAAGGGACGTTGCGAAACCTGTCAGGGTGAAGGACGCATCAAAGTAGAAATGCAGTTTATGGCAGATGTGTACCTCAGCTGCGAGACTTGCGGAGGCAATCGTTTTAAAAAAGAAATCCTAGAAGTGCTTTATCTGGGTAAAAATATCTCGGAGGTACTAGAGCTGACGATTGACGAAAGCCTAGAGTTTTTTAAAGATACACCCAATATCATCAAATCTCTACAGCCTCTTGCGGATGTGGGTTTGGGTTATGTGCGCTTGGGGCAATCTACAACCACGCTCAGTGGGGGCGAATCCCAAAGACTCAAACTGGCTTCTTACCTCAGAGAAAAAAAAGGGCGGCATCTTTTTATTTTTGATGAACCAACCACGGGGCTACATTTCCACGACATCAAAAAATTGCTGGCTTCTATCAATGCCCTGGTAGATCAGGGCAATTCGGTGATCGTCATCGAGCACAATCTGGAAATAATCAAATCAGCCGATTGGATCATTGACCTGGGTCCCGAGGGTGGTCAAAAAGGTGGAAATCTCTGCTTTGCGGGTATCCCAGAAGATTTGATTAAAGAGGAGAATAATCATACTGCAAGATTTTTGAGGGAGAAATTTGATTCCCAACATGCTTGATGATTTATGCAAAGATTAAAGTGATTAGCCTGGTTGTGAGCGATTTATCTTCTTAAAATCAGGAAAATCACTTCAGCTTGGGTGTATTGATTTAAATCATCGGTGGTGTTAAACAAGTAATGCTGTGTATTCAAAAAAGGGTTTTGTGAGGACACAAAACCGGGCGTTTTTTTATAGAAGCATTACATCTTTTATACTACCAAATCATCTAATCCTATTCAGAAAATAGGCTTTTATCTATTCCTGGAATAATTCTCATGGCATTTTTATAATATAGTTTTTTGAGTACTTCGTCGGGTAAGTCTAAGCCATACATTGCCCAGAATGCGTGGTATTTTTTATGGTAAGGAAAATATTCATCCTTAGTTTCCAAAACCCTGAAATAGGTTGGGAACTCGTCAGGTTGCCAGGAATCTTTGCCAAAAAGTACCCGATCCTGATATTTGATAAAAAACTCTCTTGCCTGACGTGGCTGTCGGCCTAATTCGGCAATAATCGCCCCGATACCCACGTACATATTCGGAAACTCCTCCATCAGCTTACCCAGTTTGCCTAGGTCATTGGCAAACCAACCCATGTGGGCATTGATGAATGTAGTTTTCGGATGTTTGCGGAATACGTGGTGTTGTTCGGCAATGATTTGTTCCCAGGGGGCTGGGTCTGTATTGCTTCTGCGACGATTAGGGTGCGTTTTTAGCTCCAGCCAGCGTTCGTTATTTTTATCCTGAGGATCCCAGAAAGATTTAGGGTCAGCAGAGTGAATCAGTACCGGAATACCCAATTCGCCACATTTTGCCCAAATCGGGTCTAAGCGCGGATCATCCACAGGTACACGCTTACCATCTTGATCTTTAAAGCTCATTCCGAGGCTTTTATAAATTTTAAGTCCTTTGGCGCCGTTTTTTACGTCTTCTTCGAGTTCACGAACTGCCTTTTCCGTCCAGCCTTCGGCACCAATCCCCAGGAATGAAACATTGGTAAATAAGATAAAGCGATTGGGATAGTTTTTTGCCACATTTGCCAAGGCACCCTTTAAATATTCTTGGTCTTGAATATCAAACCCTGCCTGTGTTCTTTTGAAACCTCTTCCACTGAGATTGACCATGACCCCCATATTAAGTGAGTCCATTGAGGCAATCAATGCCGACAAATTCTGGGTAGGCATTTGCCCCTGATGGCTGTGAATATCAATAAATGGAAATTTGGCTCTTTTGACCGGATGTTCTGGAACAACCAAGGTGGATACAGGATTATATGCTTCAAAACTCATGGTATCTTGTGGGCTTTGTGCACAGCCTAGCATGGCAGCAAACAAGATCAAGAAAATAAATAAAGTAATTTTTTTCATAAGGAATTTTATTCTACTAAGGAGGCAATTTAGAGTAAATGCACCTTTTTAAGAAAATTAGTTGAGTTTTTAAGAAATATTTAACAGTACAAAGATGCATCAGGGTATGATTTAACAAAGCCCTCATTTAATCTACTTTTTGATTTTCCCAAGTTTTTGTAATTTTGACCTCTTGTTTATACAACGAATAATTCAGTACTCATTCATTCCATCATTCAAGGATAAAAACCTTGCAAATTCATGAAATTGGAACTAAACCTCGAACTCAGCCCTGAAGTCGGCCTAGACGAAACTGCATTACGCAGCTATATTCTCCAGAAAATTTCCAAAGAAGAAAACCCTGATGTTTTCATTCGTAAAATTCGCCGCTCTATTGATGCCCGCAGCCGTGACATTAAGGTAAATCTTCAGGTAGAAGTCTACTTGGGCGAAACCCCTCCTCCCCTTCTTCAATTCAAAAAAAACTACCCCAACGTGAGTCAGCGACCTGTTGCCGTGATCGTAGGGGCAGGACCGGCAGGGATATTTGCGGCTTTGCGCCTGATTGAGCTAGGAATCAAGCCGATTGTCCTGGAGCGAGGCAAAGATGTCAAAAGCCGCCGCAGGGATTTAGCCAATATTCAAAAGAAACAAACCGTCAATGAAAATTCCAATTATTGTTTTGGTGAAGGTGGTGCAGGTACTTATTCGGACGGCAAACTCTACACACGCTCTAAAAAAAGAGGTGATATTCGCCGGGTTTTGGAAATCTTGGTAGCAAATGGCGCAGTAGAAGATATTCTGGTGGATGCCCATCCGCATATCGGCACGAATAAACTCCCCAAGATCGTAGAAGCACTCCGAGAGAGTATCTTGAAGGCAGGGGGTGAAATTCATTTTGAGAAAAAAGTAACTGATTTCATTCTTCAAAATGGTGAGATGAAGGGTGTTGTCTGTGCGGATGGAGAAGAAATCCAAGGAATTGGGGTCATTCTGGCTACGGGGCACTCAGCCAGAGATATTTTTGAATTGTTGTATGCCAAGCAAATTTACATTGAATTCAAACCTTTTGCCCTCGGGGTCAGGATTGAGCACGCCCAAGCACTCATTGATCAAATTCAATATAAAAAAACAGATCGGGGAGTTTTTCTGCCTCCTTCACCTTATGCACTCGTGACTCAGGTGCGCTACAAGGGCGTAGAACGAGGTGTATTTTCCTTTTGTATGTGTCCGGGAGGGTTTATCGTACCAGCAGCTACCAGTCCGGGCGAAGTGGTAGTCAATGGAATGTCGCCTTCCAGACGAAATTCACACTTTGCCAATTCGGGGATGGTGGTTACTGTAGGAGAAGCTGAAATACAGGCTTATAAACAATTTGGGGCTTTAGCAGGGCTAGAATTCCAAAAGGCTGTGGAGCAAAAAGCCTGTCAGCTCGCCGGCAACCTGCAAATAGCTCCAGCACAGCGCATGCTTGACTTCACCAAAGGGAAAATCTCTTCCAGTCTTCCAGATTGTTCTTATCAGCCCGGCTTATTATCAGTCGATTTAAAGGAAGTACTTCCCGACTTCATTAGTCAGTCTCTTAAAAGTGCCTTTCCGGTATTTGGGCAAAAGATGAAAGGGTACTTTACCAATGAAGCCCAGCTCATCGGTGTGGAAAGCCGTACCTCCTCTCCGGTACGTATCCCAAGAGACAAAGAAAGTTATGAACACCTACAAATCAAACGATTATTCCCTTGTGGAGAGGGGGCAGGTTATGCCGGAGGGATTATGTCGGCAGCTATGGACGGAGAGCGTTGTGCCGAAAAATTGGTAGAAAAGTACGCCTGAATTAAAAATCTACTTGTCTACAATCTTTGACTCTTGCATGGCAGTAATTCGTTTTATAGAGGCTGATTTTATACGTAAACTAAAAGAACTTTCACAAGGAAAGTGCCTAAATCACGCTGATCTGAGTATATATTTGCCGAAATTTGTATTTTACCCAAAGTCTATACATCACAAACCATGACACAGATTGGCCTATTAATTTTAGCAGCAGGTTCTTCTTCTAGGATGGGAAGCCCCAAACAACTGCTTGACCTGGGAGGCAAAAGTCTTTTGCAAAGAACCATTGAGACAGTACTCAAAATTCAAAAAGCACCCAATCTGGTGATTTTAGGTGCTTTTTCAGATAGAATCCAGGGTGAATTGGAAACTTATGAAATTCCTTTTATCATCAATCACGATTGGGAACAAGGCATGGGTACTTCTTTGAAGGCGGGTATTCAGGCAATCACTCAGCAAAATCCTGATTTAAAAGCTGTATTGGTTTTGCTTTGCGACCAGCCTTATGTGAGTGATACCTTGCTCAAAAAAATCATAGAAATTTATCAAAACTCCAATTCTCCCATTGTAGCCTGCGAGTACGAAGGCATTCCAGGAGTACCTGCTTTGTTTGATCAGAGCATATTCCAAGATTTAATGAATACCCCCCCAGATATAGGTGCCCGTAAAATTCTTCAAAAATATAAAGATCGCACGCAGATGGTTCTATTTCCTGAGGGCAAAATAGACATAGATACGCCAGAAGATTATGCACGCTTGCTCAAACAATCAAGAGAAGCTCTAGGATGAAAAATTACCCATAATCCATTGCTCCATTCGCTGATAGACCATCTCAACAGGAATTCCAGAGATACAAGGCCTTGTAATGCAGGAGGTTTTGCGGTGATTGGTTGCACTGACACAAGGCGAACAAGGCAACCCCAAATAAATGGCTTCTGCATTACCTAGAGGCATATACAAAGCAGGGGTTTCAGGTCCGAAAATTACAAATATTTTTAAATCCGTCACCGAGGCAAAATGCGCCGGACCTGAGTCATTGGTCAGCATCATGGTAGAAAGGCTGTATAGTGGCACCAGCTCTTCAAACAAGAAAAGCCCAGCAGAGTTGACACATTGCGGATGATTGATCTGATTGACTACTTCTGCCACGTACTCTTTTTCGCCAGGGGCTCCCGTGGCAATCACCAGCCAATCGGGATATTGTGCTAAAAACTTTTGCGTAAGTGCCGCAAAACGCTCAGGAAGCCACTTACGCTGAGGAAGCAAGTCCGAAGCATTGACATTCAACAGAAATATTTTTTGCGCTCTATACTCAGGATAGATTTTCTGAATTTTTTTGCGGACAATTTCCTGCTGGGAAGGCTCAATCTTTGCTTTCTCAATCTGAATCGATTCTTTTAAAATTGGTTGGGTAGGATATGCCGTATCATGATAGCCTAAAGCCGTGTGAATCAACGAAATAAAATTAACTGAAATATGTACATGTGGATTGTAACGCACCGGGAAGTTGACAATATTCCCTCGATAATGCCCTTCATCGTGAATTTGTGCAAAACCTATCCTGGCTGAAGCCCCACTGAGGGCAGCCAAGAGCGCCGTAAATCGAGAGAATAATTCCAAATCTATAATCGTACTAATTCTTTTTTGGCGACACCAGACCATAAATTTGAGTACATCAATAGCTAGCACAAAAAGATTCTCAGAACGCATCTCGAAGACCTGATCATAAGGTATTGTTTTGAGTATATCTAAACTTTTGCGGTTGGATTTGAAGATCACAAAAAATAACTCCGCTTCGCTTTCGGATTTGAGCTTTCGCATAGCCGGGTCAGCCAAAACAGCACTACCCATTTCAGAAAGCTCTATCAATAAGGTTCTCTTGAGATTGGGGGATTTGACTTTCCCTCTAAAAACTCTGAGTAATGACATTCCCAGAGAAAAGATAAAAGTAAGCGGAATGCCTGCATACCTATCAATGGTGCGCATGGTGTCTACCTTCATGGCTTTGCTTGTTTTTAGGCTTAGTAGGTTTTGGGATTGTTCAAATGAATTTGGTCAAGTGCTAAGATCCCTAGCCACTGCCTAACACCCAAATTCAAAGACCTAACATCCAATTCCTGCTTCCAAACATAAAGACAATATCTTACTATTCAAAAATATTTTTTTTATGAATAAAGCTGCGTATATTTGTTTAATATTTTGGAAAGTGTTTAATGTATTTGGCAAATTTAACCCTACTTGCCATGAATAAGGTCAAAACTAATTATTTCTGCCAAAAATGTGGCTATCAATCTCCTAAATGGCTAGGCAAATGCCCTGCTTGTGAAGAGTGGAATACTTTTGTAGAAGAAGTGCTTCAGAAGGAAATCAAAGAAAAAAAAGGAGAATGGCGTGTCAGTACTTCCCAAAAAGTAGCCCATAAACCCCGCTCTCTAGAAGAAATTAATCCACTTTCCGAACATAGGCTCGTCACCCCAGATAAAGAACTCAATCGTGTACTTGGCGGGGGAATTGTACCGGGTTCTTTGGTGTTGATCGGCGGCGAACCAGGCATCGGCAAATCCACACTCATGCTGCAAATTGCTTTACAGCTCTCTCACCTCAAGGTACTTTATGTATCCGGCGAAGAAAGCGAACAACAAATTAAAATGCGTGCAGAGCGGCTCAAGGTCACCCAAACCGCCAATACGCCTCAGGAGCAAAATGAAATTCCAGAATCAGGTTGTTATATCCTGACCGAAACCGCCACTCAGAATATCTTCAAACAGGTCGAGATCTTCGAGCCGCATATTCTGGTGGTAGATTCTATTCAGACGCTTCATTCGGCTTTTGTAGAATCAGGCGCAGGAAGTGTATCCCAAGTGCGCGAATGCACTGCTGAATTGATGAAATTTGCCAAAGAAAGCTCTACGCCGGTATTTCTGATTGGGCATATCACCAAAGAAGGCAATATCGCCGGACCCAAAGTACTTGAACACATGGTAGATACTGTGCTTCAGTTTGAGGGTGATCGTCATCTGGTCTACAGAATTCTCAGAGCCACTAAGAACCGCTTCGGTTCTACCTCCGAACTTGGCATCTATGAAATGCTAGGCGACGGTCTACGGGAGGTAAGTAATCCTTCTGAGATATTGATTTCGCAGCGCGAGGAAGATATCAGCGGAATATCCATAGGAGCGACCCTTGAGGGCAATCGTCCATTGCTCATTGAAGTACAATCGTTGGTGAGCGTATCCAGCTATGGCACGCCCCAACGCAGTTCCACGGGTTTTGATGGCAAAAGACTGAATATGCTGCTGGCTGTACTCGAGAAAAGAGGCGGTTTTCGCTTGGGCACACAGGACGTGTTCTTGAATATAACTGGCGGGCTAAAAATTGAAGACCCAGCCATCGACCTGGCAGTATGTGTATCCATCATTTCCTCTTATGAAGATACTATTATTCCTGCAGATACCTGTTTTGCGGCCGAAGTAGGCCTTGGTGGAGAGGTAAGAGCCGTCAATAAAATCGAGCAGCGTATTTCGGAAGCCGAAAAGCTGGGTTTTAAAAAAATCTATGTGTCCCGATTCTCTATGAAAAGTATACACCCGGATAACTACAAAATTCAAATTAGAGCACTTGGCAAGCTGGAAGAAATTTTTACAGAGTTGTTTGTCTGAGTTAAAATCAATAATAGCAAAAGCTTTATCAACCAAATCACTGAAAATCAACTTCTATAATGCTGGGGAGCTTTATTTTTGAATTTTCGAGTAGATTTTGTAAATTACAATCAGTAAAACAAGAAAATATGAATTATCAAAAACATATTGTTATCAATCCTGAAAAACGATTTGGCAAACCTTGTATCAAAGGAACTCGCATCACAGTTTATGATGTTTTGCGATGGTTTTCTATTGGAATGACTATGGAAGAAATATTACAAGATTATGAAGAGCTAACTCGAGAAGATATTTTGGCTTGTTTGTCTTATGCTTCTGAAAAAGAAAGAAGAATCACGGTGTTGGTATGAAATTATTACTTGATCAAAATCTCTCTTGGCGTATTATCAAAAAGATAGAAAGCCACTACCCTGATGCTGCACAAGTGAAAAGATTAGGTTTGGTAGATGCTACTGATCGGCAAATCTGGGAATTTGCCAAACTAAATGATTACGCTATTCTTACCTTTGACGAAGATTTTAATGAGTTGAGTTTGTTGTACGGACAACCTCCCAAAATCCTCTGGTTGAGAACTGGTAATTTGAATAATTCTCAAATTGGAGATTTATTGATTAAAAATACTGAGCAAATTATACTCAAACCGAAGTGGTTTTCCGAGATTTTAGCTTTTAAATCATTAATAATCAAGCTAATCAATCAAGAAAATCAGGCAAATCACTTCAATCTGGGTATAATTTGTTTCTTGCCCCTGAAAATAATACATCCTGTTTGGAAATTTATGAACTCTAAAAATAACAAAACCCTATAAAACCTAGGCTTTTTATTTGTCTTATTCTTCCTACCTTGGTTCTTGAATTTTCAAAAAATCACCCCTCAATTGCTTTCAAAAACAAAGAATCTACTATCCATGATTGGGATGCTATTTAATTCAAAAGATTATTTTTTGAAAAACAACAGAAACTTACATAATCAGTCCTTTATTTTTTTGTTTAATAAGCTGATCAACTGTATTTTTAGCCATAATTATTTAATCTATGGAATTATCGCTCACAATACGCAATTTATACCGGGCTATCGGCGAACTGGCTTTTGTTATGACCCGGTCAGATAAGGTGACCTCAAAAATTGAAAAAATTGTATTTAAAGAAGCCATCAAAGAAGACCTAGGAAAAGAAAGTTGGCTGGCCGAAGACCGTTTTAATTGGCTGGATTTACAAGGAGAAAAGATTGATGTAGAAGCTACTTACAATCGCGTAATTTTTATGATTCGTCAGAATAAACAAGGTCTAAGCGAAGAATTAATCGAGAAGTTCATCTCTGTCCTCGAGAAAGTAGCGGGCGTAAAAGGGATTACCGATGATGAAATTGCACTCATTGAGCGATTTAGAGAGGATGTTACAAAAATACATCAAGAGAATTGATGCTGAATCCGATTGATTAGGTTGGATGAATTTCATCTACTCGTTTCCGTACAATCGGGTAGCCCAATCTATGTAGCTATCGGTCTCCTCCCGTCGAATACCAAAGTAAAGTGCTATTTCGTAGATAATTTCTCTCTCCTGGGCTACAAACTTGCCATCTACAAAACCTAAACCGATTAACTCCATCAATGCCGATATTTTTGCTTTTTTGGTGGTAAATTCAGCACATAGTTGACTGATGCTAGTCGGCAGGTTTTCAATTTCATAATCTTTAATATCTTCGCCCAAGAGCTCATCCATAATGTCCATTTCGCGACGCATAGATTTGTAGAGCACCATTTCACTTTGTGCGATGATTTTATCAGAAATAATAACCTTTTTGGCCAAAGCCAAAAAGGCAAGTTTCTCTCGGGGGTTTAATAGGCTCAAAAACATAGGGGAATTAATTTTTTAAAGAATCATAAACATTTTCAATGCCAATGCCTTAATTTAAACACATATATTAGTATTACAAAGCAGAATGAAGCAATTATTCATCCAAAAATCGCTTTTGAAGCGATCCATAGGTATCTATGCGACGATCTCTTAGGAATGGCCATACCGTTCGATATTTATCCGAGTGGTTTAAATCCAGGTTTTGTACGTGTGTCTGCTCCATCGTACTGGAAGCCTGATAAAGAATAGTACCAAAAGGATTTACAATAAATGAATTGCCCCAAAACAAGGTATCTTCCTCCTGCCCAATACGATTGACCACTACCACATGCACTCCATTGGCAATAGCATGGCTTCGTTGGATGGTGATCCAGGCCTGAAGTTCTTCATGATTGACTGATTCTGTTTGTTGAATATCCCAGCCGATGGCAGTGGGATAAAAAAGTATTTCGGCACCTTTGAGGCTACTGATTCGAGCTGCCTCCGGATACCATTGATCCCAACAAATCAGAACCCCTATTTTTGCATAACGAGTTTGAAACACCGGATAATCCATATCGCCAGGAGTAAAATAAAATTTCTCATAAAAACCGGGATCGTCCGGGATATGGTTTTTGCGGTATTTCCCCAAATAAGTACCGTCTGCATCAATAACGGCGGCTGTGTTGTGATATAAACCCGGTGCACGTCTTTCAAACAACGATAAAATAAGTACTACCTGATACCGGCGGGCTATTTCAGAAAATAACTCCGTATTCTCTCCTGGAATAGACTCTGCCAGGGCAAAATGGGCGTGATTTTCTTCAAAGCAAAAATAACGACTAGCAAATAACTCCTGTAAGCATATAATCTGTGCGCCGGATTCAGCCAATAACTCTACTTTTTGAATGGCTTTCTCGATATTACTTGCCTTATTGATAGCACAAGTCATTTGTGCTATTCCGATATTTACTTTTTTTTCGGTCAATGAATGATACATTTAAAAGTTTTAGACAACAACAATAGGCTTTTTAGTGCTCAAATCTAACAACCAACGATGAGTGCCTGTTTTGCAAAGTTATGCAATTTTAGATACAACGACTTGAAATTTTCATACCTTAGGCTTTTATCTTGCATTTTATGTAGTAGATTTGGATTATTTTTTTAGGATGAGTGCATAAAAACAGTAAACATTTCTCTGAGGCATTATTTATTATAATTATTTAATCATCTAGCCCATGACCATAAGCCTAAAATTAAAAATTCTATTTTCTTTATTATTTTTTCTCACGACACTGGTATTGATTAGTCTGTTGGGGTATCGTTATATACAGATTTTTGCAGAGAAATCACGCACCATTATGGAAGATAATTATGTGTCGGTTCGTTATGCTGCCGATATGCAAGAAAGACTTTACCTCATTCACGAATTCCAGCTCAGAAGTATTTTTTTGGGTAAAGAAAAAGAAAATCGCCTTTTCAGACCCAATAAAGCCTATCAAGAGGCATTAATCGGCTTTGAAGCACAACTCCTTGCAGCCCAAAAAAATATCACCGAGCTACAAGAAGAAGAAGTCATAGACTCCATCAAAAATAATTACAGAGCTTATCTAGCAGCGTTTCGCAAAACCTACAACACCAGCGTTTTTCAAGATGAAGTAAATATGCTCAGTTTATCTTCGGAGCAATTTGTTCCTTTATACAATCGCCTAAAAGCCCAAATTACCAATCTTCAAAACCTAAATATGGATGTCATTCTCGAGAAAAGCAAAACTATCCAGGAAACCGGCAATTCAGTGAGTTTTTATCTTAGTGTGTTGGCTTTGATTTCTATCCTATTTGCATCCATACTCCTTATATTTTTGCCAGGATACCTGGCCAATCCCATTACAGAGTTAAACAACAAGATTCAGCAAATCATCGAGGAAAACTTTGACCAAAAACTAGAACTCAAGTATCATAGTAGAGATGAAGTAGGCGAATTGGCTGCATCATTTAATGCAATGGCTTCTAAACTTAAGCACTATGAGGAAAGTAACCTTTCCAAAATCTGGTTTGAGAAAAAACGCATGGAAGCCGTCCTGGAAATATTACATAAAGCGATTCTGGTGCTAGACCAAAATCAAAAGTTTTTGTATATCAACAAAGAAGCCGAAAATTTGATCAAAATCCCTGAAAAAAAGCTGCTTGGAATGCACATATCCAGTATAGCCGCTTGGAACGACACGGTCAAATCTATCGCTGAGACCCTAATAAATCCTGAAAATGAATATCTTGCGCTCGAAGGACAAAGGTCAACTCAATGGATCAAACTTCAAACAGAAGAGAATAAAGAACAGGTCTACAAAGCCGATGTATCCGAAATGCATACGGATGAAGATAATCCTAACAAGAAACAATTACTCGGTTATGTGATTGTCTTAGAGCAGCTAATGGGCTAAACCATTTATCTAAAAAACTGATATAAATCAGACCCTATCCCCGATTGATGATCCATCTCCAGATTTGTACGTCTTCTTCACCGCATTTTTCTTCTACCCGATGAAAACGGTAATTTGTAAGACAAGAGTGGAAGTATTTTCTTCGGCTAAGGTTATTCACTACAACAAACTCCCATCCGAAAGCTCTAAGATTCTATCACAATTGGCGGCAAATTCGTCGTCGTGCGTGACGGCAATGATGGTCTGCCCGCGCTCACGTGCCAGTTCCTTGAATATATCAAAAACTATCTTTGTATTTTTAGAATCTAGGTTTCCCGTGGGTTCATCACCCATAATCACGGCGGGTTCATTGATGAGTGCCCGGGCAATGGCCACGCGCTGCTGCTGTCCGCCGGAGAGTCGGTTGGCATTTTTGAGTGCCTGCTCTTTGAGTCCGAGCAAATCCAGGTTGTGATAGGCTTTGGCCTCAATTTCTTCTTTGGAGTATTTGCCCAGTTTGAGTGCTGGAAGCATCACATTTTGGATGGCTGTAAATTCAGGCAAGAGATAATGAAACTGAAACACAAAACCGATGTTCTCATTGCGGAAGTGAGCGAGTTCGTTTTGTGTTTTTCCAGTAAGCAACTCGTCGTTGATCTCCAGACTGCCTTCATAGTCGGTATCCATCGTGGAGAGTACATACAGCAAGGTGGATTTACCCGAGCCGGACTTGCCGACCAGTGCCAGAAACTCGCCCTGCTGTACTTCAAAAGAGATTCCTTTCAAGACCTGGAAAGTCTGCGGCTCATGAAAGTACTTGACGATATGATTGGATTTTAAGACGGTTTTCATAGTTTATCCTCGGATGATTGAAACGGGGTCAATTTGAGAAGCTTTGCGCGCCGGCAAGTATCCGGCAAACAGCGTGATGATCATCCCGAAAGTAAAAGCCAGGATATAATCATCAAATTCATAATTCATCGGGAGATTGGCCAAACCTGCCAGTTCGAAGGGAACTATATCTACTACCGTGGCAATACCAAAGCCCAGCAACAAGCCCACAATTCCCCCAAAAAAGCCGATCAGAATAGCCTGTAGCAGAAATATCTCAGTAATATCGCCTCCTGAAAAACCCATTGCTTTTAAAATAGCGATTTCTTTGATCTTAGAATTGATGGTCATATTCATAATGTTATAAATCCCAAAACCAGCTACTAGCAAAATCGTCAGTGAAACGGCCTTGGCGATCAAATCCCGTAGGAAATCACCCGCAGAAACCTGCTCATTGGCCTCCTGCCAGCTTTCCACCTGATAAGGGATCACAGCCTTGAGATATGCCGCCGTAGCCAGATTATCGTTAAAATCCTGTACATTGATCTGCAAATCCGTAGCATAACTTTTATTAAATGAGCCTAACTGACGGGCGGTGCTGATATTGAGATAAGCTTTGGAATTGTCAATGCTTTTGATAGAGGTCTCAAAAATCCCAATAATCAGGTAATTCCTGGAGATGCCTTCGGCAGTCAGCACATTGATATTGTCATTAATTTTGAGGTTCAGGTCAGTGGCCATGACACTGCCGATGATGATGCCGTTGTTTTGAAACTGCAGATTCGCCCAGACTCCGGCTTTCATCTTGGTATCAATCCCAAAAAGGCGGGCTTCTTGCTTCACATCCACCCCAGAGAGCGTTCCATTGATTTTTTTGGTACCACTTCTAAAAAACACCTTAGAGTTTACTTGGGCAGCTACCCCGATTACATTACTTTGTTTGTTGATGAGTTGTAGCAAAGGTTCGGTATTTTTGATACCTTCGGTGTATTGCAGTTTTTTTTCATTGCGTAGATTCACTGCTTGTGTAGGGGTGGTATATCTTTCCAGAATATTTTTCTGGGTTTTGAGAGCATCATTGTACACCCGGATATGTGCCAAGGTAGTAAATGCCAACTCGGATTGAAAATCATTGACTCCCCCCAGAAAGCTATTCATAAAAACATACATCGAGGTGCCAAAAGTAACCCCCAGCACAGCGATAAATGTCTGGCGAATTTTAGAAGTAAGGTGTACCCAGGCGATTTGGCGATTGACGGAATTTTTCATAGATTTTAGCGGCTTTTTGGAATTATCAAACGATCATTTTCAGTGAGTCCTTCCAGAATCTCCGCCCATTCTAGGCTGCGGATACCTACTTTGACTGCCTTTTTTTTCTTTTGATCTTTGACCAGCACTGAGTCGCCGGGCAGCAAATAAGTGGTAGGGATTAACAAAGCATTTTTCTTTTGGAGAATAATGATATTTGCCTGAAGCTGTGTACCGGATTTGAAATGTGGAAGTTCCTTCTCAAAAACCGCCTCTACCTCAAAAGCTTGCTCTTCTTCATTGAATGCAGGGTAGATTTTAGCAATGCGTGCTTCGTAAAAAGTACCCTTTTCAGTATTAAGCTCGATGATAGCTTTATGCCCTAATTGAATGCGGTTGATGTCTTCTTCGGCCACAAATAGGCGAATAATCAGCCTTCCTGCGCCGATTTCAGCCAGGGTTTCCCCTTTTTTGACTAACTCCCCATTTTTCTTAAAAATTCTCAAAACTTTGCCCTCTAATTCACTACTAAGCGAATAATATTGATTGTTTTGGTTTTGAATATTCAGGTCGGCGCGGGCATTGGATGCCTGGAGGGCATATTCGCGCTCGAGTTCCGCCAGATTTTTCTCAAGGACTTTGATATCTTCTTTGGAATTTTCATAAGCCAGTTTAGCCTTTTCAAAATCTACCTGCGAAACTGCCCTAGTTTTGATCAGATCGGCATAGCGGGCATAATTGGCAGAATCTACGCTGAGTTTGTTGCGTGTCTGACTGATTTGGATGCGTACCTGCTGCAAAGTAGGTGCATTAGGGTTCAGATTTTCCTGGGCAAAACGAAGGTTTTCGGCTGCGTTTTCTACCTGATTCTGAGCGATTTCATTGGAGAGGCGAAACAAGACCTGCCCTTGTGACACAGTATCGTTTTCATCCACAAATGACTCTTTCAAATAACCCTCAATCGTAGAAGTGACCAGGTATTGCTGGTTTGATTCCAGGTAGCCATTGGCAAATACGGCATCGGTCAAATCACGGCGGCCAGGTTGACTTTCCTGTTCGGAGCGGCAAGCTACCAGGCTTATTGTCAGTAAAAAGATGTAGTTATGATATAATTTCATCGGTTTATTCAGTTTTTGAGCGGATTTTTGCCTGGCTGCGTAGAGTTTCAGCCAATTGGCTAAAATAGGTATCCTCGGCATTGAGATAATCTTCTAATGTTTTTAAATAAGTATCCAAAGCTGTGAGCCCACGCCCATATCTTTGGTAGCTTAGTTGCAGACTTTCGGCAAATAAGCGGTAATTCTCCCCTGCTCTTTGGGCTGACTGCCTGGAAAAGTTAAAATGATTGATCAAATCTAGGTTTTCATTCTCGATTTCCCGGCGGGTATTTTGGCTTTCGGTTTTGGTCAATTGCTGATTAAGCTGACTGATTTTGAATTGGCTTTTGCGTGCAAAGCCTGAAAAAAGCGGAATGTTGAGATTGATACCCATATATTGATTGCCGTTCCAGTCGTCGGAGCTTAAAGACAGCCCAAAAACATCCCTGAATTGCTGTGTCCCGATATAGCTATACAAGCCCAAAGTTGGGTAAGAGGCTGCTTTGGAGGATTTGATTTCCAGGTCAGTCATTTCTATTTGTTTGGCAAGCACCTGGAGTGACTTATCGCTTTCGGCACTCAGACTTGGTATTTCTTCTGAGATCGTCTTTGGGAGTGTTTCTGTGATTTGTAAAGAATCCTCTATTCCCAAGCCCAGGAGCAATTTCAGGTCTTCGGTATTTTGTGTGTAAAGTTCCTGATTTTGCAAGAGTTTTTGTCTGACCTGGTTTTGTTTGATTTGGGTTTGGTTGAGTTCCAGTTTATCAGAAAGTCCTTTTTGAAAACGGCTGTCGGCATTGATAAAAAGCGTATCGGCCAGTGCCAGATTCTTTTGGCTGATGGTGATTAGTTCGCGGCTTAGGATACAAGTATAATACAATTGTGCAATCTGTTCCTTCAAAACTTGCTCAAAAACCTCTTTTTCCAGCGTTTTGAGGGCAATATTTTCTTTGGAAAGCAGCTCTGAAAGCCTTTGTTGTCGGTTATACAGTGATCTACTGAGGTTGATTCCAGTATTGTAGACAAACTGTCTGCCGAATTGCACCAAAACTGTCTGCTCATTGGGTTGCTGCACCAGCGCACCGGGTACAGGCGTAGAGGCGATTTTGAGGTTATTTTGGGCGTTAAAGCTGAGATCAGCATTGAAATATTTGTAGCTTTTGGCTATTTTGAGTTCTTGTTCAGCTTTTTGGATGTTAAGCAAGTATGTTTGCTGATCGGGATTATTTTTCAGGGCGATTTCCCAGGTACTTTCCAGTGAGGAGAGTATCGTTTGGGCTTGGGCAGCCTTCACCAGGAAAATTCCCCAAACAATCAGGCTCAGGCATTTTACATATAATTTATGCATAATTGGGGCGAATTACTCCTTTTTCCAAGTTTTGGTTTGTGTACTGAGTCCTACTTTTACGGTCATGGACAAGGTTTTTGCATCCGGCATGGTCACGGTCACCGGCAGTTCTTTATTTCGGGCAGGGGCAAAAGCAGTTCCCTTCCATTCCTTGTTGGCGTAGACCAGATTTTTAAGTATTATAGTACCTAGTTTGACTTTATTTTCCTTGTTGTAAGTGAGCTTACCGAAATAGACATCTCCTTCTTTGTAGACCTGCATTTTGCTTTTAGCATCCGGGCTTACGTAATTGCCCAAGATTTGGTCGCCGTCTAGAGTAAGCACACTACTTCCTAGAATTAGAATCATCAGAAAAGGCATAAAAAATTTTAGCTTGTGTTCCATGATAAATATTTGTTTTTTATTTGATGATGCAAAGCTAGAGGCAAAAAATTTATTCTGCATTGACAAATGTTAATTTCGAGTAAAAGCAGGATAAGCAGGAGAATTATTCATGATCAATGGTCCTAAATAGCTTTTTATCTGCCCAAAAAGTACCAAAAGGCACTACGGAAGCCAACAAACTCAATGATGTCTTTTTGAAATTCCAGTTGTGTTCAATTTTAAGTCGTATAACGGCAAATACATACATGACAAATAGCAGTCCGTGTACCAATCCAAAAAATTTGTTGGGTTCAGGATATTGGAAAGCATATTTTAAAGGCATCGTAATAAAAAGTAATACCAAAAAAGAGACTCCTTCCATCAATGCGAGTAGCCGAAATCTGCCTAATTGTGTTTTGAGTAAATGCTGCATATTTTTGCTTTTAAAACTTTTCCCTGAGATATTCACCTAAAAATGAGTAACAAAGCTATTGAAAAATCAATTAATTTTTCATGCATTATTTCCTCTTTTCATTAAGCAGACCCAAAGAAAGTTTTTAATTTATAGTGTATTTAGTCCAGAAAAATTAGGTTTTAGTCATTAAATAGCTATATTTATTGTTTATTCCCGGATAATTACTATTTTAAACTGGAAAAAGATCAAAAATATGCGTAAACCTTTTACTGATCAGGTTGCCTTGGTAACCGGTGCTGCTTCAGGTATTGGAAGAGCTACTGCCCTTGCTTTTGCCAATATGGGGGCTAGAGTTATTGTTTCGGACATTAATCCCGAGGGTGGTAAGGAGACCCTGTCTCTCATTGAAGGCCTCGATGGGGAGGCAGTCTTTTGTCAAACGGATGTATCGCAGTTGGGCGAAGTAAAAAAACTTATGGAGTTTTGTGTTTCCAGTTATGGACGCTTGGATTATGGCATCAACAATGCCGGGATAGGAGGTGCTTGGGGTAAAATTGCTGAATATCCCATAGAAGAGTACCACCAGGTGATGAAAGTTAATCTGGACGGTGTATTTTATTGTATGCAATTAGAGATCCAGCAAATGCTTAAGCAAGAAGGTGGCGCTATTGTGAATGTTGCTTCTATAGCCGGATTAAAGGGTTTGGCCAACAGCGGACCCTACTCTGCCAGCAAACACGCCGTGATTGGGCTTAGCAAATCTGCTGCCCTCGAGTATGCCCGCAAGAATATCCGCATCAATGCCGTATGCCCGGTGTATACCCGCACGCCACTTTTTGAGAAAATCTTCGAGGTAGATGCCTCTTATGAGCAAAAACTTTTGAGCCTTATTCCGATGAAGCGCTACGGCACTCCTGAAGATATTGCCTCGGCCATCATCTGGCTTTGCTCTTCTCAGTCGGATTTTGTGACCGGGCAAGCGATTGCTTTGGATGGTGGATTGACGGCTGGGTAGAACTTGATAAATATTTAAGGAGAAAACATCGTCTTTTATTCAATAAATCTCCTTAAATACAATTTTCTATTGTTCAATATGATAGCTTGATCATATTTCAAGACTTTTTCTAAGCTATCTTTGCTTTCAAATTCCAAAACAGCAAAACCTCTGGGTTTTCCTGTATAACGATCTCTAGAAATGTGAACATCTGAAATTTCGCCAAATTGAGAGAATAGGGCTTCTAGTTCTTCCTCAGTAGTGCTATAATCTACATTATTTATAAAAATCTTAGCGTAGTCTGAGGTATCCTCTGGCACTGTAATAATTTTAAGTTCTTTAATATCATCTTTCTTTTTTTCAAGATTTGGAAGAATTATTTGAAATCTAGCTATACTTTTAGTCTGTTTTCCCTTCTCTCTTGCGATTTTTTGGGCTTCAGATTTAGGAACTTTACTAACAAGGATTCCCAGTTTTTGCAAACTATTGATTAATTCTCTATAGACATCCGTATCAACTATTCCTACATTTTCAAATATTTCTTTGGGTGAAATTAATCTACCATTGATACCTAATTTGACAACCGTTTTCTGCTCTCTTGATAATTGTAAGCCTTCAAAATGTGCTAACCAAAGTTTTTCTTCTTTTGTATAAATAAATTTATAGCGTAAAATAACAATAAATGATTTATTGGGTGAAGAAATTTCAGGGGCAACCAGTTCGTTACTCTTCATCAATTCAAACATTCTTCGAATACCTTCTCCCAGCTCTCTAATATAGCCATATTCTCTAAGCACTCTGGCCAGATAGGTATTTCTGGTTTCGTGAGCACCCTTCAGTTCTTTTAAATCTTCAATGGTGTACTTTGAAAGTAATTTTCCCGGACTTAAAACTTCCAATCTGTCGTTAAAAATCCTTATCTCTATTCCTCTACCCTCAATACTGTAATCTCGGTGTGTAATTGCATTAATAAGTGCTTCTCTTACTGCATTTTCAGGATAAATGATTTGTGTCTTAAACAAACCATCCTCAGAATACCTAGTTTCGCTTAAGGCCGGACGCAAGGACTCCCAACTTTCCTGGATAAGTTTAAAAATATTCCCATCTACATCCGCTATTTCAGTTACATTATAATCTGGTGCTGGTTTTTCCTCGATTCCATTGATTTTTAGAATTCGTACCCTTGAACGAGGATGCCACTTATTCGGATTTTTTGCAAACAACAATAAAGCAGCCTTCCTAAGTCTCAATCGATCACCATCAAATTCTGCCAACTCCATAAGTTGTAAAAATTTCTCAGGAGATATTTTTATTTTGGTAATCTCTTGAGCAATGTCAGTAACTAATGGAAGATCTAAATCTGTGACAATAGCCAAATCTTCGAATTGTCGGTCATATTCACGAGAGGCGATTTCTTCTCTTTCAATTCTTATACTATCTACGGATGTAGGCATACTTTCTCTGTCTTTTCTTTGAAAACATTCACCTTTTGAAGTTTGATGTATAAATTTCGAACCCTTATCTACAGAATAATATACTACTTTTTTACCTTGATACTCGATAATATTTTTTCTTTTAATAGGTAGAGGTGTATCTTTCATCACATAATTCTCTGTTGCATTTAATATTGCTTCTATTTTTTCATCTGAAAAAGGAATTCCAGAAACAGTATTATTATCTTCAATTCCTACAAATAATTCTCCCCCATCTGCATTTGCAAAAGCAACCAAGGTTTTGGCGATATCAGCAAAAATTTCTTTTAATTCACGTGGAGTTTTAGCATTTGGAGGACCTTCCAGGGCACTTTTAAACTCACGATAATAACTTTCCCCCAGCTCTAAAGCAATTTCTACCCTCTCCTTTAATCTCAATAAATCTTCCATTTTATTTAATGCTAAGTTTTAAGTTTTTATTTACAAAGATCTAAAATTGTATTTAAAACAAATTAATCATTTATACGCATTAGCCCAATCATTTTAAAATAGCTTTACCCTTTGAGCACCACATTGTTCAACTGTCCGGCGATTTCTTGGCTGAGTTTTTTGAGTTTGAGGGCGATCATCAGGTATTTATCCTGCTCTGAGTCGGATTGTGCCTGATGGAGCTTTTCTTCATTCTGTTTGATGAGTTTTTGTACCTGATAAAGCTTGAGACGAAAGATATTTTCCTGGACTATTTTATCCAAAATATCTTTTTCTTCGGGAGTATACACCATGTGTTTGGCTTCCCATTGGGTGCTGATTTGGTAGTCTTGTGTAATCAGATCAATTGCTAGACTTTTAATAGCTGCATTTTCGTGTTTCACAAAAAAATCGGATTGTACAGACGTTTGTTTTCTGAATATTTCAAGCATTTCTTTCAGAATATGATGCTCAAATTGAATGTCTGAAATCTCTTGCAAAAGATACTTGCCAAGTTTTTGCCCGGATTTGAGTTCGGAGTCTTTATAGTTAAGGAGCAAACGAATACATTCCTTCTCGATAGATTGCGTGGGGTAAGCCAGTTTTTCTTCTATGGTTTCGGATGCTTCCTGCGTTTCGGTTTCCGGTGTTTGAATCAGCGTATCCGTCTTTTGCAAAATTGCCGGGTGATCCTGTCTGTATGCTTTATTCTTAATCAGTTGATTTCCCTCCCGAATCAGGGTATTCTCGTCAATCTCCAACAGATTGGCACAAGTCTGAAAGTATACCCTGCGTTTGATCTCATCAGGGATTTTCATGATACTGCCTACCACTTCGCGGATCATTTCGGCTCTTTTGATGGGGTCTTGTTTGGCTTCCTCGGCATAAAGTTTTGCCTTAAAGGTGATAAAATCTTCCCGGTGTTCGCTGAGGTATTTTTGGAAGGCACTGGGTCCAATTTTTCGAAGATAGCTATCGGGGTCTTCCTGGTCAGGCAGGGCTACAATACGGACGTTCAGGTCTTCCTCCAGAATCAGGTCTATCCCTCGCAGGGAGGCTTTGACCCCGGCGGAGTCGCCATCATAGAGTACCGTGATATTTTGGGTAAATCTCCGTACCAGTCGAATCTGGTCTATGGTGAGTGCCGTACCCGAAGAAGCTACTACATTGCGAATATCAGCTTGATGCAAGGAAATCACGTCTGTGTAACCTTCTACCAAAAAACACTCATCGAGATCGTGGATGCTTTTTTTGGCTTGTGCGATGCCATAAAGCACTTTACTTTTTTGGTAGACGGGGGTTTCGGGGGAGTTGAGGTATTTGGCTTGTTTTTTATCGTTTTTCAGCAGGCGCGCACCAAAGCCGATGGTTTTGCCAGACACATTATGAATCGGGAAAATCACCCTTTCACGAAAGCGGTCAAAAACTTTATGATCTTCTTTGAAAATGCTGAGTCCGGCTTTTTCAAGGATTTCTTTTCTGAAGCCTTGTTTGAGGGCGTGTTGCGTAAAGTGATCCCATTCGGAAAGGCTGTAACCCAGCTCAAAGGTATCGATGGTTTGCGGAAGGAAACCCCTTTCTTTAAAATAGCTCATTCCTAAGGCTTTACCCTCTTCGTGACTAAAAAGTAGCTCTTGAAAATGTTTTTTGGCAAAATCCAGCAGAATCAAAATACTTTCTCTTTCGGTTTGTTGGGCGAGTTCTTCGTCGGTAAGTTTTTCATCTTCCTGAATCTCAATGCCGTATTTTTTGGCCAGATAGCGCAATGCTTCAGGGTAAGTCGCATTCTCGATTTCCATGACAAAGCTGATGGCATCTCCACCTTTGCCGCATCCAAAGCATTTATAAATGCCTTTGGAGGGAGAAACAGAAAAAGAAGGCGTTTTTTCGTTGTGAAATGGGCAACAAGCCATCCAGTTGGTTCCTTTTTTTTTCAAGGTCACAAAATCGGAGACCACCTCCACCACATCGGCACGATCCTGAATCAGTTGTATGGTTTCTTGAGAAATAGGCATTTCTGAGTATTTAGGGCTTTGTATGATGAAAAAAAATACCAAATTTATGCAATTTGGTATCGTTATTGAGCTATTTTTTTTGGTGTCATTTCTGTACAGTATTCTCGTAAAATACTTGATTTTTTACAGAAATAATTTTGGCATCATTTTGGAACGAAATATAATAATTTGGTGTCTTTTTATAAACAGGTATATTATTCATACGGAATAGTTACCTGTTTTTGTTATATTTTCAACAGTGCAAAATAATTATAAAAAACTTTTTTCAAAAATTTTTAGCCTAATTTTTAGCATAATTTTTCGTTCCCGCTCATGTTCTTCAAATTTTATTGGTTCTCTGACAATTTATGTGGGAATGATCCATACAAGTATTTTCAAACAATAATTCTATAAAAAATAAGTGCATTCAATTTCCTCTCTTGATGATCAATTTTGCCACGAATGCACGAATAAACGCCCTTATTCGTGC
>JANRIC010000201.1:0-18394 GCA_033765345.1 Microscillaceae bacterium
CTTGATGATCAATTTTGCCACGAATGCACGAATAAACGCCCTTATTCGTGCATTCGTGGCAAGCAATTCTTTCAAATGTTTAGTGGATAGCAAGTCTAATCAAGATGTGTCACCCACAAAATTTGTCAGAGAACCAAAAATCCGTTTATTTTATTGTGTGCTTTGAAGGGCGACTCGTGAATTTACCTCAGTAGTTCATAGATGTATAACTTGCTGTATAAAAGCTCCTTTACCTGAAATCTCAGATTTCAAGAATTTTTTCTTACTTTAGCCCTATGAAGACAAACAAAAAAATACCCTATGGTATCAGTGACTTTGAGAAGCTTATCCATCAGAATTGCTACTTTATAGACAATACCCATTACATCGAGGTATTGGAAAACATGGGCGAGAGTTATTTATTTTTTTTCCGTCCCCGCCGTTTTGGTAAAAGTTTGTTTTTGTCTATCCTAGCCTATTATTATGATCTTCGCCACAAAGATAAGTTTGAGGCACTCTTTGCCGCCCAATACATTGGCAAACATCCTACGCCTATGGCTAACCAATACGCCATATTACACCTTAACTTTAGCGGCATTGATACTTCTACTTTTGAAAAAACATATCAGGATTTTTTACACCAAATTAGAACCAGTGTAGAGAGTTTTATAGAGGTCTATGGTTTGATCTCAGAAGATGACAAGAATAAGATTATACAACAAAAAGCACCCAATGCCTTGATGCGGGAGTTTTTTAAAGCTTACAAAAACAAAGACATTAAAATATACCTCTTGGTAGACGAATACGACCATTTCACCAATGAAATACTGGCTTTTGACTTCCCACAGTTCCAGGGTATTGTCACGGGTGAGGGTTATGTGCGTAAGTTTTATGAAGTCATCAAAAATGCTACCTGGGAAGGCATCATAGACAGAATCTTTATGACGGGTGTTACTCCGGTCACCTTAGACTCCCTGACCAGCGGTTTTAACATCGGGCGTAATATTTCGGATACTTTGCTGATGCACGAAATGATGGGCTTTAGCCATTCACAAGTAGAGGAATTGGTGGAGGCTTTTTTAGAACCTGATCAAGCCCACAAAACCTTCATCATGCAAGAACTAAAAAATTGGTATAACGGCTATAAATTCTCCAAAAAAGCCAAACAACTGATCTACAACCCCGATATGGTCTTGTATTTCTTGTCAGAATATTTATTACAACAAAACTTCCCGGATAAAATGCTGGATACCAACATCGCCAGCGATTATGGCAAGATGAAAAACCTCTTTCGGGTGAAAAACCCCGATCAAAACTATGAGGTATTAAAAGACATCGTAGAAGGCAATGATTTGTATGCCATGATTACCCAACAGTTTTCTTTTGAGCGAGAGTTTGAAAGTGCCGATTTTATTAGTTTACTGTATTATATGGGCTATCTCACCCTGAGAGA
This sequence comes from Microscillaceae bacterium, assembly GCA_033765345.1. GTDB lineage: Bacteria > Bacteroidota > Bacteroidia > Cytophagales > Microscillaceae > JANRIC01. The sequence continues at coordinate 1,433 of JANRIC010000201.1, forward strand.
AAGCAGCTTGTTGGGCACTACCCGCCTGGAAATACCCAATTATGTGACACAAAAACTGTATCTCGATTTTTTGGTAAACTTACTCAAACAAAAGGAAAATCTGCAAATCCCCTCCAAAGCCGTGGGAGAAGCCATAGAAGCCATGGCTTTGCAGGGCAATGTCCAAGCTTTTTTTCAAATCATTGAAGGGGTTTTGGTGCATCTTTCCAGCCGGGATTACCAAGATTTTGATGAAAAATACATCAAAGCCATCATTATGGGCATAGCCTTGACTTATCCTTTGTATTTTATCGTTTCGGAGCGAGAAACACATCAAGGCTATATGGATTTGTTGTTTTTAGAGCAAGTGCCTTACACCCCTCAGTATCAATTTGTTTTTGAACTAAAGTACCTCAAAAAAGCAGAAGAAAAAAAACTCCAGTCCACCCAGGAGGAAGCCAAAAAACAACTGCTCAAATACCTAGAAGGCAAAGAACAACTCAAACATCAACCCAATCTCCGGGCTTATACCCTTGTGGTAGTAAAAAGTAAAATACATATCGAGAATGTTTCGCTACTGGATTCAAGTACTTAGCAATAAAAAAACTTACTCTTGTAAGTTCTCGTACTAAAACATGACATCTCCGGATTAATAGCTACTCAATCATTTTATTCAAAAATTAATATCCATGCGGGGAAGTACATCCAACAGTATTGCTCAGAGAAGCGAAGAAATCTATAATTTGCTGGCTGCCGGAGATATAGAGCAAGCCATCAAAAGGTTGATGGATTTTATAACGGATTTTAATCCATCCAATACCTATTTGCAAAAGATCATTGCCCTGAATCGGGACTATCAGCAGTTCACTGCAGACAAAGACCCCCAAGCAGAGGGTTTTAAAGACCAAAGAAATTACCTCATTCATCAAATATTTGACCTGATAGACCAAATAGAAAACGATTTGATTTCATCCATTTAACACACAAAAGTATGGAAAAAAGCATTCATACCCTCGCCCAGGAACTCAAAGATCACCTCAAAAAAGACCCTCTTGCTGCCTCCAGAAGCTTGATCGATTTTGCCAAAACTTACGCCCTCAACCCGCAATTCAAACGCGAAGCCCTGCTGCTTAAGCTGGATTATGCCAATGCACAAGATGAATTGGACAAAAATCATATCATTACCGAAATGTTAGTCATGGTCAATAACATAGTCAGCGATTATCTAAAGCACCCTGAATCCGACCTGATAGAAACTCAAAAATACGAAGCCCGTAAAAAAGCCCTCCACGAACATTTGAAACAAAATCTGCATGCACAGCAAGCAATCATTTTTGAAGGAATTGATCTGGGTAAAAAATTCAAAAAAAGTAATTTTTACCTCCAAAAAATCAATCTGGTACTTAGAAGTGGTGAAATCACTGGTGTAGTCGGTGAAAACGGCAATGGAAAAACTACACTATTTCGCCTTGTAGTTGGAGATTTGCTCCATCATGAAGGTCAGTTGTGCTTTCCGGGATTGGGGCATCAACCAGGAACCAAACCCAACTGGTTTCAAATCAAAAATCAAATTGCCTACATCCCTCAAGAAATACCCAAATGGCAAGGCTCCTTGCGTAATAACCTACACCTGGCCGCCACACTTCACGGACTGATCGGCAAAGAAAACGAGGACGCCGTCAATTATATCATTCACCGACTCGGACTGAGCCGGCACGAAGACAAATCCTGGTCAGAACTTTCGGGAGGTTATAAATTGCGTTTTACCCTGGCCAAAGCCCTCGTGTGGCGACCCAAAATACTCGTGATCGATGAGCCGCTCGCTAACCTGGATATCAATGCCCAATCCATTGTACTCAATGACCTGCGAAACCTGGCCAATAGTCTACGCCACCCAATGGCTATCCTGATCAGTTCGCAGCACCTGCACGAACTCGAGAGTGTGACCGACAACATCGTATTTCTCAAACAAGGAGAAGTGATCTACAACGGACGCATCAAGGATTTTGGTAAAGAAAGAAGTGAAAACAGCTTCGAGATAGAGTGTACTCTCTCTCTCAAAGACCTGGAAACCCGCATGAGCGGACTTGATTTTAACAGCATCGACCACAACGGGCTTCGTTTTATCATCCATACGCCCTTATCAGTAAGCCAGCAGGACTTTCTGGCGCATCTGCTTGCACAAAATATAGAAATAAACTATTTTAGAAATATCAGCCAATCCACCAAAAAACTATTTGTATGAAATCCCTCAAAGCTTTATTCACTCCCAACTTTTTAAAAAAAATTGACCATTATCTACTCCTCCGCTATCCGGTGCTTTGGTCTACGAAGGTGCATTTTTTTGTGTTTTATTCTTTGATTTTGACCAATCTCGTTGCTGTATTAGGTGGGCTAACCTATCCCCTGGCCACTAATCGCATTCCTGATTATAATGATACTTTTCAAATCTGGACCTGGTCATTTGGGCTGGCAGTAGGTATTTTATTGTATTATGCTTACACACAAAGTTATTCTTTCAGGCAGATTTTTAGTTTGAAAGAAGTGTTGCTGAGGACGCTGGTGTATCTTTTTTGTACTGGGAGTTTGTTTGTTAATTCCTGGATTTTCCCACAAATGATTTATTACAGAGTCACGCAAATTGTCCCCAAAAGTGAATTTTATGAGGATTTAAACAGCTTTGTTTTGGAAGATTATCTGGCAAAAATGGTACAGTTGTCTTATTACAATCGTTCGTATGATCACCTGGAAAACTACTGGGAATCAGATATTTATGAATCAAGAGTTTATGAAATGGAAGATACGCTCTACGCCAGAAAGCTGCAAAAAATGGTGCGTTATCCCAAGTATCAGCATATTTTGCTTGAGTCTTGGCTTAATCGGGATAAAACCGTTGAGAAGTATTTTGCACTTTGCCGAACCCTGGATAGCCTCTTGCCCAAACCCTCCCGTGAGGAAATGCAGAATTACTTAAATCGCAAAATGGAATTAGAAATGAAAATCAATACCCCACAACGTATGAATCAGGGCTTAGAACCTGTAAAACTACGATATTGGGAGGTATATAAACATTTAAACCCTTATAAAAAACATGTTATAGAATTTATCAGAAAACATCCCGATTGGCAACCGGAATTTAAAAAGGATTTGCTACAAAAAATCAAGGGGCTGGACGAATTTATTTTTTCTCTGGAAGAGGATTTTGGTTATTATGCTTCTTTGTCCATGCAAAGTGAAAAGGTCATTGCTTTGCAAAAAAAATATACGCCCCAGTATAATCCAAATCAATCAAGTTTGTATGAACTCGATCACGCATTCCACAATATATTCTTTTACCAAAACCGTGATTTTTTCTTTCAGAGCTTACATCACGACCATGATTTTTCAAGCCGTACTTTTTTCCAAAGGATTAGAGGAGAGAATATCCTATCGGAAATGCGCTCAAAAGGTAGTCACCGTATGCCGCTTCAGTTTGACCCTTTTACAGGGCAGTACTGGACTAATTATATTCCTGATCAGCTAGAAGATTCTAAAAAGTATACCAGAGACATTGATCTGATTTTAAAAACCAAAGCCTTTAAGTATTATCTGGATCGATGGGAAATTAACAAAATTCTTTCAGAGGAGCTTCCCCAAGAAATCAGCCTGCCTGGACATCATTTGCCGGAAGCTTATCTCACTCTATGGCTGATGTTGAGCCTGTTGATGCTGATTGCACACACCTTAAGCATTCCTCGCTTCGCTTTGATTTCGGCTCTGTGCATCGCTTTTTATAAATTACTTCAGGTTTTTCTTTTTGCGTATATCAATCTACACGGCTTTGGGGAAGATATGCATATTCCCTGGGCTTCTTATTTTGGTTTTTTTGTACCCTTATTGTTGATTTTTCTCAGCCTAACGGGTATATTCTATTACAGGTTTATCACCGGAAACCATAGATGGCTCTATTGGGTATTCGGGTTGGTATCCGTGACTACTTTGTGGGCAGGTCTGTGGATATTTGCAGAAATGCTCGATACCCATATTTCAGCAAACAACGCTTGGGCATTAAAAAGCACAATATATTTGTATCTAATGCTTTTTGTGTGTAATTTGATACTTTATTGGAGATATATCCTTGTGCAGAATTATCCTAAGATAAATCTTTAAATATCATGAAAATCCTTCGGCTATTGGTTCCTTCTTTTTTAAAGCGAGTAGATCATTATTTGCTATTGCATTATCCAATCCTTTGGGAGACACGCGTACATTTTGTGGCTTTTTATTCGCTTATACTTTTTAATGCCCTGGCTGTGCTTGTAGGGCTGCTGTATCCGGTATCAAGAGCGAATGTACCTGATTTTCAAGCAATAATAACGATCCTGCAGCTGAGTATTTTTCTGGCTTTTATGGTGCTAGGGTATTATGCCTATCAGCAAAGCATCAAACGCAGGTTTTTGTATTCACTCAAAGAGATTCTGTTGTGTACCCTTATTTACGCTTTTTGCACACTTTCTATTTTAGGAAATACACTGGTGTTTCCAAATATAATAAGGTGGAAGGTGCAAGCTACTTTTGATCGAGGGGAGTTAGAGAGGGATTTTCGGACACTTATTAAAGAACAATATTTAGTATCATTAACTAATTGTTTTAAATATAATTCCGTTTTTGCCGAAAACCGTGAGCATTATTTGAATCAATTAAAAAACTCTACTTTCAATAAAAACGGGATTCTCAGCCATTATCTTACTATTCAAAACGAATTACAAGAAATTACAGCCGATCTTTATCTGCACAATCATGAAAAATATGAAAGAAACAAGGAATTATTAAACAATTGGGAAAATGCAAATAAGATTTATAATGTTTACGGCATGCATGAATCACCTTTTAATTTATACTTTCCCAGCAAAGCAGTTGAAAAAGCCTACTGGCAAAAAAAACATGAATTGTTGGGCTATTTGCAGCCGGATAGCATGCGTATTGCTCAATTTATACTTTCAAAAAACTGGCAAAAAGAATTTAAAGAGCAATTAATTTGGGATTTGGATTTATCTATCATTTTACAGAGCAATTTAAGCTATCTTGAAAATATTAGAGGAATAATCAGTGAAAGCCCTATTATTCAGGGTCTTTATAAAAAATATCATACTTCTGTTCATAAGGGTCAAACAGATTTTCATAAATTAGTGTATAAAGTCAGGAACTCATATATTTTTCATGATAGTAATTCCTTTTTTAAAATTAACACTTTTTATAATCACTATCTTTATACCTATAAATCCTGGTTTGGAGAAGAATTTTTAGATGAATTAAGTACATTAGACGATTTGGATAAAAGTAACCCACAATTTTCATATAAAGAAGAAATTGATTGGAATGTTGTTGTTCTATTAAATGAAAAAATGGTAGATAAAAAAACTTTTGAGTGTGTTAAACTGGAAAAAGTGTTTGATTATCAATTTCTCACAGGTATTTTACTGGTTCTTATGTACATTTTGATTGTTCTTTGGTCAAAATTATATTCTCTCCGCAATTTTTTCATCTCTGCTTTTCTGCTATTTTTTGGCTTTATGGGTGTCATTTTTTCCTTTGTCATTACTACTAATTTCATTAGATTGGATATGCCTGACCGTGCATTCTTTATAGTTTTTTTCCCCAGCCTGATTGGTTTATTCGCCTTGATACTCAGCATCTGGATTTTTATGCAAAATCATAACAAGGCAATTTTACGTTTTTTGTCATTGTTCCTACATTTGGCATCATTGGTGTGTTTTGTGGTAACTTCTTTGTTTGCTTTTTTTGCCCAGCCTTATCAAAGTGGAGAATTAACTCCTTACGGGCATTTGTATAATACACTTGACGTGGCAATTTATCTGTATCCTGCCCTCTTTCTCCTCAACATCTACCTGTATGGGTTGTATCAGTACTTGATTCGGCGACCTTTGGGTAGCTAGACATTTAAATGGTCAATAGACGATGCAACATTTAATAATTTAGAATAGCACTTTATTTGATTTTTGTTTCTAGGCAAGCATCTTCAAAATCTTATCTGTAGATTTAAGACCGCTGCCAGTAAGGACAGAAACCATACGTTCGTCATGTTGGGCTTGAGTACGTATGTATTTTAATGCACCTGCATACACTGCTGCACTGGTAGGTTCTACATAAAAGCCCCTTTTTCCTAATTCTAGGAGTGCTTCTTTGATTTCTGACTCTTCCACAGCGATAAAATGCCCCTGAGTTTCACGTACATATTGGAGCATTTGATCTCCTCTGGCAGGGTTAGCAATTGAAATTCCTTCTGCGAGGGTATCTTTTTTCTCGATCACCGGAATATTTTTTAAATGATACCGAAATGCTTGTACCAATGGATCACAATGCTGTGCCTGAACCCCAATAAGTCGGGGAACTTGTGCGATGATTCCTGCTTCTTGTAATTCTGAAAAACCAATATAAGCTCCCAGTAACAAAGTACCGTTTCCGGCCGGAAGGATCACTGTATCAGGTGCCTGCCAGCCTAGCTGTTCGCATACTTCATAGGCAAAAGTTTTGGTTCCCTGGAAAAAAAACGGATTCCAGACGTGGCTGGCGTAATAGGTGTCTTCTGCTGCCAATAGAGTAATACGGGCAGTTTCTTCTCTTGAACCGGGGACTTTGATCAGTTCTGCACCGTGCAAACGAATTTGCGCCAATTTGCCCGAAGACGTATTTTCGGGAACAAAGATTTTGCAGTTTATTCCGGCCAAAGCGGCATAATTGGCAATCGCACAACCAGCATTCCCGGAAGAATCCTGGACGACCTGCTCTACACCCAAAGCCTTTGCGTGGGTCATCAAAACTGTTGCGCCGCGATCTTTGTAGGAGCCTGAGGGGAATAAATAATCCAGTTTGAGCAAGAGTGTCTTATGACCGATTTCAAGAGAAACCATTGGGGTAAATCCTTCTTGAAGGCTTACGATTTCTTCCTCTTCATCCAAAGGCAAGGCATCTCGATAACGCCAAAGGCTGGGAGGGGCATATTTGACCTTTTGAGGGTCAAAATTGGGTCGAAACTGAATATCGAGGAGTCCCCCCGATTCGCTTTTCCAGCGTGTTTCGTGGATGGGATAAGACTCTCCGCTTTCACGGCAGATGAGTTGAGGCATAGCATTGAGTGGTTTAGCGCTTGATCTTTCCGCAAAATAGTATAAATTCGGGTAAAAATAAAATTTTTATAAGATCATTTTATGTCCACATCAAAGTGATTGGGACAGTTAGAGTTCAAAAGTTCTTGCGAAAAGGTTTTTTTTAAAAAATTGATTAGTACCTCGGCAAAGCTTGAGTCTTTGCTGAGGTTTTTGGGTTTTATTGTTTCACAATTTTTTTGGTCACTGTGCCTTTTTCCAGTTCAATCTCGAGTAGATAAATGCCTTTGGAGAGATGCTCCAAATCCAATTAAGCGGATGTAAATATCGGTGAATTGTATGATTTTGGCAAGAGGAATTGGGGTAAAAATTTGTTTTTTTTGTAAAAATTGTTCTATTTAATTATCGGGTTTTGTGTGGGGTTTACAAGGAGTAAACATTAACACCCTATTAACAAACGTTCTGAGCTTATTAACAGTAAGATATTTGAAACGGTCGTAAATTTGTTTATAATTGACCCTTAAACATTGACTCCTTTATTACTATGAAAAAATCAATTCTTTTATCATTATTCCTGATGCTGAGTGTAGTAATCTATACTCAAGCCCTTGAAACACCGTTCAAGCAAATCGAAAAAATATTTTCCGCTGCATTTAGCTGGGAAAAAACTGTACACGATTTTGGAAAGATCCCCCAGGGTACACCTGTAGAAGCCGTTTTTGAATTTACCAATACCGGAGATGCGCCCCTCATCATCAGCAATGCGAAGGGTTCTTGCGGTTGTACTGTACCCAGCTACACCAATACGCCCATTGCCCCTGGAGAAACCGGAAAAGTAAAGGCCGTATTCAACGCAGCTGCTGTGGGTGCTTTTAACAAAACAATCACTCTTACTGCCAACACTGAAACGGCTACAACCGTGCTGAGAATCAAAGGTGAAGTAGTTGCTAAGAATTAATTGGATTTTGGAGATATTTGAAGGCAGGTAATTTGGTTTATCTGCCTTTTATTTTTAGCTGAATAGTTTTGAAGTGTATCTTTTTAGGCGGTTAGATTCAAGACCTCACAGGATTTTTGTGCGGCTGCTTGTTCGGCTTTTTTCTTGCTATACCCGCTACCTGTGGCCAGTGGCTCATCATCTACAAAAATCTGGGCAACAAATTCGCGCTGATGTTTACTACCTACTTCTTTGATGATCTCGAAGCGTAGCTCGCGATTTTCCTTTTGTGCCCACTCAATGACAATACTTTTGAAATTTTTATTATTGGCCACAATTTCTTCCAGATCGAGGTGGTTGCGAATCAATCGGTGTATAATAAAACGAGCGCAGGCTCTAAAGCCTTTATCCAGATAAATTGCCCCTACCAATGCCTCGAGGGCATCTCCATTGAGGGATTTATAAGCCGTTTTTCCTCGGTTATTGCCTTCATACTGAATAAGTTCGTCGAGTCCGATTTTTTGGGACAGGCCATTGAGAGATTCACGGTTTACGATACGGGAGCGTATTTCAGTCAAAAATCCTTCATTTTTAAAAGGATATTTTCTAAAAAGATAGTCTGCAATGACAGCCCCCAGCAAAGCATCTCCCAAATATTCCAGCCTTTCGTTTGATTCTTTAAACCCTGTATGAGAAACAATACGAGACATAGAGGTATGGCACAAAGCTAACCTATAGAGAGAAAGGTTGAAAGGCTTCATACCTGTAATTTGCTTAATAGAACGGATCAAGCGTCTTTCTTCCTTTGTCTCTAAGTGAAAAAATCTTAAAAGAATCAATAGCGTTCGAGTAAATGACGCTAACACCACACTAGATTTTTTTGAATATGGCCGAAAAATTATGACCGCCAAAACCAAAAGTATTGCTTAAGGCGTATCTGATTTCTCTTTTTTGTCCTTGATTTAGGGTCAAATTCAATCTGGGGTCAATTTGTTCATCTGCTACCTTATGATTGATGGTAGGTGGTACAAATTGATGTTGAATAGCTAATAAGCAGGCGATCGCTTCGATAGCACCAGCAGCCCCCAATAAATGACCTGTCATAGATTTGGTAGAGCTTATGCTCAGATTATAGGCGTGATCGCCAAAAACCTTTTGGATAGCATACAGCTCTGCAACATCTCCCAAAGGGGTAGAAGTCCCGTGTACATTGATATAATCAATGTTTTCAGCCTGAGTTTGAGCGTCATCCAGAGCATCTTCCATCACCCGGATTACTCCCAAACCTTCGGGGTGGGGGGCAGTCATGTGATATGCATCCGCTGACATTCCTCCTCCAACCATTTCGGCATAAATTTTGGCTCCTCGAGCCAAAGCATGTTCGTATTCCTCCAAAATTAATGCACCAGCACCTTCACCCAATACAAACCCGTCGCGAGTTTTATCAAAAGGTCTTGAGGCAGTCTTGGGGCTTTCATTTCTTTCAGATAAGGCTTTCATAGCACCAAACCCTCCCACACCTGCTTCCGATATAGCTGCTTCGGACCCTCCGCTTACAATCACATCCGCTTTTCCTAAACGAATATAATTAAAAGCATCTACCAAAGCGTTTGTAGAAGAAGCACAGGCAGATACGGTTACAAAGTTCATCCCACGAAAGCCATAACGCATAGAAATATGCCCGGCACTAAGATCGGCAATCATTTTGGGGATAAAGAAGGGATTAAATCGGGGAGTACCGTTTCCTCGGGCATAGTCAATCAGTTCGGATTGAAAGGTAGTCAGCCCGCCAATTCCAGAAGCCCAGATAACGCCTACACGGTCTTTGTTTATCCGATCCAAATCTAAGCCCGAATCCTGAACAGCTTCATCAGTAACGGCAATAGCGTACTGAGCAAAAATATCCATCCTGCGAGATTCTTTACGATCAATGAAATCGTCAGGATTAAAGCCCTTTACTTCGCAGGCGAACTTGGTTTTAAATTTTTCCGGATCAAATTTTGTAATGAAGGCAGCCCCACTTACACCCTGAGACAAGCCCTCCCAAAATGAGGGGGCATTGTTTCCAATAGGGGTAAGTGCGCCTATGCCTGTTACTACGACTCTCTTTAGATTCATTAGATAGTAAGTGAGATTTACTTAACGTGTTCTTCCAGGTAAGTAATAGCCTGCCCTACAGTTGAAATGTTTTCGGCGTGATCATCTGGAATAGAAATTTCAAATTCTTTCTCAAACTCCATAATAAGCTCTACGGTATCTAGAGAATCAGCTCCTAGATCATTAGTAAAGCTTGCTTCATGAGTTACCTCTGACTCTTCTACGCCTAGTTTATCGATGATTATGCTTTTAACTTTTTGTGCAATTTCTGACATTTTAATTCAAGTTTAGTTAAAAAACAGTGCAAAGAAATAGATTAAAAATATTTTTGACAAACAATTCTTCTAAATCCTCTGGAATATTATGGGATTTTGTTAGTTTTACTTTCTAATAAAGCCATATTACTATTTTTTTAAGCCTATGTAAAGTTTTGATAAAGTAAAAATAACTTTGATTTTTTTTTTAATTTTAGCCCGGAATCAAAATTATAGATTTATACCTTATTTTGTGACGAAATTGTGAAAATTTTGAAACCTTTGCAAGGTAAAACAATAAAATACATCTTTTATAACATCTAATTGAAAAATTTATTACAATGACTGCATTCTCAAAAAAGACCAAAATAATCGCCACCGTTGGTCCGGCGTGTAATACCAAAGAAAAATTACTGGAATTGATCCTTGCCGGTACAAACGTTTTTAGACTTAATTTTTCTCACGGATCACACGAAGAGCACCTTCAGGTCATTCAGCATATCCGGGCATTAAATAAGGAACACGGGTTTAATGTCAGTATTCTACAAGACCTACAAGGACCCAAAATCAGAATTGGGGATGTTGAGAACGGCAGTATCACGCTTGTGCCTGGCAAAAAAATTATCATTACCAATGAGGACGTAGTGGGTACTCCTAAAAAAATCAGTACCGTGTATAGGGCACTTCCTACAGATGTGAAAGTAGGAGATATGATCCTGATGGACGATGGCAAAATTTCACTCAAAGTACTCGGGACAACGGCCAATGAAGTGGAATGTGAGATTATTTATGGCGGTGAACTTAAGTCTAAAAAGGGAATCAACCTGCCTTTTACGGCCATTTCTTCTCCTTCACTTACTGAAAAAGATACCGAAGACCTGATGTTCGGTCTGGAGCACGAAGTAGATTGGATTGCACTGTCTTTTGTTCGCTCTCATATTGATATTCTTTTGCTCAAACATCTTATTCGGCAGAAAGGCAAACACTGCAAGGTGATTTCTAAAATTGAAAAACCCGAAGCTATCGAGAATATTGATGGCATCATTGCTGCTTCTGATGCACTCATGGTAGCACGCGGTGACTTGGGTGTGGAAATTGGCATGGAAGCCGTACCTATGGAGCAAAAAATGATGGTACGCAAGTGTAAAAAAGCCGGTAAACCCGTCATCATTGCTACCCAAATGATGGAAAGTATGATAACCAGCCCTAAACCTACTCGTGCAGAAACCAATGACGTAGCCAATGCCGTGTTGGATGGTGCTGATACACTCATGTTGAGTGCCGAAACCGCCGTAGGGCAATACGGACCTCTGGTGGTAGAGTCTATGACCAAAACCATCCTGATTGCCGAAGAACGATCCAAAAATATCTATCATCAAAACTTTGACTTAGATAAAAATTCTCCCACCTTTTATAATGACAGCGTGATTGCTTCGGCAATTTATTTGGTCGAGGATATTGGTGCAAAGGCTGTAATAGGGATGACTAGCTCAGGTTATACGGCTTTCCGAATTGCCAGCCACCGCCCTCAGGCAAATATTTATATTTTTACCTCTAATAAGCAATTGCTCAATCAGTTGAGCTTGGTTTGGGGAGTAACAGTATTTTATTACAACAAATTTGAGTCTACAGACAAGACTTTTGAAGACCTGCAAAAGTTCTTGGTGGATAAAGGTCTGCTTGAATTAGGAGATCGGGTAATCAACCTGGCGAGTATGCCGATTACCAAGAAAAAAAGAACCAATGTGATTAAGATGTCTATAGTAGAGTAGGCGGGTTTTATTTAGGTATGGAGTAAATCACGGTTTACTCCATACCTAGATGATTATAAAGGGTTAATTTTTCTCACTGGTGATAGCGATTTCTACGCGTCGGTTTTCCTGTTTATCAGCTTTGGTGACCTCAGGGTTGATTTTCAATTGATTTTCTCCATATCCTGCCGTAGAGATAAAATTGATATCTACCCCTTTACTTACCAAATAATCTTTTACAGCACGGGAGCGATTTTGTGAGAGCGTTAAATTGGATTCAGCCGTACCGTCCGAATCGGTATGTCCTTCCAGTCGGATTCTAAGCGTGCCGAATTTTTTGGTTTTATCCAGGATCAAAGCAGCCAACTCGTCTAATATATGCATAGATTCCGGACGCAGGGTGGCTTTGGATACATCAAAAAGCACTTTACTGGCTTTATTAACAATATCTTTTTCGTCAGAAGTAAGGATTTCAGGGCAGCCTTTGTTGGATTTGGGTCCGGGAGTATCGGGGCAAAGATCATCTTTATCTACAGTTCCGTCCTTATCGCGGTCTCCGGTGCTTTTATCCGGGCAACCTTTTAGTCTCTTAAGTCCGGGTACATCTACGCATTCATCTTCATAATCGAGTACGCCGTCACCGTCACGGTCATTACAACCAAAATAAATAGGCAGACCAGGATCGTCAATACATTTATCTACAATATCAGGAACGTTATCGCCGTCTCTATCAGGCAGGCATCCGAATTCATCCACACCGATATTAAGCTCGATAGGTCTTTCCTTACCATCGACCAAGACCGTAGTTTCGTAAATAGAAGCGGCCATTACCTTTCTTTTTTCCTTGATTAAAGTATCCAGTTCATGAATTCTGTTTTGATCTTCTATACTTAGTTTAGACATTTTATCTCTTCTGCCTTCTATCGGTTTTAGGAGTGCCCGTTGTTCTTTATCCAATTTGCTAAATTCAATCAAAAGCCTTCGTCTTCGTTGCTCGAAATTAGCCTTCATATTCGTAATTTTGACATAATAGGGCTTACCGTCGATTTCTACTTTATATTCCTGCCCCTCGAGGGTTCTATCAGTATTTGGGCATTTATCGCGGGCATAATCAGGCACACCGTCACCGTCACGATCTTCAGTATAAGACAACTCCTGCGCAAAAGTCAATGAGATAGTTAGGTTTGCCCAAGTGTATAGGAGTAGCAGCGATAAAAAAGCTTTCATAATTTTACACAAATTTGATTAAAAACAAAACTACATAGAAAAAACGTTAATTCAAGTTATAAAACATACATTACTCTGAAAATATATTGATTTTTTTGCAAAATGATGACTTTTTGTTAGCTACTTAAACTGTGGATAAACGCAATAAGATTTCCTCTTTTGCAGAATATTTTTGTTAAAAAACTGTTAAAAAAATAATCCACAAGGCTCCCTCCCCAAGTACATATCAACAAAAAACCGAAAAGCTTTTACCTTGATTTTATTTGTAAGTCATTGGTTATTAGGAGTTTAATTTTTAATTCTTTTTTTTTCTCTGAAATTTTTATTGCACATATATCCGTACAAATGATAGATTGGCTATCGACCGATTTCTCTTGATTTGTCTTGTCGGTTTATCAAAATTATATAACTTGTATACTCAATTATATTTTCAATGTAAAAAACATTAGCTGTTAACACCACGATGAAAAAGATTTTACTCTATTTTTCTGCTCTGATGCTTTTTTATTCAGGCCTTAGCGCACAAGAAACCTTTCCGGTCAATGGAATGCGTGACAAACGGATTGCCATCTATGCATTCACCCACGCAACCATTTTTACGGATTATCAGACCAAGATGGAAGATGCTACCTTACTGATTCAGGGTGAAAAAATCCTTGAAGTAGGTAAGAATGTGGTCATACCCAAAGAAGCCGTAGTGACTGATCTCAAAGGGATGTATATTTATCCCTCTTTTATTGATCTGCACACCTATTATGGCTTACCGGAAGTCAAAACCGGCGCATTGCGCGATTTTACTGCCCGAGAGCAGATTACTCCCAAACCTACCGGACCCTACAATGCCAATGAAGCCATCAAAGCATCTTACAATGCCGTAGAAGAGTTTAAGGGCGATGATAAAAGTGCCCAATCCATGCGAGAGCTTGGTTTCGGTTCGGTACTTAGCCTTCGCCCTGATGGGATTGCACGCGGTTCTTCTGTACTGGTCACACTTTCTGATGAAGTAGAAAACAAGGTAGTACTCAATCGTCAGGCAGCAGCACATTATTCTTTTGATAAAGGCTCTTCTACACAAACCTACCCTGTCTCGATTATGGGTTTTGTTGCACTTTTAAGGCAAACTTATCTGGATGCCGAATGGTACAAAGGTGCTAAAAATGAAAATTTTGCCGACCTCACGCTTGAATCCTGGAATGCACTGCAAAGTTTGCCTCAATTGTTTGAAGCTCGCGGCCGACTGAATCTGGTCAGAGCGGATAAAATCGGCGACGAATTCGGCAAACAATACATCATCAAGGGCAGTGGCGATGAATACCAAAGAATTGAGGAAATAAAAGCTACTCAAGCCTCTCTCATCATTCCGCTTAATTTCCCCCAAGCCTATGACATCAGCGACCCCTACGATGCCATGCGCATCTCGCTTCAGGATATGATGCATTGGGAGCAGGCTCCAACCAATCCTGCTGTACTTGAGCGCAACGGCATTGAATTTAGCTTGACATCACACGGACTAAAAAATAAAAAGGATTTCTGGAAAAACCTTCGTACTGCCATTGAGATGGGGCTTACCGAAACGGCTGCCCTCAAAGCACTGACTTTTACCCCAGCCAAACAAATCAAAGCAGAGCAAATGTTGGGTTCATTGAGCAAAGGCAAATTTGCTAACTTTTTGATTAGCTCTGGGAATATTTTCGCCAAAGACAGTAAGATTTATGAAAACTGGATTCAGGGCAAAGCTTTTAGCATCAAGCGATTTAATGAAAAAGATTATCGGGGTATCTATACCCTCAGCCTAGCCCAAACCCAATACAAGCTTGAAGTCAGTGGCGAAGTAGATGCCTTCAAACTCAAAGTATTCAAAAATGATACAATCGCTCTCAAAACAATGGGCAGCATCAGCAATGACTTGATTACCCTTAATTTTAAGCCGGATGAATCTCCTAAAAGTGAATCGGGTTATACTCGACTTTCAGGCTGGATTACAGATAAAACCATGAGCGGACAAGGACAACTCAACGACGGAACCTGGACTGCCTGGAACGCCGCTTTCTCCAAAGCACTTGAAGAAAAACCAGAGAAAAAGAAAGAAGAAGCGCAAAAACCCAAAATAGGCACTCCTATCTATCCATTTACCGCTTTTGGAAGCACTCAGCCACCTCAAAAAGGTGATTTCCTGATCCAAAAAGCCACTGTCTGGACCAATGAAGCCGAAGGAATCGTACAAGAAACCGATGTACTGGTCAAAAACGGTAAAATCGCTCAAATCGGTAAAAATTTACCTGCCGGAGGTGCTACAGTGATTGATGGAAAAGGAAAACACCTGACCTCAGGAATCATTGATGAGCATTCGCACATTGCCCTCAGTTCGGTCAATGATGTGGCTACTGTCTCCTCTATGGTGCGTATGGAAGATGCTGTAGACCCCGAAGATATTGATATCTATCGACAATTGGCGGGTGGCGTGACGGCTTCACAACTATTGCACGGTTCTGCCAACCCCGTAGGCGGCCAATCTGCCATCATCAAGATGCGCTGGGGAATGCCTTCCAAAGATTTACTGATCCAGGGTGCGCCCAAGTTTATCAAATTTGCCCTAGGCGAAAACGTCAAAAGATCCAGCAATCGAAATTCCATACGATACCCACTTACCCGTATGGGCGTGGAGCAGGTGTATGTGGAAGCTTTTACCCGTGCACAAGAATATGATCAGGCATGGCAAGCCTTCAAAAAAGACCCCAAAAACCCCAAACCACGCCGTGACCTCGAACTGGAAGCTCTGGTAGAGATATTAAAAGGTGAAAGATTTATCACCTGCCACTCTTATGTACAGTCCGAAATCAATATGATGATGAAGGTCGCCGAAATGTTTAATTTCAGAATCAATACCTTTACGCACATCCTCGAGGGCTATAAAGTTGCCGATAAAATGAAAACACACGGCGCTGGTGGCTCTACCTTCTCGGATTGGTGGGCTTATAAATTTGAAGTAAAAGATGCCATCCCTTATAATCCTCTGCTGATGACCCAAGAAGGCGTGGTGACTGCCATCAACTCCGACGATGCCGAAATGGGCCGCCGTCTCAATCAGGAAGCCGGAAAATCAGTCAAATACGGTGGCATGTCCCAGGAAGATGCCTGGAAAATGGTCACGCTTAATCCAGCCAAACTGCTTCACCTCGACAAACAAATGGGCAGCATCAAAGTAGGCAAAGATGCCGATCTGGTGCTCTGGTCTGATAATCCGCTTTCTATCTATGCCCGCGCCGAAAAAACAATGGTAGACGGTACCATCTATTATGACCTTGAGCAGGATAAAATTCTTCAGGCTTCTATCCAAGAAGAAAGAAATCGACTGATGCAAAAAATGAACGATGCCAAAGGAAACGGAGCCGCCGCCGAAGTGCCTTCTTTTAATGGTAACCACTCATGGCACTGCGATGATGTAATGGGCTTTGAAGATGAAGACTTTGAAAAATAATTAAGGTAATTAAGGTAATTAAGGTAATTAAGGTAATTAAGGTAATTAAGGTAATTAAGGTAATTAAGGTAATTAAGGTAATTAAGGTAATTAAGGTAATTAAGGTAATTAAGGTAATTAAGGTAATTAAGGT
>JANRIC010000202.1:0-5995 GCA_033765345.1 Microscillaceae bacterium
AAAAAAAACTCCCCGTCACCTGACGAGAAGAAAAAAATACGAAAAAAAACTCCCCGTCACCTGACGAGAAGAAAAAAATACGAAAAAAAACTCCCCGTCACCTGACGAGAAGAAAAAAATACGAAAAAAAATTCCCCGTCACCTGACGAGAAGAAAAAAATACGAAAAAAAATTCCCCGTCACCTGACGAGAAGAAAAAAATACGAAAAAAAACTCCCCGTCACCTGACGAGAAGAAAAAAATACGAAAAAAAACTCCCCGTCACCTGACGAGAAGAAAAAAATACGAAAAAAAACTTGCCGTCCTGCCACTAATCTGAGTCGTCTCGCTCAGACCAAATACGCTTGATTAACAAGAAGTTCAGAAGAAACTAAAAGCCCACCCACCTGGCGCAAGGATGGGAACTAAATAAAAAAAATAACCTGGTGCAAGGTTAATCGAAGCGATCCTTGTGCCAAGCATTTAGAAAGCGTCCGCTTGCTGCCGAAGGCAAAGGTCGTAGGCTGCTCAAGAAGCTAACAAACAAATACTGTTACGCTTATGCTTGTTATTGAAAAAAGTTTTTCCAAAGTTTTCACTTTTTTTTGCTTCTTTGATCATATTGCATCAAATTGAACGCTATGATCGACTGGTTTCCGCTTTTACTGACCTTCCAATTGGCTTTGATTACAACAGTGTTGTTATTTGTGATTTCCTTGCCCCTGGCCTATTGGTTGGCATATACCCGTGTGAGGCTCAAACCCGTGATCGAGACACTGGTGAGTATGCCTCTGGTGCTTCCGCCAACAGTGCTGGGTTTTTATCTGCTGGTAGCTTTTAGTCCTCGTGGGTTTTTAGGAGGGTTTCTGGAGAATTACCTGGGTATTCGGCTGCTTTTTTCCTTTGAGGGTTTGGTATTTGCTTCTGTGATATATAGCTTGCCGTTTATGGTACATCCTCTGCAATCGGGTTTTCAGCGTTTGCCGGATTCACTCTGGCAGGCATCTTATACCCTGGGCAAATCTCCCTGGACGACACTCCGAAAAGTACTTTTGCCCAATATCCGCCCCCAAATACTTACCGGATTGGTGCTTACCTTTGCTCATACCATTGGCGAGTTTGGTGTAGTACTGATGATCGGCGGCAATATCCCCGATCAGACCAAGGTTGCTTCCATAGCCATATATGATGAGGTGGAAAGCCTGAACTATGCCCTGGCGCATACCTATTCGCTGATTTTGTTTTTACTTTCTTTTGTGATACTTCTCAGTGTATATTTGATTAATGGCGGATACCTGAAAGTCTTTAACCGATGATACAAATTAACGTCCAAAAAACCCTGAACTCTTCCGAAGGAAAAATGGATTTGCAGATCAACCTTTCCCTGGCTTCCGGGGCATTTATGGCTTTTTATGGAGCTTCGGGTGCCGGTAAAACTTCTTTACTCAGCATGTTGGCAGGACTGCTTGCCCCAGATAAGGGTATGATTGAGGTAAATGGCCAGGTCTGGCTTGATACCCACAAAAAAATCAATCTTCGGGTGCAGGATCGTAAAATTGCTTACGTTTTCCAGGATTATGCCCTTTTTCCGAATATGACCGTGCAGCAAAATCTACAATATGCTCTAGGTAAAAAGCAGGACAAAGCCATCATCGCCGAACTCATCGAGATGACCGAACTGGGAGACTTACAGCATCAAAAACCTGGCGCATTGTCTGGCGGGCAAAAACAAAGAGTAGCACTCGCACGGGCATTGGTACGCAAACCGGATTTACTTTTGCTGGATGAACCTTTATCTGCGCTTGATACAGCGATGCGCTTTAAGCTACAGGACTATATCCGAGAAATGCATCTTCGGTTTGGATTGACCACTATTTTGGTGAGCCATGAAATCAGCGAAATATTCAGACTTGCAGATCAAGTTTGTATCGTGGAGCAGGGTAAAATCCTCAGACAAGGCAGTCCTTTGGAAGTGTTTTCGGAGAGGCAGGTCAGTGGTAAATTTCAGTTTGTCGGCGAAGTATTACATCTTCAGCCTGAGGACGTGATCTGTGTAGTATCTGTATTGATAGGTAGTCATTTGGTCAAAGTTGTTGCCGACCCTCAAGAAGCACAGGCACTACAACCTGGTGACAAAGTATTGCTTGCATCCAAGGCCTTTAATCCGATGATTCAGAAGATTGAATGAGAGAAATAACCCATTGTACACGCCAACTCTGGTATATCTAGCTCCCTTTCAAATGAACAAGGTCACCTAATCAAGTGACC
This sequence comes from Microscillaceae bacterium, assembly GCA_033765345.1. Taxonomy (GTDB): domain Bacteria; phylum Bacteroidota; class Bacteroidia; order Cytophagales; family Microscillaceae; genus JANRIC01. The sequence goes on from JANRIC010000202.1 coordinate 2,248, forward strand.
TTGCTAATATTTTCTAGTAAAACTTAATCAAAAATCCTTAGACCTTCTCTACAATCATAGCAGAAGCACCGCCACCACCATTACAGATCGCAGCCAATCCAAGTTCTTTGCCGTGTTTGTCCAGTGCATTCAAGAGAGTAGTGACGATTCTGGCTCCAGAACAACCTAGTGGGTGACCTAGAGACACTGCCCCTCCGTGTACGTTTACTCGAGCAGGGTCTATGCCCAATTCGGTGTAAAATGCCATTGTAACGGCTGAAAATGCCTCATTGACCTCGAACAAATCAATATCATCTTGTTTGATACCAGCCAGAGCCAGGGCTTTGGGAGCGGCTTTGGTAGGCGCAGTAGTAAACCAGAACGGCTCGTGAGCTGCATCAGCAAAGCTGACAATTTTGGCGATTGGTTTTACACCTAAGGCATCGGCTTTTTCCTTGCTCATGAGTACCAGAGCAGAAGCACCGTCATTGAGGGTAGAAGCATTGGCGGCGGTTACTGTTCCGTTTTTCTGAAAAGCAGGACTCAGCGTAGGGATTTTCTCAAAGATTACTTTTGCGGGTTCTTCATCTTTTGCCATCAAAATAGGGTCGCCTTTTCGCTGTGGGATAGCAACTGGTACGATTTCGCTTGTAAAAGTACCGTCTTCGTTGGCCTTTTGGCTTTTTTTATACGAATTAATCGCAAATTCATCCTGCATTTCGCGAGTAAAACTATATTTTTCGGCAGTAGCATCTGCTGACATACCCATAGCTGTATGGTCGTAGGCATCGGTAAGACCATCAAAAGCCAGACCGTCAATCATTTTGGTATCTCCATATTTGAAGCCGAAGCGGGATTTGCTTAGGTAGTGGGGTACATTGGTCATACTCTCCATACCACCAGCTACGATCACATCCTGATGCCCCAACATAATAGATTGAGCTGCAAACATAATGGCTTTCATACCCGAGGCGCATACTTTATTCACGGTAGTGCAAGGTACGGTATTGCTTAATCCGGCAAAAATAGCTGCCTGACGGGCGGGTGCCTGCCCCAAACCGGCCGACATCACATTGCCCATAAATACCTCCTGCACCTCAGAGGCATCAACACCTGCCTTTTCAAGAGCACCTTTGATGGCAAAAGCACCCAATTGCGTAGCGGTGAAATCGGAAAGAGAGCCCAAAAAACTGCCGATAGGAGTACGTACGGCGGATATTACATATACTTCTTTCATTGTAAAGTCTTTGTTTTTGGTGAATATAAATTTGAGTTAAATCTAAGGAAAAAGCAGTGATAAAAAAAAGAATATCCCGATGGATTTGCTAAATAGGTATAGTTTTGATAAAAAACCTATTTACCAGCCTGAACGATTCCCTTTTTTTGAGGATGTATTTTTCTCTGTTCTTTTTAATTGCTGAATATATTGAATCTCCTGGTTTTTAAGAGCCTCAAGAATGGCCTCAGCTTTTTCTTTGTTGAGCTTGATTTCCTCAAGTTTGCGAGGCTGAAGGCTTTTATTATTACCAATTACGTCTTTTTTATTCCCTGACAAGGCTTGTTCCTCGGTGTTTTGTTGAGTAGCATCCGGGCTATTAGATTCTTTATTTTGTTTCTCCTTAAGTTTTTGTTGATTTAAGACCTTTGTCAGGTTTTGAGAAGTATTATTTCCGAGATTATTTTGTGGCTGAGGGCTGAGTTCTTTTTTTTGAGGCGAAAGATTTTTAAGTTTTTTCTTTAACAATTCGTAATTATACCGGGCTTTAGAGTTAAAGGGGTTGTTAAGAATGGCTTCCTTAAATAAGGAAAGAGCTTCTTCGAGGTTATTGTTTTCATACTCAATGCAGGCAAGTTGATTGAGAGCAATAGATTTGGTATCAGGCACCCCTTTTTTAATCGCTTGCAGATAGTAATAAGTAGATTGATCCTGCTTGTTGGTATGGAAATAAGCGTGTGCCAGATTAAGTAGAATGTGTTCATCTTCTATCTGGTAGCTATTAATCAGGTGATTATATTTGAGGATAGACATAAAATAATCCTTTTTATAAAAAGCTATCTGGGCTTCCTCCTGAAGTAGATTGATATTACGCACATAATAAAAAGGGTTTATCAACAATAAGAGTACAAAAAAGTATTTCATAATTTTAAGACCTTTACAATGACTACAAAATCCAGAAAAATAAGTGCCAAAGCAATCCAGAGAAAATATTCATATTTATTGTAAGATACATCTAAAGTACGAATATCTCTGCGTTCTCCTTTAATTTCCTGGATGGTTTTGATAAGTTGCGACATATCATTTTTTACCTTACTAATTTCAAAAAATTGCCCTCCGGTTTGTTCTGAAAGTGATTCCAAGTTTTTATAGTTTAATCTAGAGACCACGGGTTTCCCTTTTTCATCCAAAATATATCCTTGATAGGCATGAGGGATATTTCCCCCTTGGGCTGTACCTATTCCGAGCGTAAAAACACGAACTCCATTGTTTTGATATTCTTCCAAGATAGATTGAGCTTCTTCGCCAAAATCTTCGCCATCACTTGCCAAGATCAAAATTCGGGATTTGACCTGAGTTAGGCTATTTTGGGTATCTTTCAGACGATCAATAGCCATTTTTAGGGGCGGGTAAAAATCCGTACCCTGATGGGAGACCAATCCGGTATGAATATTTTGGAGAAACAAATCCAAAGCGGCTTTGTCATACGTCAGAGGGCAATGCATATAAGCGTCTTCAGCAAAAATAATCAGTCCGATGCGATCAGCAAATAGAATTTTGATCAGGTTTTGCAGCTCAAATTTCAGCTTCTCAATCCTGGAAGGAGGCACATCCTGCGTATCCATAGATTTGGAAAGATCAATGGCTATAAAAATATCTTTGCCAATCGCTTCAATATACTTTTTACCATACCCGAAAGAGGGACCCATCAAAGCAATCATCAGAGAAGAAAAATAGAGAATGCGAATGGGAAGTTTGATAAAAACCCAACGACGTTGGTATCCCAGCCTTTGAGCCAAATCCAGTATTCTGATGATATACAAGAGATAAGCCAAACCAAACAGGGTAAGTATGGTATATTTCCATCCGTCAAACTGATAATACCATTGTAAATCCATAGATGAAGCCATTGGGTTAGTATGCAAATTTGCAATTTGTTGCCGATAATTCAAAATTTAAAAAAAATGGTGTAGCGTTTGCATATATTTTAATTAATTTACTATCTTTGCAATCGCTTCTCACAAATAAATCTATGGAGAGATGGGTGAGTGGCTGAAACCAACAGTTTGCTAAACTGTCGTACGCCTAAAGTGTACCGAGGGTTCGAATCCCTCTCTCTCCACACGGATTCGGGGTGTAGCGTAGCCCGGTTATCGCGCCACGTTTGGGACGTGGAGGTCGCAAGTTCGAATCTTGCCACCCCGACAAGACTACAAATCTCACCAGAGAATTTGTAGTTTTTTGTTCTTTAAAGCAATGGTTCCGTAGCTCAATGGATAGAGCAACTGCCTTCTAAGCAGTAGGTTATTGGTTCGAGTCCAATCGGAATCACTTGATTTTCAAGCACTTACAAAGTATATTTTGTAAGTGCTTTTTTTGATACATACCAGATGCATACAAATTCAAGGAAATATTGTACCAGGGAGAGCAGCTAATATGTACAAATATTTCACAATTCTTCAAACCAACTCCATAAATAACTCCCCAATCATTCCATTCAAGCAATTCATCTTGTATCAATTTTCTAAGCTAATAACATGGCTTAGTCTGGTA
>JANRIC010000205.1:0-8021 GCA_033765345.1 Microscillaceae bacterium
CTTCATTGGCTACGAAGATTTCTATGCGTCCTTTGGCATAAATTTAATGATTTTTGGAGGATTTGTCCAAGTGCCAGGCACTGTAATTTATATAAAAACCCGAAAGCCTCTAGATGCAGACTTTCGGGTTTATTTTTTTCTTCTTGGGCAGCCTATGGCCTTCTGCTTGCGCAGAGTAGATGCAATCTACTGTAATGCTGTTTCTTAGACTCAGTCTAAGAAAAACTTCTTGTTTTTTAGTCCTGAACTCTAAGGAGAACAGACGGCTACGCCGAACTGTGGAGAATTACCAAGGATTATCAGTAAATAAACAATCAAATACTACTACATCACCTTTTTCTTTGGTAGGTGTCCAAATATTTGAGACTTTATATTTTGCAAAACTTGAGGGTAAATATTCATAATCAGGTAAAATAGATTCAATTTTATTTGACACAAAGTTCATAACTTTTTTATCATCATTACCAATACTTTTAGTTCCTAAAATATATGTATCCCATCCTTTTTTACTACCTACAAGATTTATATTCTTACAAACAATATAGCGATTTGTTAAGGTACTTATATACAAAACCCAATCAATATCTCTTTTGTCTGTTATAGGTCCATAAATCTTGAACACAAGTGATGGTGTATCCATTAGTAGAGAAAAATCATCCACTTTATCACTACCAAAATGTGCAACTAATTCTTTATATAGTTTTTCTCTTTCAAAACTTAGAGTATTTGTTTTTTTAATTTTATTATAATAAATATACTCCTTACTCTCGAAGTATTTTGGGTCTCCATAAATTATATTCTTTGGGTAAAATAGATATATTCGATCTATTATTTTTTGCTTCCATTCTTCCATTCTATAATATTTTATATGGCTGTATGAACAAGAACAAACTAAAAGAAATATAATTATTCTAATAATACATGAAAATTGCCTCATTAATCAATAATATTTTGTTTAATTATCAGATAAAAAATCTGATATCCAGTTACTAAACTGATCCCATCTATTCTCATATATAGCTTCTGTTGGAGGGACTGAAGACCATAGCCCAACTCTAACTCTCGCTCCAGGTATGCCTTCTAATTTATCGTCCCACAAACGCTCGTGATCGAGTCCCATTTCTGTTTGCATCCAATATGCAAATCTTTTTGGAAAATAAGTATTAGCTTGTGGAGTAAATGGTAAATTCTTATTTAATAGAACATCAAGTCCAATATCAAAAGCTGCCATGTTAGCTGCGAAGGCAGCCTTCAAAGCAGCATATTGGGCTGTAATTACTCTTCCTTCTCGCTCTCCTGGTTGCCTCTTCAATTTGACGGGTACACCAACAGTTATATTAAAATCGACATGATTATATCTTATTGGAATAAGTCCAGTAAAACGATCTCTTTCCTCAAAAATTAATCTAAGATTCGTTACGCCAGCTACTTGCCAATTTGATGTCACCTTTTGAAAATTAAAAGATTTTGGCACTAGTGCTCCCTCACCTGGTTCAGCAGTTGTATTTTTTCCAGAATTAAAGCTTCCACGAACTATATATCTACCTCGTTGAGCAAAGAACCCTGTTTTATTAGATACCGAAACTATCGCATCATTATTAAGATTATCACCACCTTCTGAAGAAACTTGTTGTCTGACTTTCTCCCAACTTACTTCTTTTTCTTTACCATTCTTTTTTATCTGTTTGTAAGTTCCTGTATCCCAATCATAGGAATATTGTGGTTTTAATCCTGTTGGATCTGTAAGATTTGTAGGGTTATTAAAAGAATATTGATAAGGACTTATCAATGCTAAGGATGATGCCATCGCATCAACCCCATGAAACCTCCCCAAAGCCGCATCATACCCCCGCCATTCAGTCTCCATCCAATTCAACCCAAAGTTTTCCTCTTTCTCCACCCCCATAAACTGAAACTTATGCTCCGGCTGCCCCTGCTTCTCTAAGGAGACGATATTGAGTCCAAAGGGATAATAATGGTTTTCTTGGGTGTTTTCTTTCTAATCCTAGCTAATTGAGGATGCTTGATTTCCCTAAAATAAGTATTTCCGAGGGATATTCCAAAAATAAATTCGGGGGTGTTAAGACAATTGGCGAAGCCGCCAATCTTACACACCGAAAAGGTGTATTGACCCGGACTTTTGCTCGAGTGAGCTACCTTTTGACTACTCCCCCCCACCTACAAGGGTACTCCTCCCCACCTACTAACCTCCCCTGCCTACTTCCAAGCTGCTCAAGCCCACCTTTTTGGTGCAACGGAGCACCTAAAAGCTTCTCCATTCCACCAAAAAGGTTCTCCGTTGCACCAAAGAGGTACTCCCCCCCCACCTACGAGGGTACTCCTTTTAACCCACACAGGCATCTAAGCCACCTATCGGACTCCCCCCCTGCACCTCTAAGCTGCTCAAGTCCACCTTTTTGCTGCTCGCTTGAACCTAAAAGGTTCTCGCTTGCACCTTTTGGATACTCCATTGCACCTAAGAGGTACGTCCCTAAGCCTCCGAGTACAAGGGAACAATGTCTTTTTTCTGAGAAGATAAGCTCGTAGGCTTAGGTATACCATATAGTCTTTCACAGAAATTGCCAAACAAGCAATAATCTCTCAAAAAAAATCAAAAAAACAGCCAAAAGATTCGTGCAATTTTGATATATTCGTATAGTAAAATAATAACCATAATAACCATTGTATGAATAAGACATTATTAAATTCCGTGTCAGTCGGAGAGCGAATCTCTGTAATTGATGCTTTACGTGGCTTTGCCCTGTTGGGTATTGTGCTGGTACACGTGGTAGAGCAATATTTGGGGGCAGCACCACCGGAGTCCAAGCAGATGTTCTCGATACATCACCCCGTAGATATAGGCGTAGAAGTCTTCCTGGGGATTTTCTTTAGAGGCAAGTTTTTTACAATTTTCTCCTTGCTTTTCGGACTGAGTTTTTTTATCCAAATGGACAGAGGAAGTAAAAAAGGGGTAGATTTTAAAGGTAGATTTATCTGGAGGCTTGTTATTTTGTTTGTGATTGGATATGTGCATGGGCTTTTTTATCGGGGAGATATTCTGACGGTTTATGCGATTTTGGGTATTTTTTTAGTGCTATTTTATGCTTTGAATGATAAAATGCTCTTGATTGCAGCTTTCATCTTGGTCGCTGGAATACCTCGGGTGCTGGTATTTGTGGGGCAAAATTATTGGGGGCTACCTCCTGCCGAACTAGGTCACAAGCAGGAAAATCAAAAAAATGCTGAATATTTTGAAATCATTTCGTCGGGCAGTTTGGTAGAGGTGTTTGAAGTGAATGCCGTTTCGGGTTTTAACAGCAAGATGGGTTTTCAGTTTGGGATGATGGGTAGAGGCTATCAAACATTTGTTTTGTTTTTGATTGGGCTTTTATTGGGGCGCATGCGATTTTTTGAGCATTTTACAACGTATAACAAGCTGATGAAGCGTGTGCTGATTTATGCTTTGATCGTGATGCTGGTGAGTATTGTTGGTTTGGTCATTACGTTCATAGGTATGGAAGCCGGAAAACAGCCGGATTTTAATACCTGGCGCTTTGTGATTGGCTTTACCCTGATAGATTGGCTGAATCTGGCGATGACTGCTACGATTATTACCGGATTTTTACTCCTGTATCAAAAGGGCTTCTGGCATAGAATGCTTAGTAGTCTTGCGCCTTACGGACAAACGGCACTCACCAATTACTTTATGCAGTCTATCATTGGTACATTTTTCCTGTATGGTTTTGGTCTGGGATTTTTGGGCTATTTCGGGTCTTCGGTGATGTTTTTATTAGGGCTGGTTTTGTTTTTCGGGCAATTGTGGGTGAGCCGCTACTGGTTAAAACACTTTAAGTACGGACCTTTGGAATGGCTCTGGCGATCAGCTACTTATCTAAAATGGCAAGCACTTCGATAAGGCAAGCGACCTTGTTCCGACATGATTTGATACATATTTTTCTTTGGCAATTTCAGGGAACTTAAAAATAGTTGCTGTGAAATTGCCAAATACAATTCGGTTTCAATGGCTAACTCTCCATTCAAAAAAAGTCTATTCATTGCTTCTGTAAGGCAGGAGCAGCATTTTTTTAGTTTTAGATGAATTTTTGCCCCAAATTTGATTTAGAAATTTTGTTAAAACTAAAATGTACTCAATGCTATGAACCAAACTACTGAGGGTGTTACCTTATGGGCTGCATTTATCCTGGATATTCTTCGGGAAGTAAAAAAGCTTGAATTTGACATTTCGGAGCTGGAAAAAATCTGCGAAAATTATGATCTTTCAAGCCCGTATAACCTAGTACCTATTGATGTATACAATGCCATGTGTGCCTGGGTAGAAAACTATCTGGGAGATGAAGTAATTGTACGCATCGGCAATAATGTCGGAGCCACTGTCTATAATTCTTTGAAGGAAAATACCATCATTCACGAAGAGTCCGAACCTTTGGAAATTATGGAATCTCTGATTGTAGCTGCCGAATCTATGATTCACGATCCCGAAGAAAGGGGTTGGGAGATTATAAAATGTAATAACAACTCTATCCAGATGCGTCGTACGCAGACCTTCAACAGTCGCTTACAATTTGGACTTTTGGAAGGATTGATCGGCAAATCTCCCCAAGTAAAAGACATTCACGTAAGCTATGTCAAGGAAGTCGCTAAGGGAGACGAATTTGATGAATATTTGGTACAATGGTTCAATTAAATGATCATTTTAATACAGAAAGTTTTTTGGTTAAGCCAAAATCTTTGTATTGGAATCTCAAGAAATAAATACCATTGGAAAGAGACTTCAAAGGCAGTTGAAATGTCGAGTTTGGCTTCAACCAACTTTGTAACACTTGCCCCGATGAGGAGTACAAGGTAATACTTTGTACTGCGGGTGCGGTTTCACTCATTTCAATCTGGGCAAAGTCCTGCCCCGGATTCGGAAAAATCTTAATTTGTGGTTTGAGTCCGGGAGTGTCTTCTAGGTCTGTCACCAGATTAAAACCCGAAATCATCCGAAAATTAGGGTCAAAATCAATTCCCTTGACAGAAAAAGGCATTTTTAATACAAACTCCTGCCCTGAAAAATGGTGATCCAGGCGTACTAAAGAATCCTTGGATTGACCACGAATAAGAATCTCAAGCGGCATCTCAAAAAAATCAACAGAAGGGTGCGAAGTAATTTGTGTAATACTCAGCCTAAGAGTATCACTAGTTTGTGACCAATGAAGCGTATACGTAGGATACCCTTCCCCTTTGTACCAATCTTCAAAAAACTCATCGAGGTCTTGTCCACTTTGAGCCTCCAGGTGCTCTACCAAATCTTGGGTAAGGGCATAGCCATAAGCCAGGGTGCTGTTGTGAAGGTAATTGCGAATGGCTTGGAAAAAATCTTCATCGCCTAGTTTCCAGCGTAGCATGTGGAGCAGCATCGCCCCCTTTTCGTAACTGGTTCGAAATCTAAAGATTCGGTCAATATCTGTTGTATCTTCCACCCATACGCTTCCACCAGGGAGCGTTGTGATTGAGTTGATCCGGTTTTGAAGCCAGGTTTGCGGGTTTTGTTCACCAATTCCTTGTTCGTTGGTCAGGTACTCTGCATACGTAGCAAAACCCTCGTTGAGCCAAATATCCTGCCAGCTTCCACAGGTAATTTTATTGCCAAACCACTGATGCGCCAGTTCGTGGGCTTGTAAAAACTCAGGGAAAGCCACCATAAAGCTCATGGTTTGATGCTCCATGCCTCCTCCAAGGAGAAATTGAGCGTGCCCGTATTTTTCTTGGGCAAATGGATAAAGCCCAAACAGGCTGTTGAATAATTGCATCTGATCCACGGTCACTCGGGTATCTTCGGAAGCAGAAGCCAGATTTTGTGGGAAAACATAATTTAAGACCTCCAGAGAATCGCCATTTTCCAAGGGCACATAGTCAGAATAAAAGGCGTAATTGGTCACACTGAGTGCTATCAGATAAGCGGTGATGGGGTAGCGATGTTTCCAGTGATAAATTTTATCTGTGCCCTCGGTCTGTTCGCTGACCAATACCCCGTTGGAGGCGGCACGATAGGCTTCAGGCGTACGAATAAAAATATCTACAGAATCAATTTTATCATTCAAGTCTTGCTTACAAGGCCACCATTCTTTGGCACCATAAGGTTCGGAGAGCGTAGAAATGATCGGGCCAGACTGGTGCGTGCTTTGATTGAAGGTGAAATTTGAAATCGGAATACCTTCATAGCTAATCTCTATGGAGTCTAGCAGCCCCGCACTGAGTGCATTGGGCAAGGTAATTTGCAGCAAATCATTGGCTGTGAGTATGTGGCTCAGACTCTGACCGTGATACATGACTTCATTTACCTGCATATTGGCATAGAGGTCAAAATTGATTTGTTGGAAATCAGGCGTATTCACAATAAAATAAGAGGTAACCTTGCCACTGATAAATCTTTGATTGGGATTGACTGTCCATTCCAAGCGATGGTATTTAAGGTCATAATTTGTAGTAAAGCTTTTGGCGGGGGTTTTTAATCGGGCTAGAGATCGGGATTTTTCCCATTGTGCGTGATGGAAGGCATCTTTACAGAGAGGGTTTTCTTGCGAAAATCCCCTTTGTGGATACCCGATTGTCCATATGGCAAAAATTAAAAAAATGTATTTTATCCTGCGAGCTGTTTCCATACATAAAAAAGATTAGCGAAATATTCTAAGGATCGAGTGATCTCCCTCGATTCGGTTTACGATAGAGTTCACAAAAACCTTAAGTTTTCGTGTGTCTCCGACAGTAAAGGAAACCGTTCTTCCTTCCTGATAGTTCAGTTGTCTGTCAGTGCCTTCATAAGATTTTTCCTGTAGTTTTTTATTCAGGATTTTATCAATTTGAGACAAATCCTTTTCAAATTGGCCGATGACTTCACAAGCATTTTTCAGGCCTAGAAGTGCTGTCACGGTTTCTTGTTGGTCGGCAATTTCGGTAAGTACTTCTGAGTTTTGATCATAAAGTACTTCACCGCAATAGCCCTGAAATTCTTTAGCCCAGTCATAAAATATAAAACTGCTATCCAACACTTGGCTAGTGGGGGCATGTTTTTGAATGCATGCTTTGACTGCGGCATTGAGGCTATCTATGGTTGCTTGTTTATTTTGGGCTAGTATGAGAAAATAATTGGATGAGAAAAGAATCAAAGTTAGCGTTAATATTCTGATGATCATAGAGTTATTTATTTTTTAAAATTTTTTTTACCTCTTCGGCAGCGGCTTTTAGTTTTTTAGCGGCAGCTCTGGGTAGGCTCATGGTTTCGAGTTCGTCTTCTTCTCCAAAGAGATTCGAGTTATTATTTTGAGGGTCTTTTTTGTAGGTTTCCACTTCTTTTTTTTCCTGATAGATGGTTTTCATCTCATTTAGTGCTGTTTTTACTTTTGAGTCACTCAGGAATTCACAATTTTCGCTGAGTAGAATCAGGTCGTCGAGTTCGGATTCCATTTTTAGGATGGCCACTACGCTTGGTCCGCCGCCTGTTCCAGTAGATTCCTGAATTTGCTCACTCAGCTCAATCATACGCCCAAGCCAATGGCCTATGCTGAAATTTTTGGGTAATGATTTAATTTCCTCAGTGCTTTCGTCGATACATTTCTGTACGGGGCGATCTATTCGGGGATCACTTTGAGCTGAAGATACCCAGGGTAGCCCCACCAATAAAAAAACAACAAAACAGTTAAAATTTTTCATAAGTGTATATATTTTTAGAGAATTCGGATAATTACACGAGTGATATTTAGTTTTTTTCTAAGTTTATCCAGTCTTTTGACCAGTTCTTCCACGTCTCCTGTGTCCATCGAGGCTTTTACTTCATCGTCTTCAAAAAGTCCGGTGCTTTCTGTACCTTCTTCATAAGTAATTTCTTCCTGATAGATTTTGTGGATATCTTCCATTTCGGGGGCAATGCTTTTGAGAGCCTCACAGTTTTGTACAAGAGCAAACAAGGCTTCTACCCTTTTTTTCTCGATGGCAATTTTAGACACGTGCTCGGCGCTAAG
>JANRIC010000226.1:0-27101 GCA_033765345.1 Microscillaceae bacterium
TAGTACAAAATTAAGTGATTCTCAGAATCTACCGAACTTGTTTTTATCCGAGGCAGATTATACATGCTGTTCGTACAAAGTCCTTGTCATCCGTGTTCTAATAACCAGTAAATGAATTATTCATTCGCTCAAGCCGCACGATCGATGCTTCCAAAAACTTTTCCATTCGCTCAAGCCGCACGATCGATGCCCCCAAAAACTTTTTCATTCGCGCAAGCCGCACGATCGATGCCCCCAAAAACTTTTTCATTCACTCAAGCCGCTCGATCGATGCCCCCAAAAACTTTTTCATTCGCGCAAGCCGCACGATCGATGCCCCCAAAAACTTTTTCATTCACTCAAGCCGCACGATCGATGCCCCCAAAAACTTTTTCATTTGCGCAAGCCGCTCGATCGATGCCCCCAAAAACTTTTCCATTCGCTCAAGCCGCACGATCGATGCCCCCAAAAACTTTTTTAACCCAGATCATTTCGCTACCTATTCAATAGAAAACAAATACATTTGTGTTCTATCGAATAGTAACTCACAACTTGAATTAAGCAGTACTGCCATCCCATTACTTTTTATTCAATCTTGGGTCGGTCACAGTTTTTAGCTCATATTCTTTGGGTGGCTCCACGCCAAGAAGGTGTTTCACAAAGTAATCCCAACGACGGCGCATCATATACAGACCGGACTGCCCCCTGAACCCGTGGCGTTCATTGGGCAAAATCAACAAATCAAAATCCTTGTTGGCTTTAATGAGTGCTTCTACGACCAGATAGGTGTTGTAAGGCGGCACGTTATCATCCAGGCCACCATGAGCCAGTAATAGTTTTCCTTTTAAATTTTTGGCATAAATCTGATTGGCTTGTGCTTCATAATTGGAGCTACCCGTTTCTGTGGGCTGCAACAAGCCGATGTATCTTTCGCCCCAGTCGTCTTCGTAGTTGCGGTTATCGTGATTGCCTGATTCGGAGATCCCTACTTTGAAAAAATCAGGATATTGGAACATCGCCGCAGCCGTAGCAAAACCTCCTCCGGAGTGCCCCCAGATACCCACTCGATTTAGATCAATGTAGGGATATTTTTGCGCCAATTGTTTCATGCCCTCGATTTGGTCGGGCAGCGTATTATCTGCCATATTGCCGTAGCATTCATCATGAAATGCCTTAGAGCGCAAGGGGTTACAGGTTCCGTCGATCATCACTACCACAAAACCCAGCTCTGCAAGTGCCTGATTGTCACGGCGGGCAGCCGAAAAAGAGCGGCTTCCCACACTTCCACCCTGCGGGCCGGGATAGATATAATTCACAATTGGGTATTTTTTGGTGGGGTCAAGCTGGGTAGGCGTATACATCAAGCCGTAAAGGTCATACTTACCATCCCTTGATTTGACGGTAATCGGCATAGGCGGCTTCCATCCAGTAGCTTCGAGGCGCGAAATATCTGCTTTTTCCAGGTTTAAAATCAGTTTTCCGTTCATATCCCGCAAAACCGTCACAGGAGGCACATGAGGTTGAGAGTATTCATCTAAGAAATATTTGCCGTCCGGGGAGAGGGTGATCTGGTGGTTACCATTTTCGGGGCTAAGGAGTTTGAGGTTTTTACCATCCATCTGTACGCTGTAAAAATGCCCGTAATAAGGATCACGCCCTGGCTCACGTCCTCCGGCTTTGAAATAAATCGTTCGTTTTTTTTCATCTACGTGCAAGATTTCCCAAACTGCCCAATCACCGGAAGTGATCTGATTTTTGAGTTTGCCGCCATTGAGGTCATACAAATAGAGATGCCCCCAGCCGTCTCTTTCGGTAAACCAAATAAATTCATTGCTTTCGGGTAGATACCTCCAGTTGGACGTTCCTTGTCCGGATTCAAACTGCGTCTTGCTTGTTTCTTCGTAAATATCTCTAACCAGCCCTGTGGTGGCATCGGCCACGCGTAGGTTTTCCTGCTTGTGGTCGCGTGAGGTAGAAAGAAAAGCGAGGGTTTTGGAATCTTTAGCCCAGAGCACATCCGTCCAGCTACCGTCGCACGAAATATCATCGCAGAGAGAAGATCGGTGTTGGTCGGAAGCCATTTGCAGGCGAATGACTTTGGGTTTGTCTATTTCAATAATTACCCGATGTAGTTTGATGATTTCTTTGTCTTCGGGAAGCGGATACTTCCAGGCTTCCAGTTTGGGGGCACCTACCTGGGTGTTGACCAGATACATTTCACTTACGTGACGTTGGTCTTGCTGAAAAGTAGCTATTTTCCTAGAATCAGGCGACCAGACAAGGATAGCCCGATCGCTGTGCGTCCATCCGGCATTGTCGGTTGCATAGCCGAAATCCTTGATTCCGTCGGTGGTCAGTTGTTTTTCTTGCCCGCTGTCCGTATCTCTTATCCACAGGTTCCATTCACGAATAAAGGCTGCATATTTGCCATCAGGGGAGGATATTTCATTGAAATTACCAGGGCGATTATTGGATGGAGGGCTGATACCCAGTTTGGAAAGTTGATCGGCTGCCGTTCTTGAGCCCTTAGTAGGATCAATCAAGACATATTCTATCCCGTTGGGGACGAGTACCTGATACCAACATCTGCCATCGGGAAGCCAGTTTGGACGAACGCCAGCACGGTCGATAAGCTGTGAGACGTGGTAATACAGCATTTTTTCAGCCTTAACGTAGTCATCGTAGCCAAGTGTTTGAGTAGATTGTGCTCGAAGATCGAGGGAAAAACTGATGAATAATAAAAACAACAAAAAAGGTGTGTAAATATTTTTTGAATTCATGGCTTATTTTGTTTCGTGTGAAATTGGAGAAAAAATACATATCAGGCTTAAATAAAATAATTTTTGAAAAGAAAAGCTTACAAAGCTGTTTTTTTTTAAGTTAAGCGCATTTCCATTGATCAAAATATTTTAGAAAAATCTGTGTGATATTTCGAGCATCATCAATGCCTCGGTGGTGGATACCTTCCAGTGGAATCTTTTCAGTTTTTAAAGCTCCAGGCATACCCACAGGTCGGTTTAGCTTTTTGATTTGTGCGTATTGATGCTTCAGGCTGATGTGATTTTGCAACCAGTCCGTGCTGAGGCTATGTAGCTGACAATCTTTAATCAATTGAGTTTTGTCATAATACCCCCAAGAGCAAAGCCAGTAGTCATCGCCAAAGCTCAAAATCCAGTTTTGGAAATTTGATAGCACTTCGGGAAAATGGTCTGCTTCGTCTACCTGGTCTTGGGTGATGGTAGTGAGTTGGGTGCAAAAATCCGACAAAAAAGGATGTACTTTGGGTTTGACAAATCGGGCAAATTCTCCTAGGATTTCTTTTTGGTCGTTCACTGCCAGGGCACCGATCTCGATGATTTCGTTGGGTTGTGTGTTGTGATTTTCCCAGCAGGTGGCTTCCAGATCAAGGATGATAAAATGTGTCATAAGTTTTTATTGTATTAACAGGAGTATAAATTTAAGTAATTTTGCGGTTTGATAAAATTTTATTTTCTTGCGACACCAATTTAAATACAAACAAAATGAGTATCATCAAAGAATTTAAAGAATTTGCTACCAAAGGCAATCTGGTAGATATGGCAGTTGCATTTGTCATGGGGGCTGCTTTCGGTAAAGTAGTGACGGCTTTTATTGATGGCATGTTTATGCCGATTGTCGGTCAAATTACTGCTGGAGTAGATTTTAAAGCACTCAAATACGTACTCAATGAGGCAAAACTGGATGAGGCCGGCAATGTACTCACACCCGAAGCAGCTATCCGATATGGAGAATTTATCACGGTATTGATTGATTTTGTTATTGTGGCTTTTTTTATGTTTATATTGGTTAGAAATATGAATAATCTTAAGAAAAAACAAGCAGCAGCCCCTGCCACACCGCCACCACCTACCGAAGACCAAAAATTACTTGCAGAAATTCGGGATTTGTTGAAGAAATAAAATTGGGAGATAATCCCAAAATTATGGTTTATTCTTGGTAATTTTGCCAAATGCAATATATCTTGGAAAATATTTTTGGCTAAGTTATTGTATTTGTAAAGCTTAACAATGTAATTTCGCCCAAATTTTAACCCACATCTATTTATTTATGGAATTATTCTGGAGTATTTCTTTGATTCTGTTGGGAGTTGTAGCTGCTGTAATAGGTTCTAATATTTTGGTGGACGGTTCTTCCCAAATCGCAAAAAAATTTGGTATTTCCGACCTGATTATCGGACTGACTGTCGTAGCCTTCGGTACATCCTCTCCTGAGTTGGCTGTAAACCTCTCTGCTTCTATTACGGGGGCTACTGATATTGCTATTGGTAATATTGTAGGCAGCAATATCTTTAATGTATTTATTATATTGGGGATTTCAGCCATCATTTATCCGGTAAGTGTCCAAAGTAATTCTGTTTGGATTGAGATTCCTTTAAGCTTGCTTGCTGCGCTGGTGGTTGGTTTTACGGCCAACGATATCTTTTTTGACGGAGGTGCACTCAATCAAATTACCCGAATTGATGGGATGGTTTTCCTTTGTTTTTTTGCGGTTTTTATGTATTATACGGTGTATACCTCCAAAGCCATACCCAAAGATCAGGATGCCCTAGAGCGTGAAATACACGAGAGCGAAAAAGACAAACCCGATATGCCCATCTCGAAGGCTGCTCTTTATATCGTAGCCGGATTGGTATTCTTGTATTTTGGGAGTGAGTGGCTTGTAGCCGGAGCTAAGACCATAGCCAAATTTGCTGGGCTAAGTGATGCCATTGTCGGTTTGACCATTGTGGCTGCTGGTACTTCCGTACCCGAATTGGCTACTTCTGCGACAGCAGCCTATAAGAAAAACTCCGATATTGCCATCGGTAACGTGGTAGGTTCTAATATCTTCAATATTTTCTTCATTCTCGGACTGAGTGCGGTAATTACGCCACTTCCTTTCATTAGCCCGACTGCAACACTTGATATTCTGATGTGTATTTTTTCAAGCTTAATTGTTTTTACTTTTGCTTTTACAGGGCGTAAACGAAATATAATCAGTCGTGTGGAAGGTGTATTCCTAATTATTGTGTATATTATCTATGTCACTTATTTGATTTTACAAGTGACTTAGTTTTGTAAAAATAAAATTTCTTTACCATACAATTACGCTTCCTGAGAATAAAGATAGGTTTCTTTAGAAAAAGATAAGCGCATGGGGGATGATTAGGAAAAACCAAAATTGGTAATGCGTAACATGAATGCTGTTCGTTCAAAACAATGGGCTGTGAAGGCACAGCCCAGGGCGACTGGAAGAACCAAAATTTATACATCATGAAAAAAATCACCTTATTTCATCTAAAGACTTCTGTTGTTGAAACTACCCATGAGATTTATTTTTCAGCGCAGGGGCACTTGTGTTTTGAAGGTTATGATACGGGGAAGATAGTTGAAGAATATAAGGGTGATTCGGATTATGAATACTTTTATACCGTAAAAAAAGAGGAGGTTAAAAAGCTCTCTCAAGTGTTTAATCTGCCTCAAGATGATCAATCAAGGCTTTTGGAAGCCATCTGGCTAAGGTTTGGCAATCATCAGGCTTATTCGCAGTTGGGTGAGTTTATGCGGGTACACGACATTAAATTTGATAGTTTTACTTGGTAAAAAACATCACTTATGTGTTACGATATTTTCCTCAATTCTTATTAATTTGATCTCTCACGGTCATCACATACCTAGAAGCTGCGTGAATGTCCCAAGGCCAACTTTTCATTTTGACTTTTTTCCAATCATTCAGTACCAGCGTGACCGTAGGAAAGCGGAAAAAACAAAGCACGCTAAACACAAGCAAAATAACACCCATCAAAATGGTCAGAAAATGAAGATAAAACCATGCTACAGTGATGGCAATGATCAGGGAGATGATTCCGCTGGTTGTTTCTCGGTGGGTGTTGAGTTCGCTGGAGATAATCCGATGTAGGGGAATTTCGTTTCTTTCCCCTTTTTCAAAAAGGTCTTTGCCTTTGTAGAACATCAACTTGTGATTGGTCACCATCCCGAAGGAATTATCCAACAGCAAAAATTCCTTATCGGTGACCTGAACAAGGAAGTTTTTTTCAAAAACAGGTTTTTCACCTATTCCATTTTCAGGATTTTTGCGAATAATCCATTCTACGGTATTTTCAGAAGATTGAATACGGCTGATTTTCTGATCATTCAGGAGAGCGGCTTTAAATTCGGCGGCACTTTGAAAGCGGTCGTTTGGATTTTTGGCGGTGGCTTTTTCCAGGATACTTTGCATCCGGTCGCTGACATTGGGGTAAAAACTACGTGCTTTTGGCAAGGGTTCTTGTACGATTTTGGTATTGATTTCGTATTCCGACAAGTCACTTTGGTAGGGATTAGTCCCTGTCAGGATTTCAAAAAGGGTGATTCCGAGGCTGTAAATATCCGTGCGGGCATCTACTTCGCGGGCAAGTACCTGCTCAGGGCTCATATAAAAGATTGTCCCCATCCGAATACCAGTTTGTGTGAGTCCTTTTTCAGGCGTATCAATATGCTTTGCGATACCAAAATCCAAGATTTTGATGCTCCCATCCTGAGTGATCATCATATTGGAGGGTTTGATGTCGCGATGTACGATATTGCGTCGGTGGGCATATTCTACGGCATCCAGTACCTGCACAAAAACTTCAATGGCTTTGGATTCAGGCACGGGTCCTGAAACCTGATGGATATAATGATCCAAAGAAATACCCTCGACATATTCCATAATGAGGTACACGCCGTTGGGAGTCTCGAGATAATCATGCAACGAAACGATATTGGGATGACGGAGGTTAGCCATGAGTGCGGCTTCATTTTTGAATCGAATCCGAATAGCTGGATCGCGGGCGTATTCGGGTTTGAGTTCCTTGATGGCTACCTTACGGTCAATCTGTGTATGCTGTGCCAGGTAGACAGTACCCATGCCTCCTTTTCCCAGTATTCTTTTAAGTTGATAATTTGCAATGATAGATTGACCGGTCATGAATTTATCTTATACTATAATTTAGTTGACTTGTATGATTGTGATTTTGTTGTAAAGAGCTTTTTCTTACAGGTTTATGCTTTATGGAAGATTCAAATTACCTTTATTGACGACAAGTCCAATTAGACAAGCTGTCTTTTGGCGGTTTTTGTCACAAAAATACCAAAATTTTAGAATTTTCACTTAAAATTTTCTACTCGAGGAATTCTACTTGATTCGATCGGGATTATCTTTGATAAAGGAGTTCCATCCGCTATATTTTCCGGCATCAGGGTTTTTGGTTTGGAAAAAATGGCATACAGCCACCCCCAGTGCATCGGTAGCATCCAACAAAATATCCTTTTCTTTAAAATTAAGCAAGGTCCTTAGCATGGCAGCTACCTGCTCTTTGGAGGCATTTCCATTGCCTGTGACGGATTGTTTGATTTTTCGGGGGGCGTATTCGGTTATTGGAATCTCCCGCACCAAAGCTGCTGCCATGGCTACTCCCTGTGCACGCCCTAGTTTGAGGGCGACTTGGATGTTTTTTCCATAAAAAGGAGATTCTAGAGCCATTTCATCGGGATGGTATTCATCCAGCAATTCGTTCATTCTTTCGGCAATTTTTTTGAGTTTGAGCGCTTGATTGGTATATTTGGAGAGATTAATGACTCCATAGCGCAGCAATGCAAGTTCTTTTTGCTGTACAACGATGAGCCCATAACCCATAATTTTGGTGCCGGGATCAACGCCCAGGATTATTCTTTTGCTTTCTTGAGTCAAAAATTTTGATAATTAATTTTAAATAATTTGCAAAACCAAGTTTTCGTCCAAAGGATGCTAACAAGGATTTTATATACACATGTTTATTACAATTAGCATTATTTTACTAATATACGGCTTTTTTAACATTCTATTGATTTTTTACTGGTATCTTATTCCAGTTTTTAAAATAACCGACTTTTCTCAAGCTTCCGAACCAAGGATTAGCGTCATCATTCCGGTACGCAATGAGGCCGCCAATATACTTTATCTGCTGGAAGACTTGAACCTTCAGAGCTTGGATAAAAAATACTTTGAAGTGATCGTGGTGGATGATTTTTCGGAAGATGAAACATTCAGTTTACTTCTGAGTTTTCAAAAAACTGTGCTTTATTCACTCAAAATTATTAGTCTACAAGAGCGAAACCTTATTTCCCCTAAAAAAAAAGCCATCAGTGAAGCCGTTCAAGTTGCTCAGGGCGAACTAATCGTAACTACTGACGGAGATTGCCGGGTGAAGAAGGAATGGTTGGAGGTTTTATGGAAATTTTATAAAAAGAAAGATGCGCGGCTGATTAGTGGGGCTGTCACGTTTGAGCAAGAAAAAACACTTTTTGAAAAAATGCAAACCGTAGAATTTGCTAGTCTGATTGGGAGTGGTGCGGCTTGCCTGCGCATGGGCTTTCCGAATATGTGCAATGGAGCAAATTTGGCTTATCCCAAAACTGCATTTTTGGAGGTAGGCGGTTATCAGGGAGTCGATCGGATTGCTTCGGGGGATGATGAGTTTTTGTTGCATAAAATTGCCCGAAAATATCCCGGTCAGGTTTTTTTTCTCAAACATTCGCAAAATATTGTTAGTACTTATGCCAAACTCAATTGGGCTGAATTTTTCAACCAAAGAAAAAGATGGTCAAGTAAATGGAAGTATTATCAGGATAAACGAATTAAAATCCTAGCTTTTTTTATATTTGTGGTTAATTGTGTACTTTTAGCAAGTTTGGGATTAGCTGTATTAGGTTTTTATTCATTCGAGCGATTTTTAATACATCTTTTGATAAAATTTTTAATAGAATTTACTTTTCTGGGAATAATTTTGGCTTATTTGGATAAAAAGAAGTTTATTCTTTATATTCCTCTTGTTCAACTTGTGTATCCTTTGTATGTGATGTTTTTTGGACTTGTAGCACAGGGTAAATCTTATTCTTGGAAAGGCAGAACACTAAAATAATAAAGTCTAGGTTGATTATGACTGATTTGGAGTTTGATATTTTAGATGAATTGTATTTTGTGCAAAGTTTTGAGAGCATTCAAAATGCGCTTGAAATAGATATACTCCTTTTAAAGGATGCTCTTCGACAATTAATAGAGAAGGGTTGGGTCAGGTGCTTTAAAAGTGCTGCTACTGATGATGTAGTTTTTGCCGAAGAAATAGATTTGGACAATCGGTATTTAGAATATCATTATTTGGCAACCAAAGAAGGGCTACTGGCACACAATAGCAGATAAATTATAGTATTTTTAAGTATAATGGGAGAATTTCTATGCCCGAAAGAAGCAAACAGAAAAAAGACAGAAAACCGCTTTATTACGTTCGTAAAAGATTATTTAGCAACATTCCTGCTGTTTTTGGAATGCTGGTTATTCTTATTTCAGTGATTATTTCTATTTTGGGGTATTCTATTATGCCCGATAATACTCCTTATGCTGACGGCAGGGCTGATCAAATCAGCAAACAACCCCCCGGCTTTAAGGTATTGATGTTGAACGTACGTAAAAACCTGGATATTAAATACAGGAAATATTTTGAAAGGGTGCTTTTTGGGCAGGAAAGCGAATATCGCTCTATTCCGATTGAAAACTATACAATTAATACCAATAATCTTACGATTGAAGCCCAGATATATGGAGAAAAAGACAAAACTGTGCTGCCTTTGGTGGATGTTGTAAAACCGCTTTATGTCGGTAAGTCTGAAAAACTGGATTCTCACGAGTCGGGTAATTATTATTATGATGCCTCCACCCAAACTATTATTTATCTGGATTTGCACGAAAAACTCAATCGAATTACCAAAAGTGAGCTTCTCAACGAATTTGAAGCACATTGCCTTGAAACCCGCACCTACCTCTTAGGTACAGACAAATCTGGAAGAGATATGCTCAGCCGTTTGCTTTTTGGCGTGAGAATTTCGCTGGGCATTGGTTTGATTTCAGTAGCGATTTCTTTTGTGGTGGGTTTTACGTTGGGTTCTTTGGCCGGTTTTTTTGGGGGATGGATAGATAGTTTTATTTTATGGTTTATGACGGTGGTCTGGTCTATTCCGGGCATTATGCTGGTGATTGCTATCAGTCTTGCCTTGGGAAGAGGTGTATTGGTTGCCTTTGTAGCCATTGGGCTGACCACTTGGGTAGAAATTGCGCGGGTAGTTCGTGGGCAAATCCTGAGTGTGAAGCAAAAACAATATGTAGAAGCTGCCAAAGCTGTAGGAATGGGAAGTTTTAGGATCATTACGGTGCATATTTTACCCAATATCATAGGACCTCTGATTGTAATTCTTACTTCCAACTTTGCTTCAGCCATTCTCACAGAAGCCGGCTTAAGTTTTTTAGGTTTAAGTGCACAACCTCCGATGGCTTCCTGGGGAGTCATGGTCAATGAAGGTTTTGGATTTATTACTACAACAGGTGGTTTTTATTTAGTGCTTTTTCCAAGTCTGTGTATTGCTTTGATGGTACTTGCTTTTAATTTGTTCGGAAATGGACTCAGAGATGCTTATGACCCAAAAACCTCAACCAAATAACGATAACTACGAAGCCCGTTTTCATCAGGTAGAACTGGAGTTGAATTCTATCCTGGAGATTACCCAGGCCATCAATAACAACGAACCCGAACAATCGCTCTACAAAATCTATATGTTTATTCTTCGGGGTAATTTGCGTGTAGAACGCCTGGCTTTGTATGTGCTTGATGAACAATGGAACTGTAAGGTTAATTTTGGCACTAAAGCCAACTTTAATCACGTTGAACTGGAAACAACCGCTTTTGAATCTGTGTACGATCTCAGCGAAATGGCTAAACTCTCTTTTGAAAACCATGATTTTTATGAATTTGATCTGGTGATACCTGTTTTGCACAAAGACCGAGTACTGGCTTATGTATTTGTGAATCAATATTTTTCAGGAAGTAGCTTTCAGGAGAAAGTAGATATCCGATTTGTACAGGCACTTACCAATATCATCATTGTAGCGATTGAAAATAAAAAACTAGTACGCCGCCAACTTCGACAGGAAGCTTTTAAAAAGGAAATGGAAATTGCCAAAAAAGTGCAATCCAATCTCTTCCCCAAAAAACTACCCTATAATAAAAATGTCAAGATTAAAGCTACTTATTTTCCACACGACTTAATTGGAGGAGATTATTATGATTACATTTCAGTAGATAAAAAACAATTCATTATCTGCATTGCAGATGTTTCGGGTAAAGGCATTCCGGCTGCCTTGCTGATGTCTAACTTTCAGGCTACACTGCGTACACTCATTCGCCAAACCTCCGATCTTAAACAAATCGTCTCCGAACTCAATCATCTGATCTATGACAATGCCCAAGGAGAGCATTTTATCACCTGTTTTATAGCCCTATACGATAAAAGTAAGCATACCCTGACTTATATCAATGCCGGGCATAATCCCGCTTTTTTATTTAATTTTAAAAATAATGTTCAGCTTTTGCTCGATAGCGGTACGACTGTACTCGGGGCATTTTCTCCCTTGCCTTTTTTGAAAGAAACAACCATCAACGGACTGAGCAATTTCTTCCTCTTTAATTATACGGACGGTGTGACCGAGGTAATCAATCCTGAAAATGAACAATTCGGCCACGAACGCCTGGAAAGCTTCCTAACTACCCGCAAAAAAATTGAACTGGGCGAAATTCACGGCAATCTCATCGCTAGGATCAACAACTTTAAAAAAAGTGAAAAATTTGTAGACGATATTACTTTATTGTCTTGCCGGGTAGAATATGATTAATACTTAAAAAATATTATACTCAAACCGAAGTGGTTTTCCGAGATTTTAGCTTTTAAATCATTAATAATCAAGCTAATCAATCAAGAAAATCAGGCAAATCACTTCAATCTGGGTATAAAAATCCGCAATTTTTTAAAATCTCTTTTTTAAGCATAGAAACTGCCTAAAAATAAATTATTTCTGGGAATCTCCGAATAAATTGCCTACCTTTGCAGTCCCAATATGGCGAATAAATCCAAAACAAAAAAAACAAAAATAATTTATGATTATCATCCAAATCAAAGACAATGAATCGATAGAAAAAGCTCTCAGAAGGTACAAAAGAAAGGTACAAGATACCAATCTCCACAAACAAGTGCGTGATCGTCAGTTTTTTGAAAAAGACTCTGTCAAAAAACGCAATACACTTTTAAAGGCAGCCTACCGGGAAAGAAAAAAAAGAGAGACAGAAAACGAATAGTTTCCTGTTTTTTCCCAGAAATAAGCCTGTAGCTGCCTTACAGGCTTAATTTTTTAACCTAAACTTGATTTCTAAAACTCCATTGGTACAGATACCTTGACCTGATCCCAGGCTAAATTCAAATTCACTTGGTCTCCTTTTTCAAATGAAATCGTAAATTGCTCTGTTACAGATTCTTGTTTTTCTACCGGAGTTTTAAATTGAATCACATCCGATTCCGGGTCACGGCTAGCTTTTTGATTGAACCCTACTCCCCAACCATATTGTTTTTTATTAAAAATCACCGTCCATTCCTTTTCATCAGGGATTGTCCAGATCGTGTATTTGCCTGCCTCAAGGGTTTTATCACCGATTTTGAGGGCTTTGTTGGTGGTGAAAGTAGTCGCTTCATTTGCCCCTGTACGCCAGACTTCTTTGTAAGGCACCAATTCTCCAAAAATAACCCTTCCTTTTTTTGAAGGTTTACAATAAAATACAGTCATTTCGGTATCTCCTTGTTTAAATACCACGGTGTCTTCTGGGCTGTGTTTTTTGGTATTGCTGATCAATATTTGAAAAGCAATAAAAAGTACTACAGCCAGAATTCCCAGACCGATAAATACCCTAATTATAATTTTTTTCATAATAAAAATGATTTAATTTGAATGAAAAATAGATTGTGAATTTTGTATCAAGTAAAATTAGAAGGAATATGTCTTGAATACAATGCTTATGAAAAAAATCATCATCGCCCCCGATTCTTTTAAAGGTAGTCTTTCTGCTGCCGAAGTAGCACAGGCTATTGATAGGGGTGTAAAAAAAGCCATCCCTGATGCCCAAACGATCTTATTGCCCCTGGCAGACGGCGGAGAAGGAACCGTAGATACCCTCCTGAATGCTTTGGGAGGGGAAAAAATATTCCTCCAGGTACACGATCCCCTGCTTCGTCTTCATCAGGCTTACTATGCACTCATCCCCGCTCAATCCCCAAATGATCCCCCTAGCGCAATCATAGAGATGGCTCTTGCTTCTGGTCTACCCTTGCTTAGTACGCATGAAAGAAATCCGCTCATCACAAGTACTTATGGCACCGGCGAACTCATCCGAGATGCACTGCAACGGGGATGCCGGGAAATTATCATCACGCTGGGTGGTAGTGCCACCAATGATGCCGGTGTTGGGATGCTACAAGCATTGGGGTTTAAATTTTTAGATAAACATCAACAAGAAATCGGTCCAGGTGGAGAAGCTTTATCTAAGATTGATACCATTTCTTTCAGTGAGCTTGACTCGAGATTGTCTGAGATCAATATCAAAGCTGCCTGCGATGTAGATAATCCACTTTATGGCGATTGGGGGGCTTCTTTTATCTTTGGACCTCAAAAAGGTGCCGATCAAGTAATGGTAAATTTATTGGATAAAAATCTGCGCTTTTTTGCCCAAAAGTCACAAGATTTATTCCCAGATGCCCTTGCACAGGCCGAAAGCCCTGGTGCAGGATCAGCCGGAGGGCTGGGTTTTGCCTTACAAACTTACTTAAAAGCTAAACTGACACCTGGCATCGATTTGGTGCTGGATTTGGTAGGTTTTGACCAACTTTTTCAAGATCGTACTTGCACCGACCAATGGCTGATCATCACTGGGGAAGGACAAATGGATGCACAAACACAATTTGGGAAAGTAGCTTTTGGGGTGGCACAAAGGGCTTTGAGACATCAAATTCTGGTGGTCGCCTTGGTCGGAAGTATCGGCAAAGGCGCAGAAGTACTTTACGAAAAAGGCATTCAAAGTATCTTTTCTATCATAGATCGCCCCATGACTCTTGAAAAAGCTATGCAGAATGCCCCACATCTCATCGAGAATGCCGCCGAACGCATCATCCGACTTTGGAAACTCCTATAAATCCCGCAATCCTACCTAAAAAAAAATCATCTGCCTTGAAACTTGTCTTGATTTTACTATATTTAAGCCATGCAAATCAGAATTCCCGAATTGGCTTTAGTTACTTTGGTTGGAGTAAGTAGTTCCGGTAAATCGACTTTTGCCGGCAGACATTTTTTAAGTACCGAAATCATTTCTTCCGATTTATGCCGCGCCCTGGTGTCTGATGAAGAAAATAATATGGAGGCTACCCAAGATGCTTTTGATCTGGTGCATTATCTCATTGCCAAACGCTTGAAAAGAGGGCGACTTACCGTGGTAGATGCTACCAATGTGCAGGCAGAATCTCGAAAACCCTTGGTTCAGCTTGCTCAGCAATATCATTGTATCCCCATAGCCATTGTTTTTCATCTCCCTGAGAGCCTTCTCAAAGAAAGACATCAAAATCGACCAGATAGAAATTTTGCCGATTATGTCCTTTTTAATCAAAGCCGGGATTTAAAACGATCCCTCAAAATGCTCAAAAAAGAAGGTTTCCGCCAGGTATATGTCCTAAATTCTGTTGAAGAAGTAGATACCGTTCAAGTGATTCGTGAGCCTCTTTGGAATAATCTCAAATCCGAAAAAGGACCCTTTGACATCATCGGCGATATTCACGGCTGTTTTGAAGAACTTTGTAATTTGCTTGAGAAATTAGGATATATTATTCAAAAAAAAGGCGAAGACATCTCTCATAGCTTTCACGTAAGCCCGCCAGATGGCAGAAAAGCCGTGTTTTTGGGTGATTTGGTAGACCGTGGACCAAATTCACCGGATGTGCTCAGGCTAGTGATGAGTATGGTCAAGGCAGGTACAGCACTTTGTGTACCCGGAAACCACGATATGAAATTTCTTAAAAAACTACAAGGTAAAAATGTGCAAATTCGCCACGGATTGGCTGAAACCCTCGAGCAAATCAAGAACGAACCTGATGAATTTGTTCAAACAGTAAAAACCTTCCTGGATAGTCTCATCAGCCATTATGTACTCGATGAGGGGCGACTTGTCGTAGCCCACGCCGGACTCCGCGAGGAAATGCAGGGCAGAGGTTCTGCCAACGTACGGGATTTTTGCCTCTATGGCGAAACCACCGGGGAGATCGACGAGTTTGGGCTGCCTGTCCGTTACAATTGGGCTGCCGAATACAAAGGCACGGCTATGGTTGTTTATGGGCATACACCCATTCCCGAACCCGAATGGCTTAATAATACCTTAAATATTGATACCGGTTGTGTATTTGGCGGCAAATTAACCGCTTTACGTTATCCTGAAAAAGAATTACTCGCCGTAGGTGCGCTCAACGTGTATTGCGAACCCATACGCCCTCTCTCAGAACCACCCAAGCCCCTGAATGCCCAACAGGAAATAGATGATCTCTTGGATATTCAGGATGTAATAGGCAAACGTCTGATTTATACCAGATTCAATCGCCAGATAACCATCCGGGAAGAAAACGCTATCACTGCTTTGGAGGTCATGAGTCGTTTTGCCATCAATCCCAAATGGTTGATTTATTTGCCTCCTACGATGTCGCCCACCGAGACCAGCAGCCTTCCTCACTTGCTTGAGCATCCCCAGGAAGCTTTTGATTATTACAAAAATATGGGTATAGAAAAAGTCGTGTGCGAAGAAAAACACATGGGTTCTAGGGCAGTCGTGATCGTTTGTAAAAATGAAAATATCCCACAAGAGCATTTTGGCATTATGGAAAAAAGCCTAGGAATATGCTATACCCGTACAGGAAGGCGGTTTTTTAATAAAATGGAAGTCGAGCAGGCATTTCTTTATAAAATCAATCAGGCCTTGAGCCAAAGTAACTTCTGGGACAAAATGCATACCGATTGGGTTTGTCTGGACGGTGAATTGATGCCTTGGTCGGTCAAAGCTCAAGAATTAATCAAATCTCAATATGCATCCGTGCAGGCTTCTGCTTCTCATTCTTTAAAAGAAACTCTTTTTATGATCGAGAAAGCACAAAACAGAGAGCTTGACCTGACAAATTTGTACGAACAATTTACTGAACGACAAACCCAAATTACGCAATACACCCAAGCCTATCGCAATTATTGCAGAGAAGTAGAAAGTGTAGATGACCTCATTCTGGCACCTTTTCATATTTTGGCCACAGACGGGCAAACGCACTACCAACGTGATCATCTGTGGCACATGCACCGTATTGCCGAGTTTTGCCGGGCTAACCCTGAAATGCTTTTGGAAACAAAGTTCCAAGTAGTAGACCTGAATGACTCCGACACCCAGCAAGAAGCCATCAAATGGTGGGAAGACCTGACAGCCAACGGTGGAGAAGGGCTAGTAATCAAATCTCTGGATTTTATGGTCAATGCAAGCCGTGGAATCATACAACCTGCCATCAAATGCCGTGGACGCGAGTATCTACGCATCATTTATGGGCCGGAATATACCCATGAAAAAAACCTCAAAAAACTCAAAAAAAGAGGGCTTTCCCGCAAACGCTCCCTGGCCACAAGAGAATTTGTACTAGGACTGGAAGCCTTAGAAAGGTTTGTGCAAAAAGAACCGCTTCGGCGAGTGCACGAATGCGTATTTGGGATATTGGCTTTGGAAAGTGAGGAGGTAGATCCCAGATTATAAAAATTAATTCTGGTGCTTGGAAGGAGCTGTCTTTAGCAATGTTCATACTTTTAATCCCTAACCGAGAGCTTTCTGTAAACCCTCAAAAAACGGGTATTTATTGAGTTTTTCAAAGTTGTCGGTATTTTTCCATCCTAAAACCACAGTCCTAGGCTTTATTTCTTCTTAAAATACATAGAATTTGTACTTTTGCCTCGATTTTCAAAGACATCAGTCTTAATTTACCGAATTGATTTGGTTCTTTATGATTTTACTTGAAGATATACCCAGATTGAAGTGATTTGCCTGATTTTCTTGATTGATTAGCTTGATTATTAATGATTTAAAAGCTAAAATCTCGGAAAACCACTTCGGTTTGAGTATAAATCTATTCAAACGACAAGGTCGCTTTGAGCGACCTTGTCGTTGCCCGTCTTCATGTGTAAATAAATAAGTTTCAAGTAATTTCATAAAGAGCCATCGTTTTTAAATAATACAAATCTATGAATCGGGATCAGGTATTAGAAACACTCAAAACCAATACACCACAAGTCTGGGATTTTATCATCATTGGTGGGGGTGCCAGCGGACTGGGAACTGCCCTGGAAGCCGCCAGTAGGGGTTATAAAACTTTGCTTCTTGAGCAAGCTGATTTTGCTAAGGGTACTTCCAGCCGTAGCACCAAGCTTGTACATGGTGGCGTTCGTTATTTGGCGCAAGGTAATATCGCTTTGGTACGCGAAGCTCTGCAGGAGCGTGGTCTACTCTTCAAAAACGCCCCTCATGTGGTAAAAATTCAAAAATTTATCGTACCCAGTTATACCTGGTGGAGTGGATTCTATTATACACTTGGGCTGAAGGTCTATGATTGGCTCTCAGGAAGCCGAAGTTTCGGAGCTTCTAGCTTTATTTCCAAAAGCAAAACCCTGACTGAAATTCCCAATCTTAAAAGCAAAGGACTTCGAGGAGCCACGGTTTATTATGATGGGCAGTTTGATGATACTCGCCTGGCGATTAATATTGCACAAACGGTGGTAGAACAAGGAGGATTTGTGATCAATTATATGTCTGTAACCCAGCTTCTAAAATCCAGTCAAGGCAAAGTTTGTGGGGTCAAAGCCTTAGACTTGGAGCAGAATCAGGAATATGAAATTCAAGGCAAGGCCATTATCAATGCGACTGGCGTGTTTGCAGATGTCGTACTTCAATTGGATAAACCGGAGAGTCGCAAAATGATTCGCCCCAGTCAGGGAGTACACATCGTTTTGGATAAAAAATTCCTGGCTGGTGATACCGCTCTGATGATCCCAAAAACTTCTGACGGCAGAGTACTTTTTATCATTCCCTGGCACGATAAAGTCATCGTAGGCACAACTGATACCCCCATCCGAGAATCAAGCCTTGAACCCATAGCCACAGAAAGCGAGATTGATTTTATTCTAAAAACCGCACAAGATTATTTGCAGATTCAGCCCCAAAAAGAAGATATTCTTAGCGTTTTTGCGGGTTTGCGCCCCCTAGCTGCCCCACAGGAAGATCAACAAAGTACCAAGGAAATCTCCCGAAATCATAAAATTCTAGTCTCTGATTCTCAGCTTATCACCATCACAGGAGGCAAATGGACTACCTATCGCAAAATGGCACAAGATGCCGTAGACAAAGCCATCCGAAAG
Source organism: Microscillaceae bacterium (assembly GCA_033765345.1). Taxonomy (GTDB): domain Bacteria; phylum Bacteroidota; class Bacteroidia; order Cytophagales; family Microscillaceae; genus JANRIC01. The sequence goes on from JANRIC010000226.1 coordinate 18,361, forward strand.
TTAGGTCTAAGCCCCCAAAAAAGCGTCAGTAAGTTTTTGCCATTACATGGCTACATCCTAGCCCAAGAAGACAACAAACAGTCTTTTCAAATTTATGGAAGCGACCAGCAAGCCATTGATGCTTTAAAAGCTGAAAAGCCTGAGTTATCCGAAGTAATCCACCCCAAAACAGACATTAGCCTTGCCGAAATCGTCTGGTCTGTACACCACGAAATGGCACGAACCATAGAAGATTTTTTGGCTCGTAGAAGAAGATTACTTTTTCTGGATGCCCAAACCAGCCTCGAAGCAGCCCCTAAAGTAGCCGAATGCATGGCCAAAGAGTTAGGAAAAGATAAAAATTGGCAAAAAAACCAGCTCGATGTTTATACCCAAACCGTAGCAAATTATGTATTAAAACATCTCTGATCATTTTTATAAATAAGTCTTTATCAAGGGAATGAAGGCATAATTTGTACTCTTTTACGCAAAGTCCGGCAACCCACGTATAACAAACTCGTTGAGAAAAATACAATCTTTTTTAAAACCTTACGCTAAACAGTAATGTGGGGAAATGGATATTTCTTTCGGTATAATTTTAGTAACTTGAAGACTAAATTCGCATTTATTATGAAAAAACGGTTCTTTCTGATTATATATATTACTTTTTTGACTCACTTTGCTTTTGCCCAATGTAGCAAAATTGATAGCCTCGAGCGCATATTGGTTTTCACAAACGGACTGAATCAGAAGGTAAATATCCTCAACGAATTGTCGGAAAACTATAAAAATATCGGAGAAATTCAACGCGCTTACTCCTACGCCCGACAATCCATTAGCCTGGCCAGAAATATCCAATATGAATTGGGTGAAGCCAGAGCTTTGAAGAATAAAGCAGCCGTGAGTTATGCGGTCAACCCTCAAAGTATTGATGAGGCAACAGAAGCTTTTGAAAAAGCTTTAAAAATTTATAAAAAACAAAAAAAAGACCTGGAACTGGCAGATACCTTCGGAGCTTATGGCCGATTTTATCAAGAAACATCTTATACACAAGAGTCCTTCCTGGATTCTGCCGCATTGTACTACAAAGAAGCTTACCAGATATACGAGCAAAAAAATGAACTCCCCAAAGCCGCCGAAATAGCCAGTAATATTGCCGAAGTATACTTTGAAAAAGGAGATGATGAGCAGGCTTTTGAATATTCCAAAAAATCCATCAACTCAAACGATACCCAGTTTAGCAATGCCCGAATAGTACAAAAATTCCTGGATAAACAATCGGCACAACAAAGAAGGTTTATTTATTTTCTAATCGGTGGTCTGGTTTTGATGGCTTTTTTATCCATACTTCTTGTGCGTGGAATGATGCAAATCGGACAGGCAAATAAATTGCTCCGAGATCAAAAAGCAGATCTTGTTCAGAAAAATCACGAAATTGACCGACAAAATAAAGAGATCGAGCAAAAAAATATCAAAATCCAAGATACACTCACACAACTTCAAATCCGAAACCGAGAAATTGACAAGCAATACAAACAAATTCTTCTCCAACAAGAAGAGATCGAGATGCGCAACGTGGAGCTAAGCGAAAAAAATGAAGAACTCAAACAAACGCAGGAAGAAATCAAAGCTCAAAGAGATAACCTCAGTAAACAAGCACACGAAATGAGCATACAGGCAGAAGAACTCCAAAAATCCCATGAAACTATTACCATCCTCAGCCGCATTGGGCAAAGTATTACTTCTACCTTAAACTTTAAAGACATTTTTGATACCTTCTATGGCTATGTAACCCAACTGATGCCCGCCGATGGGTTTAGAGTCAGCGAATATCACCCCGAATACGGAGAGCTGGAGTATAAATTTAATACCGAAAATCAAAAGAAAAAACCACTCATCAAAGTTCGTATGCAGGAAACTTCCAACCCGGCAGTTTGGTGTGTGAAAAATGCCCGCTCGATTATGATCAACCGTAAATCCGATCTCTTGCAATATGGACTGGATGAATACTCCATCAATCCGATGTTTAATTCTATGATTTATTTTCCTTTGCTCAACGAAGATCATACGATCGGTGCCGTAGGTGTGTATAGCAAACTGGAAAATGCCTACAATCAACATCACATGGATATGATCAAAACCCTGGCTTCTTATACCTCGATTGCCTTAAAAAATGCCAAAACCTACGAGATATTAAATGCCGCCCAGGAACAATTGGTAGAATCTGAGAAAATGGCTGCATTGGGAGGATTGGTGGCCGGAGTAGCCCACGAAATCAATACCCCTGTTGGAATTTGTGTCACGGCTGCTTCCCGACTCGATACCAAAACCAAAGAATTTAAAGAACTGTTTATCACCAATCAAATGAAACGCAAGCATTTGGTTGATTATCTGGAAACCAATGAACAAGGAAACAAAATTATTTTGAGTAATCTTACCCGAGCCGCCGATCTGGTTCAGGGCTTCAAACGAGTCGCCGTGGAGCAATCCAGCGAAACCAAACGACTGTTTAACCTCAAGACTTATCTCGAGGAAACCATCCTGGCACTAAATCCTGAATTTAAGAATAAACCTTACGAGATCATTTTAGAAGCACAGGACGATATCGAGATCAATAGTTATGCTGGGGCATTTTCTCAGATTATTACTAACTTGGTGATGAACTCGCTCATTCACGGGTTCAAAAATAGAGATTCCGGGCAAATTCGCATTACAGTACATACCCGCTACAATAATGTGTATATGACTTATACCGACAATGGAAACGGAATGACTGAAGAAGTAAAAAATAAGATTTTTGAGCCTTTTTTTACCACAAATCGAGATGGAGGCGGAACTGGACTCGGGATGAATATTGTCTATAATTTAGTAGTACAAAAACTAGGTGGCAAAATTAATCTCGAGAGTATTCAGGGCAAAGGCGTATTATTTACCTTTGAAATTCCGGCAAATACCGTCAATTAATTGCCTCAAAAACACCGACAGTTCAAAATATTTGAGGTCTTTATTGAGCTTTTTGTACGTAACCTATATCTTAGCGATAAGATTATTACAAGGCAAGTAAATTAGAAACTCCTAACAAGGATTGGTTTTTGTGAATATTTGAGCGTATTAATCATGTTTTTTTTAATATTTGAAAAGCATTCTGGATTATGATAAAGCACGAAGATGATGACCTGTTATTCAGCAATGAGGATTTAGAAGATGATGATTTACTTTTTATGGAAGAAGACGAACACGCTTCTTCTACCATAGAAAACAGTGAGAAATGGAAAATTTTGATCGTAGATGATGAGGAAGAAATTCATACGGTCACCCGTTTTGCACTTAGTGATTATGAATATAAAAGTAAAAAACTCCTTTTTTTGGATGCCTATACCGGCGAAGAAGCTATTCAAACCCTTCTGGAAAACCAGGATGTGGCTCTTGTCCTGCTTGATGTAGTCATGGAAAGCAATGATGCCGGTCTCAAAGTAGTAGAACGCATCCGCCACGAAATCAAGAACGAATTTATCAGAATCATTATGCGTACTGGCCAACCCGGACAGGCTCCCGAAGATGAGGTTATTATCAAGTACGACATCAACGATTATAAAAATAAAACCGAACTCACCGACAAAAAGCTATTTACCACCATCACCACCGGGCTAAGATCCTATGCCGACATTATGGAGATAGAATCTTACAGACAAAACCTGGAGCTTAAAGTCATAGAACGCACCGCAGAAGTAGTCAAAGCCAAGGAAATTATTGAGAAAAAGAACCACGACATTACTTCCAGTATTACTTATGCCAAACGCATCCAGGAGGCCATGCTGCCTCACATCGAGAATATTCAGGCAATAATCCCAGAATTATTTGTGCTGTTTTTACCCCGTGACATTGTAAGCGGCGATTTTTACTGGTTTGCTGAGAAAAACGGCAAGATACTCATTGCTGCCATAGACTGCACCGGCCACGGTGTGCCTGGAGCATTTATGTCTATGGTGGGTGATGCCTACCTCAATCAGATTGTTAAAAGTGAAGGCATTACCAGCCCCGATTTGATTCTGAACCATTTGCACGAAAGAATCCGACAGGCACTCAAACAAGAAGAAACCCAAAACCGCGACGGGATGGATATGGTCATTTGTAGCCTAGACCTTGAGCAAAGGGTTCTCGAGGTTGCAGGTGCTAAAAATCCCCTGGTGTTGATTCAAAATAATCGAGTCTATCAGATCAAAGGCGATCGTAATCCTATAGGAGGGGAGCAAAAAGAAACCAAAAGAGTTTTTGCAAAACATCGCATCAGCCTTGATCAGCCTACGTGGTTTTATTTGTTTTCGGATGGTTTTCAGGATCAGTTTGGTGGGCCTGAAGGCAAGAAATTTATGGTTAAAAAACTAAGAGAACTTTTTCTGGAAATTCATCAAAAACCTTTTACAGAACAACACGCTATTCTTGAGCAAATTTTTGAAGATTGGAAAGGTGCAGACAACAAACAAACCGATGATGTACTCATCGTTGGGTTTAAGATTTAAACGTCGCAATCTGTGTCTTTTTTCCAGAAGTCTCCCCCACCCCATTTTTTAAAACGACTCTCGAGTTTTTCTCTTTCTTCAGGACTCATGCGGGATACTTTTTCTTCAAATTTTTTGCGCCAGTATTTCTTCTTCTGATGCGATACCTGGTCTCCGGCTTTTTGAAAACCTCCAAATAATATTTTACATAAAATCAGCAATCCGGCTGCCTGAAAAATACTAATCCGAGGTCCTTGAAACAGTTCAGGGATCAGCCAGTTCCAAAGCCACATCACCAAGGCAGCAAAGAAAGTCAAAAACAATAGCACCAAAACACAGATTTTAAGTGCCATCAAGATAATTTTGCTCATAAAAGGATCATATGTAAATAGTATTAAAATAACTCTCGATAAATTTCAACCAAGTATTTCCGAAGATTCAGCACAGCATATCGCTTTCTAGAAAGTAAGGTATTGACTGAAACCCCCTTGATTTCAGCAATTTCTTTAAAACTATAATCTTCAAACTCGTGCATCACAAATACTTCACGTTGTTCTTGGGGTAATTCTTCTAGTGCTTCTTCTATGGCTTCCCAAATCATAGACCGGAGCAGGACCTCATCGGGATGATTGGACAAATCTGGTAAAATATCTTCCAAAGAAGGGGTTTTTTCGTCGTTTTCAGAAATACTTCCCTGACTTTCACTAAAAGGAATGGCTTTTTTCTTCCGATACCGATCCGTGATCTTATTCCGGGCTACGGTAAAAAGCCAGGAACTGGTTTTTTCCAAAGATTCTATGCTTTCGTAGGCAGCAATCAATTGATAAAATACATCCTGAAGAATATCTTCTGCATCCTCCAGTTTGGGTACACGCTGACGGATAAAGCTAAACAAGCGATTTTTTTCCTGGTAAATCGTCTGCTCAATATGCGCTTTTTGTTGTTCACTCATCGCTTGCGGTAGAGATAGGCTCCTAATCATGGGGTTCATTCATGGCTTATTAATTATTGAGATAGACGTATTACCCGGATACATATTTTATTTTACCCCAAAATATACACTTTGGTAGAATAATTAACATATAATTCATTTTGAAGGCGGATATTGGCGTATTATTTGTTTAAACTTAGTTGTAATTTGCTTTGAGAAGCGTTTTATAAAATAAATTACTTCAGCTTAGGTCTTCCCAAAGAAGATTCTTTTAAAACCAAATTGTTCTTCTTATGATGATATACCTTTATATTCATCTGCTTCCAACTTACCCTTGTTGCATCGTTACGATCTCTAATTTTCATCGCATTTTCTTTTATTGTTTAATTAATAAATCATAAAACAGTTTGTACTATGAATTTTAATGATTTTTATTTATGCCCTAGTGAAATTTATGAGAGAATGGAAGAACTCAATTACAAATCAGAGTTTGAACGTCTCAGCCCTGAAGAATCCGAAGAATTGGATTACCTCACCTACCAATTAGAAGAACAATCGTATGACTTTCCTTTTGATTATTAATTGTATCTGAATAAGAAACAAAGGGAAACTGTGTATCGCAGTTTCCCTTTTTTTAATTGCTTCATCAAAATCATTTAATCTCTACTTCACAACACTCCACCCTAGACTCTGAGCGAATTAATTTGGGACTTAAATAAGGAATGCCCAGGTTCAAAGCCCTGATAATCAGCAATCCGGCCAAAGAAAAAGCAAATACTGAAATCAGACTTTTGTGCAAATCTACCCTCAATTTGCCCAAAAATACGTGCCCGAATGCCCTCACAGCCAGTAAAAAAGGCAGTGTACCTAAGCCAAAAATAAACATATACAATGCACCTGCCCAGATTTCGCCCGTTGCCAGCGCACCTGCCAAAGCCAGATACACCGTACCACAGGGCAAAAACCCATGAAAAACACCCTGAATCAGTTGTGTACTACCACCATGTTTTTTGCCATACAATCTAAATTTTCTTCTGAACTGCAAGCTCAAATGGTGGCTATAACGCAATACATTCAGATAATTACGTAATTTAGCAGATAGAAAAAAGCTCCCCAGAATAAGCAGCCCAATTCCCAGAGAAAGCCATTGCTGAGAACTGACCAAAACCAGCCCTCTACCACTTAACCCTACGATTAGCCCCAAAAAACTATAGGTCAGAATTCGCCCTGCATTGTAAATCAAGGCATTCAGCAGCACATTCCAGGATTGAATGCCGCCCGAAGACCGTGAAAGAATCAGCACCAATGGCCCGCACATAGCCACGCAATGAAGACCTCCCAAAAAACCAATCAGCAAAGCCGTGTAAAAAATCATCCGGTGTATGTTTTATTGTAGCTTTTGATGTAAATTTATGTTCTAAAATGGAGATTTTTTAATTATTCTCTATAAAATTGTTTTATTCAAATATATTTTTGTTCATATTTTATGTTTTTAATATGCTTGATATTATTCCCGGAATAGAAAACTGGCTTAAAGCCGGAAAAAAATTTGCCTTGGCCACGGTCATTCATACCTGGCGTTCGGCTCCTCGTATGGTCGGTTCGGCGATGGCCATTGCCGAAGATATGGAAATCCTGGGCTCGGTCAGTGGGGGCTGTGTAGAAGGTGCGGTGATCAAAAAAGCCTTGCCCATCATACAAAGCGGTAAGCCGGAAGTGCTTCGTTTTGGGGTATCGGATGAGGATGCTTGGTCGGTGGGGCTGAGTTGTGGAGGTGCTATCAGCGTTTTTGTAGAGCGATTTATGGCTTTTTCAGAACAAGAAACTGAGGCAAAAATCTGGGAAAATCTGCACAATTCCCTCATGAATAATCGTAGTTCGCTCTTGATTTCTGCGCTTTCCGAAGCGCAAAGCAAGCACTTTCTGGTGTATCCCGATGGGCAATTTGTAGGAGAAAATCCTGGTGAGGCACTCATCCAACTTGCTCAAAAAGCCATCCGAGAACACAAAGACGAAGTAATGGAATACGATGATCAAAAGTATTTCTTCCAGAATTTCCCCAAAAAAGATGTAATGGTCATTGTGGGAGCAGCGCATATTTCTCAGGACTTGATCACGCTGGCAAATCAGTTTAATTTTGAGACCATCGTCATCGATCCAAGGGGCATCTTTGCCAAAAGCCCTGGTACAGGCAGTGTGCCTCATCAGCTTCACCAAAAATGGCCCGAAGAAGTCCTCCTTGACATGGAGTTGGATGCCCATACCTACGCCGTACTCCTGACCCACGACCCCAAGATCGATGATCAGGCACTCCACATTCTGTTGCGCTCTCAGGTGGCTTATATCGGTGCATTGGGCAGCACCCGTACCCACGAAAAACGCAGTAAACGCCTTCAGGAAGCAGGTTTTAGCGAAGCAGAAATCGCACGAATTCACGGGCCGGTGGGTGTAGATATTCATGCCCTTCGCCCTCAAGAGATTGCTCTAAGTATCATGGCGGAGGTGATTCAGGTAAAAAATCAATTTTTATAAAAGTATGTGATGAAACAAATTTGTGTAAGGTGGGACATCATGCATCTCCGTTTTCACGAGCATACAAGCCATATTTTACTTTTTTATTGTTAGTATCGCTTGTTATATACTTTTGACTAACGTCTCATAAAAACCTGACTATCAATATTTTATAGTGATTAATTTTTCATGAGTTCCTTCAATATTTTTACTCTCCGTTAGCTAGAAAACTCAACTGGTTTAAATGGTAGGAGGATTGTGCATAACAGAAAAGTATTTATGAAAAAGGGGACACAAAGCAAAAAGTTGAATTTATCACAAAAGCCACTTATACTCAAACCGAAGTGGTTTTCCGAAGCTTTAGCTCTTAAATCATTAATAATCAAGTTAATCAATCAAGAAAATCAGACAAATCTCTTTAATCTGGGTATAAAAGCACCCCTAGCCCAAATCGTAGTAATTTGCCCAATTTTCATAAATACAATGTTGTATACCGTTTTCATTTTGCTTCGTTCAGTTTTCGCATAAGTTCCTCAATCAATTTATCTTTCTCGTTCAAGGCTTGGTCTTTTTCACTTATTGTTTTTTGTTGTTCGTTCAAGGCTTGGTCTTTCTCGTTCAAGGCTTGGTCTTTCTCATTCAAGGCTTGGTCTTTCTCATTCAAGGCTTTGTCTTTTTCCGCTAACTTCTTTTGATAGTCCTCCAACATGGCATCAATAGTTCTTCGGGCCTCCTGTTCTATTTCTATCTGCTTCCGTTCTTGGGGGTCTGTGCCTACATAATGCAAAATATCTGTGATGGTTTTCAACTCGTCTATGTCT
>JANRIC010000243.1:0-32988 GCA_033765345.1 Microscillaceae bacterium
TCTCGTCAGGTGACGGCGAGCTTTTTTTCGTATTTTTTTCCTCTCGTCAGGTGACGGCGAGCTTTTTTTCGTATTTTTTTCCTCTCGTCAGGTGACGGCGAGCTTTTTTTCGTATTTTTTTCCTCTCGTCAGGTGAGAGCAAACTCTCAACAGCAATTCAAAAAAAAGACCTATTCTCCTTTCAAAAACTTGGGCAGCCAATGTACAATTTCAGGGAAAATGACTACAAGCACTATCAATAATATTTGTAACAAAATAAAGGGAACCGCTCCCCGATAAATATGTTTGGTTTTTACCTCTGGAGGAGCCACACCCTTGAGATAAAATAAGGCAAAACCAAAGGGTGGTGTCAAAAAGGAGGTTTGTAAGTTCAAAGCCATCAAGATGCCAATCCATACCAGATCGAGCTTCATAGCAATAAATGTGGGCAGTACCACTGGTACGATAATAAAAATTATCTCAATAAAATCTATAAAAAATCCGGCAAAAAACATCACCAGCATTACCAAAGCCAGAAAAACATAGGGACTCAAATTGGAAGATTCAATCAGGCTGATCACATACGTATCACCACCTAAGCTTCTAAAAATCAAAGAGAAAGCCGTAGCTCCGATCAAAATCATAAAAACCATGGCGCTGATATGTGTGGTTGCTTCCATCACCTCTCTGAGGACTTTGAAAGAAAGTTTGCCCTGTAAAATTGTCAGTAGTGTAGCACCCAAAGCACCCACTGCGGCGGCTTCGGTGGGAGAGGCGATCCCTGCGAATATGGAACCCAGCACCGCCATAATCAATAAAAGCGGCAAGAAAAAGGCCTGAAATACCTTCAACCACATGCCTTTTCCCCAAAATGCTGCCAATTCTTCTTTGGGCATGGCTGGTGCAGATTTGGGATATAGATAGGCAAAGATGATAATGTATACCAAATACAGACCCACCAAAGCAAAACCCGGAATAAAAGCCGCCCGGAATAAATCTCCCACCGATACATTCAACACGCTGCCCAACAGCACCAAAATTACACTAGGAGGAATGATCTGCCCCAGCGTACCGGATGCAGCAATCGTACCGGTGGCTAATTCTACGCTATAATTTCGCCGGATCATCGTAGGCAGGCTGATCAAGCCCATGGCAATCACCGTAGCCCCGACCACACCCGTAGAAGCTGCCAATAGCCCACCTACCACCACTACCGAGATAGCCAGTCCGCCCCGCATTCGGCCGAATAACAAGGCCATGGTCTCCAGCAATCGCTCGGCGATACCCGATTTCTCAAGCATAATGCCCATAAATACAAACAATGGGACGGCAATCAGTACGTAGTTCTCCATAATGCCATAGATTCGGAGAGAAAGCAAATAAAAAAAATCAACGTCAAAAATCAACAATCCGAAAAATACAGAGATTCCTCCCAGCGTAAAGGCTACCGGAAAACCAAATAAAATCAATACAAAAATCAGTATAAACAGCAACAAGGGTAAAAAATCAGCCATTGTACTCCCCTCCTTTCTCTTCTAAACTTACAAATATCCTTTTGCGCCAGCCTAGAATGACCATTCCAGATGCCAAACTTAGAGAAATGGATTGTAAAAATAAAAAAACAAAACCCACCAAGATAGAAGCCTTGATGAAATACCTGGCTGGTAAACCTCCGGGATTGGGTGAGTTTTCGTGGATCAGGTAGGAGCGCAAGCTAAACTCATAGGAGGTATAGATCACCACCAAACAAAAGGGCAGCAAAAATAAAATCGATCCTATCAGATTGACCCAGGCTTTTTGTACCTCTGAGTATTGGTTGTAAAATACGTCTACCCGCACGTGCTTGTCGTGCTGTAGCGTATAACCGGCACTCCAGAGGAATGTCAAAGCAAATAAATGCCATTCCATCTCGATGATTGCCACGGTGGTAGCACCCAGAAAATACCTTCGGAATACATCCACACACATCAATAGCACCAAGCCGGTGGTGAGCCAGGATACCGCCTTTCCCAAATAATTGTTGGAGAGGTCAATTCCATAAATAATATTTTCAAGTATTTTTTTCAAAATTTTTGTAGCAATTATGAATTCAAAACCAAAATTAAATGCTTTTTTTAAAACCTATAGGTCTACTATTAAAATTTAAATACAATCGACGGGTCAAGAGGGTATCTACCAAAGGATTTTCCGTAAATTGCTATTCCACCTTCATCGTCGGTTTGAAGTCTTATGACAAGTTTTCCGGTGGATTTGGCTTTGTCAAGCATCGCTTTTGTGATGGCTACTTTGACCAAATAACCATAAGAACCGGCCTCCCTCAATTTGCGGTCTTTGAGTTGGTGGTGCCAGGAAAGTACCCCACGATGATCCGCCGGATCATCAGGCAGGCTTGTTGAGAAGGTCTTTTCTCCATTTACCAAAATGCTAATTGCCGAAGGAAACATTTGTTCATCACTCATTGGATAAGCATTTGGGTTGCTGCTGGGTGCGACCAATCCCCCGAGCATATAATCAACATCGCCCAATTCTTTATTTTGCATATCCTTGACAAAAAGTTCTTTGGCGGATAATTCCGCCATGAAGTACACTTCTTTGGCATTGGCTGGGGCTATATTTTCAGGCAGATCAAAGCTGTATTCAAAATAACCCTTACCTGCCCCATTGACTTTGAGTCCTTCCAGAACCTGCCACTGCTTTTTACTCCAGCTTTGGGCGGAGAATTGATGGGGTTTTAGGGAAATGATCTCGGTTTTTGCAGGTTTTTCCCCTGCTAGCACTTCAAAATGCATAATATTTCTATGCAAAACTTTGCCTTGTTTGTCTTCTAGTTGTAATTGTAACAGAGCCAATCCGCTTTGTTCAGGCATCGTGACGAGCAGGGGAGCCAAAGCTTCTTGGGCATAAGGTTTAGAAAAGATTGTGCGAGTGTTTTTATCAATCAGGCTGTTTTCTCCCAATACATTGGTATGATGAAGTTGCCAGCTCATTGTTAATTCCGTACCTAGGTTTTTTCCGGTCATCGCCGAAAGATACAAAGGCACATTGACCTGTTCTCCGGCTTCGACGGTACGGCATATTTCGTTGCCTGTGGAGAGATAAACTTCTGCGTGGAAATCTTTGATCGTCATTCCTGGAAAGATTTCTTCCAAGCCTGTGAATTTCTGACTTCGGTCAAATCTCCAGTAGCCATTCCATTCATTGATTACGTCGTGGTGTTCGGTATAGAGCCAGCCTGCTACTTCGGGGTATTTGCGGAAAGTATTGATCATTCGGTGGTAGTCCCAGCTCCAGTCTACATCACCTGTACTGCCTTCATAGCCCCATACGTTGCCGCATTCCGAGTTGATTTTAGGCTGTGTACCTTGTACAAAACCTGCTTCAAACTGAAAAGTACTTCCTGGAAAAGAATTTTGGGTCAGATCACGCAGATGGTCTTCCCAAGCCCAGCCTGGCAGATAATCGTGGAAAGAATTCAGGTCTGTTTCGGTATGTCCTGCACCACAGCAAATGGAGTTGTCTTCGGCCAAGCGGGTGTGATCCAGTGATTTGGCGAGGTAATACATCGAGGCGACCCAATTTTGGGTTTTGGGGAGATATTTATTTACCTTTTTTCCATTTTCTTCTACTGAAGTTCTGAGTCCCCAGGTTTCATTAAAAATAATCCAAGAAAAAATAGCTGGATGGTTGTAATCTCTTCGGATCATCTGACGCAGGGTATATTCGGCTTCTGCCTGCATTTTAGGCTCGGGTTCGCCCCAGCTATTGGGCAAGTCAGCCATGACCAGAAGCCCCAATTTATCGGCCCAGTATAGTTTTCGGGGAATTTCCACTTTGATATGTGGGCGAATGCCGTTCAAACCTATGGATTTGCTGCGTAGAATCTCCTCTTTGATAAACTGGTCACTGGGGAAGGTATAAAAACCCTCGGGGTGATAAGACTGATCGAGGGTCAATTGCAAATAAATCGGTTCATGATTGAGGGCTACGTAGGGAAAATCCGTTCCGGGGAGTTTGGTCACGGATATTTTTCGCATGCCAAAGTAAGTTTTTACCTTGTCTGTATCCAAAGCCACTTCGACTTCATAGAGATAAGGATCGTCCAAAGTCCAGAGATGGGGCTTAGGAATAGGAATTTCAAAGCGGATTTGATCTTTTCCTTGGGGGATAAGTTGCTCTTTGAGAATGGCTTGTGTTTCGGTTTTGATGTTTAGAGAAATCTTCATATTCTGGGTAGCGGCTTCGGGCAGGTAGGCTGTCACCTGAACAGACTGTCGATCAATATCAGGGGTAAAATGAACGGCATCGAGGTAGTTTTGCCCGCGTGCTTCTAGGTAGACGGTTTGCCAGATACCGCGGGCATTGCCGTAGCCTTGTTTGCCATACAGTGTAAAATCACGGCGTTTGTCGTCTACGCGGATGATGAGTTTTTGGGACTTAGTGAAGTTAACTTGATCCGTAAGTTCAAATGAGAAAGGTACGTATCCGCCACGGTGTTTGCCTAAGAGCTGTCCATCCAACCAGACAGTTGTTTCCCAGTCAGAAGCTCCGATAGTGAGAAATATTCTTTGCCCCTTCCAAGTGGGATTGAGGGTAATTTCTCTTTGGTACCAAGCGATGTCGGCTTTGTCGGCTACTCCTGAAAGCGGAGAACCCCAGGGGAAAGGCACATTAATTTTTTTAGAAAATGGTGTTTCGCCTGCAAACCAGCGGTTGTTGATGCCTACATTCAGGGAGTCGAACTCGAATTGCCAGCTTCCGTTGAGATTTTGCCATTGACTACGCTCAAAATCAGGGCGGGGGTGCTCTGGAAGCGGGATATTTTGAGCAGAAAGGAGTTGAGTAAAGGAAATCAAAAGAGATAACCCATAGATTTTGTTGATTTGCCTGTGAAGACACAGGCAAGGGCGAATTGAGAATTTCATCTAATAAGTTTTTGGTGCAATCAAATTTAAATGTAAAAACCCTTGAAGTAAATCAAAAAATTGGAAATATTTAAAATTATTCTTGAAAAATCACAGATAAAAAAAGCCTTAGGCTTTCCAGACTAAAATCTTTCCAGGTTTCGGGATTTGATAGGGAAGTTTTGCGGCTGATTTTTAGAAAATTAGCTTTTGAAATGTGGGATTCTATTTCCTGTATAGAAATTTCATCCAACTTACGGTAATTATCGGCTTCAAAATGATATTCCCAGGGGTTTTCGGCGACGCAGAAATACACATCTTTTCCTTTTAAACCCGAATAATTTCTCAAAAAAGCTGTTCTTAATGTTTCCCAAATTTCCTCTTGAAGGTGCAGGCTTGTGCTGAATTCATTTCCCCACCAAATCATGGTACGCAGCACAAAAATCCGCTCTTTTTGGATCAATTTAGGGAAATCAAGCACCAGGTAAGGCAAATCCTTGTAGCGTTCGCCTTTGGAGATTTTGCCGTCATTGAGGTCTGTACCTTGGGGGAAGGGTAGATTTTGGGGCAGTAAATATCCTTTGATTGCTTGCTGTATATCAGAGAGTTGGTCAATTAGCTTATCGGTGATTTTTACTTTGGCAAGCAAAAAATCCTGATCTAGCAGGTAGTTAAGTTCTTCGGGTGAGAGTTTCATAAAAAATTAACAGCTAAACCATTAAAATGGTTTTTTTTCAGGTCAGACTTATCCCAGCGTTGTGGTGAAGTGAATCATCCACTCAAGAACCGGGCTCTTTTAAAATACAAGGCTATGGTTCTTACTCACTTACTATACAATGCCCCTGCAATGGTGCCAGTCATCATACAGGCGATGCTGGCCGCAAGCAAAGCCTTAAGCCCTAGGCGGGAGAGGTTACTTTGTTGTTCGGGTGCCATGGCTCCTATCCCTCCAATTTGAATGGCGATAGAGCTAAAATTAGAGAAGCCGCAGAGAGCGTACGTAGCGATAAGGATCGTTTTTTCTTGCAATATTCCGGCACTTTTTAGCTTACCCAGGGCATCGTAGGCTACAAATTCGTTGATAGCGGTTTTTTGTCCTAGTAGACTCCCCATAACGAGGGTATCTTCCCAGGGCACTCCCATAATAAAGGCAAGCGGTCGCCCTAGTTGTCCCATCAGATATTCCAAAGAAAGTGCTTTGAAAGAACCATTGGTACCGGCATCAATCAGCGAATTGACCCCAATCCAGGTGCCAAGCCCAGCGAGCAGGGCATTGATCAAAGCAATAAGGGCTACAAAAGCCAGCAGCATGGCTCCTACATTGAGGGCTAATTTCAGCCCTTCTCCTGCCCCATTGGCCAGGGCATCGATGAGATTTACGCCTACCGATTCTTTGGAAACCATCAGCTCTTTTTGAATTTTGTCGGGTTCGGTTTGGGGAACGATAATTTTGGCGATTACAAGGGCTGCCGGAGCGTTCATGATGGATGCAGTAAGTAAATGTGCTGCAAATTCGGCTTGTTGTGCCGGGTCATTCCCGCCCAGAAAGGAAATATAAGCCCCCAGTACACTTCCGGCAATGGTAGCCATGCCGCCTGTCATCAGTGCCATCAGTTCGGAATAGGTCATTTTGGGAATAAAAGGGCGCACCAGCAGTGGTGCCTCGGTTTGCCCCATAAAGATATTACCGGCGGCTGAAAGGCTTTCTGGACCAGACAAACGCATAGTTTTGGACATCAACCAAGCAAATACATATACGATCTTTTGCAAAATACCCAAATAATACAAACCCGCCGAAACCGTAGAGATAAACAAAATCGTGGGCAATACCTGAAAAGCAATGATCAGCCCCAGGTTATGGTTCACACCCGGATAAGCATTGCTGTTTTTGGCTAGGTCACCAAAAAGAAACTCAGCACCTATTACGGCAAAATTCAAAAAAAACACAAATCCTTGGCTAATCACCCTAAAGACATTATCTACTCCAGGCACTAGGGCGATAAAAATCCCCAAACTGATCTGAAGGAGTACGCCAATAATGACCAGTCGCCAGTCGATGGCTTTTCTGTTGGATGAAAATAAATAGGCGATTCCGATAAAGAATAATAAACCGACGAGTGCCTGAATGATTGCCATGTATTCCGTGTTTTTTTTAAACCAGCCGCAAATGTAGAAGATTATTTGTAAGCATAAAACACCATGTAGGTTTGGAAGGCTTTTTTTGGCGGCTTTTTTTTAGAATAGCGTTTTTTGGTGTTAATTTTGTGCCTTCAGGTAATAAACTTATTTGTTAATCCTTTGATCTTGATGAAAATGAAATATATTCTTACTTTGAACCTACTATGGATCAGCCTTTTAAGTTATAGTCAAACCGAATCTGCCTTCCCCCAAGAAATCATCGATAAATACATCATTTTTAATTCGATGGAAGAAGCCATGTTGAACCCAACTCAAGTCAGGGTCTTGGATCTTTCCAATAAAAAAATGGATGTATTTCCCGAAAAGATTGCAACTTTCAAAAATCTGATTGCTTTGAATTTATCTAATAATCAGCTAAAAATCATTCCCCCTTCCATTTCACAACTCAAAAAGCTGCAATATCTCTATGCTAATCACAACCAATTGACCTTTCTGCCCAGAGAAGTTTACAGTAATACGGATTTGCAGGAATTGACCGCAAGTTTTAATCAGATTTCAGATGTACATTATGACCTTTCCAACCTCAAAAAATTATCGTCACTAGATTTGAGTAACAATCAACTAGAAGAAATCCCCACGGAAATCGGGGCATTGATTAATTTACACAAATTAAATTTGAGTTATAACCGCATCCGTTTGCTTCCCCAGGAAATGACCTCGCTGATCCATCTGGAATATCTAAATCTTTCTGGCAATCAGCTTACGTCGGTTTCTGAGGTACTTTCTTCAGATTTTTTTCGCCATCTCGAAGAACTGTATCTGCTGAATAACTCCATTCTTTCATTTGAAAAACAAGTGATCATGGATTCTTTTAAAAAAATCAATACGAAGGTGTATTTTATTGCACCGAAGAAGTAGTGTATTTTGGCTCTCTGACAATTTTTGCGTGTAAAGAATATTCAATTAATCTATCGATTAGATAATAAGGGGAAGACCATCTTTATTTCCTCAAAGACGCTTGGGAACTTATTGATCCTCCTCTTTGAGTTCGATAGCTAAACAATAAAAGAATCACATTCAACCCAATCAGACCATAAATCAGTAATTTTCTACTATTCATCTCTTAAAAATTTTCTTGGATGGTGGCATAGTACCAATTTTTTTCGGGTAAAGCTTTGTATTGATAGCGATAAAGATTTTCATTCTCCGTATGCCTCTCCATGAGCTCGATGTCTTTCGGTGTATAAAAAACATAATAACCTTGCTTATGGTCTTTGTCAGGTTTAAACTCAAAAATTAGCAAACCATTATCTCTAAAAATGACATGATCCGCTCCAATATCCAAGAACACCCGCCTTTTAAACTCATAAAAGCCGAACCTATTCATGATATACATAAGCGTGTAGGGCTTGCCTTCAATCAATATGCCTCTTTCCAATGAAAACAGATTGATCTTGGAATTGCTTATGTAATTTTTATAGCCCAAGAGATAATGATAGATTGCTTCAAAATCATGAAATTTATTGTAAACTTCTCTAATATCTTCATCCAGATGTATATTCTTAATCTCTGATTCTTTTTGTCTAATAAGCATTTGAGCCTTCTTTTGGTATTTTTCTATGGCATTTTTCTTTTCCTCAATAGTCCGATTTCTAAAATCTCTATTGTAATTAAAAACAAACACCCAGATATTCAAGGCAATAAGGGTAGTAATGAGTATTTTTCTTGGATTCATAGTATAAAATTATATCCTAAAACCGATAAATTGCTTGTTTATAACAAGGAGGCTAGATGCCTTTGTGTATTAATTCGTATAATCCGTTTTATTTGTATTCTAAAAATTCACCCTTGTAAACAACTTGTTAATCCGTTTGACGGCTTTAACCCCTTTAATTATCCCTACGTAAATAAAATTACTGAGGAAAAATAAAAAACCGGATTTCAGGATTTTTGTATTTTCACTAATTGTTCAGAAGTTAAATTTAGCATATATTCCAATTAAAACCTATGAAAAACCTCTTAAAAATAGCTTTTTATCTCAATATTACCTTACTGGTAGCAGCTTGCAGCAAAACCGTCACCCGCATCGATCCCAATACCCAGGTCGACCTGAGCGGACGCTGGAACGATACCGACTCCCGACTCGTAGCCGAAGAAATGTCACAGGATGCCCTGAGTAGCAGTTGGGTACGTAATATCGAGCTCAATGACATCAATGCTTCCCAACCTGTCATCATCGTGGGGATGATCACCAACAAAAGCCACGAACATATTGAAGCTGAGACTTTTATCAAAGACATAGAGCGTGAATTTATCAAATCTAACCGTATTCGTGTGGTTCAAAACAGCGTATTCCGTGAAAAACTGCGTGAAGAAAGAGCCGATCAGCAGGAGTTTGCCTCTCCCGAAACGCAGAAAAAATGGGGTCGTGAACTAGGCGCTGACTACATGATGTTCGGGAATATCAGCTCCATCGTAGATCAGGAAGGCAAAAGAAAGGTGATGTTTTATCAGGTGAATCTTGAGCTAACAAACATCGAAACCAACGAAATTGTCTGGATCGGTGATAAAAAGATCAAGAAATACGTGCGAAATTAATAATTGTCCATAGCCGATAGTCCACGGTCCATCGTGTGTCTATGGACTATCGACCACAGACTATGGACTTATCCATAAAAAACCATAGACACAACCATGAAAAAAATTTGGATTATACATATTTTAATTTGGGGGGGACTGCTTGGGGGTACGAGCTCTTGTTTGACCCACTACCAGCTTAATTCTCAGTTTTATAAAAGCTTTGAAAACGGCAACTTTGCACAAGCTCAAAAAAGCCTAGAGAGCGATAAAAAAGGGCCTACCAGCAAATCCAAACTTATTTATCACCTCAATCAAGGGCTAGTACATCAGATGCTTGGACAATACGACCGCTCCAATCAGTTTTTTGAACAGGCCTACATCCTAGGTGAAGACTACCAGAAAAACTACCTGAATGAAATTTTAGCTTATTTTGTCAATCCTTTGGTGGTAGATTATCGAGGCGAAGATTTTGAACTTTTAATGATTCATTATTATAAAGCACTGAATTTTTTGTCTCTGGGCGATAAAGAAAAAGCTCTTGTAGAATGCCGCCGCATGAATATCAAGCTCCAGGCCATGAGCGATAAGTATTCTTCTGAAAACAGATACAAACGTGATGCTTTTATTCATACGCTGATGGGTTTGGTTTATGATGCAAACAAAGACTACAACAATGCCTTTATCGCCTATCGCAATGCCGTAGAGATTTACCAAAATGACTATAAAAAACTTTTTAACATTGATGTGCCCGATCAGCTCAAGCACGATCTGCTGCGTACGGCTTATTTGATGGGTTTTAGGGAGGAATTGCAGCTCTACGAGCGCGAATTCGGCATGACTTATCAGAAAGATACGCCCAACAATGGCGTCCTGGTATTTCTCTGGCACAATGGCTTTGGTCCTATCAAAACAGAATGGTCAATCAACTTTACCATCAATCGCTTTGACTCAAGGGTGGTTTTTGTGAATGATCAGTTTGGTCTGAACTTTCCTTTTCCTTTGGAAGTCCAAAAAGACAAAGACGGCAAGAAAATAGACCCTCTGGGCGGGCTTTCGGTCATTCGGGTTGCCTTTCCAAAATATATGGAGCGTCCACCCTACTTTCGCACCGCCGAACTGAGTGCCCCAGGTATTACCAAGACGCTAGAGCTGGCAGAAGATCTCAATGCCATTGCCCAAAAAACTCTTCAAGAAAGAATGGTGCTGGAATTAAGCAAAGCTCTGCTCAGGCTTGCCATTAAAAAAGGAGAAGAAGCCCTGCTGCGCAAAGAAGACAAAGAAGGGCTGGCCTCCCTCCTAAGCATCATCAATGCCGCTACTGAACAGGCAGATACCCGCGCCTGGCAGGCAATTCCGCATAGCATTTATTACACCCGCATGTCACTGCCTGCTGGTGCTTCCAAAGTTACGCTCCATACCAAGGCACCAGGCGGAGTCAGAGATTTTGACTTTAATTTTAATATCGAGGGCGGTGAAACGGTATTTCACAACTTTCATTCGCTGGAGATTGACCCCAGTTTTCGAGATTATTCTTATAATCATTATTAATTGTTACATCAGATAGGGATTTCGCAGCAGATTCGTTAATTTCAAACCCATAAATCAATTGAATTCTGTAAAACTCAAATCTACATGGAATCCAAAAAAATTGTAGTTACCGGAGGAACAGGTTACATCGGTTCGCATACCGTTGTAGAGCTTCTAGAGCAAAACTATGAAGTAATCCTCATCGACGACCTCTCCAACTCAAACCTGGAAGTACTGGAGGGCATCGAGCAAATCACTGGCAAACGCCCAGCCTTTGAACAATTCAATCTCTGTGATAGAAGTTTATTAAATGCTTTTTTTCAAAAACATCAGAGGATTGATGCCATCATCCATTTTGCAGCTTTCAAAGCCGTAGGTGAATCCGTGCAGTTTCCTCTGAAATACTACCACAATAATCTGATTTCATTGATCTATCTGCTCGAGTGTATGCAAGCGCACCAAATTCGCGATATAGTTTTTTCTTCTTCTTGTACAGTTTACGGGCAACCTGAGCAACTTCCCGTAGTAGAAAGCACTCCCATTCAAAAAGCCTGGTCTCCTTATGGCAATACCAAACAAATCTGTGAGGAAATCCTGGAAGATACCACACAATCCGATAAAAACATCAAAGCCATTGCTCTCAGGTATTTTAACCCTATCGGTGCACACGATTCAGGACTAATCGGTGAGCTGCCCCTGGGTGTACCCAATAACCTGGTGCCTTTCATCACCCAAACTGCTATGGGGCTTCGAGATGAACTCAAAGTATTCGGTTTTGATTATGATACACCTGACGGCACCTGTGTTCGGGACTACATCCACGTGGTTGACCTGGCCAAGGCACACGTCATCGCCTGCGAACGTATGCTAAAAAATCAAATTAAAAAATCCTTTGAGTATTTTAATCTGGGTACGGGCAAAGGTACTTCGGTACTCGATGCCATTCATTCTTTTGAAAAAGTATCCGGGCAAAAACTCAACTACCGACTTGTAGACCGCCGCCCAGGCGATGTAGAGCAAATCTATGCCGATACCCAATATGCCAATGAAGAACTAGGCTGGATCGCCGAACGTGACCTCGACAATATGATGAAAACCGCTTGGCAGTGGGAGCAAAATTTCAGAAAAAGAACGTATAATTGATATTTTTAGAATAACTTATGAAAACCTATATTTCTTTACTCAGGGGCATCAATGTCAGTGGGCAGAAAAAAATCAAAATGACCGAACTCAAAGCCTTGTACGAAGATTTGGGTTTTGCCGAAGTACAAACTTATATCCAAAGCGGCAATGTGATTTTCAAGGATTTGGAAGAAGATGCGGATATTTTGAAAAATAAAATTGAAACAAAAATCCTGGAAACACTTGGCTATCAAGTAGTTGTATTTATATTAAGACCGGAGAGCTTACAAAAAACAATTGCCGAAAATCCATTTATGGAAAACCCAGAGGTGGATACTTCCAAAATATACGTCACCTGGCTTTCCGAAGTACCCAACTCGGCACTTATCCCCAACCTGGAAGCCATCAAATTAGACACTGAAACCTTTATCTTGCGGGATGATGTGATGTATTTTACCTATCAGGATGGCTATGGCAAAAGCAAACTCGACAACAATGCCATCGAGCGTAAGCTAAAAGTACGCGCTACTACCCGAAACTGGCGCACTACGCAACAATTGTATGCCATGTCTTTAGATAAAGAATAAATTTTACAACTACGTTGCCTTACAGTACTACTACTGCGGCTCATCTATCTGAAGGGTGAAAAAAACGGTGCAATAGGTACCACCAATCGCAGAGATACCAAGTGTTTGTTGATATTTTGGGAGCCTTTGCTAAAAAGGATATTGTAGCCATAATTGACGCTCCACATGCTTAGACCAATGCCTACTTCGGGTCTGAGTGCAAAACTATTGTTGGATTCATCCAAATAATACATGCCATGCAAGCCCAATGAGAATATAGTCAGCCCATTGCCCCATACAGAAAGTTTGGCGGCACTCATTTTGCCGTTGAAATTGATCTCTGCTGAGGCGGCAGTGGCCAACACAAAAATATCCTTTTTAAAAGCACGCACGATGCCCAGTTCACCCACGCTAAACTTTCCCTGCTGAAAACCCAGCATCAATCCCCAAAGATTCCCCTCATAATCTTGATGAAAATTCAGGGTGGTTCTAGGCATTTTGGCTTGTAATGATTCTTTATTCTCTTGAGAAAAACCTCGATCCCACAGAGTCAGGTATTCCAATCCTTCCAAACCCTCCAAAACAGTTGGCAAACGCTCAAAGCGATTGTTGCTCAAATCCAACCAGCGCAAACTGTCTAACTCCTGAAAAGAATCAGGCAGTCTACGAAGTCGATTATCAGGCAAGTAGAGTTCTTTCAGACGATTGAGTTGGCCGATATTGTCCGGTAATTTGCGGATTCGATTCCCACCTGACAAAAAAGTAAAGCCTCCACCCAGTCGGAGCGTTTGGAGGTTTGCCAGTTCGGTGATCCGGGAAGGGATTTGGTTGAGTTTATTGCCATAAATAAAGAGATTTTTCAAATTAGGCAAAGAAAAAAATGATTCAGGGATATTTTTCAAGCGGTTATCGCCCAGGTCAAGGTATTCCAGATTTTGAAGCGCTGCCAGTGTTGTAGGTAGATCTTTGAGCTGATTGTTATACAAATCGAGGTATTGTAAGTTGGTGAGTTGGGAGATTTCAGCGGGGATTTCGGTGATTTGATTGCTGTATAAAATCAACTGTTGGAGTTTTTTGAGTTGGAATATTTCTTTGGGAAAATTCCCCAGTTTCTGCCCTCCCAAATTCAGGATAAAAACTGTATCAGGTTTTTGCAATGCATCTTTCAGGGAGGTAAAAACCTTTGAATCAGCTAATTGCTGTGCATTAAGCAGGTTTTGTTGGGCTTTTGCATCTATGCCAAAAAAAATAAAAAGCCCCATCAAAAGGCTTAATGCAGGATATTTTTTCATGGAATCTTGCCTGGAAACTTGTCGACTTGGGTAAATAATTACCTGGGCAAATTAAGGGTGAAAATATGACAAATCAAATAATATTACAAGTATGTATTTGTGAACTAGGCTTTTGTGTTTGAATTATTCATCTTTTATATACCTTTCAAGGAGAGCTTTCCACCTCGTATAACCTTGAGCGTTGAGATGCACCCCGTCATTGGTGTATTCCGGCTTCAATTCCTGGGTTTCGGGTTTGCCAACCAGTGCCGGAAAGAGGTCGATATACGTCATGCGATACTTTTCGGCTAATTGACTAATTTGTCCATTCAATACGATAATTTCTTCATTTTTGATTCGATTGCCCAACCATTCATAATTTATCGGGCTTAGGCTATGCAGGTATATTTGAGTTTTTGGAGAATCCTTTTTGATTTTTTCCAAAATTTTTTGATAATTATTCAGAATTTCCTTCTGTGAGATACCAGATGTAAGGTCATCATAACCCAAGAGTAAGAAAATTTTAGCAGGTTTGGCAGCAAGCACTTCGGGCAGGCGGTTCAGTACTCCAGCGGTTTTATCTCCTGCAATGCCTCGGTTTTTTATTTTAGGATTGGAAAGTAATTCCTCCCAATTGGCTTCCTCGATCAGGTCGCTCCCCAGAAAAATAATTTCGCCCGGTATGTTGGGCAATCCCTCAAAAATTTGGCTTTGTCGTTCGTAATGCTTTTGAAAGTTTCGGTCTAACAAGCTTTTGACCTTCGCAGCTACATTTAGGAAATAGCTCAAGAAAACAGCCAATGTAATGATTAAAACATTCAAAATCAGTGAAATATATGTCAGACGTTTCATGAATTTTGGTTTAAATTAGATACTTCTTAACGTAGTATCAGGTTTGGGAGCAGTTCTTTTTTGATCTTTATCTTCTTCGGCACCTCCGGGTTGGTCTTCTGCTTGATCAGGGCGAGTATCATTTTTATCTCCGGCGTTTCGTGGTTTTTTCACAAAGGGCTCTAGTATTTTTTTCCAGGTTTGATAACCTGCACCGTTGAGATGAAGCCCATCATTGCTAAAATCAGGGTTAAGTACTCCCTGAAGTGTCATCGCTTGATGAAGGTCAATAAACCCAACCTTTTGCCGTACACAAAGGGCTTCGAGTCTTTGATTCAAGATTTGAATATCTTCATTTTTTCGCAATCTTTCGCCTTTTTGGGGATTTACGGGCAATAGGCTTTGCACAAAAACCTGTGTATAAGGTGATTTCAGGGCGACTTCTTTAAAAATTTCTTCAAAGTCACTCAGGATTTGATCTGGCGTTTTTCCTTTAGCAAGATCATTGGTGCCCATCATCAAAAATATCTGCGAAGGCTCGGATTCCAATATTTCGTACAAGCGTGCACGAATTCCCTGAGAATTATCCCCGGAGATACCTCGGTTAATGATTTGAGGGTTTTGAAACAATTCAGCCCAGGGGCAAGCGTCTGTGATACTGTTGCCTAGAAAAACCACTTCTCCTTTTCGATTGGGTAGGGTCTCAAAATGCTCTTTTTTGCGTTGATAATAGGCCTCTAGATAAGAATTAATATTTTTGGAAATACCAGCGCGATAAGACATAATATATAGGCCTACATAGGCAATACCTGCGACATTCAGGAGGAGGGAAAAAACAAAAATCTGGGTAAATAATTTATTCTGAGAACTCATAAGTATAGATGAGTGAGTGTTTGTGAGTGAACGTATATTATAGGAATATCCGCTTTATCATAAAAGAAACATTTGGAATTTTTGGCGATGAATTTCAAAGCCAGAAAAACCAAATGATTTCTTACACCTTAAAAATATAGATTTACAAACCTATATACTTTAAAAGTGTGCCAGGCTGGAGCTTTTTATTTTTTATACAGCAAGTATTTTTCAAAAATCCCAGCCTGAGTACAAAAACTTTTTTATTTGGAAGCTACTTCTTCGCCGTTTTTGATATCTACGGTCTCTAGGCGCAGGTTATTCATCGGGTCGGCTTCCAGCCCTACTATATTCGATTGTTTTAATTGAAGTACCTCATCATAATACAGCACGATAATAGGTGCATTTTCCATAACGATCTGATCCATTTTCAGGTAATCTTCATAGCGAGTAAAGAGGTTATCAGTCTCGTGAGCTTCTTCAAAAAGATCATCAAATTCAGGATTTGAGAAATGCGTTTTATTGGGTCCTACAGGAGCGTTATTTTTGCTGTAGAACATTGCCAGATAATTTTCAGCATCTGGATAATCACCCAACCAGGAACCTCTAAAGAATTTTACTTTTCCATTATCTACCAATTCTTGGTGTGCTGCGAATTGATTGGTTTCAATGTCGACTTTCACACCGATTGCCTGCCATTCTTTCTGCAAAAACTCAGCAATTTCTCCATCAGAGGAATAGGTATATAATTTCAAGGCAGGTAATCCTTTACCTCCGGGGTATCCGGCTTCTTTGAGTAGCTCTTGCGCTTTTCTTTGGTTATGCGGATAACCTTTTACGCGGGTGCTATCAAAAGATGGCAAAGCTACGGGCACTACGCCATAGTCGCCGGGCGTACCCAGTCCGTTTCTTAGGAACGAAAGCAATCTTTTACGATCAATAGCATAACTTAGAGCCTGACGAAGTTTGGGATTCATAAAAGGATTGTCCTGCTCAGTGCCTTCCAAAAGAAATCCGATGTATTCAGTATTGAGATAAGGGATTTTCTCGATATTAAACTTATTGGCAAATTGTTCTTTTACTTCGCCGTTTTTCTCAAGGATTTCATCTCTGGATGTTTCGGCAAGGTTAGCAATAAAATCAAGCTCCTTTTTTTCAAAAGTTCTAAATTCCTGATTACGATCCTCAATAAAAGAAACTTGTATTACATCCAAATAAGGAAGTGGATTTCCTTTACCGTCTTTTTTCCAGTAGTGCTTGTTTTTAGCCATCAAGAGGGTATTTTTTTCATCCCACTTGGTCAGGACAAAAGGACCTGTACCCACTGGGTTAGAACGAAAATCTTTCCCGTATTTATCCACCGCTTCTTTGGGAAGTACATAACAATAAGGCATTGCCAGAATTTGTAAAAAAGCAGGGAAACGACGGTTTAGGTGTATTCGGAATCTATAATCATCTACTTTTACAAAGGCAGTATCAGATATTTTACCGCTTGCGTCGAGCAGCAGCTTATCATTAAAAATCCAGGCACCGTTGCCAGTGGTCAGAATTCTTTTAAAACTATAGATAAAGTCATCTGCTCTCACTTCACGACCTACCCCACTTTTAAAACAATCATTATCATGGAATCGGATATCGTGCTTGATGGTAAATGTATACATTTTGCCATCTTCAGACATTTCCCATTCTTTGACTAACTCCGGATGAACGTCCAGATTTTTGCTAAAGCTAAATAATCCATTATAAAGCTGTGTAGTAGCCCAAATATTCGATCTTTTGTTGGCAAAAGCCGGATCCAATGAAGTTAGACCACCGGTCTGATTATAACGAAAAATTTTCTTTTCGCTTCCATCTTCGGTCGTACTATCATTTGAGCCACAAGAGAACATTCCCAGGGCGATTGTTATCAAAAAAAATAGTTTTCTAATCATAGTCCAATATATTAATTATGTGAAACTTTTATAGATAAATTCGTGTTTGATTCAAAATTTTTCTTAAAGATTGACAAATATTTATAAAAAATCATAAAAATTCCTGAAAATTTAAATACATACAAGCAATTTTCATTAAAATTGAACTTGATTTCCAGCAACACTCGCTCACAAAATTAAATGAAATATAAGCATTTGGAAATTTCAGACTTAAAATTATTTTATCAGGCTTTGAAACGCACAAATATAAAAACTTTCTTCTATCATTTTTTATGTTGTCTGCTTGTTTGGCTCTTGTGGGCTTCCAGAACCCAAGCTCAGCATTCCGACAGTCTCTTGATTACGATCAAAGATACGCTACAACTTTTAGAAACCCCAGAATTTTCTCCGGGACAGGCAGCTCTTTATTCGGCTATATTTCCGGGGCTTGGTCAGGCTTATAACCGTAAGTATTGGAAAATGCCCATTATTTACGGTTTAGGGGCTACTTTGGGTTATTTTATTTATTGGAATAATAATCGCTTTTTGCTTTTTAGAGATTCTTATTTGGCAAAAGAGAACAATTCCGATGAAGACCCCTTTCCCAATATTTCCCTGGAAGCTGCCCGACTCAACCGAGATTATTTCAAAAGAAACCGAGAGCTTCTGATCATTCTTTCTATTGTAACACACGCCCTTACTATTGTGGATGCCACCGTAGATGCACATCTCAAAAGTTTTGACATCAGCGAAGATTTAAGCTTCCGTATTAAGCCCGGATTTGATCAGATTCAGTCGCAGCCAATCCTGGGACTCAAACTACAGCTCAATTTAAAATGAAAATTATTAACAAAACAGGAAGCCCTAAGGTTTTCCTACTAGTAGATCATAGACAAATATCATGCGAATAGCACTTATTGGATACGGTAAGATGGGGCAAACCATCGAGAAAATAGCCCTGTCAAAAAATCATCAGATTTCTCTGGTTATTGATCATCATAATCTCAGCGACTTAAAACTCATCCATCCTGACAATACAGACGTAGCCATTGAATTTACACAGCCTGAATCGGCCTTTGAAAATCTACGCTATTGTATGGAGCAACAAGTACCCGCAGTGTCGGGCACTACGGGTTGGCTTGATAGACGCAGCGAGCTTGAAGCCATCTGCCTGCAAAATCAAAGTGCTTTTTTCTACGCATCTAACTACAGCATCGGGGTCAATATTTTTTTCAAGGTCAATCAGTTTTTGGCTAAATTGATGCGTCAGCAAAGTAATTATTCCCTAAGCCTTGAGGAAATCCATCATACCGAAAAAAAAGATGCCCCCAGTGGTACAGCCATTACCTTGGCTCAGGATATTATGTTTCAAATGCCTCATAAAACTTCCTGGATCAATGAAGCTACCGACTCAAAGGACCTAATCGGCATCATCTCCAAACGAGAATCTCATGTACCGGGTACACACACCGTTAAATATGCCTGTCAAATTGATGAAATTGAAATAAAACATACCGCCTACAGCAGGGAAGGTTTTGCTCAAGGAGCTGTTTTGGCGGCTGAATGGCTTAAAGATAAAACAGGTGTCTTCGGGATGGATGATATGCTGAGTTTTTAGGTCAATGGACGATAGACGATGGTCAAAAAGAAAGTAAATCAGGCTAATCATCCTAATCTGGGTATAAATTTGGCGAGATATATGCAAAAAAGAGTCAGTTGTCGATTTATTGTTTTGGGAGTACTTTTCATCATCAGTACTTCACCAAAAATTTACGGGCAAGATATTGAAAAGGAAAAACAAAGGGCAAATTTACTCTTGTCGCCTTTTCACACCATGTATAATCACCTCAATAATCTCCGCCCGGACAATTATTTTCCCGAACAGGCTGCTCAGTCTATGTTTCCTTATGGCAATACTGATGCAGCAGGGCGGGTCAAGCTTGCCATACAGCTCAATCAGATTCTCAAAGGAAACGGACTTTATTTTGACGAAAAAAAAATCCCTAAAGAGGTTTTTTATAAAGATACTACCCGCAATGAGTTTGTATACATTCCTTTTAAAGAGTTTCCAGAAATTTATTTATTGGCGTATAATGGACGTTGGTATTATTCTCCTGTGACGCTTGAGGCCATTCCACGACTGCATCAGGAAACTTTTCCTTTTGAATCAGATAGACTTTTTAGCTATCTGGAATCCCAAACGGGCAAATTTCAGCTTTTAGGTCTTAGCCCCAGGCAACTGGTTGGTTTTGTGGTTTTGCTGATTGCACCACTCCTTTTATTTTTTATTTTAAAAGCCTTCACAAAACTGCTTACGGGCTTAGTACTGGGCAAAATGGGGCTGGAAATCAAACACAAGAACCGAATCCGCCGTTTTGCGCGCTCTTTTGCCTTGCTGATTACTTTTGCATTGGTTAAAAATTTTTTACCAGTTTTTCAATTTCCAGCCATATTTTCTTATTATGCTTTTCTGGTGATTGATATCTCAATGCCAATCTTTGGGCTATTTGTGACTTTGGGGTTGATTGATGTGGTTTTGTCTTACCTCGAGAAGCTTTTCAAAAAACATCAAAATATATGGTTCGAGCAGTTGATCCCTTTTCTGCAAACCTCTTTACAAATCATTGCACTCATTGTGAGCTTGGTATATATCCTGGAAGCCTTAGATTTGAACGTGACTGCCTTGCTGGCTGGTCTTTCTATCGGCGGTTTGGCTTTTGCACTTGCAGCCCAGGATACCATCAAAAACTTATTTGGCTCTATCACTATCTTTATGGATCGCCCTTTTAAGGTCGGCGACTGGATTGTGACCGAAGGCATTGACGGAGTAGTAGAAGAAATCGGGGTGCGGTCTACACGCATTCGATCTTATTATGATTCGGTGCTGCACGTCCCCAACGGGCGTATGGCTGACCTTACGATTGACAATATGGGTATGCGTGTTTATCGCCGCTACCGTACTACACTAGGGGTGACTTATGATACACCCGCTCCGGTGATGCAGGCTTTTTTGAAAGGTTTGCGCCAGATCGTACGTAAACATCCGCAAACACGCAAGGATTTTTTTGGAATTACCTTTTTGGACTTTGGCAGTTCTTCACTCAATATTTTATTTAATATTTTTTTGATAGCTCCCGATATAGAAAATGAATGGAACATCCGTGAGCAAATCAATCTTGAAATTTTGGAACTAGCACATGCACTAGGTGTCCGTTTTGCCTTCCCTACCCAAACACTGCATATCCAGGAAATGCCCGGTCAGCCCAGCCTTAGCCCACAATTCCCCGATTTGGACGATGAAAGCTTGAATGCTAAAATTGAAGCTTTTTTTAATCGGAAATAAGGGGGGAAATACACGCAGAGGTGCAGAGGCGCAGAGTTTTTATACGCTGCGTATTCAATTTTATATCCCTCGCATTCAATTTTAACCCCAGCGCATTCAATTTTAACCCCAGCACATTCAATTTTAACCCCAGCACATTCAATTTTAACCCCAGCACATTCAATTTTAACCCCAGCGCATTCAATTTTAACCCCAGCGCATTCAATTTTAACCCCAGCGCATTCAATTTTAACCCCAGCGCATTCAATTTTATACCCAGCGCATTTAATTTTAACTACCGCGCATTTAATTTTATACCCAGCGCATTTAATTTTATATCTGTAAAAGGAGTTTAAAATATGGCATTAAGTATAATTATTAGTTCTTTGTAGGGAAAACACATGCGAAATACTCACGACATGTTTTCTAATGAGCTGATAATCAATACAAAATTGTTAATCTAGAACTGTCATTCCGACGGCAGGAGGAATCTTTGCGCTTCTTGATGCAGACGCTAAGATTCCTCCTTGCGTCGGAATGACAAAATAAAATTAGGATTACATCATTGAGTTTGATGCGTTTTTCTAAAATGTTATATCTCTCAAAGACGCAGCGTTTTTTTAGTGTTTTTTGTAAACCCTCTCATTCAAAGTAGAAATCGGCAGCCTGAAAGCCTATCTGGAGGTAATCTCTTTATAAATTACTTCTACTTTTTCCTTTAAAATATCGATCAATTCAGGCTGCATATAGGTATAGGCATCTGGTATACCCAGACAGAGCAAATTTAACTTAGGAAAAATATTGGGAAATAATTGTTCAATGCGAATTTTATGAAATTTCTCCATAACAATCACATAATCTGCTCAGTAGAGATGTTCGGCTTTCAGAGGATTATCCGAGTAGCTGTCTGTACCCACAGATTTGACTTCAAACCTGCTATCTTGAGCATAAATATGTTCGGCAGTCAAGCTCCTAAGCTTATTCATTGTGCAGACAAATAATATGTTCATGTCTGTAAAATACTTAGTCTTTTATTTGATTAAAAAAATCAAGGGTTTTATCTAGCAAAAAGGCACTATGTTCTGGCAAATCTTCTTGCTCGAATGGATGTGATCCGCCAAAAGTATGATTAGCTCCTTCGATGATCAATTTTTCTGCTTTGGGTTGCCAGTTTTGGAGTTGGTCTGCAAAATCCATTGGAATCGAGGTATCTGCATTGCCGTGTGCTACAAGTACAGGGATAGACAGGTTTTTAATTTTTTGTTCTACGTTTAGTCGCTCCACATTGTACAGTGCGTCTTCATAGTAGCTTAGGTAAAGTGGGAGATTTTGGCCTGTTCGTCCGTTTTTGACATAGACTACTCCTTTTTCTTTTACTTCCTTGACGTTTGCCGGAGTCCAAAAGTGCAAAGTAGAAATGATGGATGCCCAGGTAGCAATGCCTTTTACTCTTTGGTCTTCGCCTGCTTTAAGGATGGCCAATGCCCCTCCCCGGCTATGCCCGATCAAAAAAATCCGATTCAAATCCATGTGGGCTTTAAAAGGGCATTTTTCAGTATATAAATAATTGATTAGCAAGCCAATATCATCTAAATCGGTTGAGAAATGATCTTTTCCATAAGCCTTTAGATTGACAAATTCGGTAGGTCGCTCAGGCGTAGTCCCGTTGTGAGAAAGATTACACTTCACAAAGGTAAAACCTCGCCGAGCAGATTCTTCGGCAATCCGATTGAAGTGCCCCCAGTCTTTGAAGCCGTTGAAGCCGTGAATAAAAACGATAACCGGCTTGCGTAAGAAGTCATTTGGATAAAAAGCGTCCACCCCGAAAGGCAAATTATCGTGTTTGGAATGAAGGATCAGGTTGAGTTTTTTATGAATGAGGGTCATGATTGACAAAGTTTTGGTATATAAAAATTGGGTTCGGGCAATAATAGAGGTTTCGGTACAATTTCCCAAAAGAATTTTTGAATTTGATGTATTTTTTAGGAATGATGCTTATGTTTGTCAAAAATAATCTTCACATTCATGAATGCTGCGCATATCCACTTATTATTGAATCACATTCCTATTCTGGGTGCTCTTTTTGGGATAATTCTTTTGATTTTTGGTCTGATTCGTAAAAACAATGCTTTGTCACAAGCTGCTTTGATTACTTTTATTATGGCAGCCATTGTGACTTTGCCGGTTGACTGGTCGGGCGAGCAAGCCGAAGAGATCGTTGAAGAGCTACCCGGAATAAGCCATGATCTGATCCACAAACACGAAGAGATAGCAGAACTAGCCGTTAAGTTCATGCTAGGGCTAGGTGTTTTATCTCTTTTAACACTGATTCTGGGTGCCTGGCACGTAAAAATCGGCCGAATTCTGAGATGGATTACCTTATTATTGTCATTTGCAGTTTTTTTCTTGATGACCAGAGCAGGGAATTCAGGAGGAGAAATCAGCCACCCGGAAATTCGCAAAGACTTTAAGATAGAAAAAGCACCCGAAACCAAAGACTTGGAAGAAAAAGATAATGATTAGTATTTGGTCAATTAGGTGTATATCACTAATTTATGATAAATGTTGCCTATAATTAGTTTATATGAGTTATTTTCATGATGAATTGATAACCAACGTAATTGTATTTGTCATGGACTATCGACTAATTACTATGGACTACTTAGGTTATATCCTAAATTCAACACTTAAGAAATATAGGTTATCTTTTCAAAGCATCAGAATATTACAAATGGCATAAATTTTACAAAATTAAGCCCTTTATGTTAGTTTTATCCCATAAAAAATAATTACCTTGTGTTACATTATAAATCAGCTACTTGGGACTTTCAAAAAAATAAATTGCCCAAAATCTATCATAATAAAAAAATAAAACATGGAAATTCGGGATAATGACTACTTGATGCGTCAATTAAAAGAACTGGTACGCGTACTGACAATTATACAAGGGCTTCGAAAAAAGGGCAAATACGAAGAAGTAGAACAAGTAATCGCGGTCAGCTTACAAAGTATGATCGGGATAGAACTCAGCGAATTGGATGCATTGAGCACGGATCATTTAACCGACCACCTCATCCAACAAGAAGGAATCTCCAACGAAGCTCTTAAAATCATTGCAGAATTGCTTTTTGAACGGGGAGACATGTATTGGGAAATGGAAGAAAAACTCAAAGCACAGGAAAATTTCAATAAATCCAAACAGATTTATGAGCATATCGTGGAGCACGGTCGCGCTTATTCCCTGGATTGGAACTCCAAGATCAGTCATATCAAAAATCTTTTTGGAGAAGATTAAAATATATTTCTTAGATTCACATGTATTTTCCACACAAATTAAGAATGTAGTCATGGATGAATTTATGCAATTAGCCATCGAGCAAGCTCGTAAAAGTCTCAAAGAAGGGGGAATCCCCATCGGTTCGGTCTTGGTTCGAAACGGAGAAGTGATTGCCGTAGGGCACAACAAGCGGGTTCAGTCTCAAAATCCTATCCTACACGGTGAAATGGACTGCCTAAGCAATGCCGGGCGACTGGGCAATTATCAAGATACTGTCATTTATTCTACCTTGATGCCTTGTTTTATGTGTGCAGGTACCATTGTACAGTTTAAAATCCCCAAAGTAGTAGTGGGCGAAAACGAAACTTTTGAAGGTGCCTGGGATTTTATGAAAGACCACGGCATTGAGATTGTCAATCTCGATCTGGATGAATGCAAAGAAATGATGCAAGAATTTATTGCACAAAATCCTGAATTGTGGAATGAAGATATTGGGGAACTGTAAGGGTAATGATTAATGGGTAATGGAGAAAAATAACTATTTATACTCAAACCGAAGTGGTTTTAATACAAATACAAGACCCTTACAGGGAAGCTTTTAGCGCTTAAATCACGAATAATCAAGCTAATCAATCAAGAAAATCAGGCAAATCACTTTAATCTGGGTATAGAATTAGCAAAAGTGTATAAATTTAGCTAATTTTGGGTTATGGAAAATGACTATCTCAAAGGTCGAGGAGCACAAATCAACCCACAAAACCCTTTTCACAAAAATCATTTTGTGCAAGAACACTGGGAAGGCATCGATGAGCCTGAACTAGAAGATGCCCCTCAAACCCAGATTTTTTATGAGACTCCCAAGAAAATTCTCAGTACCAACAACAGCACTGATATACCTTTTACCTATTCGATCAATCCTTATCAGGGCTGTGAGCATGGCTGTATCTATTGTTATGCC
Source organism: Microscillaceae bacterium (assembly GCA_033765345.1). Taxonomy (GTDB): domain Bacteria; phylum Bacteroidota; class Bacteroidia; order Cytophagales; family Microscillaceae; genus JANRIC01. Next base: position 25,236 of record JANRIC010000243.1, read on the forward strand.
CGTGAAACGCACGAATATTGGGGTTTGAGTGCCGGGCGAGACTTTGAAACCAAGATCATTGTCAAAAAAAATGCCCCACAACTCTTAGAAAAACAATTCCTGCATAAAAACTGGAAATCAACACCCGTGATGCTTTCTGGCAATACGGATTGTTACCAACCCTTGGAGAAAAAGCTTAAGATTACCCGTGAAATTCTCAAGGTATTTGCCAAATACGCCAATCCGGTCAGTATCATCAGTAAAAACGCATTGATTGTCAGAGATTTGGATATTTTACGGGATTTAGCCGCAGACAATCTGGTGCACGTCTATATTTCTATCACTTCACAAGAAGAAAGCTTACGCCGTCTTTTAGAGCCCCGTACTGCTACTTACTCCAAAAAATTACAGGTTATAGAACAACTTTCTCAGGCAGGTGTGCCCGTAGGTGTGATGATTGCCCCCATCATTCCGGGTTTGAACAACCATGAAATCTTCCACATTATGCAATCGGTCGCCGAACGAGGCGCAAGGTCTGCTGGGTATACCGTCGTGCGGCTCAACGGGTCTATTGCCCCGGTATTCAAAGACTGGCTTGAGAAGAATTTTCCTGACCGTGCCCAAAAGGTTTGGAATCAAATCAAAGCCCTCCACGGCGGCCAGATTGATGACAAAAGCTGGGGGCGTAGAATGAGTGGGGACGGTGCCATCGCCCAAAACATCCAACAAATGTTCCGCCTAGCCCGCAAAAAATTCATGGGAGAAGCCAAACTACCGCCTTATGATTTAAACAAATTTCGTAAGAACGGTAATTTGAATTTATTTGAATTTTAGAAAAAAATACTCATTTCTGATGAGGAAATTTCATGCAAAAACCCTCATCTTTGGTATTATTCATGATCGAGAAAAATGTTATGATCTATTCATAAAATCAGCCGTCATTTAGTTAAAATTCCATTCATTCTCTACATATAATTATTTAAATGTATCATATAATTATTAGTAGATTAACCTTGTGAGTTGATCACTTATCAAATGATTTTTTCTACTATTGGTTTCTAATTGACTGGCAAAACATGAAAACAAGAATTTATGGCTTAGTGATTTTTCTTTGTGTAGGTAGTATTTCTGCATCCGCTCAACGCTTGCAAGAAATCAAAGGACACGTCAGGGATGAGGTGACCAGCATGAGCTTGAGCAATGTAACTGTATATATTGCCAATACTGATCTCCGTACGCAGACCAATGCACAAGGGTATTATAGTATCATCTTTGAAAAACCTGTCAAAAAAGATGATAAAGTTACTTGTGTATTTGAGTTGGACGGCTACAAAGCCAAAAGGTCTGTGCTCAAAAGCGGCAACGATAAAGTTAAAAGCCTCAATATCGTACTACGCCCCAATAATATCAACACCATCCTTCCGGGAAGAATACAATTTTATAATCTTCAGCCTGGAGATGCCATCGGAAATGCCAAAGTATATATCGAAGAACACCCTGACTTTGCTGTAAATACCAATAGAGAAATTTTTACACTTTACCTTCCTCCTGACTTTGACGGCAATAAACCATTCACCTTAGTGATTGAACATCCTCAGTGTCGTACTTTTCGCAAAAAATTTGAGAACAATCACAATTTTGGAGTAACTCCTTTTATCTTGAAATCCAATCAATTCAGAATTAGAATTGCAAAAAGCGAGCAAGTTGATGAAGAACTCAAGGTTCTTTTATTGTCCTCAAAAGGTGATTCCAAAACAGCCCTTTTGGAGGGGAATAGACTGAATAGCTCAGAATACTTATCTGTTATTGACATTCCAAGAGAAGTGCAGGACAGTGACCCTATAAGCTTGGTATTTAAAAAACCAGGTTTTCAGGATTTCAAACTAGACTATCCAAGCTTGGACGAACTCATTCTTTATGCACAAGGGCATAAGTATAATCCTAGATTTACAGCCATCTACAGCGATGAAGAACCCGGAGATGATACCCTAAATAATTCATCATCTGTCACTCCTGATGTTTTAGAAGACGATCGTACAAATTCTCAAGAAGAAACCCCTTCCAATAACTCGATAGATAACACTCCAAAACCTCCTGAATCAAACCCGACCGTACTCCCTGACCTCAGTCAATATACAAGTATTGAGATTATAAAGAAAATTGATTCTCTTGAACAAATCAATGTGCAATTCCAAGAAAACATTATCATTTTGGAAAAAAAAATTCAATCACTCACGCAAAAAGCATCTGACCAACAACTGAGTGAATCTGAAAAAGAAGAGCTTCGGCGTTTAAAACTTGAAAAAGAATCCTTGCAAAACCAAATCATCAATACAAACATTCAAATTGATAATCTCAAAAAAATACAACTACTGAAAAAAACCAAAAACGATATTAATGAACTATCCAAAATAAAAAATTCTTATATATACTTCATCATAAGCAGTACCTCTTTCTTAATTCTGGTCATCTTAGGACTTCTGTTTTTTATCTACCGCATCAATTACCAAAAAAATAAATTCAGAACTGTCAATCTAACCCTCCAAGAAACTGAAAAAGACCTGATCAATAAAATTGAAGAAATTGAGACCCAAAAAACTGAAATTACCAATCATCGAACCCAACTTGAAGCTACTCAGGTAGAACTCCAGAAAAAAATAAAAGAAATAGAAGAAAAAAGTCAGGAAATTTCCAAAAACAAAACTGAGCTTGAGATCACTCAGGAAGAGTTAAAAACCCGTATCGAGGAAATTGAAATTCAAAAAGAAATATTGGTGCTAGGAAGGCATGAACTCATCGAGAAAACCTTTGAACTCGAGGCTACCGCAGAAGAGCTTCGCCAGCAAACCGAAGTGGTCAATCAACAAAAAGAAAAACTAGAAATTAACAATGATAAACTCAAAAAGCTCCAAACCTCCAAAGACTTGCTCATCTCTGCCGTAAACCACGACCTTCGAAACCCCCTGAACCCCATCATCAACTACAGCAGCCCAACTTACCCTAACCCCGATAAAGAAAAACGCCTGCATTGGATTCACGAGAGAAGCCTGAGAATGAAGGCAATGGTAGAGGAAATTATGTATATCTACCAAGCTGAAAATATAGAGATTCATCCCGAAAGCCAGGAATTATTCCCAGTAGTTGAAGCAGCCCTCAAACTGGTTCGTGATTATCAGGATAACATGCCTAAACTGATTAATAAAATTCCCAAAACACTGAGGGCTAAATTTCATAATGAATATATTCGCCGGGTATTGGAAAATATGCTGATCAATGCCATCAAATATACCAACGGTATCCCGAAGCCGAAGGTCTGGATAGAAGCTCTGGAAAACCCTGAGAATGAGACCGTAGAAATCAGAATCCGCGACAATGGTTGGGGTATTAGCCCTGAAAAACTTGTTGAAATCCAAAACGATGCTCAAAAAAATAAGATCAAAACCACCTCCGGCGAAAAATCCTTTGGAATAGGATTGAGATTTTGCAAAATTGTACTCGCTTTACACAATACGGCTTTGATTCCTCACTCAGAAGGTGAAAAAAAGGGGTCTTGTTTTTCTTTTGTACTCCCTCTCATCCATGAAAAAATCAAAATTATTGAACCACCTATCAGCGATCTAAATCCAGAAGATATCGCTTCTGAAATAGCACATTTCTGCCCAAGCCAACAAGATATTGTACAACTCTGTGTTTATGCCGAAAGGATGCAATCCTATAGAATATATGATCATAAAATGACCCAATGCCTCAAAGAAATCAGTAACACGCATCCCGAACAAACCACCTTTATACAATTAGCCAAAGCCTGCATTAGGAATAATCAAGAGTCCCATTTACGTACCCTTTTAACCAAAATTTACCAAGTATGAATATTGACCCCATAATCCTGATTATTGAGGACGAAGAAAACAACCAAGATACTATCTGTGAATATCTTTCTGATAAAAATCCTGAGTATCAACTTCTCAGAGCTTTTCACGGAAAACAAGCACTGGAAATAATGATGGAGACCTTACCCGATATTATCCTTCTGGATTGGCGAATGCCAGTCATGGATGGGATGGAAACACTGCAGGTACTTAAAGCCGACAAAAGAACTCGAAGCATCCCCGTCATTATGGTCACTGGCGAAACTCAGCCCCAGCAACTCGAGCTGGCCTTTGAGCGAGGAGTGATTGATTACATTACCAAACCGATCAATGGGCTTGAGCTTTACTCGAGGGTTCGCTCGGCTCTTTTCCTGAGTCGCTCTCAAAAGAAAACCGAAGAACTGCTCCTCAATATTCTACCTGCCGATGTAGCTGATGAGCTGAAAGAAAGCGACCACGTCACCCCCAAAGCCTATGATTTGGTTTCGGTGATGTTTATAGATTTCAAAGGTTTTTCAAGAATTACCAAAAATATGCCCCCCATCGAGATCATCAAGCGATTGGAAGATGTGTTCTCGATCCTGGAAGAAATCACCTCTAAATATCGCCTGGAGAAAATCAAAACTATCGGCGATGCCTATATGTGTGCCGGAGGTATTCCGGTAGCCAATCAGACCAATCCTTTTGATACCATCCTAGCTGCCCTTGAAGTACAGAAATATATGCAGGATTATAAAAATAAAATGATTGAGAAAGACGAGCCGTATTTTGAGTACCGCCTCGGAATTCACACCGGAAAGGTCGTGGCAGGGGTTATCGGAAAGAAAAAATTTGCTTATGATATCTGGGGCAGTTCTGTCAATGTAGCAAGCCGCATGGAATCTAATGGCGAAGCTGGAAGAATTAATGTATCAGGAGACACTTACCAAATTGTCAAAAGAGTATTTGAATGTGAATACAGAGGTAAAATTCCTATCAAAAACCTCGACGAAATAGACATGTACTTTGTCAATCGAATCAAACCCGAATATGCTGCCGATGGTTCAGGAATGACCCCCGATCAAAGCTTTTGGGAGTTTGTCAGGGGCTAATATCCCTCTAGAGTATGTATGTATTCCTATTATACACTGATTTGATGAAAAAATCCCTTCAGAATATTGAGTATGTAAAAGCTTACTTAGTCATTAACTTTACCCTCAATTCTTCCCAAATAGGGGCTTTTTTTAATTGGATATAATCATAAGAGACTATTCGAGTCCTGATTTCGGCAGCAATTCTCTGCAATTTATGGCTAAAGATGATTTGCTCCATCCAAAAACTATACGCATCGATAGAAGCAGGGTCTACCCGGCTGGCAATCGTAATGGTATCTGGATAGGTCAGCGGAGCTTTGTATTTGCAATACACCTCAGCCAAGATCGGCCCAATCGGGCGGCTAGGGTTGTGGACGTGCACTTCAAAATCCAACTCCCTGAAAAATTCTATCCTTGCAGATTCGGAATAGCGCAAAAATACAGTATTATTGACGTGTAAAGCAGCGTCCATTTCGCCCCAGGCTACTTTAGTCTCAAAAATAGCCGTATAATCTTTGAAAAAATCCTGCATAGTTTTATTTTCCAATACAAATAATTTCAGATGCAAATAATTTGAGAGCTTATATCTTACAGCAAAACTATGTATCTTTGAGCAAAATCAAATATTGAGATTGGCTTTTAACACAAACCCATAATTTTTGAATATTTTTACTGGAAGAAGATCAGCCTTGTATTTTTTGGGGCTTTTATCACATTGGATAGATGGATTCTACATATTTCTTAAATCCGGTTTAATTGAGCAATACCATGTTATTAAAAAATAGAAATATCAGTATCCTGGGCTGTGGCTGGCTGGGCTTAGCCCTGGGAGAAGAACTTGCCGAACAAGGCTATTTTGTAAAAGGCTCCACAACCACTCAAGCCAAGATGAAAAAACTCGTAGAACGAGGAATCATTCCGTTTTTGATTCAATTTGACCCCAAACCCAAAGGACACGACTTACATCGATTTTTGCAATCACAGGTTTTGATTATTTCCATTCCACCTCAAACAGGCATCAAAGGCAATATGCATCACCCCAATCAGATTTGGGAAATCACCAAATATTTTCAATCCTCAGAGATTGAAAAGGTGATTTACATCAGTTCCACTTCTGTATACCCCGAAGTAGAACGTGAGGTCACAGAAGATGAAGTACTCACCACAGAAAATACGCCCGGAATAGCTCTTTTACAGGCAGAGGAAATCCTCAAAAACAAAGAAAATATACAACTTACCATCTTGCGTTGTGGAGGTTTGATGGGTTATGACCGAATACCGGGCAAATATTTCAATGGGCGCAAAGGACTCAAAACAGCCAAAATACCCGTAAATTTTATCCATCGGGACGATGTTATTGGTATTATCATACAGATTATTCAGCAGGAAAAATGGGGTGAAATCTTCAATGTAGTAGCTCCTAAGCATCCCGTTCGCAGGGATGTATACCGTGCTAATGCCCGTGAGTTTGGTTTTCAGGAGCCGGAATATGTTTTAGCAGAGCCTAAGGGCTTCAAAATTGTTAATTCTGATAAAGTAATTCGTGCTTTAAATTATGAATTTAAATATCCAGACCCGCTATATTTTCGTTATTCTTAAAAATGAAATCTTAACAGCGTATGACTAAGAAAAATTTTTTCGCATTCTTGTTTGTATTGAATTTTGCCACATCCGGTTTTACCCAGAATTATCAAGAATTATCCGTAGAAGCCAACGGAAATGTATATACCATCCAGTATAAAATCTTTCAAAACCCCAAAAAAGGACGTAAAGTAGCCTTTCGGGATTTTGTGACTTTCCACTTGGCGACTACCACCGAAAGCGATTCTGTGCTGAAAACCACCTACCCCAATGCTCCATTGACCAAGGAGATTTCTGTGGAAGATTACAACTATGCCGATCAGGGTTTTATGCAAGCCATGCTGCTTCAATTACAGGAAGCCGACAGTGCCGTATTTTTGGTCAAAGCAGAAGACCTTTTTGAAGCCATCAAACGAAAAAAGCCGAGTTTTATCGCTGCGGGTTCTCACCTGAAGTATTATTTTAAGATTCTGAAGCTTAAAAATGAAGAAGAAGTCAAAAGAGACGCAAACGAGGTCGTCTTTCAACAACTCAAAGCCGAAGAAAAAATCATAGCTCCCTTCATTGCCAAAAAAATGCCCCAAGCAAAAAGAACCTATTCCGGTATCTGGTATACGATTGAATATCAGGGTGAAGGAGATTTTGCTCAAGAAGATGATGTAGTGGCTATTCGATATACCTGTAGCTTTTTGGATGGTAAAATATTGAGTAGCTCTGACCAAGACGGGCGGCTTTTTGAATTCCCAGTCAACAAAGGCTTTGCCATCAAAGGCCTAGACCAAGCAATGCTACTGCTCAAACAAGGAGCAAAAGGCACTTTTATTATTCCTTCTTACCTGGCTTATGGTGCAGAAGGTTTTGGCGAGCAAGTCCCCCCGTACTCAATTCTAAAATTTGATATAGAGTTTGTGGATATAGTTTCTAGAAAAATTGTGATCGAGAACAAAGGTGAAATCCTAGAGCAGGAAAAGCTTCAGAAAGAACAACAAATTCCTCTGATGAGCGAAGAGCAAAGAAAAGAAATAGAAAAAGACCTCAAAAAACGAAAACTGGAGACAGATTATAAAAAGAAGGAAGAACAGAATTAAACAAACCAGTCGTGTTTTTTAAATACACATTCTTCATTCTTCATTCTTCATTCTTCATTCTTCATTCTTCATTCTTCATTCTTCATTCTTCATTCTTCATTCTTCATTCTTCATTCTTCATTCTTCATTCTTCATTCTTCATTCTTCATTCTTCATTCTTCAT
>JANRIC010000034.1:0-18983 GCA_033765345.1 Microscillaceae bacterium
ACTCTGGAAAGGGGTATTTGAAAAGGAGGAAACGACCTGGCATCGCTGGTGTACCAAAGAGGGTGTCAATCTCATGACCGGTAAAGAAAGATCGGATGAAGAAGCCAAACTCAAAGAACTGGAAAAAGCCCGTGCTGATGAGGAAGCCAAACTCAAAGAACTGGAAAAAGCCCGTGCCGATGAAGAAGCCAAACTCAAAGAACTGGAAAAAGCCCGTGCTGATGAAGAAAAAGCCCGTGCTGATGGAGAAGCCAAACTCAAAGAACTGGAAAAAGCCCGTGCTGATGAAGAAAAAGCCCGTGCCGATGAAGAAGCCAAACTCAAAGAATTGGAAAAAGCCCGTGCCGACCTGGAAACTCAACTTAAGGAGAAGGAAAAAATCCGTGCCGATGAGGAAAAAAAGCGTGCTGACCGATTGATGGAAAAATTGATGGCATTGGGTTTAAAACCGGAGGAACTTTAAAGCATATCTTTTAGGAAATTCTTTGTATTCTCTCTTTAGACCCAAACCTAATAGACTAAACCCAGCTCAAAAAAAAAAACAAGGATTTTAGAAAAAGCTTGATTTACGTGACTCATACAGAAAAAAATCAAGTGCTTGCTTTGATCAAAAAATTTGGAACAAAACCTACATAAATTATTGGTAGTATTCAAGATGTAATGCTGAAATAAAAAAACGCCCGGTTTTGTAACCTCACAAAGCCCCTTTTTGAATGAATAGCATTACTTGTTTAACTACCAAATTATTCTATTTTTAGAGATGTCTCCTGTTTGTCTTCTTTTTGTTTGTCTTTAAGTTTATTCAAATAAAAATCATAAAAAATATCTCTAGATTCAGGTAATTTTTGTTGTTCATAAAAATTAAAGAATTCCTTATGAATATTGAAGGGTTCTTCATCATTCGCCGGAAAAAGTTTGAGATAACTGCCATCTTCCTGCATCACATACGCATTGACATTATCACGTAGATTGTATTGTAAAATGGTGATTACCAGATTCTTTAAATTTTTGTCTTGTATTTGAAATATAGACTCAATCCTTCGGTCAAAACTTCTTACCATCACATCAGCACTTCCAGCATAGACCAAGGGGTTTTCCAGGTTTTGGAAATAATAAATTCGTGAATGCTCCAAAAATTCACCTACAATAGAGCGCACTGTAATACTTTCGCTTAGTCCTTCTCTTTGGGGGCGAAGGCAACAAATTCCTCTGACAATCAGCTCTATGGGTACACCAGATTTAGAAGCTTTATACAATTCCGAAATAAATTCCCGGTCTTCCAATGAATTTATTTTGATAATAATTCCACTTTTTTGTCCTTTTCGGGCGTTTTCGGCTTCTTTACGCACCAGGGCAATGAGCTGATTACGCATATCCCTGGGAGAAGTAATCAGACTTTCATAATACAAGGGTTGTGAATGCCCCGTAATTACATTAAAAAACTCGGAGACATCCTGGGCATAAGTTTCATTGGTGGTCAGAAGGGCAATATCGGTATACAGTCGGGCTGTGTTTTCATTATAATTCCCGCTGGAAAGATGTACATATCTGGTCACTTTATCGCCTTCTTTGCGCACAATAAGGAGAAGTTTGGTATGCGTTTTATACTGACTGATGCCGTGAATGACAAAACACCCAGCTTCTTGCAGGCGTTCGGCTTCACGGATGTTATTTTCTTCATCGAATCGGGCTTTGAGTTCAAATAAAACCGATACGTGGACCCCTCTTTCGGCTGCTTTCTGAAGTGCAGTGATGATTCGGGAGTTTTTTGCTAGTCTATAAATAGTAATTTTGATAGCCAGTACGTCTGGGTCATGGGCTGCAACTTCGAGCAATTGCAAAAGCGGCTCTATAGAATTATAGGGATGATGCAGGATAATATCTTTTTCTTTGAGGTATTCAAAAAAATTGATGTCCTTGATGTCTGCTTCAGTCATACCCCAAAATGGCTTGGGCTTAGGGGTGGGGGTGATTTTATCAATAAAATCTTTATAAAAAGCGATCTGAAACAAACCAGTAAAATCTATTAATTTATCAGCAATAAATACATTGTGGTCGTCGATCTGCCAGCGTCTTTTCAGGATACGCATCATCCATTCGGAGTAGTTTTGTTCTACCTCAATACGAACTACCCTTCCGGTTTTTCGGCTTTTGAGCTTCTTTTTTACTTCATCAATAAAATCGTCTTCCATTTCTTCATTTTCTTCCAGCGTAATATCGCCGCTTCGGGTTACTCTAAAAAGTGTGGTAGAAATAATTTCCACGTTGCGATAGAGTTTATGGATTTTCCAGCGAATGATTTCTTCGATGGGTAGAAAACCCAGATATTTACCGCGTTCAAAGGCATAAAACCGGGAGAGATTCTGCGGGATTTGTACAAAAGAGAGTTTTTCTTCTTCTTTGGATTCTTCCACCACTTTGGTCACCACGCCGAAGATCAGTGCATTGTTGCGTAGAATCGGGAAGGTACGATAATTATCGTACACCATGGGCGTAAGCATAGGGAAGACTGTTTTTCGGAAATATTCGGCAACTTCTTTTTGTTCGGATTCGATCAGGTCTTCCAGGTTTAATATTTCAAAGCCGTTTTTCTTAAACTCAGGAGTAAGTTCTTCAAGAAAGATACGATTTTGTTGTTGGAAAAAAAACTGAGACTCCTCGAGCAAGAGGTTTTTAAAGGGAGTTTCACGCAGTCCTGAATAGTCTACCCTTTCTTTGTCATAATCAATATAATTGTAGAGACTACCCACTCGGATCATAAAAAACTCATCCAGATTGGAGGAAGTAATGGCTAGAAACTTCAATTTCTCAAAAATGGAGCGTTTTTCTAGCCGGGTTTGATCCAGCACCCTGAAATTAAATTTTAACCAGCTTAAATCCCGGCTGATAAACTGACTTTTTTGAACAGAATTAGAAACCCGTATATTTGTTGTCATTCTTGCAAGACGGTTGAAAAGTCCTATTATATGAGTAAAAAATCAGACTACAAATACGAGATTTATAGTCTGATTTTATGATTAGAATGAATAAATATATGAAAAAAAAAATAAAATTCCAGCATTAGCAGTAAATTAAATAGCCGAATGCCATCAGCTGTCCTGTTCGTTCAAAAAGTGGGCTGTAAAAACGCGGCCCACGACGACTAAGAGTGCCCAATTAAACGTCTATATTGGCGTATTTGGCATTTTTCTCAATGAAAGCCCTTCGTGGAGCTACTTCATCGCCCATGAGCATAGAAAACAGATAATCGGCTCCGGCAGCGTCTTCAATATTAATTTGTTTGAGGTTACGATTTTCAGGGTTCATGGTGGTTTCCCAGAGTTGTTCGGGGTTCATTTCACCAAGACCTTTGTATCGTTGTACGTGTACGGAGTCTTCTTTGCCGCCTTTGGCCAGGTCTTTGATGGCTTGGCTTCGGTCTTCTTCAGTCCAGCAATAGCGTTGTTCTTTGCCTTTTTTGACCAGATAGAGTGGGGGGAGGGCGACATATAAATAACCACTTTCAATCAAAGCCTTCATATATCTAAAAAAGAAGGTGAGGATTAGTGTCCGAATGTGGCTACCATCTATATCGGCATCAGTCATGATGATGATTCTATGATAACGAATCTTATCCATGTTGAGAGCTTTATCGTCTTCTTCTGTGCCAAAGCTTACGCCGAGTGCCGTAATGATGTTTTTGATCTCTTCATTGTCATAGATTTTGTATTCCTGTGCTTTTTCTACGTTCAAAATCTTACCGCGTAAAGGTAGAATCGCCTGAAAGAATCGATTGCGTCCTTGTTTGGCACTACCACCTGCACTATCACCTTCTACGAGGTAGAGTTCGCAGCTACCGGGGTCGGTGTCGGAGCAGTCGGCCAGTTTGCCAGGAAGACCAGTACCTGAGAGTACATTTTTGCGTTGTACCATTTCGCGGGCTTTGCGGGCAGCTTGGCGTGCCTGTGCGGCGAGGATAACTTTTTGAACGATGGCGCGGGCTTCTCGAGGGTTTTCTTCCAGATATTTTGCCAGAATTTCGCTAGTAGCACTGTCTACCACGCCACGTACTTCGGAGTTGCCGAGTTTGGTTTTGGTTTGCCCCTCGAACTGTGGTTCGGCCACTTTGACAGAAATGACGGCTGTAAGTCCTTCTCTGAAATCATCTCCGCTGATCTCGACTTTGGCTTTCTCGAGCATGCCTGATTTTTCGGCATAAGACTTTAGCGTACGGGTCAGAGCAGCTCTAAAACCGGCAATGTGAGTTCCACCTTCCTGTGTATTGATATTATTGACATAGGAGAATACATTTTCGGTATAAGAGCTATTATAAATGAGGGCGACTTGTACAGGCACTTCGGATTTTTCGGTTTCTATATAAATCGGCTCCGGGATGATGGGTTGGCGGGTAGAATCGAGATAAGCCACAAATTCTTTGAGCCCTCCTTCGGAGTAAAATTCTTCATAAAGGTATTCTCCGGATTCGTCTTTATCACGCAGGTCTTGGAGTGTGAGGCGAATCCCTTTGTTGAGGAAGGCCAGTTCACGCAGACGTTTGGAGATGGTTTCGTATTTGAAGAATATAGTTTCTTTAAAGTCTTTAAATATGCTTGTATCCGGCAAAAAATGGATGGTTGTTCCGTTTTTATCGGATTCACCGATGACTTCCACGTCTCCTTGTGGCACACCAATATGGTATTCCTGTCTGAATATTTTGCCTTCGCGATGGATGGTAGCAATCAGGCAAGAGGAAAGTGCATTTACACAAGAAACCCCTACACCGTGCAATCCACCAGAAACCTTATAGGTATCTTTGTCAAATTTACCTCCGGCGTGAAGCACTGTCATGACTACCTCGAGGGCAGATTTGCCGGATTTATGGAGACCAGTAGGGATGCCGCGCCCATTATCAGTGACCGTGACGGAGTTATCTTCATGGATGACAACATTGATCAAATCACAATAACCAGCCAGGGCTTCATCGATGGAGTTATCGACTACCTCCCAGATCATGTGGTGTAAACCTCGGATGCCGATGTCGCCGATATACATAGACGGACGCAGGCGGACAGCTTCTAAGCCTTCCAATGCCCGAATACTTTCTTCGGAGTAATTGCCATTAGAGCCATTCCCAGATGAAGCTGTTTCAGGTACATTTTTGTTGGTTACAATATCATTCATAATACTATTTTTCTAAGTTGTAAAGATAAAGAAAAAAAACGAGAAATCCTTATTTAAATGTAAGGAAATCAACATTTTAGCCTTTTAAAAAAGGGCTTTTTATCAAGTTTTTTTTATTTAAAAATTTCATGAATTGGATAGTTAATATTGCTTGGTAGCAAGCATCACCAGGGTACACGCATAGAGTGCTTCCATGCCTTGATTCAGGCATAGTTCTCGAAATTCGGCGTTCTCAGTGCCGGGATTAAAAATGATTCTTGGGGCTTGAAGTTCAAGCAAATAATCGTACCAGGCTGCCTGATGCTGTGGTCCAACATATAATGTAATGGTGTGAATATTCTGAAGAGGAGGTTTACCGATGAGGATCGGGACACCAAATAGGTTGCCTTCTTTGAGTCCCAACGGTACAAACTCATAACCCTGATCTTGGAGTTTAAAGGCAGCTTTGTAGGCAAAGCGTTCTGGCTTAGTAGATGCGCCCAATATGAGTGTTTTTTTCATGGAGTTTGATTACTCTGATGTAAGCTGAATTGCTTGAATGATACACAAATATATTGAACAAATATACCATCAAAAAGTCTATTTTTGAGGTTTTTTGAAGTTTTTTTAAAGTAAATTATTCCTTTTCTTGCGTTTTGGCTTCTTCTTCTACAATAATGTAAACGTCCTCTTTGTCTCTTTTAAGAAAATACTTTTCACGGGCAAATTTCTCTAGGATTCGGGGATTGTTCAGCAATTCGCGATACCCTTTTTCTATTTGCTTGATTTGTTGCTCATAGTATTTTTTTTCTTGAATGAGTTGCCTGGTTTTTTGCTTCCTTCTGTATTGGGTAATTAAGTCATTGGTATCCAGAAATAAAATCCAGACTACAAACAATAGGGAGCTTAACACAAAAAAATTCTTAAATATCTTAGGGATTTTCATCATACACTTACAAAATTATTCCCAAACCTCTGCGAAGATAGGCATTCCCTCTTTGAAGTTCAAACCAAAACTTAGCCATTCTTAAAAAATAGCGAAAACCACTTGATATGTGAAAATTAGATAATAGTCCGTAGTCCATAGTCCGTAGATCGTAGTCCATAGTCCGTAGTCTGTCTATGGACTATCGTCCATCGTCCATTGATTTGCAGAAAAAATCTTGTAGAAGGCTGGCAAGATTCAATTTTGTTTCGGATTTTTGACTAAATATACTTAAACCGAGGTGGTTTTCTAATTTTAAGTAAATAAATCGTTTATAATCACTTTAATCAAGGTATAATTTCGTTTACTCAAAATAAAAATATTATGTTGAAAGCTACCGTAAGCCAACAAAATCATACAGAAGCAGGAATCACATTTGAGCTAGAATACCAAAAAGACGGCTATTGGCTCAATGGAGAAAAGTTTGACTGGGATTTGCTCCGTCTCAAAGAGGGCAGCTTTCATATCTTGAAAGATCATCAATCTTATGTCGTAGAGGTGCTTCAAAGCGATCCAACAACCAAAACCTTTACCCTCAAAATCAATAAATCCATCTACACCGTCAATCTTCAGGATCGTTTTGATTTGCTAATCAATCGCTTAGGTATGAAAAGTGGCACTAATAAGGTAAGCGAAATCAAAGCCCCGATGCCCGGATTGATTTTGGGAATCTCCGTAAGTGTGGGGCAGCAGGTACAAAAAGGAGATACTTTGCTTATTCTGGAAGCGATGAAGATGGAAAACGCACTCAAATCACCTATTGACGGCGAAATAAAAAATATTAAAGTAAAACAAGGCGAAAATGTGGAGAAAAACCACTTATTGATTGAGTTTAAGTAGATTCTTTAAAAATCTCACTTAGATTCAGCTCAAACTCCGGCAGTACGCCTTCTCCGGAGAGCTTTTGGCTGAAATCCTGGATAATTCTTTCGCCGTTTTCGCGGTAGATATATACTTTTTGAGCCTGTGGGTCAATCAACCAGCCAAGTTGCGTACCATTTTCCATCCATTCTTCCATTTTGTCTTTGGCTTGTTTAAGGCTATCTGATTCGGACATCAGCTCGATCACAAAATTAGGGCAAACGTGGGCAAATTTCTTCCGGTCCTCTTCCGGTACGTTTGCCAAGCGTTCGTTACTAACCCAGGCTACATCCGGGGCATAGATGGCACCGTTGGGCAGGGTATAACCTCCGTTGGAGTCGGATACTTTGCCTAGTTGGTGTTTTCGGTTCCAAAGGTTAACCTCGGTACCTAAGTTTAAATTATCAAAACTTGTGTCTAATCCGGTTGGTGGCATAATGATCAATTGACCGCGGCTATTGCGTTCTATTTTTAGTTCTTTATTGTTGATGCAAAATTCATAAAAAAGGTCTTCTGAAAATTCACCCAAGGATTGGGGATTCACGATAAATTGCATAATTCCTCCATTTTTGTAGCTAAGATAGTAAAAAAAAACGATAAATTTCTCTACGGCTTTTTTAGAGCATAAAAATTTTGTTTAGAATAATTTTTTGATTAAACTATCTCAGAATTTTAGAGTCTATATCTCAAAACCAAATCGATGATATTTTATGAAAAGTAAAATTTTGTTATTCTCTTTAATTTTCACTGCATTCACTTCTTTGATTTTTGCACAGGAACGTACTCCAAAAACCCCAGAGGAGAGAGCTGAAATCATCACGGGTAAGATGGAAGAAAAACTCGGACTTTCTGCTGACCAAAAAACACAAATATACCAGATAAACCTCGAGTCTGCCCAAAAAACCGATGAACTCAGGTCTCAGGTAAAAAATCAGGAAATCGGTCGCGAAGAGTTTATGGCTGAAATGAAAACACTCGAGCAAGACCGTGATGCAAAAATTGAGGCTTTACTGACCGAAGCGCAAAAGCCTAAATACGAGGAAATGAAAGAAAATGCCCGTCAACGACTCAAAGAACGCAGCCAGAACTTCCGCCGTAAGCGAGGCGGAGAAAACGAAGGCGAGGGTGATATCGACGGTGATTTGTAATATCTATCTACGCACTCATATCCAATTCGAAAAAGGCGATAACAAATCGCCTTTTTTTATTTCAAAAACCCAATAACCACCATCTCCGATGTGTTTTGGGGGTGGATGTAAAATACACTTGAACTTGCGGGTATTTCTTTTGAAAGGATCGAATACTACGGGCACTGAGTGGGGTCTGATCTATGTGAAGCTCACGCAGTTTGTCTAGGGCGTATATTGGCTTTAAGTGCTTGATATAGGTATTGTTACAATTGAGTTCTTTGAGATAAATAAGTTTTTTTAGCGGGGAGAGGTCGTCTATATCAGTAAAGCTACAATCAAGGCTACGCAGCGTGATGAGTTTGCGAAGAGGCTTCAAATCGTGGATAGACGTATTGGAGCAGTTGATTTTGAGCAAATTAGGTAAATATTGCAAAGCATCGAGGCTGACTATTTGGGTGTTGCTGAGGTTGATTTCCTGCAAGAATTTTAGATTTTTGACGGGATTGAGGTTTACGATAGAGGTATCACTACAATCTAGTTTTTGGATTTGTAATATGGATTTAATTTGGTCTAAATTGGGTCTTTTGTTAGAATCATACAATTGAATGGAGGCTTTGAGCGTGGATTGCCATTCGGGGCTTAGTTCATCCCACCAGGAGGCTGGGCTTTCGAATAGCTTTTTCCATTCCTGGTTGATGGAATTCCAAAAAGTATGATTATCGAGATGATTTTTCAGGGATTCATTGAGTTCTGCCCATAAATCTTTAAAATTATCCATAAAAATATACAGTTTGTCGTCTAGGCTTTTTTAAATTCGACCGTAAATTTAGCACCTTTACCGGGTTTACTTTCCAGATGAAGCTGACCCTCCATCAAATCTACGTATTTTTTTACAATAGATAATCCAAGTCCTGTGGAGGGTTCTCCGGCGGTGGGTTTGGCACTTAGTTTTTGAAATTTTCCAAATATATGTTTGAGGTCTTCTTTGGCAAAACCCGGTCCTTCATCCTGAATAATCACCTTTACGGTGTCTTGTTGATTGGTGAGTTGGATATAGATTTTTTTGTGCAAGGGCGAAAATTTGACTGCATTGGAGATTAAGTTTTCAAAAATCTGAGCGGCATAATTTTCATCCAATTGTGCATAATATTTTTCTGAAGGGATGTCTGTGATCAGGGTAATATTCTTTTCGGAGGCAGATTGTTTGGAGGTTTTGATGATTGCCTCGAGAATATCGGCTACATCGACCCGGTTCAGTTGAAGCGATTCTTCGGCCTGTTCCATGGCATTGACATCCAAGATTCTATTGATCATTCTATCCAGTCTTACCAAAGAATTGATGGCGATATGGATGTGCTGGTGTTGCTCTTCGTTGGTTTCTCCGGAGGTAAGTTTGATAATCTCAAGGACACCTCTGACCTGGTTGATGGGTGAACGAAGATCATGGGCTACCACACCCATTAGGTAGTTTTTTTCTTGATCTAAGGCAATTAATTTTTCGTTTTTGTTGGCAAGTTCGCGATTAATTTCTTCCAGAGAGGATTTCTGAGAAGAAATTTTTTGGGTTTGACGCTCGATTTGTCGGTTTCGGTCTTTGAGCAGATCATTGGTTTTCAAGATTCGTTGATTGCTTCTCAACAAAAAGAAAGTAAAGGTAAGAATAAGGATCAAACCCAGCCCCAGGGAATAATTAATGATTTTTCTCTGCAAGAGTTTTTCTTCGTTGATGGTTCTTTGGCTTTTGAGTTCGTTGATTTCTGCTTCTCTTCTTTCGCTTTGATATTTGCTATCCATTTGATACATTGCTTCCAGGGTTTTTTGGTTGTACAATGAATCCTGTAAGTTGGAATAAAGCTGGTGATAAAGATATGCATTTTGGAAATCGGGTATTTTGGCATAGATTTCTGAAATAGCCAAATAATAATATTGAATCTTGCGGAGATTTTTGGTTTTTTTCAGGTATTCAAGAGCAAGTTTTTGATAATCAAGGGCATCTGCAAAGACATTCAATTCATTGCTTATTCCGGCTAAATTATGATAAGCATCACTGATCAGTTGTGAGTCGTTCATTTGATGCCCAATACTCAAAGCCTTGAGGGCAGAATCTTTGGCTTGGGGGAATTTCTGGAGCTTGGTATAGACTTCTCCATAAGAAATATAAATAAGGGCTTGCAGGTAGGAATCTGCTTTGATCTCGGCTATTTTAAAGGCTTCATCCAAAAACTCCTGTGCTCTTTGGTATTTTTCTTGTTTGATAAAGGTAGACCCCAAATGATTGAGTGCCAGGGCTAAAGCTGTACTATCCTTAATCTCTCTGGCCAAATGAACCATTTCAGAGAAGTAGTTGAGGGCTTGTTGGTACTTACCCAAGCTATAAAAAAGATCGGCGATGGGTTCAATAGAACGGAACTGGTTTTTCTTGTCATCAATTTGCTTGTACACCTGAGAGGCTTTGTAAAAAAAATAAATTGCTGATTCTGCATCTTCTGCCTTCAAATAATTATTGGCAATCCGATAAGAAAAATGGGCTACCTTTTTATAATCTTTTTTTTGTTCGGCCAGCACTCTGGCTAATTTCAATTTTTGGTTTGCATTGTCGTAATCCTCTTTTTTTTCAAAATATTGTCCTAATTCCATTAATATTTTTAGTCTGCCCTCATCATAAGCCGCATTACGAGCAAGCTGGTCGGCCTGCTCAAGATAATAAAGTCCTTCCTGTCGGTTCTTTTTTAGGAAGTAGTTGCCGATTTGATAAAGGATTTTTACTTGGGTACTGTCTGTTTTAGTCTTGTTGAGGGCTGATTTTAGGCTATCAATCGGATAATCCTCTTGAGCGTATACCAGGGATGGATTAAAAATCAGTCCACTACATAGTTCTATGCATAGGTAGATGAAAAAAAGAAATATTTTATTGATAGTGGATGCAGACATTCTACAATTAAACAGAAGTTAAGCAATAAAAAGAATGATGATTATTAAATAATGCTTGCCGGCCTTGCCGGATACTTTAAGAACGAAAATCTTTTTAAAGCTAACACTCTTTTGGCTAAAAAAAAATAGATGTGCTGCGATATATGCATAAATAAATAACCCTTGTATGGACGTAGAAAAAAATACCGTTTATTTTCATTAAAACTTTAATCCCATCACCAGTATATCATCTGTTTGTTTGTTATTCCCTTTCCATTTATGGAGCTCGAACTCTAGGATGTCTCTTTGTTCATCCATGGGTTTTTGATGTGTCTTAAAAAGTAGCTCCCGAAAACGCTTAGAGCCGTATTTTCGGTCTTGTGGACCGCCGAACTGGTCTTGAAAACCATCTGAAAAAAGATAAAATATATCGCCGGGTTGGTAATGAATGGTTTCTGAGCTAAATACTTTGGCTTTGCTCTGCACACCACCGATCGGGTATTTGGAGCCTTTTAAATGGAATAACTCGCCTTCTCGAATATAATACAAGGGGTTTTTGGCACCAGCAAACTCAATCGTTTGGTTGATTTCATCAATCACCAACAAAGCCATATCCATGCCATCTTTGGATTTGCTTCCTTCGTCTTGTTTGAGGTACATTTTTACTTGTTTGTCTAATTGGTCTAAGATACGATGGGCTTTTACAATTTTGTCTTCTATCACGATAGAATTGAGCAAATCATTGCCAATCACGGTCATAAATGCTCCGGGGACACCGTGCCCAGTACAATCTACGGCAGCAATTACTTTTTTAATGTCTTGGAATCCTTTAAAAAGCGAGGGATTATTTTGATGACCTTCCTGAGAGCCAAAAGTAAAAATGGGTTCAGGCGTAGTTTCGGCAAACCAATAAAAATCTCCACTGACAATATCTTTGGGTTTGTAGATGATAAACATATCTTCCACAAAAGAGGCTATTTCTTCTTCTTTGGGGAGAATGGCTTTTTGTATTCTACGGGCATAACGGATGCTATCTGAAATCTTTTTGAAGGAATTTTCTACTTCCAGATTTTTGGTTTCCAGCTCGCTCAGGATACGTGCTTTGATAAATGCCGCTACGGCGTGCTCTTTGAAACGAGTAAGCTTTTGGATATCAGACATGTGGATGTCTTGATTGCCGGAGGAATTATCAAAGAAGATGACACCTTCCAGGGCACCGTTCTGGGTGATCTGCATAGCCAACGATGATTTGGGGCGATAGCCCGGCATAAGCTTATGCAGGTTAATGGCTGGATGAAGTCTAAAAAGCTCCCTTTCAATCTGTAGCCCTGTGGCACAATACCTTACGATTTCTTCACGGCTGAATTCGGTTCGGCTGATTTCGTTGGAGTCATACCCACAGGAGGCGGCCAGCTTGAAAATGTCTTTGGCAGGATCATAAAGCAGGAAGATACCTTGATTCGATTTAGAAAAGAGCAGTAGTCCTTGCTCGAGCAATGCCTGGAGTACATTTTCAAATTTGACCTCTTGATTGATTGTCGTGACAATATGGTTGATTGTTTCAAGCTCTTCGGCTTGTTGGGTGATTTCCTGATATTGTGTACGGATTTTTTGGGTACTTTCTTCAATACCTTTTTCCAAAGCTCTTTTGCTTCTTTCAAGAGAGCGGATACGCCAATAATAAAGCCCCGAACCCATCGACAAGATCAGGAGGGTACTCAAAACCAAAAACCAGCGGGTTTGGTAAAAATAAGGGCGAAGATAAAAGCTCAGGGTGCTTCCTTTTTCATTCCAAATGCCGTCATTATTGGCTGCTTGCACGGTGAAAGTATATTTTCCAGGTGGAAGATTCGTATAATAGGCATCCGGGCGATTGCCCGATTCTACCCAATCCTCTTTGTAATTGCTGCCAATTAAGCGATAGCGGTATTTTACTTTTTCAGGTGCTATGAAACTCAAAGCCGTAAAATCAATTTCAAACTTCGTTTTACCCGGATTCAGCAAAATGGGTTTATAAACAGAGTACTCCACATTATCTACTACGATTCTTTTGATGGCTACTTGCGGAATGATATAATTTACCTTGATATGGGCAGGGTCTAAACGGGCTACACCTTCTGTGGTCGGAAACCAAAGCTTACCCTGGCGATCTTTGAGGCTGCTGGGTTGAGCCAATACGGCACAATCACTACTTTTCATACCATCCGATTCTTGGTAAAGGGTGCAAATAAGGGGTTTAGGCGGTGTTTTTTTATTAGGGTTTAGTTTATACTGTATATAGAGGTCAAGGGCTTTTTTATCAATCCAAAACACGCCATTGTGGCAACTCATCCAGATACGCCCCTTGTCATCTTCTACAATGCTATGAATAGCCTCCTGGATAAGCCCGTCACGAGCATACAAAGCCACCATTTCTCCATCTTTAAAATAGCTCAGTCCGCGACGTGTACCGATCCACAAACCTCCTTTTTTATCTTCATAGAGCGTATACACCAAATTATTGGCTAATCCGTTGCCAGTATGATAGTGTAAAATATTGTTGTCCGGGCGGATACAATTCAAGCCCCCTCCATCCGTGCCTGCCCAAATGTTATTTTGGGAATCTTCTAACAAACCCGTGACAGAATTATCAGAAAGCCCTAACTGGCGAGTAAAATTGGTAAATTTGCCCTGTGCATACTTACTCAGTCCAGATTGGGTACTAATCAGCAAAGCACCACCTCGAGTCACACACAAAGAGCGAATGATATTTCCTGCCAGGCCATCTTCGGTCGTGTAGACAGTGAGCTCAAAATCCTGAGAATTTTCTTGAAACCTGACACGATTCAGACCACCTCCATAGCTGGCAAGCCAGATATTCCCTTCTTGGTCTTCGGCCACAGAGCGAATATGATTGCTTGAAAGTCCGTTTTCTCTAGAAAGAGTATAAAACTTACCTTTGTCCAAATAATTGACCCCACCGCTGAGAGTTCCTATCCAGATTCTTCCTCGGCTATCTTCGTAGACACAGTTGCTTACATTGTCTGAAAGACCTTCAGTCTTGGAAAAATTGGTAAATTTCCCATCTCTAAAACGATTCAGCCCGCCTCGGTTAAGCCCGATCCATAAACTGCCCTCCCGGTCTTCGTAAATTTCACTTACGCTATTGGCACCCAAGCCCTCTCGCACAGAGTAGAAATTAAAAACAGGTTTGTCTTTGACCAATTGTTTCTCGGTCAGTCGATTGATTCCCTCGCTTTGGGTTCCGATCCAGAGTGTACCGCGTGAATCACGAAATACCTTGGTGATATAATCATCGCTTAAACCATCCTGCGTGCGAAAAATTTTATAAGCCTGCTTTTTTTCATTCCAACGCACCAGCCCTGCGTGTGTACCTATCCAAAGTTGCCCAAATTGATCACGACAGATGCTCGTAATGTATTTGTTGATAAAAAGAATACGGCTACGTGAATAATCTTCAAACTTGCCGTTTCTGTATACACACAAGCCCCGGCTAGTTCCAATCCATAAAGTATTGTCAGTGCCGCAATATAGGCTGCTGATGTCACTGGATGACAAGCCGTCTTCTGTGGTAAAGACCTTAAAAGTTCCTTTTTGATACAAACAAAGCCCTTTTCGGGTGCCTACCCAAAGCCTCTGGTCTTTGTCTTCAGTAATTGCGGTGATGGAGTTGCTGGGCAATCCCTTGCTGAGGTCAAAAGTCTTAAAATTCCCTTCCTTAAGTTGAATTAATCCTGCGTGCAGCGTTCCTATCCAGATTTGCTGCTTACTGTCTTCAAAAAGCGACCAAATTCCTCCATTCCAGTTTTCCTGTGCAAGAGAGCCGGGATAAACCTTGAACTCACTCCCATCAAACCGAACCAAACCCTCATAAGTACCCAACCAAAGGTATCCTTCCTGACTTTGGATGATAGAAAACACACTATTTTGAGGGAGTCCATTGGTTTTATTCCATTGATCACATTGGTATTGCGAAATAGCTTTGAGGGGAGATAGTCCGAGTTGGGTAGCTTCGTGGGGGGCTGGGATTTTAGTAGCCTTTTGTGCATGCAGACAAAAGCACAGGGAACTAAAGAAGACAATACTTTTAAGGGTTTTCGACAT
Organism: Microscillaceae bacterium; assembly: GCA_033765345.1. GTDB lineage: Bacteria > Bacteroidota > Bacteroidia > Cytophagales > Microscillaceae > JANRIC01. Next base: position 15,130 of record JANRIC010000034.1, read on the forward strand.
ACCTGAAGTCTATCCTTTCCGAATTTCTTTGCTGTAAATCTAACAAATTATATGCAAGTTTTGCTGGAATGTATGTTTATTCCTGATGTTTCAAATATAATTCTTTTTTTTTATTGGAAAAAGGATTGATACATTTGCTCAGACTTTTATATGTTTAAGATGGAAAAAGAAGAAATTGTGTATAAATGGTATAAAATCTTTGATTCACTAGCTCAAGCCCAACAGATGATCCCTGTAAAAAAGATGCAAACGATTCGTAAGGGATTAAAAAAGATCGTGCTCGTTCATAACAGCCGTGGTTTGTTTGCCCTTGAGGATGCCTGCCCGCATAAATTAGTTCCGCTTAGTCAAGGGCAGTTGAATGAACGAGAAGAAATCGTTTGCTTCTGGCATCAATACACCTTTGAGCCTTCTACCGGCGAAGAAGTAACTGGCAAAAATATCCGACCTTGCAAATTAATGCCTCTGCTAGAAAAAGCCGACGGGCTTTATCTGGGCATCCCCGAAATGCCTCCGCAGGATGATTTTAGTTTTTAAATTGTTTTCGGTTCTCTGACAATCGATGTGTTCATGATTAAATACATATATTTTCAAACAACGATTGTATAAGAAATAAGTGCATTCATCCACTACTTCTCTTTATTGCAAAGTTTGCCACGAATGCACGAATAAATACAGTTATTCATGCATTCGTGGCAAGACGATCGGTATTTTCAACGACAAGGTCGCTTTAAGCGACCTTGTCGTTTGGATTGCCTGCTCAACTTATGGAAATGCCTGCTCAATCCATGGAAATGCCTGCTCAATGCACGGAAATGCCTGCTCAATGCTTCGCAATGACAAAATAAAACTGAGCTGATATTCAATACAAAATTGTTAATCTGGAACTGTCATTCCGACAGTAGGAGGAATCTTAATGCTTCTTGATGCAGACGCTAAGATTTCTCACGATCGTTCGGAATGACAAAATAAAATTAGGATTATGTCATTGTATTTGATGCGTTTTTCTAAAATGTCATGTCTCGGAATGCCCTGCTCAATGCTTCGCAATGCAGGGGGCATTTTGCCTTTGCTTGTATCTGCACAAGCAAGGCTGATACACAGTTTGTACTAAATTTACAGAAGAATCAAAAGGTTTTTCCGAAGTTTTCAATTCTTGAAACAAATCGCTTAAATTTGTCATTCTCATCTTCAAAAGAGAGCTAATTACTTAAACTTTAAAAAACAACATCATGGCGCAACAATATGACCTTATCGTAATTGGCAGCGGCCCAGGCGGCTACGTAGCGGCAATCCGTGCTTCCCAATTGGGTATGAAAGTAGGGGTAGTAGAGAAAGAATCTCTAGGCGGAATCTGCCTCAACTGGGGTTGTATCCCCACCAAAGCTTTGCTCAAAAGTGCACAAGTATTTGAGTATATTCATCACGCCCAAGAATATGGTATTCAGGTAGCAGAGCCTCAGGCCGACTTTGAAGCAGTAGTCAAAAGAAGCCGAGGAGTGGCAGATGGGATGAGTAAGGGAATCCAGTTTTTATTCAAAAAAAATAAAATCGATGCGATCATGGGCTTCGGCAAACTACTACCCAACAAACAGGTGGAAGTCACAGACGCACAAGGCACAAAAACGGTTTATACAGCCAACCACGTGATTCTGGCCACTGGAGGCCGTGCCCGTGAATTGCCCAATCTGAAAATAGACGGCGAAAAAGTCATCGAGTACCGCAAAGCTATGTCATTGCCCAAAAAACCAGCAAGTATGGTTGTAGTCGGCTCAGGAGCAATCGGGGTAGAATTTGCTTATTTTTACAATGCTATGGGTACTAAGGTGACCATCGTTGAGTTTCTGCCCCGTATCGTGCCCAACGAAGACGAAGAAATCTCCAAACAACTCGAGAGAATCTACAAAAAAGCGGGTATGAACATTATGACCAGTTCCGAAGTAACCTCTGTGGATACCTCTGGGAGTATTTGTAAAGTACATATCAAAACCCCCAAAGGCGAAGTGGTAGAAGAAGCTGAAATCGTACTCTCAGCCGTAGGCGTAGCGACCAACCTGGAAGGAATCGGGCTCGAGGAGGCAGGTATCAAAACCGAACGCGGGCGTGTAGTCGTAGATGAATACTATCGCACCAATGTACCCGGTGTGTACGCCATCGGTGATATTACAGCCGGACAAGCCCTAGCGCACGTAGCCTCTGCCGAAGGCATCATTTGTGTAGAAAAGATCGCCGGACACCACCCCCAGCCCTTAGACTACAACAACATCCCCGGCTGTACGTATTGCCAACCCGAAATCGCTTCTGTGGGCTATACCGAGCAGGCCGCCAAAGAAGCGGGATATGAAATCAAAGTGGGTAAATTTCCTTTTTCCGCCTCCGGCAAAGCCAAAGCCGCAGGCGCAAGCGAAGGTTTTGTCAAAGTGATTTTTGATGCCAAATACGGCGAATGGTTAGGCGCACACATGATTGGTGCCAATGTAACCGAAATGATCGCAGAAGTCGTAACCGCCCGCAAACTCGAGACCACCGGGCACGAAATCATCAAATCGGTACACCCACACCCCACCATGTCCGAAGCCGTGATGGAAGCCGCCGCCGCCGCTTATGATGAAGTGATTCATTTATAAGCACACCCAAATCCATAAGCTAGGCCGCCTAGCACAAACTCTATTGATCCCCCCGTTTTGCCAAAAAACCCTTGTTTTTGTTTGGTGAGAAACGGGGGGATTTTTTTTGGGGGGGGGAGTACGATTGATTTATTATGTTGCTTCTCTCCATAAAAGTATAAAAAATACCACAAAAAACCGAAAAAACTAACAAAAATTCTTTTTCGCCAAGAAATACGTCCGCGCCACAAGGTTGTTTTTTAAATTTTTCTTGGAATGTGCTTGACAAACTTCTAAATTTAGCAAATCAACCATAAACAAAGTGCAAAAATACTCAGAAGTAAGTATGAGATTCTTCAAAAAGTGAGTATAAAATTCATTTTGAAAAGTTGTTAATTGCAAGCGCACAATCTAATAATTTTATAAATCCTATTGCTATGAATATTTTACACGGTCTGTCTAAAAAGTATGTACTTATTTTTATTGTATGGGGAGTTTTTTGGGAAGGAGCGAAAGGGCAACAATGCAGCCCAGATTCAATTATACTTGACACCCAAGAAAAAGTGAATGATTTTAATCTAACAGAAGTTAATGGATGTTTGGTGATTGGGAAAGAAGGCGGAGGTACTGTGAACTCGACCGGTATTCAAGATTTAACCCCTTTAAAGAATTTAAAAAGGGTAAGAGGCAAACTCAGCATTAGTAATACTAATTTAGTAAGCCTCAAAGGTTTAGAGAACCTCCAGGAAGCAGAATCAATAGTCATATCTCGTAACACATTATTAACTTCACTAACAACTTTTTCTCCCCTCTTACAAGTATGTAGTATTACCATTCAAAGTACAGCCCTTACTTCATTAAGTGGTTTAGAAAATCTCAAAATGTTAAATTCAGTAAATTTATGTGAATTAAGCATCAATAATAATAAAAAATTAACATCTCTGAAAGGACTTGAGAATTTAAAAGAGGTAGATATTCTTACAATAAGCTTAAATGATATACTTCCATCGCTGGAAGGACTTGGGCAATTAAGTGTATTGAATCTTTTTGTGGAAGAGAATAAAGAGCTGCGCTCTTTAAATGGACTAGAAAATGTAATAGTGAATAACTGACATTACGCAGGCTCAAAATTTGGAAAAGTAATATTTTTTTCTAGTGCCCAATTTTTGAGTTCCTGCAAATATTTCCAAGCGGATTTGAGCGATTCAATCAAGATTTGTTTTTTAAGGGCATAGTGATTTTTCTTGG
>JANRIC010000077.1:0-18267 GCA_033765345.1 Microscillaceae bacterium
AATGCACGAATAAGGGCGTTTATTCGTGCATTCGTGGCAAAATTGATCATCAAGAGCGGAAATTGAATGCACTTATTTTTTATAGAATCATTGTTTGAAAATACTTGTATGGATCATTCCCACATCAATTGTCAGAGAACCGAGTTTTTCTTCCTCCAAATAAAAGAGTAAACACGTAGTATGACTCGATTTTGAAAATGAGTTTTACAAAACTAGTCCAATTGTCATCCACCAAACTTAAGGATTTCAAAAACTTGATAGTTTTGTAAAATCAATATACAGAATATTGGAAGGTAAAGTTAAAAAACTGTTAAACCAAACCCTATACCTGAGAGGTTTGTTTAACTAAAAAAACAAAGGACATGATGCTTAGAATCACATTTGTATTGAGCTTAATTACCGGGATGGTGGCTCTTGCCTGCCAACCTGAGAACAAAACGGAGACTGCACAAATCCAAAAACCCGTGACGGCTGCTTTAGAGCCGGGTGAAAGAGATAAACTGGCAAAGGCAACTTTTGCAGGAGGTTGTTTTTGGTGTACTGAGGCTGTTTTTGAACGCGTAGAAGGAGTCAAAGACGTCGTATCAGGCTATTCTGGAGGCAAAGAGAGTGACGCTGATTATCAGATGGTAAGCAATGGAGAAACTGACCACGCCGAAGCTGTGCAGATTTTTTATGATCCCGCAGTAGTCAGCTTTAAAACATTACTGGAAATATTTTTTGCAACCCACGACCCTACTCAGCTAAACCGTCAGGGGCCTGATGTAGGTCGTCAGTATCGAAGTGCAGTATTTTATCATGATGATAGCCAAAAAGAAGAAACCGAAGCTTATATCAAAGAATTAAACGCTTCAGGTAAACTTGACAAGGAAATCGTAACCCAAGTGGTTCCTTATGAAGCTTTTTACAAAGCCGAAGACTATCATCAAGATTATTATGAGCATCACCCCGAAAACCCATACATCATTCAGGTGACCGCTCCGAAAGTAAAGAAATTCTTAAAAACATTTCCTGATAAACTTAAAAAGCAGTATCAGAAATCCTAATCTGGATGTTTTGTGTTGGGTGTTTAAATCCAACACCCAATACAAAACTCCTAAAAACAAGTATCTGTTAGTTATATCTTCTTAATACCATAGTAAGCTCATCATAAATCTCTTCATTGAGATAGGCTTTGATATCTTGGTCTACAAATTGCGCCTCTTGGGTAGATTTTTTATTGTATTCTGAAAAGGTGACTGTATTTTCACAAATGGATTCCCCTCCGTTGCGGTTGTACATCAATAAAGAAATAATCTCTTTGATTTCATCTACAGAAAGTTGGTAATGTGTGTATTTGGGGTGTTCGAGGCTTCCTTTCCAGGACCTTAGGTGTTTGATATACGCTTTTTCAATGTTTATTTCCATAGCATTTATTTTATATTTGGTGACATAATTCAAAGTCAAAAACGGTCATTTTGTTTGAAATGGTTGCTTATTGTTCTTCAGGAAGTATACAGGCGTAAGATTCTTCCCAAGAATAAGAAGTAAGGGTTGAATAATTGATTGTAAAATTTTTTACCGGAAATTGATGAGGAGCTGAGAATGGATGCAAGATATTTTAGTATTTTTAACCGATTTTTTGTGGTTTTGTTCTACAATTAAAGGAAATTTTTGAAAAAAAAGTTTATCTGTATTTGCTCAAAAAGGTTGTTTTATTTGCGAATGAATACTAATTCATTGTAATCAACCCATTTTCTTGTGTAAAACGTGTAGATATTCCTCTGTGGCATCGGCTTTATGCAAACGGTTTTCGGGCTTATCGGCTCTAAAACGTTGATAGGGGCGTACAATCAAGTGATATTCTCCATAGTTTGAAAGTATTTCCTTGACTTGCTCTGTGGTCATTAGCCCTTCATTGTTATAACTTACAAAAACATATTCAAAGCGGGCATTTGCAATCAAATCTTCGAATACCTCTACCACTCTGCGGCTTTTGCAATACGGTGAGCGATAATATTCTCTCAGTCCGGTTTTTCCTCGAGGGTCAAACTTATCGTACAAAGCAATGGTATTCAACAGATGATAATTGGCTCCGTATTGGCGGGCATTGTAAGGCGGGTCGAGGTACAAAATATCCCCTTCTATTTCACGGATGAGTTCATTGGCATCGCGGTTATAGACATCGTGCGTCTGTTCGTTGACCGTAAAAACAGCGGGTTGAATCAAAAGCGGTTTACGGGCTGAATCTTTGATGTGTTTGAGGAACGCCCCATATACAGAGGCTGTATTGGCAACTTTATCGGCACTCTCGAGCAAACTGGCCAGCAAAAAATAATACTGATTTTCATTGATTTTTTTTTGGCGATGCCACTGCTCAATCCGCTGTCGAGTGGCATCAATTCTTTGTCCGTTTTCATCCGTAAAATAATTCCGCCCTTGCCCGCCACCTTGGCAATAATGATGAAAAATAAAGCCTTCGATTCCTGGAGTAAAGTTCAATTCACGGATCAGGTCAAAAAAATAAAAATTTTGGTGATTGCCGATATAATTTCTCAGCAAAATATAACTATAAGGCTCTATATCATTGATTATGACCTTTTTGACATACTTTTTAAACTTACGTGCAACCACACCCGTGCCACCGAAAAGTTCGGCAAATACCTTATTTTCGGTATTTCCAACTACGTCTATAATGCTACTTTTGATAAAATCCGATAATTTTCGTTTGGATCCGATGTAATTCATGCATTTCTAAGAAAAAGGCTTTTGCCTTGATGATGACTGTACTCAGTCGAGTATGACAGGATACATCAAGGTAATCAATTACAAAAATCAAATATATTATTTTATAGAAACCATGAAATTGCCCATAATTTCCCTGATTTGCAAATAAACATACCCCGAACTGAAAAAAAATAATGGAAATGCTTAACGATTCAAAGATGACCTGCGTCTTTTGATTTCGGTTTTGATCAGATTATATTCACGACTGCTTTGACCTGCCACAGCCGTATTTTCTTCGGCACGTCTGAAAAGATAGGGCAAAACAGAAGCTACCGGGCCATAAGGCACGTATTTAGCCACATTATAGCCGTCTTTGGCGAGGTTATAGGAAATGTGATCACTCATCCCATACAACTGTGAAAAGTAAAAATGGGGATCATTCGGTGCAATGTTGTACTGTTCCATCAGCGATATTAGATAATAATTGCTTTCTTCGTTGTGTGTCCCCGCACAGAGTGCAATTTTATCCCTGTGTTGCACGCAAAAGTCCAGCGCACGGTTATAGTCCTCGTCGGTAGACTTTTTATCGGGTTGTATAGGATCAGGATAAGCTTTGGCTTGCGCCCGTACCCTTTCTTTTTCCATATAAGCCCCTCGAACCAGCTTTACTCCCAAAAAATAACCATATTCCTGTGCCCTTTGATAAGCTTCCTGGAGTCGTGAATAGCTATCCCGACAGTACATTTGGTAAGTATTATACACCAGTGCTTCCTGTTCGTTATAATACTCCATCATTTCATAGGCAAGTTCATCGATGGTTTTTTGGATCCAACTTTCCTCTGCGTCTATAAAAATACGTACTTTTCGTTCAAAAGCACGCCCCAGGATGATTTCCATACGTTTTTTGACTTTTCGCCAAGCTCTGCGTTCTTTTTCAGTCAATTCTTCCTGTGATTGTTTTTTTTCAAGCAGGGCAAAAGGGGCTATTCCTGTCACTTTAAATACGCAAAAGGGGATTTTATCTGGGTTAAGTGCGGCTTTATCGATTGTTTTGATGATTTCCCGAGTAGTGTGTTCAAAACCTTCCTCATTTTTTTCACCTTCTACAGAGTAGTCCAGGATGGTTCCGATATGATATTCGTGGAGTTTTTGGATGGTCTTATCGCTATCTTGAATGCTTTCTCCACCGCAAAACTGCGAAAAAATAGTTCTTTTAATCAGCCATTTAATCGGTAAACGAAGAAAAAAAGCCAATTGAATAAATGATGTACCAATTTTAACCAAAAAGCGGATATTCATTAGGAAGAATAACCAGTACATCTTTCGCAAGGCACCATCGGTTTTGGAAGAGAAGGCAACCGAGGTATTTTCAAATGATGTGTTAACTTGTGTTTTTATACTCATAATCCCATATAATGTCATTGCAAATATACAAAAAACTTTCATGTCAAATACAAATAGCATGAATCCGTTTTGGAATAGAAAAAAATTAAGAATCAGCATATTTATATCTCAAATCTTTTGCAAAAAACGAAAAATATAGCAATTTTTATAAGCTTATTTTAAAAATCTACAAAGAAATGAACTTAGAACTAAAAATCAATCCACTCAATAATTGGGTAAATTTCAAACAAAAGCCCTTAATTATTGCGGGGCCTTGCAGTGCAGAATCTGAGGAGCAATTGATGGAGACCTGTCGCCAACTGTTAGATTCAAAAGTAGACGTATTCCGTGCCGGTATCTGGAAACCCCGCACCCGTCCCAATAGTTTTGAAGGTTATGGCGAAAAAGCCCTTCCCTGGGTCAAAACCGTCAAAGACGAACTCAAAGTACCTTTTACCATCGAGGTGGCTTCTCCCTACCACATTGAGCAAGCACTCAAATATGGCATAGATATTTTATGGATTGGTGCCCGTACCACCGTCAACCCATTTAATGTGCAAGAAATAGCCGATGCACTCAAGGGCGTAGACATCCCTGTGATGATCAAAAACCCTATCAACCCTGACCTACACCTTTGGATCGGAGCCATTGAGCGTATTTACAATGCTGGTATCCGAAATATTGCCGCTATTCATAGAGGATTTTCTACTTTACAAAATACCAAATATCGCAACATCCCTACCTGGCAGATTCCTATTGAGCTTAAAACACATTTACCTGAAATTCCGATTATTTGTGATCCAAGCCACATTGCAGGCCGCCGGGATCTTTTGATGGAAATTGCTCAAAAAGCCCTTGATCTGAACTATGACGGACTGATGATCGAGAGCCACATCGATCCAGATAATGCCCTCAGTGATGCCCAGCAACAGGTTACTCCGCACAGACTCAAAGAAATGCTTTCAGAGCTCAAAATCCGAATCGTTAGAGATCAAAACGAAGACTTGGAATTTATCAATCATCTGGATGAATTGCGTGATCAAATCGACAACGTAGACCGTGAATTGATCGAGATTCTTAAGCGTCGGATGGCTTTGGTAGAAAAAGCCTGCGAATACAAACGCGAAAATAATGTAACCATCTTCCAGGTGGATCGCTGGAACGAAATCTTCCGTACACGCTCCGAATGGGCTAAAAAAATGAGCCTCAACAAAGATTTTATCACAGAAGTATACAAGCTCATTCACATTGAGTCTATCCGTACCCAAACCGAAGTAATGACCATTCAGGATATAGCTGCTTCTGTGAAAAACTAATAATGTTGATCATCGGTTTATCCATATTTTTGTAGAAACACTGCTTTTGCAATGTTTCTACTTTTATAACTGATGAAGGTGATTTACAATAAGCCTGGGGTAAGCTCCGTAAATATCTTGCTTTTGTTGAATGTCATTTGGGTTTGAGTATCTCAAAACCCCATCCTCGGCATTGGGCTTGCTTCTTGGTTTGTAAAATCACCCCGAAGATATTTGTAATAAGCCGTTATGGCAATCATAGCGGCATTATCGGTACAATACTGAAAATCAGGGATATAGACCTTCCAACCCAAATTTTGACCTTCTTCGGCAATTCTTCGGCGGAGTTCGGAGTTGGCAGATACGCCCCCTGCAATAGCGATTTCTTTGATTTTATACAGTTTAGACGCCTTTTTGAGCTTTTTCAGGAGAATATTCACCAAACTATACTGCACACTGGCACAGATGTCATTCAGGTTATTCTGGATGAAATCAGGGTTTTTAGCCGACTGATCTCTTAGAAAATACAGAATAGCTGTTTTAATCCCGCTAAAGGAATAATTCAATCCTGGCATATCGATATCTGGAAAGCTATAAGCCTGCGGATTACCCAATTGTGCGTATCGATCTACTAAGGGACCTCCCGGATAAGGCAAACCGAGCATTTTGGCGGTTTTATCGAAGGCTTCTCCAACAGCGTCGTCTTGGGTTTGACCGATGATCTCCATATCGAGATAATCTTTGACCAGTACAATCTGGGTATGCCCACCGCTCACTGTGAGGCATAAAAAAGGAAAACAAGGCTGAGGCATCTCAATGAAATGCGCCAAAACGTGTGCTTGCATGTGCTGCACTTCTATCAAAGGAATATCGAGCCCCAAAGCTACCGCCTTGGCAAAGGATGTACCCACCAACAAAGAACCCAGTAAACCCGGTCCCCTCGTAAATGCAATGGCATTTAATTCCTTTTGGGTAATTTGGGCATCTTTCAGGGCTTGATCTACTACAGGAATGATATTTTTTTGGTGTTCGCGGGAGGCCAATTCAGGCACAACCCCTCCATATTTTTCGTGAATGCTTTGATTGGCAATACAATTGGAAAGAATTCGGGCGTTTTTTATTACAGAGGCTGAAGTTTCATCACAAGATGACTCTATGGCTAAAATTACAATATCTTTGGGCTGCAAATTGGAGTAAGTTTTGCTCATGGCTACTTAGACTTCAAACTTAAATGAGTTTTTATATGTTTTTGCTTATATTAGAACAAATTGCAAGATAATTTTATCTTCCGGTAAATAATAGTTTATTAGCGGCTTTGAATTAATTTTAGCAAAAATTTAAAATAATTCAAGCCTAAACATCCATTAACAATGCCTGGGTAATTGCTCTAATCCCTAAAATTCATGGCAGAACAAGAAGAAAAAGAAAATATTAACCCGAAAAAAAAATCCTCCTGGATCGGCTTGATTTTTAGTGGGCTGTTTCGTCTTGTCAAATATTCTCTGGGGTTTAGCCTAATTCTGATTGTTTCTGTTTTAGTATTATTACAATTTTCTTTTTTCCAAACCCTAATCGTACAATCTCTTTTCAAAGATCTTTCTACTAGGATAGGTTATCAGCTCAAAGCTTCTTCGGTATACATCAATTTTTTCAATAGTCGGGCTTATTTCAAAGACCTTAGCGTCAAAGATTTACAGAATCAGCAAATGATTTATATCTATTCCGCAGAAGTTGACTTTGATTATCATACCATAGCTGCCAACGGTGATATTCTGCTGAATCAGATCATTTTGAATGAAGCCGTAGTAAATCTTATTACAGATGCCAACAGCGAAACGCTCAACATCACCGAATTTATTGCCCGTCTGAATGCCCTTCTTTCTTCTGGTAAAAAAAGTGACCCAAAAAAACCCGGCTCAAAGTTTCGAATCGCACAGGCTAAAATTATCAATGGATATTTTGGTTTTGATGACCGGCGTAATCCACCTTCGGAGAGTGAAGGAATGGATTTTTCGCATTTTGGAGTAGATGAACTTTACGCCGATTTGGAAAACTTTCTTCTGGTTAGGGATACCATTGAGGTTCAAATCCATAATTTAAAAGGTATCGAGCCCAACAAACGTTTCAGAATACATCAGCTTTCTACCTTTTATAAGCTTAATAGCCGAAGTATGGGCTTTGATAACCTGCTTTGCAAGGCAGGAAAATCTGTAATTCGTGATCACATCTTTTTTAATTTTTCTTCGCAAAGGGCTCTCAGTGATTTTAATGAAAAAGTAACCATCATCGGTCATTTGGATAGTACGGTCATTGATACAGATGATTTGGCTGTTTTTGCCCCTGCTGTCAAAAAATTTAAAGATACCTGGCGTATCTCAGGCACATTTCGGGGAAAGGTGAATGATTTCTCTATCAAGGATTTAGATTTACATTTTGGGCTCTGGAGTCAGGTCAAAGGCAGTGTTGCGTTTAGTGGATTACCTGATTTTGAGACAACTTTTATGCAGTTGGAACTCTCCGAATCTAAAATTATCGCCCGTGAATTAGAGCCTTATATCTTGCAAAAGGATGTGATGAGCATTTTCCAGAAATTCGGAGTGATGACTTTTGATGCCAATCTAACGGGCTTCCCCAATGATTTTGTAGCGCACGGTAGCTTTGAGACCCTGATCGGTAGCTTTGAATCGGACATCAACCTCAAGCTCAAAGAAAATCGGGTAGATTCTTATTATAAAGGAGACCTAAAAACCACCAATTTAAATATCGGTTTACTCTTCGGACTTGAGCCTTTAGTCCAGACAATTGATTTTGAAGGTAGTATAGAAGGAACAGGACTGAGTCCCGAAAACGCCGAATTAAAGCTTGATGCACATATCAAAAGTTTGGTATTCAACAAATACCGTTATCAAGATATTCGGGTCGACGGCAAGTTAAGTAGAGAACGCTTCGATGGTGAACTTCTGGCCAATGACCCCAACTTTAACCTGACCATCAATGGAGTGCTGGATTTCAACAAAGACCCCAAACATCCTAACCTCCCTGCGGGAAGATTTGATCTGGAGACCAATATCATCCGGGTTAGTTTAGGTGACCTTAATTTTTCGCCTGTTGAAGCCATTCTTCAAGGAAAGCTTACTTTGGATACGTATGGCTTAAATCTCGACAGTCTGATCGGAGAGGCTGTTTTATCAGAAGCTTCTTTTATTTACAACGATCGTGGCCTTACCATTCAAAAAGCTAATTTGCTTTCATTTAAAACAGATAACGGAGGGCGTTTTTTTGAATTTCAATCTGAATTTCTGGATTTTAGCATGGACGGAGATTTTATTTTCTCCAGTCTGCTCAAAGACTTGGAAGAGCTTTCCAATGAATATTTGCTCAGTTTTCGTAATATCCCTGAAGAAATTGAGGCTTACTACCGCAAAAAAAGGGAAAAAGAAATCAAACGGTATTCAGTCAATTATCACCTCGATTTAAAAAATTTAAGCCCTGTCCTTTCTCTTTTCGCCAATACCAAAGGCTTTTATATTTCTAAAGATGCCAAACTAAAAGGCAGATTCTCCCGAGGAAAAGCCACCACCTTTACTTGTTTTAGTGAAAATTCCATTGACTCCCTCAGATATAATAATTATGAGTTTTATTCCGTTGATCTGGATTTGAACAGCTCCAAAATCGTCCAAAACAATACCATCCTGGCAGCCGGAATCATTGAGTCGAAAAGACAAGTAATCAACCAAACAGAAACAGAGAACCTCATAGCGGATATTACTTGGGGAGAAAACTTGATCAATTTTGAATTTAGAATCAATCAGTACAAAAGTACCAATCATGCCCGGCTTTTAGGGACTGTCCAATTTACGGAAGATTCAACCCTGGTTGCTTTCAAACCTTCGGATTTTATGTTTTTGAATGAAACCTGGAAGATTTCCGAAACAAATCATATTGTCATGAACAAACAAAAATTATCTTTTGACAATCTGATCTTTTACAATGAAATGAACGCCAGTTCCTCTATCAGCCTCAATGGTGTGCTTTCAGATACACTTCGGGAGCCCTTGATTTTGGAGGTCAAAGACGTAGATATTTATCCTTTTGCTCATTTTGTGGGTCAGGAAGCTCGAGGCTCACTCAATGCCTACGTTGGGCTGAGAAATATGTACGATAACCCCGAAGTACTAGGTACCCTCAATCTGGAGAACTTCTTCTTGGATAATATCCTCATCGGTGATATCGACGGAGAAGCAGAATGGAATCAGCAAACGAAAAAACTGGATGTCAATGTAGATATTTATAGAAATAGACGTTATATCTTGGCTTTGACCGGAGATTATACCCCAAGTAATGAAAAAAACAGCCTGAATTTTAGGGCAGACCTCAGAAGCACTGATATAGAAATCTTATCTCCCTTTATCAAAGGAATCGCTTCTAATCTTCGAGGTACTTTGGACGGGTCTCTGAATATCAGCGGAACACTCAAGTCCCCGTTGGTCAAAGGCAGAACCAAAATCCGAAACGGGCGTTTTCGCCTCGATTATCTCAATACTACGTACGATCTTGAAGGAGACGTGCTTTTTGAGCCTGATCAGATCATCACCCAAGATGTGCTGATGTTTGACCAATACAGCAATCCCGCCACTTTGGAAGCGCAGGTTTTCCACGATAGCTATAAAGATTTTTATTTACAGTTGCAAGCAAAATTCTACGATTTTCAATTACTGAATACAGGGGCGCAGGACAACAGCCTGTTTTATGGTGCTGCATTTGGCTCCGGAGATCTGAGCATCGCCGGATACATCAATAACCTACAAATGAATATCAAAGCCAGAAGCAGAAAAGGTACTAAAATATCGCTTCCTCTGGATGGTTATGAAGAAATTGTCCAGAGTGATTATATTCAGTTTGTTCGCCCAAAAGATTCTTTTTCAGATAGCACAATGATTGAAAAAATGGAACTGGGGGGTTTAAAATTAAACTTTAATTTGGACATCACCCCTGATGCCGAATTTGAAATTATCTTTGATCAGAAAGCTGGTGATATCATTCGCGGAAACGGGAACGGAAACGTAAAGATGGAAGTAGATACAGAAGGAGATTTTAGTATCCTCGGATTTTATACCATTCAGGAAGGAAAATACAATTTTACATTTGCCAACCTGGTCAATAAAGGATTTAATATCGAGCCCGGAAGCCGCATTTCTTTTAATGGGGATGTGTATGAAAGCCAACTGGACATTCGGGCAACCTACAACAAAGTGGTTTCTCTTAAACCCTTTATCGACGTTGAAAATGTAAGTGACCCTGAAAACCCCGAATACCGCCGCCCTTACCCTGTGGCTGCTTTGTTGGATCTCAAGGGAAATTTTCTGTCCCCCGAAATTAGCCTGGGATTAGACTTGGAGGAAGCTAAAAAAACACCCAATACCTTACTCCGAACTTCTATCTATCAATTGGATAATAAAATTAAAAATGACGAACAGGAAAGAAACCGACAAGTATTTAGTCTTTTGATACTCAATCGTTTATCACCACCAAACTCGTTTCGTGGAGGAAGTGTAGGGGGTACTGCCGGAAGTAGTCTGAGCGAACTGATTTCCAATCAATTCAGCAATTGGATTTCTCAAGTGGATGAAAACCTCGAGCTCAGTGTTGATCTGGATGCCAATGATTTTAATACTTTCCAATTGCGCCTTTCATATAGTCTTTTAGACGGTCGCCTGCGTATCACTCGTGACGGAGGTTTTACAAACCATCAGAACCAAGCCGATTTTGCCAGTGTCGTGGGAGATTGGACTATTGAGTATTTGCTCAGTCCTGGTGGAAAATACCGCATCAAAATGTATAACCGTACCAATCAAAACCTGAACAATAGCGTCAATCTGAATAATTCTTCTACCACTACGGCCGGTTTCAGCTTATTGCATACAGCCAGTTTTAATAATTTTAGAGAATTATTCCGCACCGAGAAAAAAGACCGGATTGAGAAAGAAAAAATCATAGAAGATGATTCAGACCGAAAAAACAATATCATTGTTTTTGATGAGCCTCCTACCAATACTGCGTCCGATAGCCTGAAGAATAAGCCCGAAGGTGAAATTTTACACGCCTATACTTCGGAAAATGAGATTACCTTACCTTTAAAGCATCGTGATGATACCATTCCAGCCATCAAAAATCATACGCCAAGCAATCAAGAAAAGGAAGAAACATATCAGCCTCTTACACAAGAAGAGATCAAAAAACAGTATTTGGAAGGTGATGAAGATAATGAACCTATTCCGGAGTGGTATCTCAAAAAAGAAGATGCTGAAGCTATTAAAAAAATCATCAAAGAATTGCCCGAAAATAAAGACCCTGACACGATTCAGGAGGAAAAAGGGACAGGATTCTGCCCCCTTCCTCACCGATTTGATGATCATCGCATTCTTGATAAAGACCAAAAAGCCAAACGCAAAGGTCAGAACTTTTCAAGCCGTTAGTTCTCAGGCGATATTTTTCTTGATATAATTGGGTAAGGCAAAACAAGCCTTAAACACCTTTTCATTAAAATAATTCAAGCTACCTTCCATCCTTTGAATATCTTCCAAACGGGGTTGAGACATTTCCTGATACTTTTTTGAAGCAAATGCAAAAGACCAGGTGCCGCTTGGATAAAACGGAATCGAGGATAAATACATACTGACATAAGGGAATATATCCCTTAATACCGCAAAAAGCTCTTTTTGTGTCTTTTGGAAATAATAAGGACTTTCTGCCTGAGCACTTAATAAGCCGTCTTCTTTGAGCGCGGCATACGTCTGACGGTAAAATTCAGCCGAAAACAAACCCTCTGCCGGACCGACAGGGTCGGTAGAATCGATCAGAATTACATCAAAAGCATTGGTATTATTTTGAATATATTTGACACCGTCTTCAATCAAAAGCGTAAGTCGAGGATTATCCAACTCCGAAGCAATGGTCGGAAAAAACTCTCTAGATTTTTCAACAACCAGCGCATCAATCTCTACCATCACACATTCTTTGACCTTGGGATGTTTGAGTACTTCACGGGCAGTACCTCCATCACCACCTCCAATGATCAGCACCCGTTCTGGGTTGGGATGAGCAAACATGGGCACATGAGCAATCATCTCGTGATAGGCAAACTCATTGGCTTCGGTGAGCATGATACAATTATCTAAAAGCATCATTTTGCCAAAACGAGCCGTCTCAACAATTTCAAGAGATTGAAAAGGACTCTCCCCCTTAAATAAAGTCTTACCGATTTTGATAGATGTGCGCGCCCCGATATTAAATAGATTTTCGTCGAGGGTTTCGTCGAACCACTTTTCCATGCTTATCTAAACAGCCTCTAAGGGTTTGTGGTGCAACTCTCCGATATCGTGTAACTGACCTCTTTTCATCTCGATGGTAGAGGTATGTCCGGCTTTAAAGCCTTCTTTGAGGTGTACAAATGCTTTATCGGCATCAATCACTTCGCCGCAGGTAAAAATATCTACCGCTGCATAACCATACTCAGGCCAAGTATGAATCGACAAGTGCGATTCAGCAATAATTATCACGCCACTCACTCCATGAGGATTGAAAGTGTGAAAATGGCTCCCTACAATAGTTGCCCCACTTTTGATGGTAGCTTCTTGCATGGTTTGCTCAATATACGACACATTGTTGAGGATCTCACGATCACAATCATAAAATTCAACCAGAATATGGTTTCCAAGTGCTTTCATTTATTCGTTGTTTTTTTAAAAAGTTTGCAAAAGTACAAGTTACAGATTAGTTATACAATAGGGATTAAAAAAAGATTCCGTTTTTTGATGTTTTTTTTTAGATATTTTTAATACTAAAAATTCTTGAAAAACATGCCTCTGTAAAGTATTTATGAGATAAACCAAAAATATAATTTTCTATTCACTAATTATCACTAAATTTGTCATATATTAATTAAAAAAATGACCCCAATATATAAAATATATTTTTAGTAAATACTTAATCAAACTTATTCGTTAGAAAGGACATATTATTGCTTCTCATCTAAACTATGTATTTTTCACTACAACGAAAACTCACATTCATCTACCTCGCTGCTTTAGGGCTAATCGCTCTCCTAACCCTGGCAAGTTATTTCATTGTACATTATTCTCTGGAAGAAAAAACCAATGATGCCCGAATCATCAATATATCCGGTCAACAATCAACCTTGAGCCAGAAAATCGTTAAAGTCGTTTTTTTACTCAGCCGAACCGAAAACCCCGTTCAATTCAAACAATACCAAGAATCTCTCAAAGAAGAACTGGCGTTATGGGAGCAGTTTCATCAAGGCTTACAGTTTGGAGACATTACGCTGGGTCTACCGCAAGAAAATAACCCGACCATCAAACGTATGTTTGAGCAGATTGAGCCACATTATCAATCTGTGAAATCTCTTTGTACACGCATCAGCCGATTTTCCTCCCCAGAAAAAGATAGTTTACAAAGCCAAAAAATTACTGGTTTACTTGACTCGCTTTTATACCACGAAGATAACTATCTTGATTTGATGAATACCATCACTTTTAAATATGATCAGGAAGTGAATAGAAAATTAGACCAGACCAAAAACACAGAATTTTATTTGGTTCTAATAACACTTTTTGTACTTGTTTTGGAAGGTTTTTTTATTTTTCGCCCCGTAGTCAATACCACAGCCCGTCAATGGGAAGAAATCCATCAAAGTAAAAATGAACTGGAACAATTAAACAGCATTCTCAAAAAATCAGAAGAGGAAAATCGTAAAAAAGCCCTGGATCTTAAAACCAATGAAGAGGAAATTCGACAAAACCTCGAGGAGCTTGAAGCTATGAATGAAAGCCTTGTCAAAACAAGCGAGGAGCTTCGCCACAAAAACGAAGTACTGAAAGAAGCTACCGAAGTACTAGACCTCAAAAACAGGCAAATCCGCGAAAATAGAGATCAAATCTATGAACAAAGCCAATTGATTGAGGATAAAAACCGAAATATTACCCAAAGCCTCCGATATGCCAAAAGAATTCAGGAAGCCATTATTCCCAATCCTGCGCATATCGTGACTCACTTCAAAGATGCCTTTTTACTCTTTCACCCGCGTGATATTGTCAGTGGTGATTTTTATTGGTTTCACGAACAAGGTCAAAGAAAAATTATCATTGCAGCCGATTGTACCGGACACGGTGTACCCGGCGCCCTTATGACGATGATCGGTAACTCTCTTCTCAATGAAATCATCAATACCTCAAAACCGCTCAATCCTTCCGAAATATTGTGTGAACTGGATAAAAAACTCATCGAGACCCTTCAAAAACGTAGTGGAGACGGCAAACCGATTCACGACGGAATGGATATGGCTGTGCTCAGTATCGATACTGAAACACGGCACGTAGAATTTGCCGCAGCACACAATCCATTATTTTATATCCACGATGGAGAAGTCGACAAAATTAAAGGTTCAAAATTTCCGGTAGGAAGTGCTCAGTATAAATCCGACAAAATCTTTGAGCTTAACAGCTTTCAGGCTGCTCCCAATAGTGCCTTGTATATCTTTACAGATGGATATCAAGACCAATACGGCGAGCAGGCAAAAAGAAAGTATATGAGCAAACGCTTTCGGAATTATCTACTTCTTATCAGTCACTTACCCATGAGCGAGCAACTGCAAAAACTTACCGAAGAATTTGAGGAGTGGAAAGGAAACGGCACTCAAACCGACGATCTACTAGTAATTGGTATCCGCCTTTGAGAAGCTTATAAAATCTCCCAGGCGATCTGGTCTTTTTCTGTAAACAATCTGATCGATCTCTTCTCAGAAGAATAAACTTCAAAACAGGCCTCCTCTAGGTATTCTACGATATAAGATTTTAATCCCCGCGCTCCTGTTTCTCGCTCCATGCTTTTATCAATAATCAGGTCATACACGGCATCCTCTACCTGCAATTTAATGCCATCTAGCATCAATTCGTATCGATATTTGACAATGGTATTTTCGTGTAAAATTCTTTTGAGGTCTTCTCTTGAAAGGGCATCAAAAGGAATAATCCTGGCAAATCTACCAATCAGCTCAGGCATTAATCCATACGCTTCAAAATTGACGGCTTTTTCCACTTCCTGCCTGGAAAGCCCAGTAGAAATACCCGAATGGAGAAATTTTTGATTTTTCCCAAAGCCAATGTTTTGCTCTTTACTCTTAAGAATCTGCCTGAATCCTGAAAAAGCACCACAAGCCACAAAAGTTACGTGTGCTGTATTGAAAGTGACCCGGTCGCCATAGGTAGAATGGGTAATACTCAAGGGTACATCCACATCCGAAGATTCAAGCATCTTCAAAAGCTCCCTCTGCACGCCGATACCGGTCACGTCTTTGGTAGTACCTGCACCCGAAAAAACCGCAGAATTTTGCCCTGAGGCAATTTTATCAAATTCATCAAGGCATACGATTCCAAAAGAAGCCAAAAAAGGTTTATCTCCAGCAGCGTGAATCAGGCGAGTCAGAATAGACGGCACGTCTTGACCTACATAACCTGTCTCCGAAAAATTGGTAATATCTACAATTACTGTAGGGATTTCCAGAATTTTTTGAAAAAGCAACTCTACCAAAAAAGTCTTACCTGAACCCGTAGGACCTAGCAAAAGATAATTTTCCTTACTTGGTAAGTGCTCTCTGGGAATATTTTTAAGGTAGAGCTTTACAAGGCGATTGATATGACGGTAAGCCATCAGGCAAAGCGCCTTTTTAGCCTTTTCTTGCCCGATATAGCCATTTTGATTGAGTACCTCATACATTTCACGAGGCGTATACTGCGATTTGAGCAATATTGATTCTAAAACTTTATCCATAAAGATTCAAAATGTTTTTTTTGTATGAAATTTGCTAAAAAAATACTTCAGTACCTATCACATATCCAGCTAATCATACTTATAAATAAAATTATTCCAAATTTGTCAAAAACATAAGAACAGATTTTTCATCGGATTGATGTAATTGGAACCTATAAATTACTCAAATTTAGTCATTCTGCTTGAAAACTTAATTTGTTTTAAAATCGTAAAAATTATTATGCAAATACAGGCTCTCGACGAAGATATTTTTCATATTATACAAATTAACGGAGATGTAGATGCGGCATCTTCTATTATATTGGATAAAGCCATTGAAAAAGCAATCTCAGAAGATAAAAAAAATATCCTTATTGATTGTATGCATCTCAACTACATTTCTTCTGCGGGTTTGGGGGTATTTGTCTATTATATAGAAGATTTTAAAGCAAATGATGTGTTTTTCGCCTTGTTTTCATTGAGTGATAAGATTAAAAATATTTTCGAGATTTTGGGTCTCAACAAACTTATTAACATTGCCGACTCCAAAGAGGACGCTAAACATTTAAGAAATGACTCATCACTTTAAAGTAAATTGTTTGCGCGATAATCTCAAACTCATTCGGGAGTTCGTTCAGACGGTTCTTACAGAGTATCCCCTCTCTGAAATAGAAACCAATCAATTAATCCTGGCAGTGGATGAGGTTTGCTCTAATCTGATCATCCATGCACATGACTGTAACCCCGACATCAATATTGAGATCAACATCCTAGGTAGTGAGGAATTGATTCTTTTCGAGATCATCCATAAAAACACTGATAATTTTGATTTTTCCCAATACAAAAACCCCAGCCTGAAAAAAATTGTCCAAGAAAGAAGAAAAGGAGGTATTGGTCTGATCCTGGTGAATAAGATCATGGATAATGTAGAGGTGAAAAATGAAAATACTTTTAATATCTGGCGAATGTCCAAATATATTAATGCTGGTTAGATAAAAACTCTAGGATTTCATTAGACTCTAAGTGTTAGGTTTAAGTATTTTTATTGCATATACATGTGATTTAAGCAGATGTCATTTTTTAGTAAATCTATCGAAAACCTAGCAAAAAAAATCCCCCCAAACACTTGCCTATTTAGCGCCATATTCCTAACTTCGTAATAGGGACGGAGAACTATTTTTTGAGGAAGAATCAACACATAACTATCACATTTTTAAGCCTTTTAAGCTATGCCAGACTACACACACAAATCCAACTCGGAATACGAGAACGATTACGAAGACGAAAACCAATACCTAGACCTTAAAAATCGCAAAAGCCCCATAGACACATTTCAAGCGCAACTAAAAGCACACCTTAGCGGACAGCCCCTCGAGACCTCTATCCAGGCATATTTCTGCCAACAAGCCGCCCTGAAACCAGACCCACCCCTGCGCCACCGCATCCGAGGAGCAATGAGCCACATCGACCCCACCCAACGCTCCAATTACGAACCCGAATCCCTCTATGCCATCATCGCCACCTACTATGATATCCCGCAAGAGATAGAACCCTACCAAAGCCCCAGTGGACGCTACGAATACCGCTATACCAACCAGGAACTCATCCAAGAAATCTATCGAGACATCCTTCTGCTCAACAACATCCACAACCAACAAGACCATAGCCAGTACCACATCGGCAAAGAAATCCTCCTGCCCACCCGCGACTATGCCCAACACCTCAAAGCCCAGTACCAAAGCCCCGAAAAAACACAGACGCAGACCCAGACCGCCAAACCCGAGACCACCGAGAGCCTATACACCAAGCAACTCGAGCAACTCAAAGCCGAGCTAAACCCCGAAGAACGTCAGGCACTAGACCAACTCCTAGCACACAAGCAAAACCTTGAGCAAACCGAAGAAAAGCCCTACGACATCCAGAACGGCATCCCCGTATTTGATCCCGGCAAGTTCCGCAATCACCAGGAAGTCTACCAATACATCAGCCTCCAGATACAGCAAGGCGACAACTACTTTGCCCAGCATTTCAGCATCCAACGCCTAGACAGCCCCCGCCG
>JANRIC010000104.1:0-21373 GCA_033765345.1 Microscillaceae bacterium
AAAGCTCTTTTTTTTGGTCAAAATTGCGGTTCAAAACATCAAAAAGCTCTTTTTTTTGGTCAAAATTGCGGTTCAAAACATCAAAAAGCTCTTTTTTTTGGTCAAAATTGCGGTTCAAAACATCAAAAAGCTCTTTCTAAACATCTTTTTTCTCAAATTTGTCATCTAAAAAATAGTAAATCACCAATTAAATGTATAATTCTGCATTTTAAAGCTGTGCAAAATATGATGAAAAAAGGCTATTTGCTTCTATGTTTATTATTTGGCTGTATGTGTGGAGGACAATCCCAGGATTTTGCTCAGGAAAAAGGAGCTACTTCTGTTGTTGGAGAAGATACTTTACAGGAAAAAAAGCGGGGTTTTTTGGTCTTGCCTATTATTGTGTATGCCCCCGAAACTTCGCTTCGGCTGGGAGTAATTGGTGCCAAACTTTTTAAACTAGGTGGCGAAGGAACACAGCTATCTACCCTAAAAATTCCGATCAGCTACACGATCAATAATCAATTCAAGGCCAGGCTTTCTCACGAATTATATCTCAATCAAAATCGGTATATTTTGGACGGACACGTTGAATTCTCAAGTGTGCCTTTGTTTTTTTATGGGATCGGACCTAATACAGAGCAGGATGCTGAGGAGATTTATACCAGTCGACTTATTCAAGTAGAGCAGGATTTTTTCAGAAAAGTGAGCAAAAATTTTTTTGTGGGAGGGCGATTTGTTTTTAACAATCAAAAAATCACGGAGACCATTGGTGAAGAAAGCCTCTTGGAAGTAGACGGGCTTATTCCGGGCAATCGCGGCGGTACGGTTTCGGGGCTGGGTTTGCTCCTGCGCTGGGATCGGAGGGATCACGTCATCAATTCGGGGCAGGGCACTTATCTGCAAGCCGACCTGACGACCTATCCATCGTGGTTGGGCAGTGATTTTGTATTTACCAAACTCAATCTAGATTTTCGGGCGTTTAAACCCTTACTAAATCACAGACATTTGCTTGCCTTGCAGGTATTGATAGAGAAAAACTGGGGCGATCCTCCTTTTGATTTTCTTGCTTTGCTGGGCGGAGATGTGATTATGCGGGGGCATTATCAGGGGCGGTTTCGGGATAAGACCCTGGTAGCGATGCAATTGGAGTATCGGCTGCCGCTCTTTCGGAAGGAATGGATACCTGAGCCGGGCAAGTTGAAATTTTGGCAAAGGTGGGGCATGGTATTTTTTGCAGGCACTGGTACAGTAGGAGAGGAGCTTTCGGATTCATTCCCCCGAAATCTGAAAATGTCGCTGGGTTTGGGGCTTCGTTTTTTGGCTTTTAATAAAGAGCGTTTGAATATCAGGATAGATTTTGGCTTCGGCTCACAGCTACCAGGTTATTATTTGAATGTGAAGGAGGCTTTTTGATAAGTGGCAGAAAATGTTATTAAATTTCTTCGTCTCCATAAATATTTTCTCTCCTCAGATCTTCAGATGTATTTTTTGTGCATTATCTAATCTCATTTCAAAAAAAACTGCACCACAGTATGCCATACACCCAGGATTTCGGGGATTTGGGTGTAAATTTTGGTATCGATGAGAAAGGTATTGTTTTCAAAGCGCATAAACTGCCATTCTATCCCATCAGTGGCACAACCGAAGAGTACCGGTAGATCACGTCCTTCCATTTCGTTGAATAATTTGGCACCGTAAAGTTGAGCGGCACATTGGGCGCGTCCATGCTCCATGTCTTCGTTTTTGGCTTCGGCCAGGGAAATGATGGGGGCCTCGATAAAAGGGCTTTTGGGTACAAGGGTAAAGAAAAAATCACAGGCACCAGATAGGTCTTCCTCAGATTTGACATTCAATTCATCTCCTGAAAAAAAGGAAATATTGCCTATATAGCTCCTGGCTACTTCCGTCAAAACCGGAGAAACGATTCTTTCTGATTTGGATTTCTCGTTATTGAGAGGCAATAACTCGCTGATCATCAAGGTTTCTTCAAGCCAGGCACTTGGCTCAATAGGATTAATTTGTGGAAATAACCTTTCACGTACAGCTTTCAGATTGAATTTTTCCGTAACCGATTTGAGCTTTTTAAAATTACTATATCCCATTTTATAAAGATAATGAATAACAATTTAAATACTAAAAAAGGGCTACCCAATCCTTGGGTAGCCCTAGGTTTTTATTTCAAATAGCTACGGACAAACCAGGCCATTTTCTCGTGTTTTTCCATCAATGCGGTGGCAAAGTCGCTGCTTCCTGCGTCTTTGTGTTCTTCGGCAAATAAAGTAATGAGTTTGCGCAGATTCTTGATGATGGTTTCGTGGTCTACCAGTAGGTTTTGTAGTTGTTCTTTGGGTTGGTTGGTAGATTCCGGTTCTGACAAGTGGGTCAGGCGGGTATAATCCATCAAACGGGCTTCGGCATAATGCCCCAGCGCACGGATTCGCTCGGCTACATCGTCTATGATTTCGTCGAGTTCTTCATACATAGATTCATAGAATTTATGCATTTCCATAAAATTACTTCCTTCTACATTCCAGTGGTAATTACGAGTTTTGACATAAAGCACAAATTCGTCTGAGAGTACTTTGTTGAGCTCGAGCGAGATGGCTTGCAGATGTTCGTGTGGGATTCCAATATTTGTATTCATAAAAGTATGAGTTGTTTACGTGATTGAATAAATTTTTTACATCAATAACACCATAGATGGGCAAAGAGTACTCAGTAAATGGCTAGAATTTTATGTTTTTTTTGAAGTAACATAAACTCATCGTTTGCTTTAAGGTCTTTGATCGTCTGATAGAGTGGTGCTTCGGTAGTGATACCATAATAATTTTGCCCTTCAAAGATGAGTTTGGATTGATTCACTCCAATCAAAAAACTGCCATAGTCTGTGACTACCAGAGCGTTGGGTTCAACGATTTCGTGCTTGAAAGAGGCACTTATTTTTTTTAAATGATCTAATTCCAGGGCAAGTCGGTCGAGTGATCTGGAAGATTGTTCTAAGGCGGCCATGGTTTCTTCGAGAGGGTTCTCCATGAGATTGTTCTGCGTGTCATCATCCGTAGAGACTTCCTCGAGCCTAGATTTTTGCTCAGTTCTTAAGGTATGGATGAGTTCGGTTTTGACACGGATGAATTCGTTCAAAATTTTTTGTTTGTCTACCATAATTCAGGAATCAAAGTGAAAGCTTGATCAGGATAACAATAAGCCCAATATTCGCCGGGTTCAGCAGAGATGATAACCGGGTGACCGCTTTCGTGCGCGTGTTTAGAAGCGTGTTTATTGGGGGAGGAATCGCAGCAAAGCGTAAGGCCACAGGTTTGGCATTTGCGCAGGTGTACCCAGCGGCTGCGAGTTTTCTGGCATTCCTCACAAACGTATTTGTCAGGGGTTTTTACTTCAAAATTTTCCAGATGCGTGCATTTGTTTTCAGCCATAGTAAATTAAGATGAATGAATGAATGATTGTAAATCTAACATATAAATCTTAAAATAACTAAGGCTGTAGACAAGTAGAGATGGTAGAATAAATCACAGGTGTCTGGTATGGGCTAAGAGTCCGTACCAGATACCTCACTTCTAGTTTTTATACAAAGTGATTGCCTTTATTTTTGGCATCAGCCACAAAATCTTTGACGCGTTGCTCTTGGTCTTTATTACAAATAAGCAGTACGCCATCGAATTCGGCAATGATAAAGTTTTCAAGTCCCTGAACGACCACCAATTTGTCTTCTGGAGTTTTGATAATACAGTTTTCGGTGTCATAGGTCATGACATTACCAGTGACTACATTGTGTTCGGGTGTTTTTACTGAATTTTCAAAAAGAGATTTCCAGGTTCCCAGATCAGACCAGTCAAAGCTGCAAAGGATTACGTATACGTTATCTGCTTTTTCCATGACACCTATATCTATAGAGTCACTTTTACAAAGGGAGTAGGCTTTTTTAATGGATTCTGCTTCGTTTTCAGTATAAAATGCAGGTTGAGCTTCATCAAAAATTTCACCTAGGTCGGGCATATACTGATTAAATGCTTTCATGATGGCTTGTGCGTTCCAGATAAAAATACCGGCATTCCATACATAATCACCGCTTTCCAGGAATTTAAGGGCATATTCCAGGTCAGGTTTTTCGGTAAAAGTTTTTACTTTTTTCACAACCTGATCGTCATTTTCAAAAAATTGAATGTAGCCGTAGCCAGTATCGGGGCGGGTAGGTTTGATTCCTAACGTAACCAAGATGTCTTGGCTTTCAGTAGCTTTCAGGGCTGTCAATAGGGCATCTCTGAATTGATCTTCCTGTAAAATGACTTGGTCGGCGGGGGCTACTACCAGATTGGCTTGAGGGTTTTTTCGGCCGATTTTATAACAAGCATACGCAATGCAGGGAGCCGTATTGCGTTTTACGGGTTCAAGGAGTATTTGATCATCCATAAGTTCGGGGAGTTGCTCTTTGACCAAATCATAATATATCTGATTGGTAACAATGTAAACATTCTCTATGGGGCAAATTTCTCGAAAACGATGAACAGTCTGCTGCAACAGGGTTTTTCCAGTGCCTAGAATGTCATGGAATTGCTTGGGATAGTTGGTTCGGCTGAAAGGCCACAACCGGGTGCCAACCCCTCCGGCCATAATGACGGCGTAATTATTATGATTAATCATTGTGAAATAGTTTTAGACTGATAAACAGTGTATAAATTAAAAGTACACAAAATTATAGTTCCTGACCTAATCCTTGTGTTATTACTTGAAAAATCCCTAACTTTGTTTCATTCTCCAAATAAAAAATCACACTTTAAGTATTTTAAATATTACTTAATGTTTAAATTTTGATTTTTGTTTGCTTGTATTTTAACTTTTTTTTATAACTTACTTTAAAATTGGAACTTTATAAGCTCACAGGAATCACTGATTTTGTAATTAGACATATGATGGTAACAGCAAAAATTGATCTCAAAGAAAAGTTAAAGGAAGTTTTCGGATATAATCAATTTAGAGGACCCCAGGAAGAAATAATCCATAGCATACTCTCAAAAAAAAATACGTTTGTACTTATGCCCACCGGCGCCGGTAAATCATTGTGCTATCAACTGCCGGCAATCATTTCAGAAGGAACTGCCATTGTCATTTCGCCTCTGATTGCTTTGATGAAAAATCAGGTAGATCAGCTCAATGCAGTCGGCGTGAATGCACAGTTTCTCAATTCTACACTGAATAAGGGTGAAATTACTAAGGTTAAAAAAGATATTTTAAATGGGGAGACTAAGCTACTGTATGTAGCCCCCGAATCTCTGAGTAAGGAGGCTAATGTAGAATTCCTTAAAAAATCTAAAATATCCTTCGTCGCAATCGATGAGGCACATTGTATTTCGGAATGGGGGCATGACTTCCGACCTGAATACCGTAAAATTAGGACAATTATCGATGATCTGGGCGATCTGCCAGTAATAGCCCTCACAGCTACGGCCACCCCGAAAGTCCAACTGGATATTAAAAAGAACCTCCGTATGGAGGATGCCGTCTTATTTCAGACTTCTTTTAATCGCCCCAATCTTTATTATGAAGTAAGACCCAAAGTAGGTATTCAAAAGCAACTCATCAAATATCTAAAGACCCAAAAAGGGAAAGCTGGTATCATTTATTGTATCAGCCGTAAGAAAGTAGAGGAGGTTTCCGAATTACTTCGGGTCAATGATATCAGAGCTTTGCCTTATCACGCTGGTCTCGATGCTTCTGTCCGCGAACATAACCAGGATGCCTTTCTGAATGAAGAAGCCGATGTAATCGTAGCCACCATCGCTTTTGGTATGGGAATAGATAAGCCAGACGTTCGTTTTGTGATTCACTACGACGCTCCCAAATCTTTGGAGGGTTATTATCAGGAAACCGGACGGGCAGGTCGGGACGGACTGGATGCAGATTGTATTATGTTTTTTAGCCCCAATGACATCAGCAAGCTTGAAAAGTTTAATAAAGATAAACCCGTTACGGAAAGAGATAATGCCAAACACCTGCTGCATGAAGTCTTGCATTATTCAGTATCCGGGGTGTGTCGCCGCAAACAACTCCTCCACTATTTCGGAGAGTTTATGGATAAAAACTGCGATTATTGTAGTAATTGTAAAACGCCTACCGAAAGATATAGTGCCAAAACCGAAATTATCTGGGTTCTGCAGGCTGTCCAACAAACCGGAGAACGCTTTCCGATTGATCATTTGGTGGATGTACTGGTGGGCGATCTCAAAAGTAGCTATGTCCAAAGCTATCGCCACGATGAACTTGATATTTTTGGCAAAGGTAAAGAACAGGATAAGGCATACTGGAACTCCATGATAAGGCAAATCCTGTTGAGTAATTTCCTGGCCAAAGACATTGATAATATTACCATTCTAAAACTTTCCGAACGCGGATTGAACTTCCTAGAAGACCCTTTCCACGTATCATTGAATAAAGATCACGACTATTCCAAACTTAAGGAAGAAGACGAGGAAGCCTCTGAAATTGGAGCGAATAATCCCAATAATGCCTATGATCCCGTTTTGTTTGATATGCTCAAAAGCCTGCGTAAAAAAGTAGCCAAGCAAAAAGGTTTTCCTCCCTATGCCATTTTTCAAGACCCCTCACTCGAAGAGATGTCTACCATTTACCCAACTACCAAAGATGAACTTTCACAAATCAATGGAGTAGGAGTAGGCAAAGTACAAAGATACGGCAAACCTTTCCTGGAATTGATCCAGAAATATGTGGAGGACAACGACATTATCACAGCCTCTGATGTAGTAGTCAAATCTACAGTCAAAAAATCTAAACTGAAGATCTTTATTATCCAACAGATTGATCGTAAAGTGGATTTGGAAGAAATCGCTGAGTCACAGAATATCAGCCTGAGTGAGGTAATTGACGAAATCGAGCATATCTGCTACTCCGGAACCAAACTCAATCTTGATTATTATATTAATCAGATCTTGGAAGAAGAACGTCAGGAGGAAATTTTTGATTATTTTATGAGTGCTGAAACCGACCGTATCCAGGATGCCCTTGATGCTCTGGGCGATGATGAGTATTCGGACGAAGAACTACGCCTGATGCGTGTGAAATTTTTGTCTGAAGTTGCTAACTAATGTTGAAATATACTGATTTTCAGTATATTTGCCAAATTCACTCTGAAAACCAATGAATATTCTCATATTAGGAAGTGGAGGGCGTGAACACGCATTCGCCTGGAAACTCGCCCAAAGTAACATTTGTGATCAATTGTTTGTCGCTCCCGGTAATGCCGGAACCGCTCAAGTGGCTACCAATGTACCTCTGAATCCTGAAGATTTTGATCAAATAAAACAATTTGTACTCCAAAATCAAATTAAATTGGTATTGGTCGGACCGGAAGTGCCTTTAGTACAAGGAATTAAAGACTATTTCCGGGAAGATGAGGCGCTGCAATCCGTCTATCTAATTGGACCCGACCGCCGGGCAGCAGCACTCGAAGGAAGTAAGGATTTTGCCAAGTATTTTATGCAAAAGTACCAAATCCCTACAGCTACTTACCGTACCTTTGAACTCCACACCCTGGAAGAAGGTTTACTTTACCTCACTACACTTCAACCCCCCTTCGTATTAAAAGCAGACGGACTTGCCGCTGGCAAAGGGGTTATCATTGTAGAAAACCTCCACGAAGCCCAACAGCATCTTCGGGAAATGCTGCAAGAGCAAAAATTTGGTGCCGCCAGTACCAAAGTACTCATCGAGGAATTTCTTCGCGGTATTGAGGTTTCGGTTTTTGTTTTGACAGACGGACACGGCTACAAAATCCTCCCGGAAGCCAAAGACTACAAAAGAATTGGTGAAGGAGATACTGGACCTAATACTGGCGGTATGGGTGCCGTTTCGCCCGTACCTTTTGCTGATCAAGAGTTTATGGAGAAAGTAAAAAGCAGAATCATCCAACCTACTATGCAAGGTTTACAAGCTGAAAAGATGGATTATTCGGGCTTTATTTTTTTCGGACTCATCAATGTGCAGGGAGAACCCTATGTGATCGAATACAATATTCGAATGGGTGATCCTGAGACTCAGGTCGTTATGCCTAGACTACTTTCCGATTTCGGAGAAATGCTTTGGGCAACTGCACAAAAACGACTGGCTGCATTTGAGCTTCTTATCAAAGATCAAATCACAGCTACAACAGTGCTTGTTTCTGGAGGGTATCCGGGAAAGTATGAAAAAGGAAAAGAAATATCCCATTTAGATATACTTAGTGAGGATGTGATCCCTTTTCATGCAGGTACAATACAAAAGAATAATACGATTTTAACGGATGGAGGTAGGGTTATGAGCATCACTGCACAAGGGGATACCCTGGAAGAAGTAATGCAAAAATGCCAAAAAGCTGCCAACCTGATTCAATTCGAGGGAAAGTATTTCCGAAAAGATATTGGACAGGATCTGCTACACCAATCTTAAATCGTGTATACATATAAATATATTGTGATAAGAAATCCTGCTTTGACTCAGAAATATACCCAATTTAAAATCAACCTGAAACAAGTTAATTTATTTAATAATTAATAATGAATTAAATTTAAATCTATGGGATGTTCTACTTGTGCCTCCGGAGGATGCTCAACAGCCAATAAAAAAACCAAATCCGGAGTAGGAGGATGCAAAAATAATGGAGTTTGCGGAACAGGAGGATGTAATAAGCTGAATACTTTTGACTGGCTCAGCAATATGGAAATTCCCTCCATCGATGGTTTTGATATTGTCGAAGTACGCTTTAAAAACGGTAAAAAAGAATTTTTTAGAAATACACAAAAATTAGACCTCACCACTGGCGATCACGTAGTGGTGGATATGCAAAATGGTTTTCACCTCGGTAAAGTCTCGCTCCAGGGTGAACTAGTAAGGCTTCAAATGCTGAGGAAAAAAATCAGTGATCAGGAAGAAATATTCCCCATTCTAAGAATAGCTACTTCCAAAGACCTGGATAAATTCGAGCAGACCCAAGAAAAAAACATGCCGACCATGTACCGCGCTCGGCAAATTATTCGTGAGCTAGGACTCAAGATGAAACTCTCCGACGTGGAATACCAAGCCGATAATACCAAAGCTACTTTTTACTATTCGGCCGATGACCGCGTAGACTTTAGAGAGCTGATCAAATTACTGGCCTCCGAATTTAAAATCCGTGTCGAGATGAAACAAATCAGCCTACGTCAGGAAGCCAGCCGCCTTGGGGGTATTGGCTCTTGTGGCAGAGAATTGTGCTGCTCAACCTGGATTACCGAATTCAAAAGTGTATCAACAGCCGCAGCCAGATACCAAAATTTATCTCTTAATCCCAGCAAACTCTCCGGGCAATGTGGACGCTTAAAATGCTGCCTGAATTATGAACTGGAAACCTACATGGAGGCTCTTAAAGATATTCCGACGGTAGAAGAACCCCTCAAAACCAAAAAAGGACCGGCTCACCTCTACAAAACCGATATTTTTAAGAAAATTATGTGGTTTGGATATAATGATGAAACCATCTGGCATCCCATTCCCATTGCCAGGGTGGAGATTGTCGTCAAGATGAATAAAGAAGGTAAAGTCCCTGAAACACTTCTGGAAGATTTCTTCGAACCCATCGAGACCACAAGAGGAAGTATCATCGAGAAAGAAATTTCTAAAAAAACACCCAAAAACGAGAACTCCTCCGCCAATAACGCAAAAAATTTGTCCAAAAATAAAAAAAGAAAAAAAAGAAAACCCAATAAAAAAATTAATAATAAAAAAAGCTAAACCTTGAAAATTACGTCTAATCGCTTCTTCCTTTTTTATCTGATCCTGGGGGCATTTTGCTTAAATGCCTGCCAGAGTCAGAATTTTTATGAAAAATATTATGACCTGCCCAATTCGGAATGGTTTGTAGATTCGGTGCTAAGTTTTGACTTTGAAATCAAAGAAGCCCAAAAAACCTATAATTTTTATTATTTTATCAGAAACTCTATCTCCTACCCTTATAGTAATCTCTACGTAAACTTCTACCTTGAAAACTCACAAGGTGAAGTACTGGATAAAGAATTACAAAATATTACGCTTTTTAATGCCAAAACTGGCAAACCCTTCGGTGCAGGTTTGGGGGATATTTTCAGCCACGAACTCCCCCCTCCAAAACTTACCCGGTATACCTTTCCCAAACCTGGTAAATATACTTTCAAACTCAAACAGTATATGCGAGAAGACCCCATCAAAGGTATGATCACCATGGGTTTGATCATTCAGGAAGTAAAATAAACTGAAATGGAAAATTATTTTTTCCCCAATAAAATCTCTATTAATTTTGCAGATAGTGTACCGTTTTACAGATATCGAAAATGGAAAAAATAATTCCTTTATTTCCCCTCAATCTTGTCGTCTTCCCTAATGAAGAACTAAATCTGCATATCTTCGAACCACGCTACAGACAACTTGTAAAAGACTGCCAAGATCAGGCATTGACCTTCGGAATTCCTACCTTCATAGACGATAAGGTAGCTGACTATGGTACCGAGGTTCATATCACCCAGATAGAACGCATATACGACGACGGGCGTTTGGATATTAAAACACGTGGGCTGCAAGTATTCAAAATGATAACTTTTGAAAATCCTCTCGATGATCGCCTGTATGCCGGAGGGCTCGTAAAAATGATTAAGACTGACCTAATCTTTGATCAAAATACGCAGAATGAACTAATCCGAAAAGTCAGTGAATTGTATGATATTCTCCAGATTAATGTCAATATCAGCGAACAGATATTTAATATCGTGTCTTTTGAAATAGCCCATAAAGTAGGGCTATCCATTGAGCAGGAATATGAAATCCTTCAATTAGAAACCGAAAACGAAAGACAGGAATACCTCATCGACCACCTCAACAAAGCCATTCCGGTGATCAATGAAATGGAGCGTACCAAGCAAATTATTCGTATGAATGGACATTTTAAATACTTTGACCCTTTGAATTTTTAATTTTTCGGCTTATCCTATACGTATGACCAATTACCAACTCTTTTATCAAAGCACTAACAAGGATTTGCAAAATGGTAACCAGGGCAGATTCTCATTTCAAGAAGCATTACTCACAGGATTGGCTCCTGACGATGGGCTGTTTGTCTTTAATCAAATTCCCCAACTTGACTTTTCTGCTCTCGAACAATTACGTGGAAGAGCCTATCACGAACTAGCTTACTACATCCTTGAATTATTTCTTCGTCAAGAGATTCCGGCAGATCAACTAAAAAATATTGTTCAGACCACTTATGCACCCAATCCTAAGTGGGAGAGAGGTGTCTCGATTCCCTTGGAATTGGTAAAAGAAAATACTTTTATAGCCAGGCTAGATCAAGGTCCGACGGCTTCATTCAAAGATTTTGCCGCACAATTTATGGCGCGCCTCTTCGATTATTACCGCAAACCCAACCAACAAATTACGATTTTAGTGGCTACTTCTGGTGATACAGGAAGTGCCGTAGGAGAAGCATTTAAAGGGCTGGAAGGGATTAAAGTATATATTCTGTATCCTAAAAACGAAGTCAGCCCTATCCAAAAACATCAGCTGGAAACCATCGGCGATAATGTGATTACTCTTTCTATAGATGCCAAATTTGATGATTGTCAGGCATTTGTCAAACAAGCTTTTCTCGATCCTGAACTTTCAGGATTGAATCTTAGCTCTGCCAATTCAATCAATATCGGACGATTGATCCCCCAAGCGATCTATTATGTGTATATCTATTTGCAAATAAGTCGTGCTTGGGAGCCGCTCGTTTTTAGCATTCCATCCGGGAATCTGGGCAATTCTCTGGCCTGCGAAATTGCCCGCAGAATGGGGCTTCCTGTCAAAAAAATATTGATTGCCACCAACGCCAACAATGCCTTTCCGAAATTTCTACAAACTGGAGCATACCATAAAATATCTCCTTCTCTCGAATGTGTCTCTAACGCAATGAATGTAGGTAACCCCAGCAATCTGGCGCGGTATTTTCACCTTTTTGGAGGAATAGTAGATAAATCAGGCAATGTATTCCAAGCTCCAGATCTGCATGCCATGCGGGAAGTACTCAGCGGGTATGATTTTTCGGATGAGCAAACCCTGGCTGCGATGCAAAAAGTTTACAGGGAATATCAGATTTTGCTCGAGCCCCACGGAGCAATCGGCTGGCTGGCTCTTGAACAGTTTGAACTTGAAAACCCTGAGCTCAAACATCTCAAAAAAGTAATCATTGAGACGGCACATCCGGCAAAATTTCCTGAAACAATTGAGGATAGTTTATCCATTTCTCCTGAAAATACGCCATTTTTGCAAGCAATTCAGGAAAAAACAGGGTATTCAATAGCCATGCCCAACGATTATACCTATTTTAAGAATTTTCTACTGCAAAATACCTGAATACAAAAAGAAAAATCCTTTAAATAATTATACCTATCAGGAATGAGTGAATGGATCAAAGTATTTGCCCCGGCAACTATCGGAAACATCGGACCCGGCTTTGATGTGCTGGGTTTATCTGTAAAATATATCGGCGATATTGTAGAGGCACGAAAAATTGAAAAAGGAGTACTGATTAGCTCCATTGAGTCGGATATTCCTTTGAGTAGTGATCCCAAGGAAAATACCGCAGGTATAGCTGCCCAAGAAGTATTAGATACCTTGAATATTACAGAAGGTGTAGAGCTAAAAATCAAAAAAGGAATGCCTTCAGGCTCAGGTTTGGGCTCAAGTGCTGCCTCTGCGGCTGCGGCCGCTTTTGCTACCAATTACCTTTTTGGCAATTTGCTCAGTAAAGAAGAACTTATTTTGCCTGCCACACGTGCAGAAGCACACGTTTCTGGGGATTTTTTTGCAGATAATACAGCTCCTTGTTTGCTTGGCGGGGCTACTTTGACTCGTTCCTGTCTGCCTTTGGATGTCACCAAAATCGGATCTATCAGCAATTTGATTATCATATTGGTCACTCCGAAGATTATTGTTTTGACCAAAGAAGCTCGGGATATTCTTCCCAAACAAGTGCCTTTAAAGGATTTTGTGTTTAATATGGCAAACTCCTGCCTCATTACGGCAGCATTTGCCAAAGATGATTACAGCCTTTTTGCTCGTAGCCTGAATGACGAGATCATTGAGCCTGCCCGCGCTCCCTTGATTACTGGATTTTCTGAAGTAAAAAGGAATGCACTCAGTGCAGGTGCAGACGGGCTGGCGATTTCAGGCTCCGGTCCTAGCATTTTTGCCATTACGAATGACATGAAAAAAGCCCGGTTTATTGAAGATGCCATGCTGAGGACTTTCCGAAAATATGGAGTAGAGTCCAGCAGTCAGATTACAGAAGTAGACAATGAAGGAACCAGAATTATAGAATAAATTTTGCGGCAATTCAGCGTAAGCTTTGTGTTTTATGATTATTTTGCTATATTGTCATAAATCATCATACATACTTGCCTATGCGAAAATCTCTACTACTAATTCCTTGTTTGATAATAGGGTGTGCTTTTATGATCAAAGCACAAAGTCCTCAGTCAGTTATCTCACCCAATGAAGTACTGATTTATAACCAAAGTTATATGGATATTTTGGTACACGTGAGTTTTAAAAACAATAAGTGGAAAAAACAAAGAATGGACGCCGAAGAATGGATGATCCTCAAGCTAAAAGGTAAAAACTCCCTGCTGAAAGTGTCTACTCCCGGACTTGCGCCCAGTACCGTGCTTTTTCATTTGGAAGGGGGAAAAAAATATGATATCTTTTGGTATGCTTCCAAAAGGCGACTGGATATTGCTGAGTTTAAAGATACCCATAATTAACTAACCGTACGATTGCTGTATTTTCTGGTTTATGAGCGTTGGAAAGATGTGATCATTTTTCCCAAGCGGTGAAACATTTTTTTCTCAAAGTTCCAAAAAAAATGAAATTGCCCGAATAAAAAACCATAAGCCAAAAGTAATACCTGATAAACTGGTAAAATGATCAAAAGATACAGCAAAAATCTAAGGCTGGATGAGGCAATATGATCCAAGCCAAATAACCACAAGATTGGTTCTTTTAAAAATAAGACGCTAAACCCTGTGCAGCTAAATACTGCCAAAACCAGTATTACCTGCTTGATACTTTGCAATCCCCAACGTTGTTGAAGCTTTTTTATCCAGTTTGATTTCATAAAGGCACAAAGATAACTGATATTTTAGCAAAATGCCGAAAATATCTCAACAAGAATAAAAGCTTCAAAGTTTGTGACTCCCTCCAAAATCCTCTTACCGGGTTATAAGAGGATTGAGAAGGAAACGGGGAGACGTCTACTAAGACTGTATGGAACTTACGTCTTGTAAGAACAAATCAAAACAGGTTTTTAAACCTTTGTAAGATTTTACAAACCTTTCTAAACCCTCTTGAGGGGCATTTAGGGCGACACGTTCAGCTTGGACTTCATTTGGGGCTTCGGAGGAGCTGCTGCGATAGGTGTTGATTTCTTCCAACTTTCGGGTGAAATCTTCCTGAAATCGGCTAGCCAAATGAAGAATTTCACTATCCATTTCAGAGGCAGTTATTTCATTCAGTCGATTTTGATAATAACTGATCTCATTTTGATAGTAATTCAGTTTTTTCATCATGGATTGATGATTTTGGGGTGTGGTTAGCATTTCCATAATCTTTGGGTTGTTAATGTAAAATTTTGTGTTAAGTTAACTATTAATTCCCAATAAATTAATGACGAATGTCAGATTCACGCAGGATTTATAAAAAAAAATGTAAAGTACTATTTTTAAAACATATTTTGAATTTTTTTCTTTTTTTGAAAAAATAAGCCGTATTTCGGTGCCCAAAGAAAAACTAGCCCAAATTCTACACCCAAGGCTGCGGCCATCCCTCCGGCAATTGATCCATTGATCCATACAGCCAGATAATATCCTGTTATGGCAGTAAGTATCCCCAAAAGTAAGGAAAGCACCAGCATCCAGCGTAAATTATCGGTGAGCAAATAGGCAATACTTGGCGGACCGACCAAAAAAGCTACTACCAGGATAGCACCCACGGCCTCAAAAGACATAACTGTGGTAAAAGATACGGCACTCATCAACGCATAATGCCAAAAGGCGGTAGAGATACCCATAGAAGCAGCAAATACTTCATCGAAAGTTGTAACGAATAAGGCTTTATAACCCAGCACGATAAATGCAATAATACCCAGCAATAAGATACTTAGGATCCCAACGGTACGTGGAATTTCACGGTTGGCAATATTCCAGGTATCCAAAGGCACATAAGCGATCTCACCATACAATACACAATCCTGGTCTAAATCTACCTGACCGGCATACAGGGAAATTAAGATGACTCCTATGGCAAAAAGCCAGGTAAATGATACCCCAATAGCGGCATCTATCTGCATTTTGCCTTGTTTGTGAAGTGTCTCGATGAGTACAGTGACGAGAACTCCAAACACACCCGCTCCCATAAGCATAGGCAAGGAGTCACGATTTTGGGCTAGTAGATAGGCTATTACAATTCCGGGTAGGACAGCGTGTGAAATGGCATCTCCGACCATAGCCATTTTACGAAGCAATAAAAAGCAGCCCAGCAGACTACAACAGGCTGCAACAAGTATTCCGGTAAGTATAATCCAAAAGGTATCCATAGGTTTTGTAAGATTAATTTTTTAAAAAGTAAATTACGGATCAACAGATTTGGTTGTATTCATTTATTTGTATGGAATGGGTGTCTGATGCGGGTCGGTTCTGGGAAAGTTAAGATGTACTTCCAGCTCTCTTTCAATCTCAGGAGTAATGATATGCTCAATGGCTTCGGCATCTTCGTGGACGTGGTCTGAGGCAAGATGGAGATGCTTGGTCAGGTATAATTCCCAAAGGCGATGGATTCGGGTGACGCGTTTCCCTTCTTCCATACCCTGATCTGTAAGGGCATATTTATCTGCATGCAAAAGCAAGAGTTTTTTTCGGGTCAATCTTTTAAGTCCTTTTTTGAGCTGTCTAAGCTCAAAAAGGCGTTTTTCCTGAATTTCTTCCAGGCTGCGGGCTATTGTAAAAGAATGGTCTTGTTCACCCAGGTGATAAAAACATTTCAGAATATTTTCTTCAAGCATCTTCAGGCGATTTCTGTGCAATTGTCGTAGTTTAGCCCAGACTCCTTTGTGCGTACCGAACAAAACAGATACTACAGCGATAAGCGATAAAAAGGTGACCACCCAGGGTCCTGTGGGCATTTTTGCCCATTCATAAGATACAAAAGCACCCAAAATCCCTGAAAAAGCTCCGATAGCGGCTGCCAGAATGACCATGATCCGCAGATTGTGTGTCCAATAGCGTGCGCTGGCGGCCGGTGTAATCAACAGGGCAGCCATCAGCACCACTCCTACTGTTTGAATGCCAATGGTAATCGCCAGTACGGTCATGACTGATAAGACCGTATCCAGGGCATTGACAGGAAGCCCGCTTGACTGAGCAAAATCTCGGTCAAAGGCCATCACTTTAAATGGGATAAA
The DNA here is from genome assembly GCA_033765345.1 of Microscillaceae bacterium. Taxonomy (GTDB): domain Bacteria; phylum Bacteroidota; class Bacteroidia; order Cytophagales; family Microscillaceae; genus JANRIC01. The sequence goes on from JANRIC010000104.1 coordinate 16,493, forward strand.
TAAAAGCATAACTACCAGAATAAGCAGCACTCCAAAAAATGAGAATACCAATACATCATCGTATACCAAAGCTGCTGCTTTTCCAAAAAGAAATTTATCCAAACCCGACTGGTTGGCATTGCCGGAGTTTTGAATGGAAGTAAGCAGTAAAATCCCTACACCATAAAACACAGACAGAATCAATGCAATGGCAGTATCAGGCTTGATGCGGGAATGCTTAGAGATTAAGTTGATACACCACAGAGAAAAATACCCCGAAAGAAAAGCCCCACCCAGTAAAATCCAGGGGTTTTTAATTCCTGTCACCAAAAAAGCCACACAAACCCCCGGCAAAATGGCGTGAGAAACGGCATCTCCGACTAGGGCTCTTTTACGCAAATAGGCAAATACTCCTACTACGGCTGAAGCGGCCGACATCAGCATAATACCCAGCACTACCCAACGCACATTGGGATCTCTGAGAAGAAAAAAATCAATTAAATCTTGTACATCAATCATAAAAATCTTTTTGTCAATTTTTAGAACTTCTCTCTTAGGGGATGCGACTTTTCTTTGACCAGTTCACCTACTTGGGCTAGAATGCTGAGTTTGCCCCCATAAGTCTCATACAGAAAATTAGGTGTAAAAACCTGCTCCGTAGTGCCCGAAGCTACAAGTCGAGTATTGAGCATCAGCAGCCAATCGAAATACTCCCGGACAGTTTGCAAGTCGTGATGTACCACCAGAATGGTCTTGCCTTGTGTACGCATTTCTTTGAGCAGCTCAATGATGGCATTTTCGGTGGCGGCATCTACTCCGGCAAAAGGCTCATCCATCAGGTACAAATCGGCTTCTTGAGCCAATGAGCGGGCAAGAAAGACTCTTTGTTGTTGCCCGCCTGAGAGTTCGGAGATTTGTCTTTTGATAAAATGATCCATTTTTACTTTTTTGAGGCATTCCAGGGCGATTTCCTTATCTTCTTTAGAAAATCGCTTAAAAAGGTTGTGCGTTTTTAGACGCCCCATCAGTACTATATCCAATACACTGGCCGGAAAATCCCAGTCTACCGAACCTCGCTGAGGCACATAACTCACCCTGTGGCGAAGCTCAGATAAGTTTTTATTAAATATTTTGACATAACCGCTATTAAGGGCTATCAAACCCATAATACTCTTAATCATGGTGGTTTTACCTGAGCCGTTCGGGCCAATTACTCCTACCAGCTTGCCAGCAGGGAGTGTATAATCAATATTCCAAAGAACCGGTTTTTGACTGTATGTAACGGTTACGTTGTGCAGCTCAAGAGCCGGATTCTCAACTTGTTGTATCATATTTTCTATCAATTTAATCAGAATTCAAACATTCAGCAAAACGGTCATGTTTTTCAAGTTTTGAATTGAGTACAAAAGCCTTCATCAGCTAGGGATAATTCATCAAATAAATCTATTTGAGCAAAGGTTTATTGACCGATGAATCATAAAATATGCCTATAACAAACCATATCTTATTTCAAAGCTTCGGTGATCGTTTTAACATTGTAGCGCAGCATACCGAGGTATGTCCCTTCAGGAGTTCCTTCGGCACCCATTGCATCAGAAAACAACGTGCCCCCGATTTTGACAGGGTGATTATTCTGTAGGCAGCCTTGTACTACAGCCTCGAGCGACTTCTTGGGGATCGAGCTTTCTACAAAAACTGCTTTAATTTTCCTTTTTACGATAAAATCTACCAGATCAGAAATATCCTTAAGCCCAAACTCCGAGACGGTAGAAATGCCCTGAAGACCCCGTACTTCTATATCGTAGGCTCGTCCGAAATATCCAAAAGCATCGTGGGCAGTGATGAGCACCCTCCTTTTTTTGTCTATGGATTGAATTTGCTCACGAACCTCCGCATCCAGATCACGGAGTTTTTTAAGAAACTGGTTTGCGTTTTTGGTGAATAGATCTTTTTTGGATGGATCAAACTCGATGAGGGCTTTGGTGGTTATTTGAATGGCTTCACTCCAAAGCAATACATCAAACCAAATATGTGGGTCAATCGCATCAGATTGAGGGCTTATGGTATGGAGTTTTTTTGTATCTATCTGATTACCAATGGCAAATATGGGTTTTTGTCTTGCTAGTTTCTCCAATACTTCTCCCATCTTCCCCTCGAGGTGCAATCCATTATAAAAGATTAAATCCGCTTCACGCAACAAGCTTAAATCTTCGCGGGTAGCCTTGTACAGGTGAGGGTCTACACCCGGACCCATAATCGCTTGTACACGCATGGCATCACCGACAATATTTTTTAGGGCATCAGCAATCATCCCTGTGGTAGCTACTACCAAGGGTTTGGATTTGGGTGCTTTTTTTTGATTGGGAGAATCACAAGCACTTGTCAAAATCCCGAAAAGTAGAAAAATAACGTATATGATGCCTATTTTTTTTGTATCCATTTAGAAAACATTACTTTGAGTTTAAAATCATTGCAAAAATACTAAAAATTAATTAAATTCAAATAGCTTAAAAAATATTTTTAGATTCATCTAAAAATTAAATCGTGCTTCTTAGTTTTTGCCATGGTTTTATCTATCTATTGTAATTTTTCACAGATGAATGGTTTATATTTTTAAAACGGTCATAGATATAGGTTTTTTCCTTGCCAGTAGATTAGTCATAATTATATTATTAAGTTGAACTATATTTAGGTCGTTTATTAATAAACCATTTAACCCATTATAATATCATGAAAAAGTCTCTTAAAAATCTGAGCGTATGTGTTTTGGTTCTGATATGTTTTCAGACTCAAGCTATTATTATTGACCCGGTGTCGGTGCAGCACAAAAAAATACCCACTGCTGAAGAAGTAGTTCAAAAACAGCTACAAGCCTATAATTCCAGGGATTTAGAAGGATTTGTCGCTTGCTTTAGCGATGATGTAGAAGTCTTGATGTTTCCTGAGCAAGTACTTTATCAGGGAAAAGATCAGTTGAGGGCTTCCTATCAATCGTTTTTTGAGAATACCCCTGATTTGTATTGTGAACTGATAGACCGCAGCGTAAACGGCAACAAGGTGAAGGATGAGATAAAAATTACGCGCCTCAAAAAGACCAAACCCATGAAAACAACCGTGATGTATGTGGTAGAGGAAGGTCTTATCACCAAGATGTATTTTGTGAATTAGTCCTTTAGATGAAGTTAATTCCTATAAAACCCGGATAGCTTATTCGGGTTTTTGCTTGTTATATTACAAAAGCTGATAGCAGTATGAAAAAGGATTGTCTGACATTTTTTGTAAATTTGTCTCATCCCCAACCCTTCTCCAACGTGGAAAAGGGAACTTAATACCTGATTTTAAAGTCTTTCTCCTTGAAGAAGAAGGATTTAGGATAAGATGTCATATAGTTTTTCACAGAAATTGTCAGACAACCAAACAATTGCGTACTTTTAATATATTGAAAATAATTTAATTGATGTATTTTACATAAGGAAAAATATGAAAAAATTGAAAAGAGTATTTGAAGTTTTAAATAACTATGGAGTTAGATTTTTATTCAAAAGAGTATTGTCTAAAATAATGAGAAAACGAATAAATAATTTTGCCTATGTAAAACAATTATTCATCTCTAAATCTGGATTAGAAATTGGAGGACCCAGCGGAATTTTTCGTGATGGAGGTTTTATTCCATTATATAACATTGTGAAAGAGCTTGACGGATGTAATTTTTCAAACATCACGATATGGGAAGGAAATATTGAAGGTGGAAAAAATTACAATTATTATAACAACCAAAATGGTGTTCAATACATTTCAGAAGCTACAGATTTAAGCCTTATCCCAAATTCAAAATATGAGTTTGTTATTTCTTCTAATTGCTTAGAGCATGTTGCAAATCCTTTAAAAGCTATAGAGGAGTGGATTAGAGTTATTAAAGAAGACGGTTTAGTGCTTATTGTAGTTCCAAATAAAAAATATTGCTTTGATCACAATCGCCCAGTGACTGAATTTTCTCATTTGTTAAAAGATTATCAAAATAATATAGCAGAAAATGATTTAACTCATTTAGAAGAAATATTAGAATTGCATGATTTGAAAATGGATAAGCCCGCAGGTAGTTTAGAACAATTTAGAGAAAGGTCATTGAAAAACTTTGAGAATAGAGCATTGCATCACCACGTATTTGATATTCATGTTTTAAAAAAAATATTCAATTATTTTAAATTGGAAGTTTTACTAACTCATGAAGGTATCGAGTACATTATCATAGGAAAGAAAATTGTCGCCTAACAACGAATTTTGCATCAGACAGGCTGACGTGCGAACTTGGATTTTTGTGCTTCTATGCAAGTACTTTGCTGGTAGCCAGTTTAGTACTCCGAAACCCGCCTCCTTGTTAGCTTAAGTTGAGCACAGCGTAACTTAAACTTTCTAATAAAAAGATGTTCTTCTGAACGTTTAGGAAACTCTTTTAATAGTAGGTGCGAGTTGAAAAGTCGAACCAGTAGGGGATTGTTTCATCTGTCCCTTTTACTTTTTAGGTCTGTATCAGTTTGCTTAGCAGCCGCCTTTACTGGGGGGTATGCCTCTAAGCAAGACCATCCCTTAACTCCCTAAAACTGGTTTCATTATTGCTTATGTTTGAAGTTTTTTGGCAAGAGTAGGTGCAGCTCTTGTATAGAAGTGTCCATGATATTGTCAAGTGTATGGATGAGCCATTCTTGTGGGTTGACCTGATGCTTGTTACAGCAAGCAAAAAAGGAGTAAATGATGGCAGCCCTTTGGGCAGCCTGGTGTGATCCGGCAAAGAGGTAGTTTTTACGACCCAGTGCTATGGGTCGGATGGCATTTTCGGTGAGGTTATTATCAATTTCGAGGTGTCCGTCGAGCAGATAGTGATTGAGAGAGTCCCATCGGTGG
>JANRIC010000211.1:0-6614 GCA_033765345.1 Microscillaceae bacterium
TTGCAGGGAAACCAGGTCAAAAAGCTGTTTGATTTCTTCATCAGGATAGGCGGAAAGATCGGTCAGGATATACTCAAAGGAAGGTATAAAACGGCTTAAAGGGTTTTCAGGGGGTAGGTTAAGCTTCTCTTCAAAGTATTGGGTCAGGGATTTTTTCTGCCAGCTTTCTTTGCCGTGGTATACGATGATGGGGATGACGGGCATGAGTGGCTGTTTTTGCTTTTGATTATGCTCCCAAATGCCGATCATATATTTGAGTAATTGAAATTGAACGGGCATTTCATGGGGTACATAAGATTTATGCTCCAACAAAAAGGCGACTTGGATAGGGATATCGGGTTGATAGATACAGGTATAGACCACATCCGAGAAATGTTCTTTGAGCAGTTTGTCCAGATAGGTAGTGTCTTCTCTTTGCAGAGAGTCGAGGTCTATTTTTTGGAGCAATGGGCTGGGTAATGCGCCCCGGAGAAAGCTTTGCACTTCTTCTTTTCTTGAGAAGACTTCCCGAAAGAATTTATCGTGGGGGTTTAGGAGTTTTGAGGGTTTGGAGCTTGATTTTTTCAAGGTTTGTATTTTTAGGATTAGGGGTAAATATAGGGAAAGTTGGTTGATATAAAGAAGATGTTTTGGCAAAAGTTTGAGTAAGAGGCTCAATATGATGGACTTATACCCAGATTGAAGTGATTTGCCTGATTTTCTTGATTGATTAGCTTGATTATTAATGATTTAAAAGCTAAAATCTCGGAAAACCACTTCGGTTTGAGTATAAAATTATAACAATATGGAAAAATTAAAAAAATAGGAAGCTATCATTTTAGTACAAAATACTAGATCGTTTGTAAATCAATCAATTTGCCTTTGGCAGTAAGGGGATGCTAGGCTTTCTTTGTGCTGGTGGGAGATTTATTTACCATTTATGTTTGTAAGGGGATTAGGTGTTTGTTTTTATGACAATATGATAGATTCCTTGTTTAGGGCTTTGCATGGTGTAAGTTGAATTTTTGTGTTTTCGTAGGCATAAAATCAAATCAGCCGTAATCTGAGCATTTTTTTCAGTCATTTTGAATGAAGGTTTATGACTGGAAAGGGTGTAATGTCGGATTTTTTGCTTGCTATGGTCATCGCTGATGCCCTCAGAAACGACTAGCCCCAGAGAAGTCTTGAAAAGTAAGATAGGCGGCTTTTGGGAGGGTTTGAAAGTTGAATTTTGAATGGATAATTGCTTTAATCCTTGAGCCAATTCCCGTATATGTTGCGGATGTAATAAATTATGTAGGGAAGGATTCCCGATTTTATGGTAAACACTCCATGCAAGCATACCCAGAATCCATATAGCCACTACCCAGGTATGACAAATGTAATAAGGTAGCAAACCGACATAACTTAGGAAAAGGCTTGCTATAAAAAGCATAAGCGTAGTCCATTGTGCTTCTGAGAAATTCCAAAGGTAAGGTCGTTCGGGGTCACCTCTGAAAAACTCAAGTACAAACCGAACACTTCCATAAAATAAAGTGTACCAAATTAAAACCGTACCTGGAGTAGTTTTTTGCAAAATCATCCAAATACCGATGATCACTGTAATAGTCACAAAAAAGGATTCTACCAGAGGAATTGGAAAAATTTTTATGCCTACATAGTACTGCGGAAAACCTGCCAAAGCATGCGCTTCGGTGTATCGTACACCCACTTTACAAGGGCGGCCGTGGCAGCAACCCACGTGATAACAGCCCCAGCGCCCAAATGCCAAAAACACGCCAACTCCCAGCAGGCTAATATCCAAAAAATGAAGTACAGGCTGATCTATGAGCCACAACGCGCCTGTGCATAAGATAAGGATAGCGATTTCGTGGCGGTAATAGACCAAATCTTCTTTTCCGGTAATAACTTTTTGAAGCCAGGTATGGGCAAAAAGCTGCAAGACACCGACCAAGCTCATCAGCCCCAAAACCCAAAGTGGAAGTTGTTGGTAAAATGCCAAAAAGACTCCCAGGCTTGTACCACCTATAAAACCCAGCAGTCCGAAGAAATGAAAAGAGGGAATGTGTCTGTTAAATACTTGAATGGTATTTTGGGGCATACATTACATGATAAAACTTTTGAAAATGCGATTACTTACCTTTTTTGTAAAAATAATTCTTATCTATCATTCATACACCATCCAACAAAAGAATAAAACATAGGCTAATCCTCCCAGTAAAACTCCCGCCAGCACATCCCAAAAATAATGCTGCTTGGTGGCCATGGTAGACCAGAGGAGTGCTAGAGACCAAAGCAACATTCCATAAAATCGGAACACCTCCACATCAAAAGTAGCCAAAAGAAAAAGAACCGTACAGGATGCGTGCAAACTAGGGAGGCAATTTTGAGGTTTGTCCAGCTTTCTGAACAATGCCAGGACTTTACCACTCAAATCTGAACTTTCAAATTCTGACCGCACAATCGTCGTAGGAAAAAAAAAGAAAGTAATTCCTGAAACCAGTAATAGAAATACAAAGGCATACACCGTTTGATTTACTTGAATGATTTCATTGATAGAAATAAAACTTAGCATCAAAACAGGATACACACTGATATACACCCAAATCGCCCAGGGAATCAGCTGGATTTTACGGTCAATCCAGGTGAGGGGGATGAGGTAGGGTTTGAAAAGTTGTTGGCGATTGAGCAAAAGATAAATCACGCCAAAAAAAATTAGACCTGTTAAAGCAATCCAACAGTTATCTTTTACATCAATAAGGATGGGTAAAAACATACACTTTTTTCTGATCCGTATAACACCAGAGGACATCAATAGTAGTCTTTAAATTATTTTATAGTTCTATCATTTTAAACTTATAGGTTTTAAACCGATTTGATTCATTATCCGGGCGAATTCGGGGAGGAGATTATCTGCCATCCTTCAGATTGTAAGCTGTGTATATTCTTTTGCATAAAATGTGCTCCTTCCATATTTTTATCTGTCCAATAAGACCAAAAAAAATGAAGATTTAATGTGATATCTTCTCCATAGCTATTGTTTAGGGAAATACTCAAAGGAGGTTCCAGAGCATAATTTATCAAAGGTCCGTACGTTATAGAATGACCGTTTTTTTTCTCTACGGGATACTCGATGAATCTATTTCCCTTTTGGATTTGTATAAACTCTCTCTCAGTGTTTGCTAAAAGTACGCTCACAGATTTGAAAGAAATGTTCTTCCATAAAATAATATTATTTCCCTCATAATCGGGCTGATTTTGTTGGGTAATGAATCGAATTGTATTTAAAAGACTTGATTTTTCAAGGTTGTCCATTAATACAATATTCTGTATTATAAAAGTTTGGTCACATATCAAATTAGCGGGAATATTTTTTGATTTAAGAAGCCAGTGGGCTTTATTTTCAGGCAGATCATCAGATGGATATAAAAGTTCCCGATCAAAAAATCCCAGTTCTACGTCTGCACAAAAGAAGCGAATATATTCTCCAGTGATTTGAGTAATAGCCTTTAATCCAATCTCAGTAATATTTTCTAAAGAATTTACTGCTTCAGGTAATGAGTACCTTAGGGAGGTTAGCCGCCCGGGAAAGTCATAATGTTGTATTACTTGCATATCATTCTTATATTAAATCATCTGATTCTACTCCAGGTCGTACCCTGTCTTTCATAGCTTGCTAGTATATTTCCACCATTATCTAATAGGTTAATTCTATCTAAGAACTGACTATTTAGAATTGAGGAAATTCTACGGGCAAAATCATCAAATATGTTGGTAGTTCTGAAGACAGCCCCAGTGTCAAGTCTTGCGATGGTTACTGTCCCATCAGCAAGTCGTGTTACACGAGTTCTTCCTTCACTGACCCCCACATCTATACCCATCTCTATAGAAGCTTCAAGTGTTCCTTCAACAGGTATTCCAATACGGTGGCGAACTGCCGCTTTATCTGCGGCATGGCGTACTGCTTCTGTTAAAGCACTATCATCTGCACTCTGGATTAAACTACGAATTCTGGTCATTTCCACACTTCTGACAATAGCTCCTGAAGCATCTCTGGCAGCCAGATCAAATTGGGGGGCACGATTGGCTGTACCAGGATAAGTAGGAGCGTGTACTTCCATACCTAAATGCACCACCTCATCAGGATGTGTCACTGCTAATCTTTGTGCTTCTCTCAATTCAAGCAGAGCATCTTCAAATTCTGCGGCTGCTTTGGGTCCATTAAAACTTATCCAATCCTCTAATCCCGCAAGCCTTCTTGATTCCTGTAAGCTTATTGCGCTCTCCAATTGCCTCACCACGGCAGGGTCACTAAGTTGTATAAGGGCACTGGCATCTAAAGTACTGGTAGCACCAGCTGGTACTCTCCGAAGTACTCTGTTATGTAAATCAAATATCAAATCTGCTTCTCTTCCTCCTCTGGCGATTATTCCCAAGGCACTGTCTCCCATTCTGTTCAACATCACAGCCGCCTCAGTGCCGTTTCGCCGAATAAACTGCCCGATATTTTCTACTGATGTGCTTCCCAAAGCAGGCAAACGATCCAAAATAGCTTCATCCAAGCTCATCAATGCCCGGCGGGCTTCTTCGCTTAATCCACTCAGGCCACCAAAAAGTTGGCGAACCTTGCTAGACCTACCAAAAAGGGATTCTGCCTGGGTAAAAACTTCATCTCCCAGTTGCGTACGCAAACGATCCAGAATGCGTTGCGCACCTTCCAAATCTCCGGCCCGGCGTAGGCGCATGGCTTCATCAAAGCGGGTGATTTGCTCGGGTCTTAATCTTCTCAATACCCTTCCACCCAAACTTGTAGCAAGTTCTTCGGCTATTCTTCCGCTTCTGATCAGCGTAGAAGTAGCTCGGGCAGCCAAACCCAAATCCAGGCCTGCCAGCAGTAGATTCACCCAACCCATGATATAATTAAATCTTGCGGCGGCAGGGTCTTCTACCAAATGCCCTCCAGTAGCCTCGCCTGCTCTGGAAGCAGCATACAAATCTTCGGCTCTCTCGAATTCATACACAGCAGTACCCAACCCAATAGCACTACCGGCCAGCCCCAAGAATATTGCCCAACCTACCGAAGCAATAATAGCGGCCACACCCAGCACCAGGCTCAAGATGGTACCTGTCCAGGTGATGATAGATTCTGTGGTATCTTCCGAATCCAGCCAATTCAGCACGGCTACACTGAGATCATCTCCCTGTGCTCTTCTTTCAGAAGTTATGCCCATCTGTTCTTTGGTCTGCGTGACGATTGTTCCCAGCTTGCTTAATGGAATATCCTCCTCGTGAATACGTATCATAACATCATCTATGATCTGCCTTACTTCGTTGAAGCCGGATACAATTCTTGTGTAAATTAAGCTGTTTGGTGTACTGTCTGAAACTTCTGTCACATCTATTACAGAAAGGGGCGGATATTCCAATCTTAATCGGGCACGACCCTGTCTGGCTTCATCCAAATTTGTTCTTAATCCTGCTACCTCCACAACCAGACTTTCTCTCATGGTTCTAAAAGTCTCCAGTTGGCTCATTACCATAGGATTGCTGGAAGCTTCCCATTCAGGTAAAACTTCTTCTAACCTACCTAATGCAGCATTTTGGATGGCGTATCGGCTTGCAAGGCGATCTTCCCTTTGTTTGATCTCCTGATCTTGCCTAATGATTTGTCTGAGCCTGATCCATTCGGCATTATCGCTTTGGTCATTTCTATATTTTGCTTGTTCTTGGTCTAGTTTCTGTTTGTTTTCTCTTAATTGCTGCAAGGCGTTTGCCCTCAGCATACCTTTGAAAAGTGCTATATAACCTGCCGAACTCAGACCAACATTTCTACCTGATCGAATATCCTCTAGTACTTGTTGGTATCCTGTTATTTCAATATCTGAGGTGCGTATTGCATCTGGATCCAAACGATTAGAATGATCTCTTATGGTGTGATTGATAGGAACCAGATAGCCGTCAGAGGTCACAAAATTAACTACGCCTACTACTTCAGAATCGGTAGTGGACACCTGGGAGCTTGAAAGCCCACCTTCATGCTCAAGCACACCTCTGGTGAATGGGGGCGAGGGATTCATTTCTATAAGATATATCCGGTATTGCCCTTCATGCCGGATAATACAGGCTCCCTGAGCATCCCTGCTGGCTATAATCGTATGGGCATAAGCGGCAGCGTTTTGAGGACTACTGAAATTTTCCTCATAAGTTCCTTCTTGGCTTCCTGCCCTTAAAATCATTTCGTCGGCTCTGATAGGATGAGTAATCAGGCCTAGTTCTGTGGATCTTCTCCATGTGCCAACTTGTTGGCCACTTGCCGTATCAAGACGTGTATGCCCAAATTGCAGCAATGCTTCATGATCCATTCTTGAGCATCTTCTCAGGCTCAATCCGGTTTTCCTTTGAGGGCGAATAGTTTGTTTTTGTGAAGAACTCCCACCGTGCCAAATATGTCCCATCACCCCCACCGCCACCTCATCCGCCTCCTGCTCCAAAGCATTATACTCCGCACCTCCCATTTCCAGCTTGGTTTGAGCCTGTAGGCTTGCTCCCTTTTGCTGCTCCACGTGTGCGAGTTCGTGTGCCAGCAAGGCATCTCCTACCAGTGTACCAGGGCGGTACTCTCCCGAACCGAAAGC
>JANRIC010000212.1:0-2938 GCA_033765345.1 Microscillaceae bacterium
CAATACTATTAGACAAAGGTTTAGCAGATTTGTACGCAAAACTTTATCTTTTTCTAAAAAAGAGTATATGTTAAATTTACATTTCAAACTTTGGGCCTATCAATATAATCTTAATGTTATCAGTTAAAAATTAACACTATCGAGTTTTCAAGTCAAAATCCGGTAGTACGATTAGTATAATCAGGTTACGCTTGATTATCAAATAGCTGTTATCCGTCCAGCGTAAAAATAATTCTCTACGATAATTTGCCAGTAATTTCTCAAGCTCCAAAACATTATCCTGGAAAGGTTGGTCATCTAAGAAAATTTCTACCGGATTACCTTTTGTTTTGAAACAAGCCTTATTAAAAGTGCATTATCTGCTCCTGAGATACTCATCTCTAATTTAATGTTCATATATTTTCTATTTATTGTTTCTTTATCGCAACCAGGCATTCAACTGCGTGCTGTAAATTAGAAAATCCAGATTGGCAAATTGTGTACCGTCGGGACGAAACACGCCAACACTATTGACAATCAACCTATCGCCTTGTTGATTAAATATTTCGAAAGCAACGCCAGCTCTCAGATTTCTGTGCATCCAGGCAGCATTCGCACTGACTCCATCAGGGTTCAAAAAAGCATACCTAACTGTTTGAACTTGAACTGTCTGAGGTGTACCATTGATCTCTACACTCATGCGTGTACCTATCATATCAACGTAATCGCCAAATTGATCCAATTCTCTTTGTGATAAAGCACCTTCGATGTGTTTAATATCTTGCAAGGATCCATGAATATCGACCAAATCCGGGAAACGAGTCATTCCTGATGCACCACTGAGCCGCACGTGAGTAGATGAATTGGGAGAGAAAATTGCTCTATACCATTCCTCAGCAAAAGAGCCTTTATCTGAGGAATTCAATCCTGATGTCAGTCAAGGCATTTCGCATTAGCTGACAGTCGCGAGTGCTACTGGAAAAAAAACTACACCATCTTCACAGGAAGCCTTCTTAATGCCATAAATGCCTATCAATGAAATTACGAAAATCTGTATTTTCTTGATAAAACTTTAATTGCTTCATTTCAAGCAAGACCTGTTTAGCTTCCTCATTTCTTATTTCTATCAATATACCAGCGATATAATATAGTAAATCGTTCTCTACCTTAGGAATTAAATCTCTTAAAAAAGATATGCTTTTTGGGTCAGCTAATATCCCTAAACCACTTAAAATGGCATAATGTAGTGCCTCTATCCCCGCAAGGGATTCTATATGCTTTCTGATTGCCTCACTTCTTAATCTTTCTCCAACAAAAGCAGCATACTCAACTGCCATGATACGAGCATTTTCTGGAAAATCATAATAAGAATCATTTAAATTAGAAAGAGGAAAAGGATTAGTCGCCCATTCCAACAATTGAATAGCTTCTTCTTCCGTCAGTTGTTGCAGCCAGATTTGTCTTCGCCTTTCAAGATCTTCAAAATCTACATGTGGGCCGTAAGCACTCTCAAATTCATCAAAACTTTCTAATACATCTTTCATAGTTTATTCTTCAATGGTAAGTTCATATATGTATACGGTTGTTTTGGAGCCAGCAAGATAACCAACCGCTCCTGCTACTAATGTACCTAGCCCATGAGCTATCCATGCCCACGGCCCACCAGCATCCGCCGGAGCAAACCAGGTGGCAAATGCTCCTCCAGCCAGGGCTGCCCCTGTCCACCCACCAGCTATGCGAGTTGCTTCCTTTAATTTATCTTTTGCATAAATAAAACTATAAGTATCAGCGGCAATAGCAATTACAAGTAGGACTCTGCCTCCGACACGGAAAGCAGCTCGCACCTTTGCTGCTTGATTTGCTTTCTTAAAAGCTTCTCTTGCTTCAGGAATTTCTTTTGCTCCCTGTTCAATCATAGCATCCAGAATGGGTTTCTGCCCTCCTTTTACTTTTACCTTTGAGATGTGTTCTTTTCCTACTACGATAAACTCTCCTGCGGCTTGTCTGGAATAAGGGCTTCCCTCTGCTAGTACCACTCTTCCCACACCTGCCCTACTTTCCCGAACCGTTTTGCCTACCTCTGTCCACATCTTTGCCTCCGAAGCTTTTTTGAGTCCTCCTAGTATAATTTTAAGTTTAGTATTAGAAATCCGCAAGTCTGGTCCATATTTCGGGGATTTTGACTCACGTATGTATTCTTTAATTGCAGAAGTTATACCCAGATTGAAGTGATTTGCCTGATTTTCTTGATTGATTAGCTTGATTATTAATGATTTAAAAGCTAAAATCTCGGAAAACCACTTCGGTTTGAGTATAAATCAAAATTTTTGGGGACGGAACCTCCTTCTCGTGCTATTGCTTCCCGCACGGCTTTCTCCATTATTTTAGTCTGTATATCTAGAAGATTACCATCAGTAAATTCTAGAATACCTACAGGGATTTTGACTGAAACTTCAATACCTACGGTCTGATTCCCGGTGATACCAATATATGGGTTTCCCTTTGAGACGAAGAAAGAGCTTCCTCCGTTCTTCCCAGTAAAGTTTGGATCAAGGCCCGGTTTCCCGGCAATAAGTCTTTTGCCGATTTCCGTAGCATTCTCGATAGTCACTTTCATTGTTGCGGTCTCAGCGTTACTGGTTTTTGGAGGAGGGATTACCTTTACATCTTTTTCATAACCGACCTCCTTTTCTTCATCCTTTCCACACCTTTGTAAAGATAAAGAAGTTCTTCTTTTTGAATCTTTGGTGGTCTTATTAGCCTTATATATGGATAAAATTGTGTGTAAAGCAGTCTTATCCGCCTCCTGTTCCAGGGTATTATACTCCGCACCTCCCATTTCCAGCTTGGTTTGAGCCTGTAGGCTTGCTCCCTTTTGCTGCTCCACGTGTGCGAGTTCGTGTGCCAGCAAGGCATCTCCTACCAGTGTACCAGGGCGGTACTCTCCCGAACCGAAAGC
>JANRIC010000176.1:0-9075 GCA_033765345.1 Microscillaceae bacterium
GGTATTTCTATCAAAGATTTTGATTTACCTTTTGAAGAATTACCGGAGTTTGAATCCTCTCAGCAACTATTTCATGAAGAGCTTTCCAAAGCTCAAACCGAAATTTTGAGGATAGAAACCCAGATTTTTATAGTTGATCTGAAAATTGAAGGAATGTATTAAAACTTTAAACCCATGAGACCCTTAAAAAAAGAAACACCCAAACTTCTTAACAAAGAAGAAGTAAAGACAAAATTAATCGAAGGCATAGAAATACTCAAAGAAATGAATGCTGAACTGAGCACTTTGGGCAAAGAAGCCGATGAACTGCTGGACGCTTACACCAATTTTAAAAAGAAAGCACAACAAGCATTTGATTCCAAAGTAAGCAAGAGTGCCTAGTTGGGGAAAACCCTTGTTCGAAGAATTCCATAAAAGGAAAGTCTGCGAATTCCAGCCGAAGGCTTGGGACGTTCTGACTACGAAAGCCTAAGATAAAATATTCTTTGCGAAATAGCCAGTTTTTTACATAAAAACCCGAAAGCCTCTAGATACAGACTTTCGGGTTTATGCTTGGCTTCTTGAGCAGCCCACGGCCTTCTGCTGTCGCAGAGTAGATGCAATCTACTGTAATTCAGCTTCTTAGAAAAATTCTAAGAAGAACTCTATTGTTTTTTTAATACTGACATACTAATCAGAACTGGGGTAAGTTTCATTTGCCTCAGCCTCTTGCGGGGGGTTTAGGCACTAAAATACACAAATCCGAAGATTTGTACAAATACAAGTGCGTAGTCCCGCTCCGCTAAGACTACGCACAACAAGGGGGGCACCATCAATGAACTTAGAATGCTCGAGCTTAAAAAGCTTACAAGTGATTGCAAGGCTGAGATTATTTATATCACTGCTTTTTTGAATAAAGCTGAATTTAGAAAGTGGTCAAATGAAATTGCGTGGGAGACAGAAGCATGGATAGCAGATTCTCCTGATCATTTAATTCATTTTAATGGGGATAAATTTTTAGGGCCGTATTCAGAGAAAAATTAAAGATCACCTGTATCAAACCATTTATCACAACGGCAGTTGCGCCATTCTTTCATGTATGACTCAAGATAAACCAGGTGTTCATCAATCGCTTTTTCCCCAATGAAGCGTTCCTTCCCATCCAACAAAACACTTTCCTGCGTTTCCGAACTCTCAACAAGTTCGTGTTTGATGACGATCTCATCCAGTTTTTTCTTCCAGAATTCAATTTGAGGGTTGAACTCTTTATAAATTAATTGAATCATTTTTTTGATTGATTTTGTTGAATATATGCTTGCTGTAATGCCCAACAATCTTCTGCCAGTATTCCCTCAATGACCGTAGGCGGCCCTGCCCAAATCCTAATATCCGTAGCCTTCAGAATCGGATATTTGGAACTGAACCCGCCGATTTCGGGTACTTTTATGCCCATTACGACTGCTCCAATGCGATGATGCCTGATTACATAAGAGCACATCATACAGGGTTCGTGGGTGGTGTAAAGAATCGCTTCAGGGAAATATTTTTGTCCGCTTTTACGGACGGCATCCCGGATGGCTTCAATTTCGGCGTGATAGGTGATGTCTTGGTGGGTTTTCCCAGCTTCTATGCCTTCGCCCAGCAAAACATCCCCCTGAACAAGCACCGAACCGACGGGAGGGTTTCCACTTTCAAAGGCCTTAAGGGCTAAAATGAGGCAATGTTGCATCCAATGGTGGTGTAGTTCATTCATGATCTAGTTAATAACAAATTTTCGCATAGAGAAAATTCACGTGAGATGCACGTTGGATAAATGTTAAGAAAATATTGATTGTAGTATTTAGTCAATAGTGCAATATTTTTAGTTCAAAATATCTCTATCGACCAGCTTTGTATCCTCACAAAATCCTTTTGTGTGAGTTGCGGTTTTTGGAATACCCATGTGTGCCGTTATGTTTTGAAAGATTCATTCAAATACCGGAAAAATCAGCTTTTTTTGCTTAGTTCTTCCCAAGAAGCAAAATCATAACTACTTTGATTTTATCACGATAGCTTTACTACTAACAATTTGTAGTATATATTTGTACTCAGATTAGTTTGATACATAAATCAGTTATAACCTTGAAAATCGTAAATAAACTTCACTTATTGGTATTTTTTGTGCTTTTGGGCTCTTTATGTTCCTGCAATCATACGACTTCCACAAAAACCCCTAAAAAAAACATTTATTTTAACCTAGCAGAGTTGGTTCTTACTCAAGTGCATCTGTTGGACTCCCTCAAGCCCCAGGTACGAAAGTATATTCGCTCCGAGAATTCTGAGGAAAATAAAGTCATTCAACCCGAAAAATGGAGTCGCGAATTGTACCTTTTCCGCGAAGCTGACATCAACAAATCGGCATACTATGGGCTGTACGTGCTTAATAAGCTCAACGACAGTGGTATGCAGATTGAGGACTATGAGGCACAAACTGACGAGCTTCACACCCGCAAATTGACCGTATCAAGAAAACCAGGTAAGACGCAACCAAGCACAATTTCTATTGTCGTAAAAAGAGAAAACGTGCTTTATCATACCCAAAGAGATCTAACCCTGGTTTTTTCTGACGAACCCAGACCTCGCCTCAAAAGCTACGTCATTCGTGCAAAACAATCTTCTGTATTCAGCAAAAAAAACGATTTTGAGATCAAAGGAGAAATAGTGTATCCTTGATAGATACGATTATTACATCACCGTTCCATTAAGAATAGCTCCTTCCAAGTTGGTATTCTCTAAATTGGCGTTTTTTAGATTGGCATGGGTCAGATTTGCCTCAGAAAAGTCAGCATTTTTAAGGTTGCTTTCCCGAAGATTGGCACCCGTAAGATTCGCCAGCTTGAAGATAGCCCCTTCCAGATTGGCTGCATAGCTTAACAGATTTCCAATATCCGTGAACATAAAATCGGCTTTGACCAATTCAGGAGGCCCGAAAAAAGCCACACGCAAATCTGCTCTTGTAAAATCAGCTCCTTTTAATGAAGCTTTACAAAATACAGTCTGATGTAGGGTGGCTTCATTGAAATTAGCTCCATCCAGGATGGCATCCATCAGATAAGCTTCACTTAAATCTAAGCCTGAAAAATCGGCTTCCAAAAAATCAATTTTTTCCTTTTGATTTTGCATTCGCCATTCATTGAAGGCAAAAACATCTTTGCGGATAAGTTTGTAAAGGCGCTGATTCATAAAATTTGGGAAAGTTTACCGGAGATTAAGCAAAAGCTCAATCTTCGGTAAAGATAACACGTAGGAACTGAATCTTTCAAGAAAAATCTTATTTTCCCCTAAAGATTTTATCTGGGAGAAGGCGCATCAGGTATCTGAGGTCCTGCCTGCACTTTGACTAGCTCAAGCTCAAACATAATAATCGTATTGGGGGCGATATTGGGAAGAGAACCCGCCGGCCCATAAGCCAAATGAGAAGGTAAAAAGATTTTGGCGGTACTGCCTTCTTTAATCAGATACATCGCTTCTTCCCAACCTTTGATCATAGGCTGGACACCCAACGGGAATTGCAAAGGCACATATTGTCTTTGAGGATTGTATACATTATTCTTTTTGGCTACTTCTTCAGAGCTGGTATCGAAGACTTTGCCGTCCATAAACCTGCCTACATAATTTACACTGACCTGATCGCCTCTTTTGGGCTGAGGTCCTGAGCCTTCTTTCTCGATGAGATAATACAAACCTGATGCGGTAGCTTTGGCTTCAAGTTTATTTTTCTTAAGATATTCTACAATGGCTTTGTCATCTGTTTTCTTTTGTTTTTCCAATTTTTCCTCCTGCGCTTTTCGCATTTCCTCTTCGGTTTTTACGCCATTGATTTTGATAAGTATGCTAAAATATTCTCCGGGAGGCAATTGAGGATCCGGGGTATTCATTTGTTTTTCACCCATTTCAATCTGTGCTTGCCATTGCTGTTGGATACTTTGTTTGGCCGAATCAGAAGGTGCTTGTGCGATTAGCAGGGCCATTTGTTGCTTCATTCCATCAATTCGTGCTTGCATCGCTTTTTTATTTTGTGCCAGAAGGGTATCTGTACTAAATAAAAATACGGCACTATCGCCTTCTGCCATCAGGCGAAATACTTCAATTAAAGGATTTCCTTTCACCGTATCATCCGGGAACATCTGCACGTCATTCACATCGCCCAAGACAGAATCTTTGTGATTTTTTTGCACAAGATGATAATCTATAAAATAACCTCCTTTTACTTTAAGACCTTTTTCATTTTTGACAAAGAACTTATATTTGATACCACTCTCCGTAACCTGGTATTCCTTATTCTTGCAACTGTACAACGAAAGAATGATTAAAGTACTCAGACAATAGATAATCTTTTTAATTTTCATGAATTTATTTTGTTAATTGGGAAAGCATATAATTAATTTTTCTGCAAATTATCGGCTTTCAAAGCAAGCTCCAATGTTTGGAGCTAAAATTTTATAAATTTCCCGATTTTTAGTTTTTTTATCGCTCGATATTCTTTCCAAAAAATACTGCATTGGCAAATAACTTATTGGTGCCATACCAAAATGCTCTAAAATTCGGATTGTCCAAAAATGAGATTAACTGCCCTCGTCCATAATGTCCTACCAAAATAGCAGCCGTATTATCTGCCAATTTGAGATTCCCGGCAGAGATATAACCGCTCATCAAGGGATTTTTGGCATAAAATAAAGGCGTGGCGTATGGGTCTTTGGATATTTCGGCAAATAGATTACTGGTTTTAAAAAACGGCACTCGGTTTTGTTTAAAGCCGTAACCTAGCGGGTGGGTCACATCAAGCTGGGCATCAAAAATAACGCCTCCAATTTCCTGAGCACCCCTGCGACGATTTTTTTCTACATAAGGTAATACGCCTGTTGTGTCTTTAGGGATCATATTTTTAAACTTAATCTGGTGAAGCCCTGCATTGTTTACCCAGTTATTGGCTTCTCCCATTGCGATGAGGGTATTGCCCAGGGTAAGCCAATTTTTAATCTTATCGAGTGCCCGACCGTTTAGGTCATTATAAGAGCCTCCTGCAAGTACCAATGTATTGTATCGGTTCAAATCCAGATTTTCTACCCTGCGTACATCTACCAATGAAATGGGCATCTGATAACGTTGGTCGAAAAGATGCCATATTTCTCCCACTTCATAGCTCAGGATGCCTTCCCCTCCCAGCACCAGCACTTGTGGCTTGGTCAATTGCTGAAATTGATCGCTGCCAAAATCAACCCCTTCGCTAGCAAGTCCAGTCACGATACTATGAATATCCACGCCATCTTCTCGGGCTATTTCTTGCATGAGTTCATAAATTTCATCAGGGGATAATTTTTGATTCCCGGCAGGCACGAATACAGTCCCGTAATCAATTTCTAAGTTCCCGCTTTCAACAGATACGGTACTTTGTTTGGTAGCTACTTTGACCAAAAGCCCTTTTTGATGAATTCTATTTAAAGCCCGTGGCGTATAATAACCATCCCACTGGAATACATAACCCACTTTGCTGATTTTATCGGGAGTCTTTCCTACCGGAAATAAAAACCCTTCTATGAGCTCCGAATCGGGCAAAACACTTAATTTGGCATAAGGCAGGTTAAAAGCCAGGGGCAAAGTCCAGGTAGAAATATCATAAAAAATACTATCTTGAAAGGTAGTTTGGGTTTGAAAGATCGCCTTGATCAATCTTACTTGTTTTTGATCCAGTGAAACCACAAAGGCCTTCCCAGCCTTAAACACTTGGTTATCCGATTTAAAATCCTTCTTGAGCTTGCGTACCTCGATCTGATGCCTCCTCAACACATCTACCAGGTGATAATTTCGAGCCTGATCAAATTCACTTCCAAAGATATAAGCACCTTTTTCACGGGGTGCTTGGCGGAAAAAATCTCGCTGATAATTGAGCAACTTGATGCGTAGGTCTTGGGCTGCTGCCAGGGTAGAAAGCGAAACCGTAAAATGATTACGAATCGCAAAAGGAAAAGTCAAAAGCCCATTAACCGTAGCCCTTGCGTGCCCTCGAGCACTGGCCTGCTCGAAAAGAATGCCCACACTTCCCTGAATATCCGGGTAAGTAGAGCCTTTGCCATAATAAAAATCATCAAAAATCTCTTTGGTAAAATACGCACTGCTGATTTCATCGAGTGCCTGAGCGTGGTATTTCCCAATTTCAGCCGTAAGCTCCTGGTTTTGGGGAGGCGTGAGCGGGTGCGTGCTTGCAGGAATACCTGGCTGAAAGAAAAAAGTACCATTGCTACCCATTTCGTGGTGGTCAGTAAGAATATTGGGCATCCACTCGTGAAATTTTTTAATTCTTCCCTGCGATTCGGGGTGTTGCACCAGAAGCCAGTCACGATTCAGGTCAAACCAATAGTGATTGGTGCGCCCCCCCGGAAACACTTCGTTGAATTCGCGGGTATTGGGATCTGTAGATAAATATTCGCTTCGATGCATATTGACCCAGCCCGAGAACCGCTGCATGCCATCAGGGTTTAAAGAAGGGTCTACGAGGATGATGGTGTTTTTTAGGAGTGCTTCTATTTTCTCACCTTCTGCCGCTGCCAGATAATAAGCGGTGAGCATAGAGGCATTGGCACCACTGGCTTCGTTGCCGTGTACACTGTAGCCCAGATTGACCACCAAGGGCATTTTTTCTGTATCTACATTGCCTGACTGACCAGGGTCGCAGAGCTGGAGATGTTCAGCCCGGAGTTGTTCAATTTTTTGGTGGTTCTCCGGAGAAGTAATTGTGAGCATAATCAGAGGACGCTTTTCATAGGTACGTGCAAACTCTTGCAAGCTGATCCGGTCAGAAGCTGCATCCAGGCTTCGCATATAAAAAAGGAGCTGGTCGTGAGAAGCGTGCCATTCTCCTACTTCAAAACCCAGCACGGATTTCGGAGTAGGTATTTTTGGATTATAGCGGATGTCCTGTGGAAGATAATAACTAAGTTCTACTTGTGCCCAAGCCGACGAATGAAATAATACGATAAAACATAAAATCTTGAGTGTAAAAAGGTATTTTTTAACCATAATCATATACTTTTAATAATAAGAGCTAATGTTTTTTGAAATATTGTGAATTATTTTTGATTAAAAGTCAAAAATCAAAAATTTTGATCAAAATCGGGTACTATTCAAGTGCCAATGATTAAAAAAAACGCCCGGCTCACAACTCTTGTGAATGAACAACCTTACTTTTTGCAAACTACTCAAAATCGTATCTTTTTATGATTGATCCACAAATATACTCAGGGCTACGTTTGGGCTTGCCAGATGCCCCCTGGCGCGGAAAAGTACTCATCATTGGTGCAGGTATTGCCGGACTCAGTGCGGCGCAGATCCTTAGAAAAACCGGGATCGACGTGCAGATCATCGAGGCATCTGACCGCTGGGGAGGGAGAATCTGGTCTGAAAAGGGTTTTTATAATTTTGCCATTGAGCGGGGTGCCGAAGAAATACACGGAGCTAATTCGGTTTGGTATCAGTTGATTCAGAATTATGGCTTTCATTGTGCAGAATATTATGAAGAACGGGATGATTATTTTTTGATTGAAGGCTTACTACGCTCCGAATCCGAGCTGGAAGATGACCAAGATTTACAAAAAGTCTTTGCCCTTTGGGATGAGCTGGAAGGCTATCAGGCCAATCCTACGCAAACCTTGGCAGATTTCCTGCTGGAAAAGTCTGTCCCCCCTGCTACCAAATATATTGCAGAGGCATTCCTAGAAGCAGAATACGGGGCATCCGTTGGGAAGATCAATCTTCAAAGTTTTCTGGAAATACACCGAAAATGGCAATCTGGCGAACAAAATTTTATGCTCACTCAGGCTTCTCAAACCGAAGTTCTTGAAAAAATATTTGAAAATATTTTACCGGATATTCAACTCAATCAGGTAGTTAGAGAAATTGACTATCAAGCTGAGCAGATCATCATTCACTGCAAATCAGGGCAAAGCTACCAAGCCGACAAAGTCCTTCTGACAGTACCCGTCAGCATTCTAAAGACAGACCTGATTCGTTTTAAGCCTACATTGCCCCAAACCAAACAATTAGCCATCGAGCATATTCCGATGGATACCGGGATGAAAATTATGCTCAAGTTCACACAGGCTTTCTGGCCAGATGACATGGGAAGTCTGTATGGACCAGGGCTTATCCCGGAGTTTTATACTTCTGCCAAAGACAATACGCCTATCCTGACAGCATATATAATGGGTGACAAGGCACGCCAACTGAGCGAAATGGGTCAGGAAAAGATCATCACGCAGGCACTCGGCGAATTGGGGCAGCTATTCCACCGTGGCATTACTCGCCAAGAGTTGGAAGATTATCGCATCGCAGATTGGGGCAAAGAACCCTATATTCAAGGAGCTTATTCACATCCGGGGCTAAATACAGAATATCATCGCAAGGTTTTGGCGACTCCTCTGGATCATAAGCTTTATTTTGCGGGGGAAGCCACCAATGACCAGGGGCAAGCTGCCACCGTGCAGGGTGCTATTGAAAGTGCTTATAGGGCTGTTTTGGAGATTCTGGATAAGGTCGTAAAATAAATAATTGAGGAATTGAGTGCTCAATTCCTCAATTATGTACTTCTTTCCAAAAACCCAAGCATCAAAAAGGATTGGGTTTTGACTTTGATATAAAAATGGAGATGATCAGCGAAAGAAAAAAGCCAAATATAACAAAAAAGATTACCCCCATAAAAAACAAGGGAAGCGGATGAAACATCCACTCAGTAGTTTTAATTACCAAATCAATCTGTTCGTCAGGAACTGGGGGGTTTTGCTCCTCCATTCTTGTACGCATCATATTCAGCATCCGATCTTTAAAGCCGGGGTCAATTACCGTCATATAGAAAATGGAAAAACCTGAGGAAATCGCTGCACCTACAGCAGAAAGTATAGTTCCCAGACCTAAGCCCTGACTATAAGAAGTTGTTGGGGATTTTCAAAATTAGAGAATCGGGTCTATTTTTGAGTTGACCAAAACCAAAAATAATGACTACACAATTTGAAAAACTGTCCGATTCTCAATGGGATGCAATATCGTTTCTTTTTCCAACAAGAA
>JANRIC010000177.1:0-48927 GCA_033765345.1 Microscillaceae bacterium
GCTGAAGAAGTTAAAATGCTTGCTGAAGAAGTTAAAACGTTTGCTGAAGAAGTTAAATTGTTTGCTGAAGAAGTTAAATCGTTTGCTGAAGAAGTTAAAACGTTTGCTGAAGAAGTTAAAACGTTTGCTGAAGAAGTTAAAACGTTTGCTGAAGAAGTTAAAACGTTTGATGAAGAAGTTAAAACGTTTGCTGAAGAAGTTAAAACGCTTGCTAAAAAAGTTAAAACGTTTGCTGAAGAAGTTAAAATGCTTGCTAAAGAAGTTAAAACGTTTGCTGAAGAAGTTAAAATGCTTGCTAAAGAAGTTAAAATGCTTGCTGAAGAAGTTAAAACGTTTGCTGAAGAAGTTAAAACGTTTGCTGAAGAAGTTAAAACGTTTGCTGAAGAAGTTAAAACGTTTGCTGAAGAAGTTAAAACGATTGCTGAAGAAGTTAAAATGCTTGCTGAAGAAGTTAAAACGATAACAACCACGAGATACCCACCCACATAAGTCCCAAATGCCTCGACCAAACAAAAAGTCTTTTGGATAATTTGGATATTTCAAATGAAATGGTTTAATTAACAAAAAAATACATCGTGGATAAAGCGGAAATAAACGCAAGGGTTGCGTTTATTGGGATGTTGAATGCCATATTAGAAAACCCGTTCCAAAAACAATATCACGAAATAAAACAATCACTTTGCAACTTTATCAAATCAGATGAAAGTAACAGGAGAACAACTATATAAAAAACTTGTGGACGAGTACAAAATAATTGGAGAGAAAGGAGTGATTAACTTCTCACTCAAAAACTTGACAATTGCAGTTGAGACAAAAGACACAGTTGGAAATTTGTTACAAGAATGGCTCAAAGCGTGGATGAAAAAAGAAAATATTAAATTTGAAGAAAATACAAACTCACAAAATTTCCCGACTTCCACCTTGACACAGAAAACAAAAAAAAAGGACTTTTAGAAGTAAAAACTTTTGATTGGGAACGTGGACCGGGTTTCGACCTTGCTAATTTTGACTCTTACTGCAATTCCTTACTAGAAAACGCTTACAGAATAGATTCAGACTATTTGATTTTTGCCTACCAAATGGAAGGCAGTGAAATTACAATTAAAAATGTTTGGCTTAAAAAGATTTGGGAATTGTCTTGCTCAAGTGGAACTTATCCGATAAAAGTACAAGAAAAGAAACAAGTAATTTATAATCTCAGACCAGGAATTTGGTATTCAGAAAGGTCAACTTTCAAGCCTTTTTCATCAAAAGAAGAATTTCTTGCAGCACTAAACGAAACGAGATACCAATACCCACAAACCAGACATGGAAATGGGCATTGGCTTAAAAATGTTCTAAAAAACTACGAAGCACATACAGGTGTTTCCTTAGTTGTTAAGTAATTTAAACTTTCAGAAGACATAACTTCTGCAATTCTTGAGGTAACGAATTCAACAACAGGAACTGCAACTGTGTTTCCTAACAAGTCAAAAGCATCATATTCTTTGGTTGGGATTTCGTACCATTCAGGGTAACCGAACAAACGCAATCCTTCACGAATAGTTAAACGTCTTAATTCATTTCCATCAGGAACAGCAAGGCGAGAAACATCAGTTGCAACTAAAGTTGGAGCAATATCATTTGGGTCTAGAATTTTATTAATCTCAAAACTCAGTTTCCCAGTTACAATATTATAGCCTTTGGGTTTTGTAATATCATAATCACGGTATGTTTTAATTCCGTTTGGTGTTTGCTCTTTGACTAACTTTTTTGGATGTTCAAACTTCAAGTAACCTTTTTTAACCAAGTCATCAAGCATTGATTTTAATTCGTTTTTAGGCTTATCCATAAAAGTGTTTATTTGTTCAAGTGTTAGAGCCATTCCGTCCATCCAATCAATGCCGATTTCAATTGCCCATTGTTTTTTTCTTCTTTCTTTGAAAAACTTATTTAAAAATTTGCATTGTTCGTCAGTTACTTCACCTTTAATACCAATATCCCAACTGTGGATATTATTATCACCACCACGCTTGTCTTTGATGGATTTACCATACAAATCTTCAATTTCAAAATGCGATAAAAGCTTATCAACAAATTCAGACTTTAAAGGCGCAAGTCCTTTTTCAAGAATGTTTTCAAGTTTAGCATACTTAGGCTCATTTCCATTTAACTCAACTTTTTCATCTTTGGTATCAACAATAAAAATACGCTTGCGA
Organism: Microscillaceae bacterium; assembly: GCA_033765345.1. Taxonomy (GTDB): domain Bacteria; phylum Bacteroidota; class Bacteroidia; order Cytophagales; family Microscillaceae; genus JANRIC01. The sequence goes on from JANRIC010000177.1 coordinate 2,199, forward strand.
GATTGTGGCAAACCAAATTCAATTGAGTCAAAAACTCTCCAAGACACCTTATACCCTAAATCATTTTCAAGCGTGTTTAAAATCGTTGACAGAGTTCTACCAATTTCATCGTTTTTGTTTTCTAAATCGTGCTTAACAAGACCTTCCACATTTTCGAGAATGAATCCATACGGTTTTTTATCTCTCAGAATTCTCTCGATTTCAAAAAATAAAGTACCTCTTGTATCAAGAAAACCTTGTCTTTTTCCACCCGAACTGAACGGTTGGCAAGGAAAACCGCCTAATAAAAAATCAAAATCAGGAATAAACTCATTTCTAATTTCAAAAATATCACCCGCCAAAAAGTCGTGTTTGAAATTATGTTTTAATGTTTTGACAGCATGCAGTTTTATTTCAGAAGTCATTACGCATTCTGTTTCATATTTTAGCCTATTAAAAACATTCTCGAAACCAAGTCTTATTCCACCAAGACCTGCAAATAAATCAATGAATTTAATTTTCTTACTTTTCATTGCTTGACTTTTTATGATATTCGACATTTGGTTCGGCTGCAATTAACATCGTTGATTCATATTCTTCAATTTCAATTTTTGAACAACCAATTGCAGAAAGACATTGTATGAAAAAACAGGCACTAAAGCTTCCACGACTAATTTTGCTATCAATACTAGATTTCGTTTCGTGGACACCTATTTCATTCAGGAGAACAGCCAAATCAGCGTTGGACACGCCACGTTTGACAAGCTCAGATTTAAGAAGTCGTTTGACCTTATCGTTCCAACTGACCATAATTGAAAAGTTTATGTTTGCAATAATAATAATTAATTGTCATATATGCGAATTATTTGACGAAAATAAAAATAAAGCACTCAACACCAACTGCACGAAAGCAAGGGTTTCGTGCTGCGTAGGACAGGAAATTGCTAAATTTAAAGTTCAGTGCTTCGTAGGAAGTCTCGCCATTCTCTTTACTAACAATCTTGTTTACGGCCTTTGTGCGTGTCGATTTTCTTCGGCTTCGTTTTATGAGATTGGGGAGGATGATTTTGATATACTAACTCACGTACAAGCCAGGATTGGGTCGTCAGAGAGGACACTGACGGGCGAAAGATTGCGTTTGGCGTTTATCCCATTCATTTAAAAGTAGGGCTTATGCATATCGTATCGTGCAGGATTTTCAGTTTGCATAAGTTTTAGAAGTTTTTCCATTTCCAGGTAGCGTTTGGCGTAACCCAGCAAAGCGTTGATTTTTTGATTTTTACTTTGCCCCAGCCCAAAGTCATTGTGTACTTTCTCGAAGTGCAACATGCAGAACGTTTCCAATTCGGAGTCATTCAAAGATTGATCAAGCAATTGATGGATATTTGCTAGGTTGTAGCTTCGGTCTTTGGGAGAAACCTCCTCAGAGCTTAGGGAAGAATTTTTATTTAAAAATTTATCAATAATGGCTGTGGGTAATTCTTCTTCCAGTTTATCAATGATGTATAAAAGTGCATGGTTGATGCGTGCCTGTTCTAACCTGACATTCTCTGCGGAGATAAGGCCGGAGTTGATCTCACGTTGTAGGCGGTTGTAGTTGGCAGACTGTAAGATGACTGTTTTTTCGTAATCTTTTCCCTGTGTGAGTTCTAAGAGAGCCTTAATGGCATGAGAACTTTGATCTTCTAGAATATAGGTCTTAAGTTGGTGAAGTTTTGTAGGCATAATTTATTTAGATTTTTTAGACAAGTTAGCCAAAAAATTGTGATTTCAAACATCCCAGGGGTAAAAATCTATTTCTGTGGCTATATTTATTGCCGATTTTTTATTACAGGCCCTCCTTGATATGCTGAGGGAGGGCATTTACTCGATTTGTCTGGCGGCCAAATCCTTAAAAGGTCCGTCTATGGAGATGAGCTCATCAAAAGTTCCGGTTTGTACAATGCGTCCTTTGTCAAAAACAAAGATTTTATCCACATCTTTGATCGTACTGAGTCGGTGGGCGATCACAATTCGGGTCGCCTGGAGTTTGTTGAGGCTATTGGTGATGATTGATTGGGTACGATTGTCGAGAGCACTGGTGGCTTCGTCAAAGATCACAATACGGGGCTTATGTACCAGTGTGCGTGCTATGAGCATTCGCTGCTTTTGCCCACCCGAAAGCGTGCTACTGCCTTCACTGATGACGGTGTGCATACCCATCGGCATTCGTTTGATGTCTTCGTCGAGGGCTGCCAGTTTGGCGGCTTCCCAGGCGTCTTCCATGGTGAGGTGCGGCGAGGAACCCACGATATTAGAAAATATATCTCCGGGGGTAAGCTGACCATCCTGGAGTACTGTCCCGATTTGGCGGCGTACCAAGCGTATATCCAATTGGCTAAGTTCCTGATTATCAAAAAAGATTGTGCCTGATTCCGGCTTATCAAAGCCCAGCAATAGGCGAACCATGGTAGATTTGCCTGAGCCGGAAGGACCTACAAAGGCGACATAATCCCCGGATTCCAGTTTGAGGGAGATATCTTGTAGTACCAGTGGACTATCTTTTTCATAGCGAAAGTTGACCTGGCTGACTTCAATTTTACCTTTTAATTTACCGGGATTGGTCTTGCCACTGTCAGTTTCGGGTAAGGTTTCCAGAATAGGGCGGGTACGATTATAAAGCGGAAAAATTCTGTAAATCGTGAGCAAAGACCCACTCATTGCCAGCATAGCCGCCATAAAAGCTCCATACGCCGCATTAAACGCCAAAAACTCTCCTGTGGTGATGGTATTAAATTCGCTGCTTTCAATGAGTACTAAATAGATCACAGCCGAAAAGAGCAGAGGAGTAATGGAATTGATGATACTTTGAATATTTTGAATGCGTAAAGCCTGATAGGAAAATTGCTTCATTTTACTGAAATGATTGAGCCAATGGGTGAAAGCCTGAATCTCTGTTCCTGTAACCCGAAGCTTAGAAATACCGATGAGTAGCTGTAATACAACGCCTTGTGTTTTGCCTTCATATTCCAAAGAAAGTTTTTCCTGGGCAATTTGCCACCTTCCGAGCAGATAAATGATGATGATCTCAATAAAAACCAAGCAGGCTGCCACCAAAGCTAATCTCAGGCTATAATAAAAAAGCAGCAAAAAATTAAGTAAAGAGAAAATACTGCCCAATACGCTGGTGACAACCACGCTGGAGAGCATGTGCCGAATTTCGTTGATTCCCATGGCGCGTTCTGCCAGATCACCAGTGGTATAGTTGCGAAAGAATGAGACCGGTAAATTCAACAGACGATCCCAAACTGCGGTCTGGAGTCGATGATCCATTTTGGTTTCAATTCTAAGGAGTGCATAACTTTCAGTCAAAGTAAAAAGTACATATCCGAACATAGCCATCAATAATCCAAAACCTACCTGAAGCACTTGAAAATTATTGGCGTTCGGGATTACGCCATCAAAGAGCATTCCGGTCATAATCGGAGGGACAAGATCCAGGACACTGGCACCAATTCCCATCCCTAAAAGGAGGTAAAAATCACGGTAATCCTTGAATATTCCGAATCTCAGTAAATCCGGCACGGTGATTTTTTTATCGGGAAAGGGTTTATAAAAAGTAAACGCTATCTTATCTACCAGGGTATTGGTCTCTGAATCAATGATAAAAGTTCGGTTATGGGCAGGTTCATAGACTTCATATCCTCGGTTGGGCAGGGGCATTAGGGCTATGGGTTCGCCACTTTCCTTCAAAAATCCTAACAAAGCCCCAGAGTCTTTTTCCCACCAGTTGTCTTCCAGCAGGATTTCCCGGAATCTGACCTTAGAGGCACGGGTGATGTCACCCAGGGGATCGGTTTTGCTGATTTCATCGGGAAGGTCTAGGTCGATGCCGTCATAATTGCTCACTACCTGGCAGGCGTTAAACAGGTGGTCTTCCGTAAAAGACTCGATGCTGGAAGCGTATTTGTGTACGGCGTCTTTATTGAGGATAGATTGGGCATTTTTCAGACTTTGATTGGTTCGGCGAAACTGATTTTCGTATTTATCACGCAGTCGTTCTTCTTCCTGCCTCTGGAGCAGGTCTATTTCTGCTTTTTCCAGTGCCAAGATGGTTTCATCCAATAATTTTAGTCCTTCCCAGGAGGCATCCTGCATCAGGGCTTCTTCCGAATGTAAAAACTTCATGCCTACATTGCGGTCGGATTGCAAAAAAGAACGGCGGGTTACGGGTAATAAAACATCGGTATCTTTGGGATAGATTTGCCCACTGCCATTGATGAGTACCGAATCCAATTTGGAAGAACTGATTTTAGCCCAGACCACTTTGCGTTGAGAGGAGATAGACTCACCTTTGCGTAAAATGACCCGTTCATCAGCTTTGACCATCAACTCGGCTTGTATATTGGGGTGATTGGCATTCTCAGAAATACCATAAAAAATATTTTCAATCCATTGTGTAAGTAGTGCTGTGGCTTGGCTTCTGAGGTGCTTATCGAGCCACAAAGCTCTAAAATCCTCGATAGAACAAGCATACAGCAGGCTGTCTTCGGTTGCATCTGCCGAAAAACCAATACCGTGCGGAGAGTTTTTTGAATTGACCCCCATCAATACCTGATTGGCTTCAACGGCAGAAAAAAAGTAACGCTTGCCAGCCGATTGATGCCCGTTTAGTTTGACTGTATAAATATTAAGATGCCCCGACTCAACAAACCATATCTTCTCTGGGTCATCCATTAAAAAAGGCGTGTTGACGGTCATTTGAATGGGAGTACCAAACAGATGAATTTTATTGATTAGTTCTTCCAGAGGTTCTATCATTTATTTGGGTTGATTCTGTCTTGATAATTTGAGCAGACCTATACAAAATCTGCACCGATACACTTAAATATTTTCAAAATATAGCAGAATTAAAGCTTGTAAGTAGTCCATAGTTATTAATCGATAGTCCACAATAAATACAATTATTTGATTATCAATTAATTATATAAATAATATACACTAATTATAGGCAACTACTTAGAGTAATTATCCTGATTTTTTTAATGGTTTCAATCGTTTGTGTTCTGACTTTACTTCAAAATCAATTTAGTTTACATATAAATTATTCTATTTCATAAACATTTTGTAAGCGTTTTTATGTATCTTGCTTTTCCAACTGTAGAATGAGCTTTCAAATAAAATATACGAACTTATAAAGAAATGCAAATGTTTCCCAAATATGGAAATATTATCTTATTTTTGGAACATCAACAAGGCCTGTATATGTTAATAGACTTGCTTTCAATTTGTTATAAAATTGGTTTGGAAATTGCTTATCGAGATAAAATATCAGTCATGTGAGTTAAGATGTTTTTTCTTAAAAAATCTTATACCAAAAGATAAAAGAAAAACATTACTTACGTGAGATGATTTTGTTTATAAAATGTGCATCACCTGTGCATCACCTAATGCGTATGAAAAAATTAGGGAATGAGTTATTTCGGATTATACTATTATTCAGCCTAGCCGGTGTATTTAGTTGTGAACTTGAGGAAAAAGTCTTCATTCAACCCATTCCAATTGCTTTAGAAGCCTCAGATGTTTCAGCAACCGGCTTCAGGGCACATTGGCGATCTTTATTAGGGGCAACCGAATATTTATTGGAAGTATCCCTGGATGCAAACTTTGCAGAAATTTTATCCGGGTTTCCTATACCTCTCCCAGATACTACTTTTTTGGTCACAAACCTTGAAGTCAGTCAAACTTATTTTTATAGAGTCAGAGCTTCCCGGCAAGGCGTACTTACTGAAAACTCCGAAGCAATTCGTGTAGAGACCTCCAATTTATTGTCTCCGGTTGCTCTTCCGGCTACTGAGGTCAGTTCAATTGGTTTTCAAGCCAACTGGCAAAGCACCAATGGCGCGATTCAATATATTTTAGAGCTAAGTTTGAATGAAAATTTTGCTAACCCTAATACGATAACTACTACCGATACGAGCCATATTTTTATCAATTTAGAGCCTAATCAAAGATATTTTTATAGAATTAGAGCCACCGACGGGTCTTCTCTTTCTGGTTTATCCAATGTAATTGATACGCTTACGCTTGGGGTAGGTACTCCACTTCCTCTGCCCGCAATTCATGTATCACCGATTCGGTTTAGGGCTGTATGGAGTAAAGTACAGGGAGCCAATCAATATGAAATTGAAATAGCAGAAGACCCTAATTTCACCAAACTGATTTATAACCTCAGCGAGCCCATAGCCGTGAACGATACGACCAAAGAAGTGCGCCTGTATTCGGTAAGAGTGGGCAAAACACATTATTATAGGGTTAGAGCCAAAAGCACATTCTCGACTTCCGCTTACTCAAACCCCATAACCGTAGTCACTCAAACTTTGGGAGATTGCAAACTAGAAGAAATCAATAACCCAGACCGTACCATCCCTAGCATTATTTTTCAGTATAATAACGACGGAACTCTCAAGCAGATGGATTGGGGAGATGCTACGGTAGGAGGTTTTCGACATAAAATTGAATACCAAAATAATGGAAAAATCAGTCAAGTAACCCTGGCTAATCTTACTCCTTTTGGAGGCAACAACGGCGAGTTCATCCAGCAAATCTGGGAATATAAATATACAGGTGATGTTGTGACAGAGATTACCGTCAAAGAACCCGACGGTGTGACCGTACGAGAAACCAAACGATTTACCTACAATGACAGCCTACAGATAGTTAGGTACACACAAGGAACGATCTTTTTCGGACAATTTGAGCCTGACACCGAATACTTATACTTCTATTCTAATGGCTCATGGACTCCTCAAAGGGCGTCTCAAACCGTAGGGGGCGGCGGAATATGGAGATGGACTCATGATGAAACTTTGAGCCCCTTTGTACTTTTAGACCCTAACCTTGCATTATTGATGCCCATTATTACTGAAAGTGATTTTGTGGATAATGATATTGAAGAAGAAAGACGCATTCCATTTCTGGCAGTTACCAACTTGACGATTGTCGAGCCGCCCGATGATAATTCCTTTAATGTCTTTGGGTATGAATTTGACCCCGGAAGTGCATTGCCAAAATTAAGAAAAGGGGATGATTTAGACGCAGAAACATATATTTATAGCTCAGGCTGTGGATTATGATGGTAGACCTGATGGATTATTTTCTAATTTACCCATAGACAACACAATTTGTTGAATTACATGCAAAAAATATTATATATATGGGGATTTTCGGTCTGGATGTCGGTGGCCGTGCTGTCTGCTCAGACGGATTCTACCGAAGATGTAAATCCTTTCCGGTTTACAGTGAAGGAAGACATCCTAAATTTGCCCGTAGAAGGTCTTCAGGATAAAAAAGTGTATTCCGTATCCCAAAAAATTGAAAACTGGGTGAATACCCCACTCTCCGTAGAAGTAATTACCTATGATGAGATCATACGCTCCGGGGCATTGAATATTCCCGAAGCACTTCGACTTGCTCCGGGTTTGATAGTCAGGCAAAGAACCAATGGAACGTACGACGTACACATACGCGGCATGGATAATATTTCTCAAGACGGATATTTGCGTGATGCCCAAAGTCAGGCTTTATTGGTGATGGTAGACGAAGTACCTTTTTATGATTATTTACAGGGAACTGTCTTTTGGGAAAGTTTGCCCGCAGATATTCACGATGTAGAGCGAATTGAAATTATCAAAACTCCACACCAAGCATTATTTGGCACCAATGCTGCAGCGGGATTTATTCATATCATTACCAAAAAAGTAGATGAAAAAGGGCTAAAAGCTGACGTAAGCCTAGAAGGTGGCACCCAAACTACGGCCATTAACAAAGCAGCTTTGAGCTATGGGGTTACAGATAGGCTTCGTTTTCGAGTATCGGGTAATTATCATTTTGCCAATAGATTTCAGGATGAGCTCTACCTACTCAATGAAGACAGGTACATCAAAACCGATTCTCTGCTATTTTATAAAATCAATGCCGAAAACACCAACATCAATACCAAATTAGGTAACCAACAATATGGTCTACAATTGTTGGGAATTTGGGACTTGAATAATAATATCCAAATGCAGGGAATATTTGCTAACCAAAATTCTCGGGCTCAAACCGTATTTGTGGATGATACCCTGGCGATGGCTTCCCGCACCTCCAATACCAACATGCTCAATTTCCTTTCCAGTATCTACAATGGGCACGTTCAGCTTTCTTATCGATTTGGTAGTCAGGATAATGCCGTGGGTTTTCCAGGAATGAAGTTTGACATCACTCATTTTAAAATAAATGCCGATTATACTTTTAGATATAAGACTCTGAATATCAAGCCCGGAGTGCAATTCCAACGCATTGCCTATGATGATACTCCTTATTTGAATGCGTCTGTTTTCCCGACAGTTTTTAATCGTAAAGTTGCGCTTACTGATATTGCTGCTTACTTTCAATTGGACTGGTCTTTTCAGGATAAATGGCGTGTATTGGCTGGGCTAAGAAATGACAAATACAATGCACTCAAAAGCAGTTATGTCTCTTATCAACTTGCTGCTTCATATAGAATTGATAACAATCACCTGGTACGTTTTTCAAGTGGTGGAGGCAACCAAAGCCCTCTTTTAAATGATTTTTATAATAATTCTCAGGAAATATTTTCTACTGATGGTGCTATTCGGCAGCGATTCCGGGAAGATGATTTGAAACTAAGGAAAATTTCTTCTATCGAATTAGGGTATCGGGCTAAATTTTTGCAGAATTTTGAAACAGACCTAGAGGTGTTTTATTTGGCATCTTCTAACTATCTCTTTGACCGTCTGGAAACCAATGATGAAGGAGAAAAAATCGTAACCCGATCCAATAGTGATCTGAAAGCCAGGCAGTTTGGAGTAAATTTCCAGGTACAGGCGATTATCTCAAAAATACTGATTCGCAGTTTTATGACACTACAATATTCTCGCTTGTTGAGTTGGATAAATGCAGATAATCTTGCTACAAACCTGACTCATAAAGCAACACCCAATGTTTACGGCGGGTTTGAGCTGAATTATAGCACATTGTTCAACCGACTTAATATCAATACAAATATTTATTTCTTTGACAATCAAGAATTTATAAATAGATATGGAAAAGATACCATCAAAAGTAAACTGATATTGAATCTCAAAGTATCTTATAATTTCTGGAAAGCCAATGAAGTTTATCTAAATTTGAGAAATTTACCCGGTTTTTCGGGCAGAGAATTCGTATACGCAGATGAAATAAGTGGTTTGTATATGGCCGGTGTTCATTTTCGTTTCTAATTTATATTAATTTAAAAATCTATTAAATAATTCTTTCAATGATTTTTTATCGCTTTTGGTATGTTTGTGTATTCAGCCTCTTACTTTGTATCCCTGAGTTGATCTCAGCCCAGGGTACGGAGGAATTGGTTTGGAATTTCAAAGATTCCAAAGCCCCTGTAGAGGATTCTATTGATTCCCTGAACGAACAGGCAGAAAATAAGCTTCTGCTCAAAAAATACGATGATGCCATTACCCTAGGCCTTCAGGCTTTGGGTCTGGCTGATACACTTTCCTATCAGGACGGTAAAGCCAAAAGTTTGCACATTCTGGGTACAGCCTACCGATTCAAAGACAACTTCTCTCAATCCCTAAATTATTATTTGCAATCTGCCCGTATTTATGGAAGACTTAATAATGAAAGCTCCATTGCCAATGTATATTTGGATTTGGGTATTCTTTATCAAAAAGAAGAAGCATACGGCAAATCCATCAATTATCTGGAGCAATACGTCAATATCAAATCCAAAGATGGTAGTGCAGACCAAGAGTTACTCAGTAATGTACTTGAAAGCATTGCTTATGCTTATACCCGGCTTCGTAATTTTGAAGAAGCTAAAAAAAGATATATTCAATCTCTTGAAATCCAACAAGGACTCGGCAATCAAACCAGAGTCATCTATATTCTTAACCGACTGACCCATATTGAAAAAGAAACCGAAAATTATCGGGAAGCCCTGAATTACAGCACGGAATTACTCGCTATTGCCGAAGCCAACAATGAACCCGTAGACCAAATCCTGCACCTGAATAACCTAGCTTTTCTGAATAAAAGATTGGGAGATGACCGAAAAACATTCGATCTCCTTACCCGCAGCCTTAATTTGCTCAATAGCCGAAGTCCACAGTTAACCCCAACTCAGAATATCTTACTCCTTTCCAATACCGGAGTCATGTATACCAATCTCAAGTCGTACTCCAAAGCCAAAGAATATTTTGAACAATCGCTTAAAATAGCCGAAAAAGACGATATACCTCTCGAGAAAGCTCGTACACTCAATTATTTGGCCGGTAATTATTATGTCAGCGGTAATAATACCCAAGCATTTACCACCGTAAATCAAGCCATAGAAATTGCCGAAAGCCTCAATGCCCGTGAAGTACTGACCAATAGTTATTACCTCCTTTCACTGATTTATGACAGAGACCGCAATTCAAAAAGGGCGCAATTTTACCTGCAAAAAGCCATCGCCATCGAGAATGAACTCGCAGAAAAGCAAAGTCAGGAAGAATTAGCCCTTTTGGAAAAACAACTGGAGGTCTCTAAAAAAGAAGACGAACTCAAAAAACTAATTGCCGAAAAAGAACAAATCAAAGAAAGAAACTTGCGCTTGGCCATCGAGGCCGAACGCCAAGCCAAAGACCTCGAGCTGCTTCGTAAAGAAAGAGACCTCCAAGAAGAAAGATTCTTGAATCAACAGCTTGAGAAAAGCCGTGTGCAGCAATTATTGCTTCTCGCCGAACAAAGAGCCCTCAATGAAAGACAAAAACGCGAAAGTGAATATCAAAAACAAGAAGCTGCCAAGCAAAAACTAATCGCTGAAAAAAGACGCATCGAAGCCGAAAAAAGACGACAGGAAAATGAAATCCTGCTAAAAAATAAAAAAATTCAACAAGCCGAAATCGAAAAAGAAGCTACCCTCCGTAAATCTTTTACCTGGATTGCCGCACTCATCGCTGTAATGCTCTTCCTGGCACTGATCCTCCTGATCAATACCCGAAGAGCCAACCGCAAAATCCGTAACCAAAATAGAGAAATCGAGAAGCAAAACTCTGAGATTATCTCCCGAAACCTGGAACTCCAACAACAACGCGAAGAAATTATGTCGCAACGGGATTTTATCGAACAACAAAACGTAGACCTCAACGAAAAAAATCAACAAATCAACGACAGTATCCGCGCTGCCAAAACCATCCAACAAGCCATACTACCCCAGGATAAAAAAATTCAGGAGCTCTTCAAAGAGCATTTTGTAATCTTCAAACCTCGAGATATCGTCAGCGGAGATTTTTACTGGCTCAGTCGTGTGGATAATAAAACACTGATTGCTGTCGTGGATTGTACCGGACACGGTGTGCCGGGAGCTTTTATGGCCATGATCGGAAATACGCTCCTCAATGAAATTATCAACGAATCCAAACTCTTAAACCCTTCGGATATTTTGGAGACATTACACGACCGTATCGTCATTGAGCTTCAACAAACGGAATCCCTCAATCAAGACGGAATGGATGTTTGCATGTGCCTCATTGAGAATGGCCTCGATCATGGCGGTTCTACCGTAACTTTTTCGGGTGCCAAAAGACCTCTATACTACATCTACCGTGGGCAAATCGAGGAAATCAAAGGGGATAAAAAACCCATCGGGGGGATTATTCGCTCCAAAGACCGACACTACCTACAGCACGAAATACAGCTCCCAAAAGGTGCTACGCTTTATCTGGGAACAGACGGCTTTGAGGATATGCCCGACCAAAACCGCAGGAAATACGGCAAAGAACGCCTCAAACAGTCTTTATTGAAATACTCTACCCTATCTCTCGAGCAGCAAGGGCAAGCATTACTCAAAGAACTGGAAATGCACACCCAACAAGTCAAACAAAGGGATGACATCACTCTGATTGGTGTAAAAATATGATCATTTTTCTTACACTCCTTCTTATCACCGTTACGGACTGGTTTGCTTATCAATTTTATTTCAAAAACATCGCAGTTGCAGGTCCAGAATACGCCCCTCAAGAAGATATCCTTGTAAAACGCCACAAATCAGGTAACTACCTCATTGTGCTGAATCCACAATTATCAACTCAGGTAGAGGGGGTCTTCACCGATTTATCTTTTGAAAAAAAACCCTCGGAAAATAACGCTATGATACAAATTCAGGATTATCAAAGCCTGATTAAACCAATAAATCCTCACAAACGACAGGTTTTTTATTTTCATTTGGTGCAAAGTCAACCAAGAGTTGTGTCTGAAAGGCTGATTTATCTGGACGGAGCCTGCAATTCTCGAGATTTAGGGGGGTATCGCAACCAAGAAGGCAGATTCGTCAAATGGGGGTGCATATTTAGGTCTGATAAGCTGTCTTCACTCAGTAAAAATGACTTTTATTATTTACAAAACCTGAATATTCGGCTGATCTGTGACTTTCGCGGTCCCGAAGAAAGTACCGCTCATCCCAATAAATTTCCGGATTTTTTTCAGCCGAAACTGCTCAAACTCCCCATTTATGACCCTCGAAGGTCTTTGAAAGATTTGCTCAAAACTTTGAGAAAAGCCGACCCCAGTTCATTCAGTGGAGAAGCTTACATGCTTGATGGCTATCAGATGTTTACCAGGCAATTTGCAGGGTATTACAAACAATTATTTGATGCACTGCTAGATGACTCACCAGGAAGTGTATTATTTCATTGTACGGGAGGTAAAGATCGTACCGGACTGGCAAGTGCATTGATTTTATATGCTTTGGATGTACCCTGGGAGACTATCTATCAGGATTATATGGCATCAAACTACTATCGTTGGTCTGAAAATAAACGTCATATCCGGCTTGGGAGGCTTTATGGGATCAATCCCAAAGTACTGACCCCGATCCTGGAAGTCAGAAAGGTATACCTTGATACAGCTTTTGACACCATACGCGCACAGCATGGCTCGATTGATCATTTTATGCAGTATGAATTGGGTTTGGGAAAGGAACAAAAAGAAATTTTGCGCGCAAAATATTTGTACTGAAAATAAAAAAAGTTTTGAAGAAATCACGCATATTTTCTTCAAAACTTCAGAGCCAATTGGAGTTCACAGTCCGCAAAAAAATCAGGAACATTACTTGCGTAATTATTTTAGACTTTTTCTGGTATTGGTTGATAATATTTAAATCTGAAATCATTTAAATTTTGAAAGTATTGCATTACTTTAATTAGGCTTTGTTTCGTGTCTATTTTTATAAAACAAATTTCTTCCTCAAGGAAGGGGTCGTATTCAATTTGCCGACAATCGGCACCAAATCGGGCTAATTCCGAGAGTATACTGTAAGGAATTCGCTCATCGAAAGCAAAAAATATTTTGGTGTTCATAGGGTTTATTTTTTGTATGTTTATTTAGAACGAAAATTACCTATGTTTGTTCCAAAATATTCTGTTAGCATTGCCCAAAGAGGAATTTTTAGGAAATAATAAGTCAATTTAAATACATTTTCTGTGTTTTTTTCGGTCTTTTATTACGTCTAAAGTTTGTTTGATGCTGCCTTTTTAATACCCAGCTTTAATTTCCCGTATAATAAACGGATTCAAATTCCGTTGACGCATAAAAATGCACATTTTCGGGGTTTATTTTCAGTACCATCCACTCGTCTACTTTCTCAAGCTCTCCGCTTATTTTTACGGCTTTACCAACAAAAGGCAGTAAATCTTTTCCAATAGGCTCCCCTTTTGCGCCAATCAAAATAAAATAATTAGAAGCTCCTTTGCCATTCTGCGTGACCAGCATTGGCGGAATACCTCCCGAAATGCAACGCACGCCACAAGATTGATGAATTTTCCCAAAACCCGGTTTCATGACGCCCAAATAACATTTGGAATCCACGATCTCCCCTTGTAAAGTAACCTTTCCCAGCGATTCTATCTTTTGGGGAGGCAAAGGCTTGTCCAGTTTTTTGAAATCTATTTTTTTATTTTGGGAAAAAGGCACTTCCAGCACTGTACGTCCTTCATAATACACCATTTCGGCATTCAGTACCATTCGGTATGCTTCAAGATTACCGAATTGCTGCTCCAAGTATTCCAGGGTTGGCAGGGCATCTTGTTTTCCAAAACCAACCAAAAGAAGATTCTGATAGAGATTTTCCCCTATTTTAACCTTAAGCATCGGCACGGGGTATTTGTAAATCACGCCCTCAATCTTGGTAAATTTGCCCAATTCGGAGGTACTATTGCTAAATCCTTGTTGGTTTAGCGGATACAGCACGGCTACCACAAGCACCAGCACAAAAATTAATGGAATCACCAGGCGCGTCCATTGGGCATAACTTTGTGGTGCTTTGGCTTGCCAGCCTATATAAAATTCGTCTTGACCCATAGGTTTTATATTTTTGGTAGTGTTTTGATTTTTTATCTTTAAATTTCTGAGAAACTTTTTGAAGTCACACTCGAGTTTATCCATAGATCATCACCGGTTCGACGGCTGTTCCCTCTGGAAAAGGTTTAGGATCGACATAGACCACCTGATCTATGAGCAACACTTGGTAGGTAGCTACTTTTTCGGTAAAAGGCGGCGGAGAAGACCCATTATGGGGTAAATATTGATATCCGTGCCAGGGGCAGGTAATGCATCCATCTACAATTTTGCCTTCACCCAGCGGACCGTTTTGATGCTTACATATATTGGAAATGGCCGAGAGTTTATGATCGTATTTGAATACAGCAATACTTTCTTTGCCGATATGAACGATTTTAGCACGGTTTTCAGGGATTTCGTCCAATGCAGCTACTTTTACAAAACCATTCTCGATGAATTGATGCCTCTGATGATCCTTGCGACCTTCTTTAAAACCTGCCACCAAATGCAAGGTAATAATCACCATCAGCCCCACTCCCAACATAGAAGACAATACCGGAGATTGCTCCATCTGATAAGCCCCAAGCATCACGTGCATAATCACCAATGCATAAGCCCAGTAAACGAGCATGTGCAAAGTTTTCCAGACCTTTGGATCAAGATTTTTGAGCCAAAAATCGTGACTACTGGCAGCCATCATAAAAAGAATCAATAAAGCCACAAAACCAAGTGTCTGAAAAGGAAAATCTACAAAGGAATGATATTGTAGATTGGAAGTAAAAAGCGAGAAAAGTGGATTTACATTCCCAGAACCATGAAACCAAAATAGAGAAAAAATCCCGTGAAATGCCGCCACCAAAAACATGCTCACCCCAAGATGCCTTCTGTTATAAAGCAAAGGCAAAAATCTACGATCAATCCTTGCCAAAGGCCCGATACAAAGGATGATGTGCAACATCAACACTGCCAGCGTAGCCGTGGTACGGATGATGAGTGTAGACGGTGCTATCTCGGGATGATAAACCACGTTAAGCCCGATAAAAATTACACAATACACCAAGATTGCACCTAAAATCACAAAATCATACATTCTTTTTTGGCGATTCCAAAGAACCGGTTTATAACCTACACTCATACATTTATTTTAACTTAGTTGGATAAGCAGTTTTACCATTCAAAGGAGAATAAAAGAAAATTCCCTGGATATTCTCATCGAATATCTGGAAACGATACAAACCCACAGCCCCAAGAGGTGCTAACAAGGTATTGCCCTGAGGATTGAGCTCTCCAGTAATATTCAAATAAAGGAGCGGTGCGGGCAATTTGACGGGTTTTTTGAGTAAAAGCTCAAGTTGATGCCGATTTTGTTTATCCTCCCGAAGATTTATTTTTAGATTTTCATTTTCTACTTCCTTCAAGATGGTGGGATATGCCTCCGGTAATTCACTCAATATGGATTCCTGAACAGGCTTTGGCGGATGAACCCGAAGAGCCGCTACAAAACCAACTGACAAGAGAATACCAAGTGCTACCCAATGAATACGGTGTCTTTTTCTTAATGAGCTAATCATAAACCTTTATTTTTTTTACTGATAGACCATTTTCGCCATAATATCACCCAAAATGCGATACTTCCGGGGAATAGAAGTAATTTCACACCCCAACCTGCCTCCGCAGCATCAGGATCAACTACTGATAAGCCTTTAAAAATAAAAAAAAGGGCAAATACAAAACCGATCACAAAATACAAAGCCAAAAAGCTTAATAAAATAATGATAAAGAAGATCATGAGTAATTATTTGATTGCATGTGAATTCAAGCAGCAATGTCTGCATTATTTGTCTTTCTTCCAAAGAAAAAATTCAGCCTAGTCTTTTACTTTTCCTCGAACGACAGGGCAAATTTCCTCATTTGGTACGCTGAGTATTGTCATATATCGGACAATCAATCTTGAATAGGGCGGTTTTCGAGTAAAAAATCCTGTTATTTCAGCAAAAAAATTACGAAGATAATTTCTATCACGAAGTTAGCTTCTACAAGAGCCATGAATATACGTATCTTGGGTTAAAAACTTTATATAAACCGATTGGATATGCATATTTCAGGAAAGATACTGTTTGAGACAAACTTCTGCAAAACCACCTGGGCAGAGGAAGAAAATATCATGTATGTCTTGTGGAAAGAAAAAACCTTGACCATGCACGATGACCAATTTAAAGAACACTTATTGAGTTTTGCCAAGTTTGTACAGCAATACCAAGTAGAAAATATATTTGTAGATACCCAACATTGTTTTTATACCATCGGTCTTAATATTCAAAAATGGCATGATGACGTAATTGTGCCTCTTTATCTGGAAGGTGGCTTGAAAAAAATGGCTTTTTTGACTTCTTTAGATTTTTATTCCCAAATTTCACACGAACAATCTTTTCAGGAGTTTAACAGCCGTAAACTGTGGGTAAAGTTTTTTGATAATGCCAATCAGGCTTTTAAATGGTTAATGAACGGCTTGTCGTAGAGGCGTAGACACCAGCAAGGGCGACAGAAGATAGAAAACTCTAGAGAACGGTAGCTTATAATTTTTAATTCATTTGGTTCTATCTATTGCGTAAGTTCCCAAAGGCAATATTTTATTGTAATCCTGGAACATTCAAAATCAAGTTCGGATTCGGGCAATTATTCAGGTAAAATAAACGTTCGGCTTTGCTTGCTACACCGATGAAATCCCCTTTTTTGCCGAGCATATCCCGGATGAGCTGGAAATGCAGGTGGGGAGTCCAGTGTCCGTTGACTTCCACATCGCCGATTTCGGCAATTTTTTCGCCCTTGTTGAAGATTTTCCCTTCAAAAAGCCCTGCCAGCGACTCCCGGCTCAGATGCCCATACAGGGTATAAAATGCCGTTCCATCGAGTTCGTGCTCTAGAATGATCGTTGGTCCGTAATCCCCAAAACGGTCATTATCCTGAAAACTATGCACTTTGGCGGTTAAGGGAGCGTAGATTGGCGTTCCGGCGGTCATCCAAATATCAATCCCTAGATGCACCGACCTTGAGCCACCTTCGGTATCAAAAACGGAGCTTTTTTGGTAGACAAGCCGCTCTTCGTCATACCCCCCTACACCGGCTTTGGCTTGGGCGGCTGCAAGTTTGCCAAAAATATAGTTGTTCATCTGAGTAACGTTGCTCAAGTCAAACTTTCCCAATTCAGGATTTTGGGCTGTAAAATCAAATACCACATAATTATCCCGTTGAAAATCGACATCTACCACTCGATCAAAGCTCTCCTGGTGTTTTTTTAAAGTTTCTATCAGGTCTATGGATGACATTTTTTATTTTATAGGTAGCCTTCAATAAATTTCGTTGGTTCATCTGACATTTTAACAAATACTTGGGTAAAAACACCTTTGTAGACATATTTCATCACACGAAGTTGGACAAAAAACTCCAACGACAGGCTTATTTTCTTCCTTCTCGGCTATCCATTATTCAAAGCTTCTTTGTAGGTTTTCAAAGCCCTTTCACGGGCAAATTTATGCTCCACAATGGGTTTGGGATAAGAGAATTGGTTGAGTTCGGGAATCCAGTGTTTGATGTATTGTAGTTTTGGATCAAACTTCTCCGTTTGGGCTGTCGGATTAAAAATCCTGAAATAAGGCGCAGCATCACAGCCAGAGCTTGCAGCCCACTGCCAGCCGCCGTTATTGGCAGAGAGGTCAAAATCCAAGAGTTTTTTGGCAAAATAAGCTTCACCCCAACGCCAGTCGATGAGCAGGTGCTTGGTCAGGAAGCTGGCCGTAATCATACGTACGCGATTATGCATAAAACCCGTTGCGTTGAGTTCGCGCATACCTGCATCTACGATAGGGTAGCCGGTACGTCCTTGGCACCAGGCGGCAAAACCTTCGGGATCGTTGCGCCAGGGGATTCGGTCATAGTCAGGCTTAAAAGATCGATCTGCTACGTGGGGAAATTGAGAGAGAATCATCATATAAAAATCCCGCCAGATGAGTTCATTGAGCCAGTTTTCGTTGAGAGGAAGGGCTTTTTGTACCAACTTACGGATGCTGACTGTGCCAAAGCGCAGGTGTACACTGAGGCGTGTAGTACCTTGAATGGCTGGAAAATTGCGTTTTTCGGCATAATTCTGAATGATTTCATCCCGTAGTTCTTTATCTGGAAAGGGTTCGCCTAAGGCTTTGAAGTTCATTGCTTCAAGAGAAATCAGTTCTAGTGAAAGGGCTGAATGTCCTTTTTTGAGCAGATTGGCAAAATATTTTTCGGTTGGGTACGATTTAATATAAAAATCATTGAGTTTATCCTTCCATTTACGGCTGTAAGGAGTAAAGACAGTATATACCGTATTTTGGCCGCTAAGAACTTCTTTTTTCTCAAAAATACACTGGTCTTTATAACTGTGAAAGGGGATGCTTTGAGCATGTAGGAATTCGGATACTTCTTTGTCTCTTTGGAGTGCATAAGGTTCGTAATCGTGGTTGGTATAAACGGCAGCCACAGGAAACTCTTCGGTAAGTTTTTTAAAAATCTCAAGAGGTTTGCCGTACTCGACTCGGATATCTGAATCCCATGCTCGAAGTTGGGTTTTTAGCTCCTGAATGGCATGGTGGATAAACTCTACCCTGCGGTCTGCCCTATCTTCTAACTTATCCAGAATATCCCGATCAAAAATAAATAAAGGCAACACTGAATTTGTGTTTTTGAGAGCTTGATAGAGTCCGGCATTGTCGTAGAGGCGTAAGTCTCTTCTGAACCAGAAGATAGAGACGGGAGGCGTTGAAATGACGGTCATACCTAATTCCGTTTTACCATTAAAGAAGTACCTTCTTGACTAATGACTACCACTTCAGAATCTTTATCGATATAATCTCCCTGGGTATAGGCATCATAAAGCGTTTCTTCTATCATAATTTTCCCACTTGGGCGCAGTACAGTGTATGCTTTGCCGACCTTTCCCAAAAGTTCTTCGGTATAGGTATTGGCAGAGTAACCTTCGTCTTTGTCCATAGAGCTTTGTAGAGAAATTTGTTTGAAGCGTTTGCTACGCAGGAGTTGGGGCATGGCCAAGAACACGAAGATAGTACCGCCGATGGTGCCTAGGGCTACGGCAATGAGCGAATTGAAAATCTCAGTAGTGGTAATAAACTGAAAGTCAAAGCCTTTATTATCAAGCATCATCAGTGCCAAGGCTCCAATGGTCAGTGCAATCCCGGAAATACCCACGAATCCGAAACCGGGAATGATAAAAATCTCCACGAGTAAAAGCAAAACACCGATGATCAAAAGCATCAGTTCCCAGTTAGCTGCCAAACCAGTAATATAATACGGTACAAAATATAAAAGAGAGGCTAAGATAGCTGCTACAAGAGGGAAACCAATTCCAGGAGTTTGCATTTCAAAATAAATTCCGCCGAGGATGACCAACAGCAAAATACCGCTTATATAAGGATTCAGAAAAAACTGGACGATTTTCTCGATCGTACTTAGTTTATAAGTAATGAGTTTATAGTTGTTGATTTGGTTACGTTGCAGAATATCTGAGATAGATTTGACCTTTGCTTCACAATAGCCGTTTTTGATGGCTTCGTCTGTGGAAAAGGTAAGTACTTTACCCGCCTCGGTGATGCCTTCTATCTCGATGCGTTCGTCTACCATAGCTTCTGCAATTTGAGGATCACGTCCTTTGGCAGATGCAGTGGAGCGCATTTTTCCACGCATATACGACTGGTATTTATCGGGAGCAGCTTTGCCGTCGCCAGTCACCACGGTAGCTGCGCCAAAGGTAGCCGCTTCGGTCATATAAATGCTATCGCAGGCTATGGAAATCCAGGCTCCTGCCGAACCTGCGTTGTTGTTAATAAAAACCCAGATTGGTTTTTTTAATTTCAGCAAGGCGGAGACGATTTCGTCGGCATTATCCAACCTGCCGCCATAGGTATTCATATTGAGGAGGATATAATCGGCCTTGATATTTTCGGCTTCTTCAAGGGCAAGCTTTACGTAGCGAGCCATTTGAGGGTTGATGGCATCTCTGATTTCAAGCACCATCACGCTGGTTTTTTGAGCCAGGGCAGAGGAGATATGCAAAGTAAAGAAACCTATCAAAATGCTCAAAAAAAATGAAAATTTATGCAAATAATGAGGGAGTGTTTTCATAGTCTGTTCGTCCATATTTCTCTTTGTAAATTACGAAATTATTTTCTGAGTGAATATAATTCAGGATTTTTTTTCATTGAGAAAAATATTTTTCGTGCGATTTGCCAATATTAACAAATTATTGTTTAATTTTAAAACATGATAGGGAAGTCTTGCCGGAATGTTTTTTTGTCATGTATGACAAAAAATTTGTAACAAAAGTCCGGTAATTGAGTAATTTAACTATTAAAACAATTTAAGAGCTTCTTTGTTTGCCATAAAAAATAAGAACTATGAAATTAGTAAAGCTTTTTTCCTGCCTGTTGATCGGAAGTATTTTCTTCTTCCCGACAAACAGCTTTGCCCAAAAACTCAGAATTGAAAGCCAGGATGGACAAAAATACATCATTCACAAAGTCCAATCCAAAGAAACCGTATACTCCATCTCCAAAACCTATGACGTGGAGCAGAGCGAGATCACTCGCCTTAATCCTTCCGTAGCCCAAGTACTCAAAGTGGGCGAAGAAATCCGCATCCCCTACGCACCTGATGTCAATGTTCCTAAGCTGACCAGCAGTTCGGAAGAAGAAGATAAAAAACACATCGTTCAAAAAGGTGAATGGCTTAGTCAGATCGCTCGTAAATATGAAGTAAGTTTAGAAGAACTCAAAGAATGGAACAAACTTGAAGAGGAAACACTCAAACCAGGTCAGGAGCTTATTGTAGGGGTTGCATCAAGTAAAACCACCAAAAAAACTACCCCCAACAATAAAACTACCGTCGCTAAAAATACAGGTACTACCTCTCCCAACAAAACCAATCAGGATTCTAAAATCACACTTAAAACTGGCCTGACGAAAGAAATAATACATACCGTAGAAAAAGGGCAGAGTCTTGCTTCTCTCAAAAGAGATTATGGCGTGAGTATGGCCGAAATCCGCGAATGGAATAACCTCGAGGAAGATGCCGTACTTAAAATCGGACAAAAAATTGTGATTCGTCAAAACCCCGATCAAACCGATACCAACAATAATAATACAGCCGTAGCTAACAATACAAACACAAATCCTAAAACTTTTAGCGGCAACAATACCAATAATATTCCCAATACCAATACAAATACCGGAAATACCGCAGACCCCTTTGGAGCGCTAAACAATACTGGAGGCAATACCACAAACACCACCAACACCGATAATCCCTTTGCTACGCTCGGCAATACCAATACGACTACTTCTACACCCAATAATACCGTATTAACCCAAGGACAGGTACAAAATACCGGACAGTATTCCAGACCTATTACACACAATGTACAACAAGGAGAAACTATCGACCGGATCGTCAACAAATACAATGTGGCTCGCTCTGATATCAGATTCTGGAATGACTTGCCCAACGATAACTTACGCATAGATCAGCCACTCAAGATTTATCTTCCTTACAAGGCGTTTCACCAGGTTAAGCAGGCAGAAACCAAAGAAAGTATTGCTAATTTTTACAAAGTACAACCGATTCAGATTGAAATTTGGAATAATTTACGAACACCTACCGGTCCATTACCTATCAGTGTAGGTCAAAATTTAGTTCTTTATCTGCCTACAGGTCCTCGCCCCAATGGTTTGCCCAGTCCCCCGGATGTAGGTCAATACAATAGCAATAATAATCAGTTTGTCAATACCAATACCCAAGCCCAAAATCAAAATACTTGGACGAATAATACAAACAATGATCCCTTTGGCAATAACCAAAATCAGAACACTTTCAACAACAATAATACGTATCCTAATTATACTCAAGGTACTACTACGACCGCACAGCCTCAATATCATACCGTAAGCAACAATGAAACACTTGCAGATTTGGGTAGATTTTATCGTGTAGACCCCAACAAAATCGTAGAGTGGAATAACTTAGGAACAAACTATGCCCTAAGCCCTGGACAACGTTTGCTTATTTATGCTGAGAACCCAAATGGGTTAAATCGTGGAGGAAATACTAATTTTAATAATAATACCTCCACTCCAAACACAAATAATCCTTTTAATAATCCCTACAACGGTACTCCTTATAATACTACAAATCCTTATGATCAGGGAGCTTATCCGGGTACTTCATTCAACAATAACAATACAATCAACAATACTAAAACCACTAACTTTGGAAGCCAAACCGACCCGGGTTATAACAATAACTCGAATGTATTCAGAGGCTCCAATAACAACGCTACGGATTATCAATCAGTGACTGGTGGGAATACTTACAATAATTCAAAACCTGTTACAGAAAGCGGTTTTGGAGAAGTGATCAGAAATATTCAGGATCCCAAACCTTTTGTGGCTTTGCACCGATCAGCACCTGTGGGTACATTGATTACGGTAAAAAATCAGGCCAACGGCAGAACTGTAGTCGTAACGGTATTAGGACCTTTGAACAATGCCGATGCAGGTACGATCATTCAGATGACAGAGGCTTCTTATATACGTTTGGGAGCGATACAGTCTAAATTCCCCGTAGAATTGTATTATACTTCCAAATAAATTGATATTTTTAACAGTAAAAATTTTGTTTAGGCGTATGATAAAATTTTATCATACGTCTTTTTTTTTATGGATAAAATTATGTAAATATAAACACTATTTTATTTGAATATCATTGAACCTTGATTTATAAATTATTGATTATGAGATATTTTATAGTGCTTATTTTATTCGTATCCGCTTTTATTTCAGAAAACGCCCAGGCTCAGTCTAAATTTTATGAACGCGGACTGGCAGAAATCATCCCTGACGGGCAAAAAACGGGTAAAAACCTGGCACTGCACCGTAGCCTACCCGTGGGGAAAAAAATCGGTGTGCGTAATCCAGTCAACGGACGTGTAATCACCATAGAGATCGTGGGTCGCCTGCCCGATACAGGAGCCAATGAAAAAATTATTTTGAAAGTATCCGAAGCAGCCTATCGTCAGTTGTTGGCCAGTGGGCGGCGTTTTGCCGTAGAGCTTTTTGATGCCCCGCAAGCAAGTAAAATCACCCACGAAGTCACAAAAGGCGAAACGCTTTATAGCATCGCCAAAAAATATAAGGTTAGTGTGGATGAAGTCAAAGAATGGAACAATCTGGAAGATAATACCATCAGTGAAGGGCAAAAGCTGACCATTGTCCGCAAAGCAGGCAATTAAAGTGTGTTTTTTCTGTAAACTTTACCTAAAACTTAAAATGATGTACCTACGATTTTACCTGATTACGATATTTGTGGTTTTGAGCTTTTTTTTGCAAGCTCAAGAAGTCATTCAAAAAGAAGGATTGGCCAAACTTTGGGAATCTTCGGAATATGCCCATCAATATGCCGCCCTGCACCAGGACGCTCCCGTCGGCACATTGATAGAAGTTAAAAACCTGAAAAACGATCGCATTGTCATCGTTGAGGTAGTCGGTAAGCCCGAAGACAGTAACAAAAGCAATACCCTGATTTATATTTCTCAGAAGGCTTATACCCGCCTGGAATCTGCCAATCCACTTTTTACGGTCAATATCAAATATAAACCCGAAACCCCCCAAAACAGCTTTGTGGTAGATCCGATACTTTGGAAACAAGAGTCCCAGGCACAGAAAAACCCTTTTGAAAACCCCTTTCAGCCCAATCTGATGCCAAATCAGAATATTTCTACTCCTAATCAGTTCGTGTTCCATGTCGTAAATCCTTCGCAGCGAAATATCTATGATATAGCCCGTCTGTACCATATTTACGATGCCCACAAAATTGCCGAGTGGAATAATCTGAGCAATAATTATGTACTTACTCCAGGACAAAGACTGGTGATTTATTTTAATATGAACCCATCTGTTTTAGTGAATACCAATTATCAGTTAGCTCAAGTAGACCAAGTCAATGAAAGGGGTTTTGCAGAAGTGACTCAAGATATAGATGATCCGAAACCTTTTGTAGCCCTTCATGCCTCTGCCCCTGTGGGTACATTGATAACATTAAGGAATCCGTCAAATGGAAAATCAGTCGTAGTCACAGTCTTGGGCTCGATGAAAAACGCACAAACAGGTACAATCATCCAAATTACCGAAGCCTCTTATATCAGGTTGGGTGCTACACAATCAAAATTTCCAGTATCAATTAATTATTTGGCAAACTCAAGTCTTGTGCAAAATAATTCTAATCCAAATAATTCCCCCAACGGCTCTGTAAAGTATGATACTCCCCTCAGTACAAGAGTGGCTTATCTCCCCAGTGACATCCTAACGGATAAGTGGTGGGTGGCTTTTCATAAAAATGCACCTGTGGGTTCGTATATCCAGGTCAAAAACCCACAGAATAATCAAAGTGTGACCTTTTTAGTGGCAGGACCCCTACAAGGAAATACTACTGATAATCAGGTTATGATGCAGATAGGGCAAGCTGGTATGCACGCACTCAACCAGGGAGGGGTCGTGGATCAATTGGCCGTCACTATGGAGCTTGTCAAAGGTGTATCCGAAGGAGACATGGAGCGCATCATTCGGGATATTGCCAATGTTTTCGAGGAAGGTGTTGGGGTTTCTTATAAATCTCAAAACACAAAAAAATACACTTGCCTGCACAAAACCGCTCCGATAGGCACTTTGATTTTGGTAGAAAAACCTACTTTGCAAGCAGTAAATAGATATTTCAATCGTACTTATTACAATACCAATGATCCTTTTGCCAATCTATACAATAATTCCAATTACAACACCAATCCTTTTAATCAACCCGACAACCAACTAATTTATAATATCCCTAATCCTTACCAAGCTTCCAATTACAACACCAATCCTTTTAATCAACCCGACAACCAAATAATTTATAATAACCCTAATCCTTACCAGGCTTCCAATTACAACACCAATCCTTTTAATCAACCAAATACTACATTAGTTAATCCTCAGAATTTATTACTCAGAAACAGGCTGATTGTAGAAGTGGTAGGCAAACTACCAGATACAGAAGAAAACGAAGATATTTTGATAAAACTCTCAGAGGATGCCTTCCAAGCCTTGACGAATGAAAAAATTTCTCTAGCTTTGAAAATATCTTATTTTGAATGGTAAGTGAATTGATTGAAATGGAAGAAAAAAAGAAAAAAACATTGGTATACTTTCTGGCCAAGTTGGTATTTATAATCTCTTACCCCTTTACGGTGTTATTCTCATTGATATTTACTGGGGTATTGTTGATATTTTCTCAATTATCGGTTTTAATTTCTAAAATCATCAAAAGTTTTGAGCGGAGTTGATCTGCAAAACCCTGCACAACTGAAAGAATTTCTGGATCAGGCAGTAGAAACCTACAATACGCTGAATTTTATCCAGGACGACCCTATATGTATCCCTCATCGCTTTAGCCGAAAGCAGGATATTGAAATTATGGGTTTTTGGACAGCCGTCTTGGCTTGGGGTAACCGAAAGACAATTATCAAAAAAAGTGAGGAATTAATTCAAGTGATGGAAGGACAACCCTATGAATTTATTATCCATCATTCAGAAGAAGATTTAAAAAAATTCCTAAACTTCAAACACCGGACTTTCAATGCTACGGATGCTTTGTATTTTATTCATTTTTTTAAGCATCATTATACCACATGTGTTTCTTTGGAAGATGCCTTTCTGATCAATTTTAAACCCAACGAACCTACTGTTGAAAAGGGGCTGATCAATTTTCATCATTATTTTTTTAGCCTCGAGGATGCACCAGAGCGTACCCGCAAACACATTGCTACTCCAGCACGCAACTCTGCTTGCAAAAGAATCAATATGTTCTTGAGATGGATGGTACGCAAAGATGAAAAAGGCGTGGATTTCGGAATCTGGCAGCGCATCAGCCCTGCCCAGTTGGTGACTCCCTGCGATGTACACGTAGAGCGGGTAGCCCGAAAGCTGGGATTGATCAGCCGTAAAAACACCGACTGGAAAACCGCTCTCGAACTCACCGAAAACCTCAGAAAACTAAATCCCAAAGACCCTGTAAGGTATGATTTTGCCTTATTTGGGTTAGGAGTGATCGGTTCGCTGTGATGTGGGAAGTTGGGTACTTTTTTCATATTCATTTATAATTTTGTCAAAATCCCAAATCCCATCATCAGTCACTAATATCTAGGCGACCAGGAATCCGGTTTTTTGCGCCACTCGTGCAGGGAAGCCATGGTTTTTTCGCTGACTCCCTCTTTTTTGAAGACTTCTACCAATAGTTTGGTATAATCGGTCAGCGTGGTGTAGCTTAGATTGTGTTGAGCGAAGTTTTGTTCTGCAAAATCAAAACCATAGGTAAAAATAGCAATCACACCGATTACATCTAAACCTTCGTTTCGGAGTGCTTCGGCAGATTTGATGGAGCTGTTACCGGTTGAGATGATGTCTTCCACCAAGACAACCTTTTGATTGGAAACAATGCGCCCCTCGATGAGATTTTCTTTGCCGTGTTCTTTTGGTTTGGGTCTGACATACAAAAAAGGCAAATTCAGCGCATCGGCAATGATAGCCCCTTGTGGCACCCCGGCAGTAGCCACACCTACGATTGCTTCTACTTCGGGATAATTATTTTTGATCAACTGGAGATATCCTTCCTTGATGCGTGTCCGAATTTCAGGATAGGACAAACTGAGGCGGCTATCGCAATAAATCGGCGAATTCCAACCCGAACTCCAGACGAAGGGTTTCTCGAAACTAAATTGTACAGCATTGATTTCCAGGAGCATTTTGGCTATTTGCTCGGCTGTTTGTGAGTGATCTGTCATAGGTAATACCTTGTATTTTAAGCCTGGATAAATTTTTATCAAACATCTATTTATAATTATGGGATGAAGTGATGGGCATCCATGGCTAATATTCTATATTTGTGCATGCAAAAATACGAATCATGAATCTTTTTGTAAACGAAACACATATATTTCTCACTTCTTTGCCCGAAGAACTTTCGGAACATCAATACGATTGGGCATGGACACATGCAGATGAGCCTTTGCCTTATGAATGGCTATCAGGGAAGGTGCTCTTGAAATATCCTCCTGATGCTTTGATTAGAGAACTTATGCTGGGAGTGATTGAACATCGGTACAAAAAACTAACAAATTTGACTTGTTTAGTCAATGGATTAAAGAATACCAAAAAAAACATCACCAAAGACTTTAAAATAATCAAAGCTGCTGGAGGCCTGGTGTTGAAAGAAGATAAAATACTGATGATTTATCGCCTCAAGCGATGGGATTTGCCCAAAGGGAAGTTGGAAGAAGGTGAAAAAAGACGTGAAGCAGCAGTACGCGAGGTAGAAGAAGAGTGTAGCATCCGGGTAGAATTGGTTCGTAAGTTGTGCAACACTTGGCATCACTACCAAATCGGAAACAATCAAGTACTTAAACAGACCAAATGGTATTTGATGCAATGCTTGGATGATAGCCAGATGAAGCCACAGTTAGAAGAAGATATTGAGGATATTCGTTGGATGGATCGTACCGAAGTAGAAGAAGCCCTCAAAAATAGCTACGCCACTATCAAAATGGTCATTGAGCAGTACCTACAGGCATAATTCGATCATCCGGTGCTTTGGGTATAGCTGACAGGCTATTGGGTTTTGGGTATTAGCTCTATCATTTCTGCTTTGATTTAAGGGTTCGTTCAGCACAAAATCCTTTCTAATCTCTAATACCCAAAATCTAAATATTGCTCAACATGGCTTAGGATTGTGCACAGAGGTGCATGCCATACAAATCAAAATATTGATAGTTATTGATTTCTTCAAAAGCAAACCCAAATTTGAGCCAGTTGGGTTGTTCATTGATTACAGATACATATACCATGTAGGTACGAATCAATTGAAATATTTCGGAATTGTGATCAATATTACCATAAAGTTTGACAGGACAACTTTCTTTGTCGAGTCTTAGCTCATCCATCACAAACAACACGAAATAAATAAAATCATTGGAGGTATGATACGGAAAAACATTACAAAATTCCAGTTGTCCTTCTTTGACTACCAACAAGATAAAGTAATTATTGTCAATAAATATGTGTGTTTGACTTTGTTTACTTTTAGGATTTTGGCGTTTGACCCCTTCAATAAAAGCGGCTGATTGATGCGTAAACTCGATTACACGGGTAGGATAGGTTTTATGAAACCAGTTGACCAGTTTTTTTTCAGCATAAAAGATATTGATCGCATCCACACTTTGCTGTTCGGCAGCGACTACCAGATAACTTTCATTTTTATAGGCACTTAAGTTGAGATATTTTTCGGGGGAAGATTCTTCAAAAAACTCTCTTGGGATGAGAGTAAAAGGGAGTCCTTTGGGTATGATATTAATTTTTTGCCAGAAATTGGCTTTTAAAAAAAGGTCATTGTCATAAATACGATTCAGTGAGGCTATTAATTCATCTGTACTTAGCTGATTAAAAAAACGATAATCTTCCAGGAGCACACAGCGATTACTTTTAGAATCAATGATACAAAATCTCAAATTATCGTGGCCTACAGAGATATACAAACAATAAAAAGCCATTGAGTCTATATCAAATTCAGTATCTTTGATACTTAGTTCCTGTTTGAATATTCTGTCATCTGTTTTCATATATCCGGTTTTAGATTGATCATTTGAATGAAAAAAAACGCTCAATTAAACAAATTAACTGAGCGTTTTTGGATAAAAATATTTTTTACTCCCAGTTACCGGCGGTGGTGGCTTCTATGCGAGAGCCTACACGCAAGGGTTTGGTTTCAAGTTGCTCAATTCTTTTTTCGTAAAGGTTAATAAACTTACTCAACTCGTCAAGTTCATTTTGCAATTGTTTTTTTTCAGCTTCACTAGCGTTTTTCATTTTTCTTTGAATCGCAGTGGCTTCTTCTCTTTTCGCTGTGAGTTTATCTTCAAAATGTTTGGTGAGGCGCGTGATAGAAAAAGGGTTTTTCTTAGCAGCATCTCTAAACTCAGCTCCGCGATCGGGATTAAGAGGATATTCATCACGGATTTCAAATACGTTGATGAGTAGTCCACCATTGTCGACTTGACCAGCAAAGAGTGTAAATTTTTTACCGCTTTCAGGGATGATGGGTAATTTTTTGGGATCAAAGTTGGGATATTTTTTCGCCAGAGAATCTTTTACAGGAACCGTACCCAGCGTATCCTGGATTACCTGCACTTCTTCTACGCCTGTGGCAAGCAGTTTAGTTCTCTCTTTGGTTTGAACAATGAAAAATTTTCCATTTTCGGCAAAGTTGATCAAATCTTCCCATTTACCTGCATAGATACCATTTTCGCTTTGATAAGCAATTTGCAAATCTCTCAGGAGCTTAAGCTTTTCAACTACGGCATTTTCGATAGCAGAGATTCTTGTTTTTTGATCAATCGGTCCTTTTACGCCACTGACTAACAACCATGTCAGCACTGCAATAACAGGGACGAAGAGTAGACTGATAATTCTCGTATTCATTGTAATAGATTTTTTGTACAAATATAAATTTTAATTAAGCATTAATTCAGAAGATTTTATTAATTTTTTGATTGATAATAGCCATTTTTTTTCAAAATAAACGAAAGATTTTCAATATTCCGAAAAACTGCGTGTATTTGCAAAGGATTTTCTTTTTTTAGTGCATCCAGGCTCAAAAATGCTACTTGAGTAATAATTTGGTTTCCGGGTGACAATTCAGGATCTTGGCCTTGATGCAAAAGCCCACCGATTCGTTTTACTTCAAAAAAGAGTTCGATGGCGTGTAGTGGATTATTTTGGAATTCGTGGACAAATAAAAAGTCTCCTATGGTAATTTCAAGTCCGGTTTCTTCCCAAAATTCTCTTTGCAGGCATTCTGCTGCACTTTCTCCAAAATGCATTCCCCCTCCGGGTGGTGCCCAGAGGTAATCAAATTGGCCTATATATTGGTGTTTCACCACGAGAATCTGATCTTGTTCTATACAAATTCCGCAAACTCTGACCCGAACTTTATCCCCAAAGTTTTTTAGAATTTCATTTTTTATGTGTGTTTTTTGTTTAGATTTTTGCATTTACTTATTATTATCGAGTTTGATATATTTTTGGATAAAAAAGCAAAATTTTATGGGGTAAAAATAAGTGTTTTCATAAAATTGTCCATCAATCTCTTTTTTTATTTTCTTATATCTTCATTTAATCTTCTTCTTACTTACACCTGTGAGAAAAGCACGGAATAATTCCTCAAAACTCCTCGTCAGAAATTAACAAAAACACTTGGTGAAAGCTTTTATAGCAGAATTTTTACCCAGATTAAAGTGATTCGCAAGGCAAGCCTTCGGAGCAAGTTTTGAATGATTGAATTCTTACGTTTCCCCTGTAAGGGTCTTGTTTTTAAGATCACTTTGATTTGGGTGTAGAAGATTCTCTAGTGCGTATCACACTCAATCATCAAGTTTTACCTCAATTCAAATTAATTCTATGCATCAGTTTATGCGCTCTTTTTGTCTTGTGTTAATTACCTTCCATCTATCTGCTCAACCTCGCTATGAAGGCAACTGGAAACCCGGTATGGTTGTGACTGCCAAAGGCGATACCCTGAATGGATATGTTCATTTTCAGGGCAAAATTACGGAATTACAATTTCATAATGACTACATGGTCAGGGTCTTTTATACGTCTCAAATCAAAGCATTCCAGTATTACGATCAGGCACTTGGCAAACAAAGGTATTTTGCTAATTATCCTTCCGACTATGGAGATGCAGGGAAAAAACGACTTCTCGAGAAGATTCTCTGGGGAAAATACCATTTTCTTCGTGGAATAAGCATTGCTGACCCTATAAATAGTGGCTTGGAAGCCCAACATGAATATTCTGAATCAGGTGCATTCTACCTCTTTGATGGGAAAAAAACGGTTAGGATCAAAAATTTTACCAGGCAATTTGAAGCCCTTTTCGCTTCTCACAAGATCGACCTCAAGGCTTTATTAAAAGAAAAAAACTGGACTACTTATAGGGCATCCGATATGGTCAAATTGATAGGCAGACTTAATAAAGAGTGAGGCAAGTATAAAGTTTGATTATTTATTCTCCACAAAATTTGTTAGTCATTCCATTTGTTATAAGATTATATGCAAAAATTCTTATGAAAAAATCTTATACCCCAATTAACTGTGACTTTTACGATCGCCTCGAAGCCTGGGCTACCGAACGAACCCTGCTACACATTGACTATCAACATGAAGAAGGGCATTTGCAAAAAACCCAGGCGAAAATCCTGGATTTAGTCACTAAAGAAGGAGCAGAATTTATGATACTTTCCAATAATCTCAGCATTAGATTGGACTATTTATTGGCAATTAATGGGATTCAAGTGACCTTGGCTTGTTGAAGATAAGACAATCTGCTGAAAAAACACCCCAAATTTTGAGAAAACTCCCTATCTTTGCAGATTATGAAAAAGGTCGCATTTTATACCCTGGGTTGCAAGCTGAATTACTCGGAAACTTCTACCATTGCCCGCCAATTTGCGGATCGGGGATTTGAAAAGGTAGAATTTGCCGATACACCGGATATTTATATCATCAATACTTGCTCTGTCACCGAAAATGCCGACAAAAAATGCCGTAAACTCATTCGGGAAGCTCGAAAAATTTCCCCTAACGCATTTGTAGCCATCATTGGTTGTTATGCACAGCTCAAACCCAAAGAAATAGCCGAAATACCCGGTGTAGACGCTGTGCTGGGGGCTGCCGAAAAATTTCGATTGTTGGATCTGCTGGGTACTTTCGAGCGCAAAGCCGCACCTGAAGTCCTTTTTCAGGAGATCAAAGAAGCGAATAGCTTTCATACCGCATTTTCTTATGGGGATCGTACCCGTACTTTTTTGAAAGTTCAGGACGGCTGCAATTATAATTGTGCTTTTTGTACCATCCCGTTGGCCAGGGGCAAAAGCCGAAGTGAAAGTATTGAAAATATCCTCAAGACCGCCCAGGAAATTGCCCAAAGTGAAGTGCGTGAAGTAGTACTCACCGGCGTGAATACCGGAGATTTTGGCATCCAACATGGCCGCCGGGTTGAAAAATTTATTGACTTGGTTCGTGCCTTAGATCAGGTCGAGGGTATTGACCGGATTCGTATTTCTTCCATTGAGCCGAATCTACTGACGGATGAAATTATTGAGTTTGTGGCACAATCACAGCGTTTTGTGCCGCATTTTCACATTCCGCTGCAATCTGGCTCTGATAAAATCCTCCAACTGATGCGCCGCCGCTATGAAAAAGCACTTTATGCCGAAAGAGTAACCCGGATCAAAACCTTGATGCCGCACGCTTGTATTGGGGTGGATGTCATCGTAGGCTTTCCAGGAGAAAGCGAAGAGGATTTTCTGGAGACTTATCGTTTTTTGAATGAACTGGATATTTCGTATCTACACGTATTTACTTATTCCGAGCGACCCAATACTCCAGCCCTAGACATCAAACCCGCAATTCCGATGCAGGTCCGAAACCAACGCTCCAGAATGCTGCACATTCTCTCAGACAAAAAACGTAGGTATTTTTATGAACAACACATTGGAAAGGATTTCAGGGTTTTGTTTGAAAATGACCTAGAAGACGGCTATATGCACGGGTTTACGGAGAATTATATCCGCGTGAGAGCTAAATACGACCCTATGCTCATCAATGAACTCAAAGCTGTAAAAATTACCGCCATTACGGAGAATATGCTGGCTGAGGTGGAAGAGGCAACCATGGTTAGTGCCCTGGCGGACGACTTACAAGGTTTTTGAACTGCGAAACGATAACCATGGTTTGCATCCTGGCGGACGACTTACAGGTCTTCAATTCCCTGGTCTTAGAAAAAAAATCAAATAGAAAATCTATGAACTACCACCTCAAACAATTCAAACCCATTAGCAATACCGAAAACGGCGAAACTTCCTCAGAAACCATCTTTTTGTATAAGCAAGAAGGGAATATCCTGAATGCAGAATACAGCGGCGGGAAGATTCTCAAAGGACAATTGATCGGACTCGTAGATGAGCAGGGCAATATAGAAATGCGATACCACCAGATAAACATCCACGGAGAATTTATGACAGGCCTATGCTACTCTAAGCCTGAAATACGCTCCAATGGCAAAATCAGGCTGCACGAAACCTGGCAATGGACTTCAGGCGATTTGTCAAAAGGCTACTCCATTTTGGAAGAAATATAAATAAAAGATTTGGCAGGCATGAAAGCCTGATTTGCCTAAGGCTTCCGAGCTTTTATTGAGAAAAGCAAAGGAATCAAATGCTCCAGTCCTTTGAGATACCAGCGATCATCGCTGTCTTTGACAGCCCCTGAAAACCAACCATAGACTTCAAAAGGGTATTCCTGAAAATCAACCACCTCCAATCCTTGTTTTCTCAATGCCATAAAAACCTCTGACAAAGAATGACTCCATTCGTGCGCAGTATTTTTTATGGGTGCATCGGGAGCTGCATAAGTTCCCTCGATGACTTGAGTGATCGGCTCTCCTGGATTGAAATAAGGATAAGCAATTTGCTGTTTCTCAAAGTCAAGAGAATAAAAGTAAGGATGTGTATCTACCAGAAAAAATATCCCTTTATTTTTCAGGAAATAAGCGATTATTTCTGCCCACAGCTCCAAATCTGGAAGCCAGCAGATCGTGCCATAAGAACTGATGACCAGATCAAACTTCCTGGAGAGAGTGCTCTTGAGATCATAGATATTGGATTGAACAAAAGTTGCTGGAATTTCCAGTTCCCTGCTAAGTCTTTGTGCTTCTTGGATAGCTTTGACCGAAAAATCGACCCCTGTTACTTTTGCGCCTCGATAAGCCCAGGAGAGGCTATCCAAACCAAAATGACATTGAAGATGTAGCAGGGATTTGTCTTTTACGTCTCCAAGTGCGTTCAGCTCAATAAATTTGAGTGAGTTTTTGGTCTTCAAAAAATTATCAAAATCATAAAAAGCAGAACGGATATGATAATCTACTTTATCATCCCAAAGTTTCTGATTGTCTTCAAAAAAGCTATTCATACTTTAATCTAATTGAGTGAATAATTTAAGACTAAGACAGACCACTTTAGTAATAGTATCACGAGCAATGTTGCCGATTCAAAGGAATTTTGTGAAAACACAAAGTCGATCGATTAAACAAACGTATATAAAAAGTCAATAACTTTCTGATTCACTAGGAAAGCTTTTATTTTTTACATCATTGACATAATTTTCAATAGATTGGGTAATAGAGGCATCCAGGTCAGCATATCTCCTCAAAAAGCGTGGGTTAAAACTCTTATTGATACCCAACATATCGTGTAAAACCAGAATCTGTCCATCCACATCCGAGCCAGCACCTATACCGATAATAGGTATTTTGACGGCTTCTGCTACTTTTTTAGCCAGTTTGGCAGGTATTTTTTCCAATACAATTCCAAAGCAGCCACATTCTTCAAGCATTTTGGCATCTTCAATGAGTTTTTCTGCCTCTTGCTCTTCCTGGGCGCGTACCACGTAAGTTCCGAATTTATAAATTGACTGAGGAGTAAGCCCCAAATGCCCCATCACTGGTACGCCTGAGCTCAATACCCGAATTACCGATTCTTTTATTTCACTTCCTCCTTCCATTTTGATGGCGTGTGCCCCGGACTCTTTCATAATTCGGATGGTAGAGCGTAGAGCTTCTGAGGAATTGCCTTGATAAGCTCCAAAAGGCAGGTCTACGATCACTAGTGCCCGTTTTACGGCTCTTACCACAGAAGATGCGTGGTAGATCATTTGGTCTAAGGTAATAGGAAGTGTAGTTTCGTGACCAGCCATGACATTCGAGGCTGAATCACCTACCAGGATGGCATCTATTCCGGCACCGTCTACGATTTTAGCCAAGGAAAAATCATACGCAGTGAGCATAGATATTTTTTCTCCCCGATTTTTCATTTCCTGGAGTGAGTGTGTGGTAATGCGTTTGATTTCTGAGGAGTAGCTAGACATAGTTCAAATAAATTAAAGAATATTCTTTGGGAATCTATTTTAAGTTTTTGTAAAATTGGGATATTCTTCCAAACAATTTTTTTCAAAATACGAATTAACTCAGGACACCTTGTTTTAAACAAGCTTCTATGTAAAGTTAAATGAAATATAAGAATTAAAAAATTTAAAGCGTCGACAAAGCAAAACTTTATTAATTTTGGGGGCAAATTCATAAAAACCATGTTCAAAAGAAAGCATTTTTTATTCACACTACAGAAAAAAGACATCTTCAGCACCCTTCAACTTAGCTATCCAATTGTAGTTGGGCAAATTGGGTTAGTATTGATGGGTGTAACCGATACGTTGATGGTTGGTCCTTTGGGTGCTTCTTCATTGGCGGCATCAGGGCTTGCCAATGCCATTTTTTTTCTTTTTGCTGTTATTGGCATTGGTGTTTTATCCGTAGTATCGCCTATGACTGCTGCTACCAAAAGTCGGGGAGAAACCGAAAAATGTAGCCTAATTCTAAGCAATTCTATTCAAATAGCCCTAATTACGGGGGTTTTGGTATTTTTAGCCCTGTATATGATTGGGCAGGTATTTTACATTTTCAGACAAAAATCTGATGTAGAAGCCTTGGCCATTTCATATTTAAATATCATTGGCATTTCGGCCATACCTATGTTTGTGTTTTTGGCAGTCAAAAACTTTACAGATGGTTTATCATTTACCAAAGTGGCAATGATTGTTACTTTTGTATGCGTCTTGTTGAATGTGTTTTTTAACTGGGTTTTGATTTATGGCAAATTCGGCTTTCCACAATTAGGCTTAGACGGTGCGGGGCTGGCTACTTTATTTTGTAGGATATTGATGGGTTTGGGGATGTACGGTTATGCGCTCAATTCACCTCGGATTGTTCGATTTCTGCCCAATTTTTCACTTAAAAACTACAAAGCGGCCATTTTTAATAAAATCCTTAAACTAGGCCTTCCTGCTGGTTTTCAGTATGTCTTCGAGGTAGGTGCTTTTGCAGGAGCTTCTGTAATCATTGGCTGGTTGGGTACCCATCAATTGGCTGCTCATCAGATAGCCATTAATCTGGCTTCTATTACTTATATGGTTGCTTCGGGTTTTGCGGCTGCGGGTTCTATCAAAGTAGGTGATGCGCTGGGTGAAAAAAGTCAGGAAAAAATACTGAAATTTGGTTCGGCAGCCCTGATATTATCCGGGGCGTTTATGATTTTGAGTTGTGTGGTATTTATTTGCATGAACTATTTCCTGGTGGGTTTGTACATCAAAGACACCTCCGTAATCAATATTGCGGCAAGTCTGATGATTATTGCGGGGTTTTTCCAACTTTCGGATGGCATCCAGTGTGTAGCTTTGGGGGCACTCAGAGGGCTGGAAGATGTCAATCTACCTACCATTATTACTTTTTTTGCTTATTGGGTGGTGGGCTTACCGCTTGGGTATGTTATGGCATTCCCTATGGGCTTAGACGTTGAAGGAATTTGGTATGGCTTATCGCTGGGCTTGGCTGTTTCGGCAATATTTCTAACCGTTCGTTTTTACATATTGGCAGGGCGGAAGTCTTTCTACGATACATCCAGGGTACAACAACCCAAAGAAGTTTTGGATATGATTTAAAACAAAGGCGTTTTTAATCTGAATCTGATAACTAATTTATTGGCAAAACAAGGAAAAGCTTGTAACTTGCAGAGTCTGGCCAATTTGTAAAGAAATGCAGGTTAAAATTGTAAATCATTCTCCTAATCCTCTTCCAAGTTATGCAACCACAGGTTCGGCAGGAGTAGACCTAAGTGCAAATCTTAGCGAACCGATTATCCTGAAAAAGTTTGAAAGAATTTTGATTCCCACAGGTATTTATATCCAACTACCCGAAGGATACGAAGCCCAGATAAGACCCCGAAGCGGATTGGCACTCAAGTATGGTATCAGTGTACTCAATGCTCCAGGTACCATAGATTCGGATTATATCGGGGAAATCAAGGTGCTTTTGATCAATTTCTCTTCAGAAGATTTTGTGATCAATCCTGGAGACCGAATCGCTCAGATGATTATGGCAAAATATGAACAGGTGGATTGGGTGGAAGTAGAAACATTGGACTTATCCCAACGGGGTATCGGTGGTTTTGGAAGTACCGGAATCAAACATTAAGCAGTATTTACAAAATATAAAAATAGATTAAAAAACCCATAACACTTGCAACATGAGAATTGTAATCCCTATGGCGGGACGAGGTACCCGCTTACGCCCGCATACACTCACTGTGCCCAAACCCTTGATTCCAATCGCCGGAAAACCCATCGTACATCGTCTGGTAGAAGATATTGTAAAGGTGTGTAACGAAGAAGTGGAAGAAATTGCTTTTATTATCGGAAATGATTTTGGAGATAAAGTAGAAGAACAACTCAGACAGGTAGCCCAACAAGTAGGTGCACAGGCAACTATTGTCTATCAAATAGAAAAACTGGGAACAGCCCACGCCATCCTTTGCGCCAAAGAAGCACTCAAAGGGCACGTAGTCGTTGCTTTTGCCGATACACTTTTTAAAGCGGATTTCAAGTTGGATACGTCTTCGGAAGGGATCATTTGGGTACAAAAAGTAGAAGACCCCAGACCTTTTGGAGTTGTAAAAATCAATGAAAATAACGAAATTACAGACTTTGTTGAAAAACCACAAACTTATGTATCGGATTTAGCCATTATAGGGATATATTATTTCAAAGACGGAGAATATCTCAGAAGTGAATTGCAGTACCTCATCGATCATGACATCAAAGACCGGGGTGAATATCAGATCACCAATGCCCTAGAAAACATGAAAAACAAAGGAACTAAATTTACTCCCGGACAGGTTAGCGAATGGTTGGATTGTGGAAACAAAGACGTTACTGTGTATACCAATCAACGATACCTGGAATTTATCAAGGATACAAAATTAGTAGCTGATACGGCTACCATTCAGCACGCAACTGTCATCCCGCCGGTATTTATCGGAGAAAATGTACACATTGAAAGTTCAGTTGTAGGCCCGCACGTATCACTGGGGAACAATACAAAAATTATCGGCTCTGTTGTTAAAAATAGTATTATCCAAGAAAATACTACTATATTGGATGCCACTCTTCATAATTCTATGATTGGAAGTTTTGTGACGTATGAAGGCAAGGTGTCCGATCTAAGTTTAGGTGATTTTAACCATCTGAAAGAATAAAATGTAAGCACTATGAATATCCATTCTAAGCATTGGTTTTGGCTTTTTATATGCACTTGGGGGATTGTATGGAATGCCCAGGAAATATTTGCCCAAAAAAACAAAAAAAGCAAAAATAACACGGAAGAAATTCAGAACAACGCCTCAGGCGCAAATTCTTCTTCGGAAGCAGAGTATTATCTGATCGAGGGAATGAAATATTTTGTACTCGAGAAGTACGAAGATGCCTTGGAAAACTTTTTAAAAGCTTCTGCATTCTCTTCCGAAAACCCAAGTATTGACTATAAAATAGCCGAAACTTATGTGAAGATGGATAATCTTGCCAAAGCCGAAGTATACGCATCTAAAGCACTGGAAAAAGAAAAAGAAAATAAGTATATCTACCTGCTTTTGGCGTACATCTACGAGCAACAACAAAAATACCGGGAGGCCGCCACAGTATTTGAGCAATTAATCAATGCTAATGACGGAGAAAAAGAGTATTATTTTGACCTGGCCGAAATGTATCTTCTTCAAAAAGATTATACCAA
This sequence comes from Microscillaceae bacterium, assembly GCA_033765345.1. Classification (GTDB taxonomy): domain Bacteria; phylum Bacteroidota; class Bacteroidia; order Cytophagales; family Microscillaceae; genus JANRIC01. The sequence goes on from JANRIC010000177.1 coordinate 41,391, forward strand.
AGCCCTCGAGAACTATGACAAATTGGAAACTGCCTTTGGACTCAATGAAAACGTAATTCGAAAAAAACAGGAAATCTACCTGAGTCTAAACCAAATCGATAAAGCCGTAGAAGAAGGCGAAAAACTCATCCACGCCTCACCCCAAAATGTCAAATATCTGATTTCGCTTGCCGAACTACTCATGAACCACGGACAGGCTTCACGCGCCCTCTCTCTCCTCGAGTCAAACACAGAAACAGACCAGGCCGACCCACAACTGGCACTGCTCTTATCCCGCATCTACCGATCCCAAGGAGATACCCCAAAAGCCCTTAATACGCTCAAGCCTGCTTTTGCCAATCCTGATCTAGACCCCCAACTCAAAATTGATCTCATTGTAGATTTTCTTCAAGAAGGCGAATCCAATTCTGTCAATGGTGATCTGCTCGACTTATTGGCTTTGATTACGCAAGTTCATCCCCGTGAAGCCAAAGCACATATCGTATATGCAGATTTACTCCTGATTCGGGATGAAAAAGACAAAGCACTCACGCATTATCTGATCGCTACACAACTAGATGGAAACGCCCAATCCAAAGTATGGCAGCAGATTCTTGCCCTAGAAGCCCAGAAATATGCCATCGATAGCCTGGTCAAACACTCTGAAAAAGCCCTCGAGCTGTATCCCAATCAGGCTCTTTTCTGGCTTTACAACGGCTCCGGGCATCTTGGCAAGAAAAATTATGAAGCCGCCCTCACCGCTGCCGAGGAAGGTAAAAGATTAGCCTATAACAATCCACAACTTCAAGACGACTTCTCGGTCATTCTAGGAGATGCCTTCAACGGACTAAAACAATACGCTGAATCGGATGCCGCCTACGAAACAGTACTCAAAAACTCTCCCAATCACCCACAGGCACTCAATAATTATAGCTACTTTCTGGCTATGAGGCAGGAAAAACTTTCCAGAGCCAAAGAACTAGCCGAACGCCTGAATGAAAATTATCCCGATAATCCTTCTTTTATGGATACCTATGGCTGGGTACTCTATAAAGCCAAAGATTATAAAAAAGCGGAGAAATACCTCGAAAAAGCCGCCCAGTTGAGCAAGCGAGGAGGGATTGTGGAACACTACGGAGACCTGTTATTTAAATTGGGAGACCCTGAAAACGCTCTTCGCCAGTGGATCAGAGCCAAAGAACTCGGAGGAACCAGCCCACAAATCGACAAAAAAATTACTGAAAAAAAATTAATTGAGTAAAATAAAATGAATAAATTTCATTCATCAGCTTTTTTTAAGCATTACTTAGGGATATTCTGCGCCTTCATCCTGGGGCTAAACGCCTGCAAACAAGCTCCTACCCGCCTCGGTGGCAGTCGTAGTAGTGATGCCTTTGATTATCTGGACACCAAGTTCAAACTGGAATACAGCAACGGACCCGAAGAACTCAATGGCAAAGTAAAACTCCGTGTTAAAAAAGATAGCTTGATCTGGGCTTCTATCACCGGACCTTTGGGTGCCGAAGGAATCCGTGCCAAAGTAGTACAGGACTCCATTTATATGATCGATCGCATCAGCAAAACCTACATGGAGGCTAACTTGGATACACTAAAACATATACTCAATTTTGAGGTGGATTTTCAGATGTTGCAATCTATCCTCCTGGGCAATATGCCTTTTCCCGAGCTAGCAGGAGATGAAAAAATTACAGATGGCAAACTACTTAAAATCACGCAAGATCGCCAAAATATCCTGCTGGAAAACTACCTGAATCCCAAAACTCAAAAGCTTGAAAAACTGATCGTGCAGGATAAAAGGAATAAAAACTCTCTTCAGGTTGCTTTTAAGGATTTTAAAAAATTAGGAAACTTACTTTTTCCTATGCGATCCGACATTAAGGTCAAATACTTTAACCCCAATACCAATACCATGGAAGAAGCCAATATCGCTGTAAATCATTCCAAAACATTTATCCCCGAAGAAAATCTAAGCTTTCCATTTAACGTGCCTCCTAAATATGAGAAAATCCAGGGTAGTAAATAGTGCACAGGTTTTATTATGCCTATCTCGGAAGTGGAAACTCGCAGCGTTAAGCTTGCTTTTGCCCCTTTGGCTCATTCAAGCACAACACTCCGGGCAAGACCTAAAAAAACAAAGAAGCACTCAACTCTGGAAAATTAAAAAAAATCAAAAACTCCTCTCTGAAATTCATCTGCTCAAAAAAAATAACCTCAGCGAGCTTAATCTCATCCGTGAGCAAATCAGGAGTCAAAAAAAATTACTCGACGTAATTCAACAAGAAATCAGCCTCCTTGATCAGGAAATCTCCGGGATTGATGCACAAACCAAGAAATTGGAAAAGGACCTGAGCTTGCTTCAGGAAGAATACGCCCACATGATTTATACTGCCGCCAAATCTTCCTCTTCCCTCAATCACCTGAATTTTGTATTTGCCTCCGATAGTTTCAACCAATTTTATCGCCGCCTTCGCTACCTCCAACAATATAAACGAGCCCGGGAAACACAGGTATCTCATATTCAAGAACTCAACAATAAACTTGCTGCCCAGAAGAAAAAAGTAAACGATGCCAAAGCCCAAAAGGAGAACATGCTCAGGGAAAAAACGCTCGAAAGGCAAACACTTGGCTCTTTGGAAGTTGAAAAAACCCGCGTCCTGGGTTCTCTTGCCTCTCAAGAAAAAGATATTTCATCCGAACTGGGGCAAAGTAAAGAGCAACTGGCTCGCCTGGAAAGAATGATCACTGACTATGTAGGCAGTAGCGGACAAAGCAAAAACACCCAAACTCCGGTAAAAAATAAAGAAAATATCTATCTTTCTCAGAATTTTGTCAGCAACAAAGGGCGACTCCCCTGGCCGGTTACGCAGGGTTTCATTGCTTCTCCATTCGGCAAACACGAACACCCACTCCTCAAAGATGTCATGGTAGACAATGCCGGGGTTGATATACAAACCTCCAAAGGGCAAAATGTCAGGGCGGTATTTGGTGGTAAAGTCTCAACCATTGCCACTATACCGGGCATGGGAGGGCAGGTATTAATGCTTGAACACGGAGAATATTTTACCGTTTATGCCCGTGTGGAAAATATTTTGGTAAGCCCCGGAGACCAAGTCAAAACCCAACAAACCATGGCTTCTGTCTTTACGGATAATCAAGGCAATAGCCTGCTGCAATTTCAAATCTGGAAAAGTAGTGAAAAACTCAACCCCCAAACCTGGCTCAGAAAACAACCCTAAGAAGGTACGTATTTTTTGCTGAATTCAGGGTCGATTTTGTCCAGATTTTTGATAGAAGACGAGCTGATGTGCTCAAATTCCTTGTCACATGTCAAAAATATAATTTTTAGCTCGGGTTTCATATCCTCCATAAATCGTAGCTGGTTTACTTCATAATCCAAATCATCTCCATTACGCAAGCCCCGAATCAGGGTAATGTCAGCATGGCTTTCTTTGGAAGTCAGGTACTTGGTCAAAAATCCACTGAAATTATCCGTCTGACGATATTTTAATGTTTGCAAATGAAGGGTGTCTGTATTAATGTCCATTTTATCCGGGTTTACGCCTCTTGCTACGATTACCTTGTCAAATATCTTTTCGGCTTTTTCCAGAATATTCAAATGCCCAAAATGAAAAGGATTAAACGATCCGGGATAAATCCCAATCTTGGGTTTATACAATTTGACAAAATCAATTAGATGCTGTAGATTGGTCTGATTGGAAGGATATTCCTTTTTAAACTTCTCTAGCAAGTTCAAACGCCCTGCCTGGTATACAGAATAATCTAAAAATTGATACTCTTTAAATATTTTACGCTCCCATTCCAAAAGCTCCGTAAAACTTGAATGGCTAACAATTTTCATATCCAAAGCACAAAAAACCTCAGAAAGCCGATGATGTGGCTGATGGGTTTGGGTATCCAAGATCATCTGCCAAACCATCGAGGTATTCGGATGTGAATCAGCCTGTTGCACAAAAAAATCAGCCGATTGTTTTTCATTATCTGTTCGGGTGGGGTCATAAATCACATCATGGTAATACGCCGTCATAAGTAAAATATCCCGTTCTTCCTCGTTAAGTTCTCCGGATTGATGAAGGTTTTCAATTTCCTTGATTAAAAACTCTAAATGCTGCTCGTTGTGATAATAACGATGTGGTTCGCGCCAATACTGGGCTAGAATTTCTGGATTTCCAATCCCATACGCTCGAAAAACCTGTTGATATTTTTTGTATAATTTCATGTGAATTCAAATAAACCTTGTGCTTATATTTCTGATCACTCGAGTAATCAAACATTGAGAAAAAATCAAATTTATTCTAAATTAATTACTATTTAATAAATAACAAAAATCTTTTTCATAGGCAATGATTCCGGCTTGTGTCATCAAGAGATGAGTATCTGTGCTGAGTAGATTACAAGGAATTTCCTGTAACAATGAGAAATCATCTTGTTTTCTTACCAGCATCAAATCATCCCCAGGCTCAAAAATTAATCCTTTGCCTGGTGCTGCTACTTTTGAGGCAAAATGGCGTTCCCCACTAAGCTGTACCCCACTCATATTCATCTGCAAGTAGTTCAGATTAAAATATTCGTATTTCAGGCTAATTTCGCCGGATTGATGATCTTCATAAGCTGCCAATCCAACTGAATTGACAATCAGTACTGACTTGATCATTCGGGAAGCCTTGACCGTAGAAATCGTTTTGCCGGAATGATAGAATACATATTGAACCCCACCTGCATTTTGTATCAGTCCATGAAAAACATCAAAACCCAGCGTAAAAGCAGGGGTTTGCTCTGTATGTATCTGGTTTTGAATTACCTGATCAAGATAGAGGAATCGCATGTAGTCTTGATCCAATACGACGAGGATATTTCCGATGGTTTTGAATTGTGCTTTATCCGAAAACTGCACATTCTCGATGGGGACAAACCTTTGTTTTTCATCCAGGATCTCAAGTTTTTGGCGGTGCAGATGATATACATTCTTCTCTCCTATAAAAATCTCACCTGGAACATCTGCCAGGGTATGTTTCAGAAGTGTATAGCCATGATTGCTTACATCAAAGATGCGGATTTTGTCTTGTGTGCGGATAAATCCAAGTTGATGAGTAAAGTGTGCGTATCGGATGGATTCTCCGGCTTGTGGTTGATAGATTTCGTGTACCTTGAGTGCCGTTTGAATATGGAAAGCAGGAACAACCGTTTTGACGGTCTGTTGCACGGTGAGCGGTTGGGTAATTTGTATCGGAAAACGCTTGCCTTCCTGAAAAAGCTGTACAAATTGTATTTGCAAATGTGGATCATTCACAGGCGTATAGCATTTGGGAATGATCATATCTGGGTCTTGCACAAAAACCGGCAGGCGTTGTATCATTCTCTCAGCCATAGCCTTATATTGCTTATGAATGCCTTTGAAAGGGTGTAAATGCGTAAACAGATTAAAAATCAATACTCCTAGAGCAAAATAATCACTTTCCCTAGAGACTTTTCCTTGATAAAGATAGTCTCGTATTTCATCAAAAAGTAGCCCCCAATGGCTGTGCACGGGGGTTTCATAAGAATCTACGTCTAAAAAACGGATTTCTCCTTGTAGATTGACCATGACATTCAAGCCGCTCAGGTCTCCAATGATAATATCCTGACGATGCGCCGACTGCACGGCCTGGGTCAATTTTTTGGATAGTTCTGTTTTGAAGGGATAATCTATATGTTGGGCAGCACAAAAATTTTTATTAAAAAAAGCTGACAGTGGCAGAAAATCAGGGGCTAAAAAATCCATTGTAAAACCCAAAATTGTAGGATTTCTTTTTTTGAGATCATAGATCAGCTCAAGGGGTTTGATAAAGATTGCGTCATCCAGCACGCTGAGGGCATCTTTCTGAGCTTTACTCATGTGCTGATAGTTGGGATTGAGATAAATTTTGGCCACCTTGCCTGGTAGTTCGGGCACGGTAAGGATTTTGCCTTCTCCTCCTCTTTTGATTTCGTATCGGTCTTCCAGGGTTATTTGAAGCCCCTGTTCGGTGATTGCTTTCATAAAAATATTTTTTATTAGGTCTTGCTTATAAACAGAGATTATGGGTGACTATCAAGCCCGTTACTCAAATTTCACCCGCACAATGGCTACATCATCTCCGGGCTTAAATCCGTACTTTTTATCCAGTATATTGCATTTGCGCACCAACATATTATCCAGATGTGCTAGAGAATCATCCAAAAGCAGAAAATTCATAGGGCTGAACCCTTCTGGGATATCTACTCGGTTACTTTGAAAAGTAGCTATGCCATCTGTTGAAATGCTGATTTCTCGCGGGTTTGAGATGCGGAAGATATTTTGCTGTGAAGCAAACCAGGTTTCAAAATCTTCCCCCAGATGATACGCCGGATAATCGGGATGATTGTCTTGGTCTATTTCGTGCATTTGTCCGTCAATAGCCACGAAGCCATCACCCAGCACGATGAGGGCAGCTTGTTGGTTTGATTTGTTATATAATAATAAAATGAGTGTGCTGAGTGTCTCATTCAAACCAAGCAGCAGAAAATTTCGTGCATTAGAAAGCTCTTCAAAAAAAGAGCGCAATATTTCAGGGAGCAGTTGTTCGCCAGGAAGATCAAGGAGATGCGCCTTCTCAGGTTGGTGGAGGATCGTTTGGGCAATTTTACGCAAGATTTTGCCCATAAGTGCCGATGCAAAATGTGATTCCCTGCCCGAAGAGCAGCCATCCATCACGGCGGTCAGGAAATACTGATGCCCCAACTCCTCAGTAATCAAAAAATCCTCACAATAAACTGGATGAAACTCACCCTTACGAATCACAGTATAAATTTGCATAACTCTAAAATAATAAAATATTATGGATGAAAAAAAAATTATACAAACCAGCAAACGCCTCAGTCTTGTACTTCGCCACCAACCCCAACTCATCGGCATTGAACTGGACGAGCAAGGCTGGGTATCTGTAGAGATACTTCTGCAAGCCTTTTGTAAGCATTTTTACCCCATTGACTTGGAGCACCTCTGCGAAGTAGTGGCTAATAATAATAAAAAAAGATTTGCTTTTAGCGAAGATACTCAAAAAATTCGCGCCAGCCAGGGACATTCTGTAGAAATCAGGCTGGGTTACGAGCCTGTAGAACCTCCTGTGCAATTGTACCACGGTACGGCTACCCGATTTCTGGAGTCTATCCGCAAGTCAGGCTTGCAGAAACAAAAACGCCATCACGTACATCTTTCAGCCGATGAAGATACTGCCCGGCAGGTAGGTTCCCGCCATGGTGTACCGTTTATCCTTACGATCAAATCAGGCGAGATGCACCGAGCGGGTTTTGCCTTTTTTCGCTCCGAAAATGGCGTATGGCTTACAGAATTGGTGCCAGTAGCATATATTATTTTCCCTTAAGAAGTTGTTGGGGATTTTCAAAATTAGAGAATCGGGTCTATTTTTGAGTTGACCAAAACCAAAAATAATGACTACACAATTTGAAAAACTGTCCGATTCTCAATGGGATGCAATATCGTTTCTTTTTCCAACAAGAA
>JANRIC010000179.1:0-4274 GCA_033765345.1 Microscillaceae bacterium
TTTCTTCTACAAGACCCAGCCGATCACACATCCCGGCTACTAAGCCTAGATGGTTGAGGGTTTTGCTACTATATCCTGTTTCCATTCATAAGTTTAGGAATTTAATTAGAACTTTGCTAGCACAAGGCTGCGAAATGTCAGATCAAAGCACCGAAGTTCTCACTTTTGAGGCGGTTCATCCAGTTTTCCTCAATAGGCGTTCCTTCGTCAAAATATTCTCCAAAATAAGCCAAACCCATCGAGTAAGGGCCCAACAGCCATTTATAACCCGCACATACAAGGGCATCAGCCTCTATATCGGCAAGATCAAAAGGCAAAGCTCCCACAGACTGTGTACCGTCTACGACTAATAAAGCTCCCACTTCTCGGCTGCGTTTACGAATGGCTTTCAGGTCAAAACAAGTCCCATCAGCCCAATGTACATGCCCCATACTTATCATACGAGTCTGAGAATCAATGGCTTCCAGAATAGCTTCATTCCATCGTTTGCCTCTTTCAAAATTTTCTTTGGGTGGAGATACAGTTTTTAATATCACGTTTTTGTTAGCGGACAATCTTCTCCAGGGATACACATTGCTTGGGAATTGCTCTCCAATCAAGACAATATTTTCTCCGGGATGGATTTTTAGATTGTTGGCTATGTTTGCCATGGCATAAGAAGTAGAAGGGATAACCACGATGCGTTCGGGCTCAGTACATCCGATGATTCGCGCAAATATTTTTCTTAGTTCTTCTGTGGGTTTAAAAAAATCATCTGGGCTAAATTGATAGGGAAGTTTTTGTTTTGCCATCCCCAGAATACCTGCTTCCTGAACCGAATGCAGTGAAGGGGACATATAGGCATGATTAAAGTAAGAAATATCTTCGGGGAGAAAAAATGAGTCTTTTTGGCAACTAAGCATTTGGGGATACACTTTAAAATAATAAATATTTTTTTGCTAAGGTAAGAATTTTACAAGAAAATCCGCTCATATCGGGTAAAGACATAGGGATAAGGATTTTTTTCATCAGGATTGCATTTGTTTTCCCAGACCAATTGCCAGATTGCGGGGTCTATTTCTGGGAAATATGCATCCCCCTCAAATTCAGCCTCAATGTGGGTAATATAAAGCCTTTGCGCGTGGGGGAGAGCCATTTCATAAACTTTCGCCCCCCCCAAAATAAAAATTTCTTCTTCGTTTTTCAAAATTTCAAAAGCTTCTTCCAATGAATTGACCAGCGCGCAATTGGAAGCCAGATTCAGAGAATTTTGTCGACTTAGTATCAGGTTTTTCTTCTCAGTCAAAAAAGCGTCTTCAGCTTCATAAGACAAGCGCCCCATAATTACAGAATAATTTCGTACTGTATTCTTAAAATATTCATAATCTGCCGGAATGTGCCAGGGCAGCGCATTGTTTTTGCCGATGAGCCGATTCCGATCCATAGCAGCAATCATTGAAATAATCATTATTTAAATAGTGCTTTTTAGAATATCGTTTATACTATCAATTTCGTCTTGATTGATGGTATGCCCCATACCAGGATAAATTTTTTCTTCTACTTTGGCGTGCATATTTCGGAATACATCACTACTTTCTTGGACTCTTTCTAAGGGGATATGCGGGTCAATATCGCTACAACCCAGCAAAACAGGTGTTTGCTGAAAATCCCCCGGATAATTTCTGGAAGTGCCATCCGGGCCGATCAGCCCCCCACTGAGCGCGAATATACCTCCGAATTTCTGTGCATGACGGGCAGCAAATTCTAGGCTTAGACAAGCTCCTTGAGAAAATCCGAGCAGGAAAATTTTATCATTTGGTATCCCAGCCTCATGGATTTGAGCGATAATTTGTTCAATCACATACATACCCGAAGAAATGCCGGGTTCATTTTGAGGAATAGGGGCAAGAAAGCTATAGGGATACCAGGTATTGCTCTGGGCTTGGGGAGCGATGTAGGCAATTTTCGGATAGTCAAAGTATTCGTGTAAGGCTAAAATGCTGCTTGCAGTTGCTCCTCGCCCATGAATCAAGATCATAGCGGCTTCGGCTTCTTCCAGCCTTGCGCCGGTACTTTGTATTTTTTGTCCGTAATGTGGTTTCATAGGAATATGTTCTAATTTTTTACTTGGATAAACCCACAAGAGATTTAAATCTCTCTCTTATGGGTTTATGCTTTTACTTATTCAAAATCAGGTAAAACAATAGGACTCAGACCTGCTTCAATCAAAGCCCGGTTTTCTTCTTGCCAAGAAGGAAGTTTAAGGGCTTGCCCTAGGCTAGTCAATGATTCGTCGGCTGTAAATCCAGGGGGATTGGTAGCCACCTCAAATAAAATATGCCCAGGTTCACGGAAATAAATCGAGGTAAAATAATTGCGATCCAGAACGGGCGTAGGATTATACCCCAACTTGGCAATTTTTTCCCGAATGTCTAACTGAGTCTGAGAATTAGAAGTACTAAAGGCTACGTGATGCACAGTACCTGATCCCGGACGGGCACGAACAGCGTCCGGCTCACAAAGCACGTCTACATAATTGCCCGGACCGCCCACTCCGGCTTCATAACGAAATCGGTTACCCTTCTCAAACACAAGGCGATGTTGCAGGGTTTCGGTCAATAATCCTGCTGTACGTTCATAACCTTCTTCACTCAAAGCCACGGTATAAAAACCTTTTACAGCGTATTCCTGGGGAATTTTACCATTACTCCATCCCTGGCGATTGTCCTTTGTATTGGCAACCAGCTCCAGTCCCAGTCCGTCGAAATCTTCAAAAATAAGCGCACTTTCCTCCAGACGATCTACAGGCCCTTGGAAAGGGATATTGTACTTTTTCAGGCGTTCCATCCAATAATCGAGGGCATCTTCGGCAATAGAAAAAGAGGTATAAGTCAACTGTCCTGTGCCTCTATGGCCTCGTGGTAAGCCTGGGTAAGGGAAAAAGGTCATGATTGTCCCCGGATTTCCTGCTTCATCACCATAATACAAGTGATATACATCCGGCGCATCAAAGTTAATGGTTTTTTTGACAAGGCGTAACCCTAAAATTCCGGCATAAAAATTTACATTTTGCTGAGGATCTCCCACCAGTGCCGTCACATGGTGCAATCCATTGATTAATTGACTCATATTGCTTTTGGGTTTGTGATTTATTGTTTGGTTTTTATTTAAATATTCAAATCCTTATCTGGAAGTCATGGGTACTTCTATGAGCAAAAGTTCGGCAGAACTTAAAGCTTGTATTTGTACTTTATCGGTATTCCATAAGCCGATAGCATCTCTTTTGCCTAATTCTTTCCCTTCTATCTGTACATTTCCCTGAATGACAAAAACATAAACTCCGTTTCCAGTTTTGTGCAGGGTGTATTCTTTTACTACTTGCTCATCCAGGTCAATCCGGGTAAAATAAGCATCCTGATTGATCCAAAGGGCTGCATCGGCCGGGTCAGGAGAAACCAAAACTTGGAATTTGTTTTTTCTATCTTCGGCATAAAAAGTCCTTTGGTCATACCTGGGCTTGATATTCAATTCTTTAGGGAATACCCAAATTTGTAAAGTATTTGCTTCGTCATTCGGATTGGGATTGAACTCAGAGTGCGTAACACCCGTACCAGCCGACATAATTTGTACGTCTCCGGCATGGATCGAGGAGGCATTGCCCATACTGTCTTTGTGTGCCAGGGCTCCTTTGAGCGGAACGGTTACAATTTCCATATTATCGTGGGGGTGTGTGCCAAAACCCATCCCTCCAGCGATCAGGTCATCATTCAAAACCCTTAAAGCCCCAAATTGTATTTTTTCAGGATCGTAATAATGTGCAAAGCTAAACGAAAAATTAGCCTTTAACCATCCGTGATCTGCCTTCCCTCTTTGATTGGCAGGGTATATTTTGATTTTTGCAGTGCTTGTTTCCATCAATTTGTATTTTAATGTATAAACATCTTTTGTATATACAACAAAATAAGGTATTAAAAAGTTTGTTAAAAATAAAGGTTTGCCCGAGATAAAAAAAACTGCTTGTCTGACAAATTTTGTGGATGATAAATATTTAATTTTTATAGCTTTTACACATACTCTACGCTTGAAAGAATGGATTGCCAGAAATGCACGAATCAATGCCCTTATTCGTGCATTTGTGGTAGACTTGATCATAAAAATTTGGTTCTCTGACAATTTATGTGGGAATGATCCATGCAAGTATTTTCAAACAATAATTCTATAAAAAATAAGTGCATTCAATTTCCTCTCTTGATGATCAATTTTGCCACGAATGCACGAATAAACGCCCTTATTCG
>JANRIC010000193.1:0-2563 GCA_033765345.1 Microscillaceae bacterium
GGGGCGCAGGAAAAAAATGAATTTTTCACCCAGTGCTTCTAGGTGTGCTATATAAGGAGTTCTATCCCTGAAATAATAGCCTTGTTCCACGAGGCTTTTGAAGTTACTGATGCCGTAGGGTAGTTTCATAGCTCGAAGATAGCTATTTTTGGTTATATATAAAAATCCTATTCGGCAGACTTCTTTGTTTGAGGCTGGTGAAGATTCAGGAAATCTCCTTCCAATGCAACTCATCCTTCACCACTACGAGGGTATAAGCTTTGAGATTTTGCATTTCCGTTAGTCTTTTTTCAGAGCGGATGTAGTCCCGGAGTTGTGTAGCGGCTTTCTGTTGGGTTGTTTCCAATTGTTTGGATTCTTCTTTTTTGAGGTATTTGAGTTCAATGGCGTATTGGTGGTAGACCTTGAAGGGTTTTTTTTCCAGAAATAGAATATCGATGTAGCCGCCTTTGGTCTCTCGCTCACTCTCCAGGTGGAAGTATTGGTTGGAGATCATAGAAGTAGCCAAAATCAGGAGTTTGATGTACTTTTCATCAAAGTTTTGATAATCGCGCCTGGAAAGTTCCTGAAGGATGCTTTCAATAATCCTGAAAAACGGCTCTATATTTTCATAAAAACCCATCTGAAGGATGGCCTCGCCTACGGCTTCTTCGGTGAAGCTAAGTCCTTCCCGCTCTTTGAGCAGATGAATAAAATACTCCAGATACAAAGCTCGAATGACTTCATTCGGGATGCGGAAGCTATGGAAAGGCGTTTCGGCATAGTGGGTGATAAAGCCCATATAAAAGAGGAGGCTTAAAAAGTCATTCCGGCTGAATTCCTTTTCAAAAGAAAACTGTGCTGTAAGGATGGCCGGCACGGAAGGCTTTTGCACCAGATCATTCAGCACTTCAAAATTTTGTGCCGGATTTCGGAGGGCAAAAAGTCGGCGCAACTTGCCATAGTCGGAAGCTACGTTGACATCCAGCATTTGATCGGGGTATTTTCCGCTACGCAGGTATTCTTTGGCAAAATACAGCACCATATCCGGATTGTAAACCTGATGGCCTTCTTTGTGAAAGCGATAGCCATTGTACCACTTTTGTATATCCTCCATCAATTCCTCTCCTGCCTCGGTGTCTCCGTTTTTCAAAAGTTGTTTGACTTCTTCTTCGCTAAAGCCCAGCATAGCGTGTAAATCGCGGTGCAGACTCAGGTGCGAAGCGATATTAAAACCACTGGTGAGCGAGTCCAGCGTAATCGGCGTAACCCCTGTGACAAACATCCGATCAATGGTTCCTTCAAAAGTCCCGGTTTTAAGCGTCTCATAAAATTTACGCACAAAACCGTTGCGGCTTACGATATTCATAAAATTGTCCAGGTTGAAGGCCAGGAGTTCATTGGCGAAGTGGTCGTATTCGTCGATGAGTAGGTAGATTTTTTGATTTTTAGGTTTCCAGGCATCAAAGAATTTCCTGATTACCGCCTGGGGTTGTGTCTGTTCCAGAATATCTTCTTGCTCCTCAGTACTCAATAGGGGGTATCTGTTTAAAAATTCTGTTATTCCCGAACGTACATTATCCAGAAAGCCTTGCAGGGTCGAATCAGGAGTTTGCGTAGGTATCCCACTAAATTCAAATCTTAAAACTGCATACTGATTTGCCATTTCTGTGGGATGCTGACCGATATAATATTTTCCAAAAAGTACCTGGAAATTGTCTTTTTCATTCAAATCATAATAATGTGCCAGCATAGACAAGAAAATGCTCTTACCGAATCTTCGGGGACGCAGGAAAAAGATATATTTCTCTCCCAAACCTTCCAGATATTCAATATAGGAAGTACGATCCATAAAAAAATAACCCTGTTCCACAAGGTCTTTGAAATTACTAATGCCGTAGGGTAGTTTCATAGCTCGAAGATAATTGTTTTGGATTGTAAATCAAAGCGGGTTGCTTGGGGTATTTTTTATAGACTTATGCTTTAAAGCTATTCTACATCTGGTTTTTAATACAAAATGACTTTAATTTTTTTCATTTCGCTTAAAAAATAAGAAATATTACCAATAGTAAAGATTGACCTTTAAAATCAATTCAATTATATCCTCAAATGCCTTAAAATCAGCGTGATTAAGTGTGTAAATTTTATTGATTTGATGACTTTGCATAAAAGCAGTCAAACGCACGCTGTGGCTTCTTTTACCTTTGATTTCATATTTATCGATCAAAGCTCTCCATATTGGGTAAATATTTTGGTTATCTGGTAGCATTTTGAATATATGTATGAGATTATCTATTTCTGGGAATGCCTGCGCCACGGTTAATCCAAATCCGTTTTGACCAAAAGGCCGAGTAATCACCACATAAAATTCATAGAGAGTTTGCGGACAAATAATCAATTCATGGTTTTCTTCTAATAGATTTGTAATCTTGTTGCTAATCTCCACCCTACCCGATAATTTTGATAACCTATTGATTTTGAGCACTTTATAAGTGCAAGGTGAATAAACTTATCTATAAGGGTATGCCAAATATCTAAGTCTTTGTCAGTTTTTTTATGCAAGATGCCTCTGAGCAAGTCTAAA
>JANRIC010000194.1:0-17837 GCA_033765345.1 Microscillaceae bacterium
TTTCTGGATAATTTTGTTTGTGTAAACTTACTTATTACACAAACATATTATATTTTGTTAAACCCAAAATTTTAAAAATAAATTTTCTTTTTTTAAAAATATGCAAATATTATTCTTTTTTACAACCTGAGTAGTAACAAATCTTGATATTGTAGGATAAGAATAATATTTTCCTTAGTTTTCACCAAATCAAAAACCTCGTGCAAATTCTTCATTGCATCAACACATCGATTTTTGTATTCCTCCCATTCATACTTGGAGTCGTTTGTATTTACTGTAAGAAGCCCCGGTCCTACCTGAATAAGAGGATAATTATCTTCTGCAACTCTAAATCTATGACTTGGGTTGTGGAGATATAACTCCATAGGTACTTCTTGTGGTTGTAAACTTTCCCGAAAAGGGTATTCATTTTTTATCTTCGCATATAAATCCCCATGAAGATATTGATGCTTATCTAATTCCTCTTTACTTTGAATTGCCCATCTCAATTCAAAAATCACTTCTACTAAAGGTGCATTTGGTAATTTATTCATTCCTATATCCATCGATAATTCATATTCAATATTAATATTTATGATAGAAAAAACAAAATAAAGTAACTTATTTTCAGCTATTTAGAGTCATTAAATTTGAAATTATGACTATCTCTGTATTTAGCAATATAAATAAATCTTTCCTGATGGCTATTTTATGATTGTATACTTCACCCCTTCACTGAATTACCCTCTCCAAATACTTGCTTGGCTGACATGATTTATGTATTTTTATATCAGGATGTTTGCAAATAACGTCTATTTAATTGAATATCAAATGCATACGATTGAACCCTTTTATAATTGGGAGAGACATTATCGGGCGGATAGCGATGCAAGGTCTCCTTTTTACGGACGTAAATACGCCGAACAATATGTTCACGATATTTATGGCTATTATATCCATCCCGAATGGGATTGGATCGGCTCCGAAACGCTTTTTATCAAGATACTTTATGTGGATTATAACCGACGTTTTGCGGTCATAGAAATGTTTGGGGAATGGAATGATACCCTACACAATGATATTATGCATTTCAAACGCACGGTTATTGACCGCTTGGTTAGAAATAATATCAATCAGTTTATTCTTATCGGGGAAAACATACTCAACTTCCACGGTTCGGATGAATGTTACTATGAAGAATGGTTTGAGGATGTAGAGGATGGCTGGATCGCTGCGGTGAGCTTTAGAGAGTTTGTAGAAGATGAATGGAAAAAATACCACCTTGATTATTATATCAATTTTGGTGGTACTTTGGAAATTTTAAATTGGCGCACCATGAAGCCGCTTCGTTTTTATGAGCAGGTTAAATCACAAATCGTAAAGCGAATCGGTACAATTTAATTGTATAAGGAGATTTGGTTATATGATTTCTGAAAGCCAAGTTAGCTAATTTAGCGATAAGTGCTTGTTAATGAGATCATAATAATTGTTAATAAATCTTTAATGTTTTGAGTCGGAAATAGGTCGTTTTGTCCTAACTGCTTATCCTTCCTGAAACCAAGCTGCGTATTTTGGATAGGCATTGGCAATCCGCTCTATTTCACTCATGGTATATTCATTGGTGCTTTTGATAAATTTGGCCGGATTGCCTGCCCAAATTTGACCGGATTCTACCACGGTATTTTGCAGTACCACCGCCCCTGCACCAATGATTGATCCGCTTTTGATCAAAACACCATCCATCACAATGGCTCCCATTCCAATAAGCACGTGGTCTTCAACCGTACATCCGTGTACAATGGCATTGTGTGCAATGGATACCGAACTACCAATGATCGTTTCATTGCGTTGATAGGTTGCGTGGATTACCACGCCGTCCTGCACATTTACCTTATCTCCTAGTGTAATCGGACTCACATCCCCTCGTACTACAGCATTGAACCATACGCTACATTGTGATCCCATTTTTACCTGTCCGACCACAACAGCAGTATCTGCCAAAAAACAATCTTCTCCAATTTCGGGCGAAAAGCCCCTGACTGATTTGATTAAAGCCATAATTATTTTGTTTTATAATGCTTAACTCTTTTTGACTTAAAGATAAAAATTATTCTTGCGATGTAGTATTTTTTTAGAAGAAATAGTAGATTGGAAAAAGATTAATCATCTCCCAAGTATGAAAGACAAAATATGCGTCATTACAGGTGCTAACTCCGGAATCGGTAAATCTATGGCCAAAACCATCGCCCGAAAAAATGCCCGGATCGTAATGGTCTGTAGAAACCTTGAAAAAGCCGAACAGACCAGGCAGGAAATCATCTCTGAAACCCGAAACGAAGCCATAGACATTTTTCTGGCTGACCTTTCCAAACAAGCTGAAATCCGAAAAGTAGCCGAAGAAATCCAAAGTAAATATGCTCGAATTGATGTACTCATCAACAATGCAGGACTTATCGCCAAATCTTATCGGGAACTTACCCAAGACGGATTAGAACTCACCTTTGCGATCAATCATATCGCCTATTTTATGCTTACAAATCTCCTCATCGATCAGGTCAAAGCAAGCGGTAAAGGCCGAATCATCAGCGTATCTTCCGAAGCGCACCGATTTGCTACACTCGACTTAGAGAATCTTCAGCTTGAAAAAGGCTACAATAATATGAAAGCCTACGCCCTGTCTAAATTGTGTAATATTCTTTTTACCCGTGAATTAGCCAAAAGGCTTCAAGGAACAGACATAGTTGCGAATTGTTTCCATCCAGGAGGGGTCGCTACCAACTTTGCCCAAGATGCCTCTCCCTGGATGCGTACCCTGATGAATCTTGGTAAACCTTTCCTCAGCACCCCCGACCAAGGTGCCGATACCGGAGTCTATCTCGCTACCAATCCCGAAGTAGGAAATATCAGCGGCGAGTATTTTGCCCGTCGCCACGTGAAACTTAGTAGCAGAGAGGCACGAGATGAACTCAAAGCCAAACGCCTTTGGGAAGTCAGTGCCGAACTTAGCAAACTAAAAGAAACAATTTACTAATTTTTGTGACCATAAAGTCACATTTATAAAAGCATGAATATGACTTGGTAGTCACTTTTTTAACGTGTGTTATGCTTCTTTTCACCCATAGGGCATCTCATAAACACACAAAATGTTATTGTTAAGAATAAATATTAAAATAACATATTTAAACCCCAAAATCATCTCTTTTTAAAGGTTTTTGAGGTTAAATTGCGATTTTGAAGCTATTGAAACCACCATAAAATTTTAAACAAATGGATTTTTACGTGGTTTTAACAAATAAAATTTCATTATTAACCCAAAAACCAAATATCCTTCATGTTTCAAAAAAATCACTGAAACTTGCCGATATTGGGCATTAAGCATTCTAAATTTATTGTATTTCTGCCAAATGAAAAAAACTTTGTACTTTTGAGCTATGCAACTTCAAAATGATTTAATCCTCCAAACTCTTCGTGGAGAACAAACTCCCCGAAAACCGGTCTGGCTGATGCGACAAGCCGGACGTATACTCCCCGAATATCGTGCTATTCGCAATAGCCTAAGCAGCTTTATTGAATTGGTGACTCAACCCGAGCTGGCAGCCGAAGTAACGATCCAGCCTGTTGATATCCTCCAGGTAGATGCTGCTATTATTTTCTCAGATATTCTTGTAGTACCCGAAGCTATGGGTGTACCCTATCTTATGGAAGAACGGAAAGGACCGATCTTTCCTGACCCCATCAAAACCGAAGCTGATATTCAAAAAATACGGGTTGCAAGGCCTGAAGAAGACTTGTTTTATGTATTGGAAGCTATCCGAATAAGTAAAAAAAAGCTGGCTCAACGAGTTCCTTTGATTGGTTTTGCAGGTGCCCCCTGGACCATATTTGCCTACATGGTGGAAGGGCAGGGTAGTAAGACCTTCTCCCAAGCCAAAAGAATGCTTTACCAAAGACCAGATTTGGCACACCGGCTTTTGAATAAAATCACACAGAGTACAATTGCCTACCTCAAAGCACAGATTCAAGCAGGAGCTGACTTGGTACAAGTTTTCGATTCCTGGGCAGGCTTACTGAGCCCTACACAATATGAAGAGTTTTCTTTAAGGTATATTCGAGAAATAAGCGAAGCTGTCCAGGAAGTTCCCCTAATTATATTTGCCAAAGGAGCTCATTTTGCCTTAGAATCTTTGTCTAAATTAAATGTCCAAGCAATTGGATTGGATTGGACACTTAACCCGGTACAAGTACGCAAGCAGGTAGGAGATGAAAAAGTGCTTCAAGGGAATCTAGATCCCTGCCTGCTTTATGCCCCCGATGAAGTATTGGTAGAAGAAACTCAAAAAATGCTGGAAGCCTTTGGTGCCAAACATATCGCTAACTTGGGGCATGGGGTATACCCGGATACAGACCCTGAAAAGGTAAAGTTGTTTATTCAAACGGTAAAAAACTTTGCTGGAAGATGATCGATTTTCAAAATTTATAGGTCTTTTCCGATAGAAATATTGGCTTAATTTACATAATGCTTAGGAGCAAATTATAATATCTTAGTTATCAATTACTTAAGCTTTTTTAATATTTCTTTGATATGTCTTTTTGCATCAAAAAGATTCTCATAAACCGCAACAATGGTATGGTTTTTATCCAAAAGATAAGTAATCCGACGGATGACACCAAAAAGTGCGTAGAGAGCTCCATACTGTTGGGCTACCTTTCCGTCTGTATCTGAAAGGAGATGAAAAGGCAGATTATAGGCTTTTCTAAATTTTTGATGTGTTTCAATAGAATCGCGGCTGATTCCTACCACATCAATTTCAAGGTCTGAGAACTGCACAATGTTATCCCTGAAATCGCAGGCTTCCATGGTACAACCTGGGGTGAAATCCTTGGGATAAAAGAACAAAACGCAGGCTTTTTCATGCATGTTTTGAGAAAGCGTAAAATCCTGCCCCAAAGTAGAGGGCAAAGTAAAATCCGGAGCGGGATTATGTATAGGTAAGGCCATGTTTTATACTGTTTATTTATAAAACCCAGATAAAGCATCAAGGGTTCTCGATCTTATAAATAACTTAAATGATGGAATCAATTACATAAATCCTGATATAAAACTCCCTTCATTTCGTATTTTTGTATAACAGCAAAATAAAGCATTGATATGAATCCGTTTAAATTTAATTCCATCAAAAGTCAACTCGTTCAATTTTTTTTACTCCTCTGTTTAGTGGCTGCGGCAGGCATAATTTTCACACAATTTCAAACCCAAAAGCTCAACCAACTTAATGAAAATATAACCGGAATACATCATCATATCAACCATTTTGCTGATAAACTGGAAGCCGAAGTAAATTATCTTGCTTTTTTAAGTTATGATTATTTTGCGCTCAATCAATCTCACGTAAAAGCTCGGATCAATGGTATTTGGGAAAATCGTATTTTGACTTATTCCGATTCACTCAGTAGACTGGCTCAATTAACAGGTGATCTTAAAATGGAGCAGCAAGCCTACGAAATTAGAAAAGAAATTATCAAATTAAAACCTTACTGGACTCGTCTTCTGACTGAAAACTATGCTGAAGATCAAAAAAATAAATGGATTAAACTGGATAAAGAATATGATTTATTAATCAATCGAATCCGAAAACAACTCCAGATCATTGGCAATGAATCCAAAACATCAATCAACTTTGACGGCGTTCAGCTTACTGAAAACATACAACGCACTCAAATTTTCCTAACAATTTTTATTCTTTTGATTTTGGTACTTGGTTTTTTGACAGGTTTATACCTCATAAACAAAACTTTACAAAATCATTTGAATATTAGCGAAAAACTACAATCATTGAGAGAAGGAAATCTCAGTACTAAAATAGAAAACTCCATCGAGGAGTTTC
This sequence comes from Microscillaceae bacterium, assembly GCA_033765345.1. Lineage (GTDB taxonomy): Bacteria > Bacteroidota > Bacteroidia > Cytophagales > Microscillaceae > JANRIC01. The sequence goes on from JANRIC010000194.1 coordinate 5,865, forward strand.
AATCTCTGGTATTTAATACCAATGAACTCATAGATACTTTTTCACGCCTCAAAGATATGGCTACAGAGGTAAGTAATGGAAAATATGATACGCATATCAAAGTATTTGATAATAAAGGAATACTTGGAAACGCCTTATCCAGTATGAGAAGTAGCTTACAAAAAATTTCTATCGAGAACCGCGAAAGAAACTGGATGAACGAAGGATATGCCAAGTTTGCCGAAATTCTCAGGAATTCAAGCCGTGATAGTGATAGCACCGTTTTTTATGAAAATGTCATTAGCAGCCTTGTAAGGTATCTTGATATCCATCAGGGTGGTATTTTTGCTTTGAATGATGAATCCAAAGATCGTCCTCCTTTTATGGAATTAAAAGCTACCTATGCTTTTGAGCGAAAAAAATATCTGATTCGTCATATCCCCAAAGAAGAAGGTTTAATCGGGCAAGCATGGCGAGAGAAAGATATAATCTTAATTACCGATGTGCCTTACAATTATTCACACATCAACTCCGGTTTGGGGCAGTTCAAACCCAAAAGTATTCTGATTGCGCCTCTAATTACCAACGAACAGGTACTTGGTGTTATAGAGCTCGCTTCCATGAAACCCATTCAGCCCGTTCAAATTGCATTTATTGAACGATTAAGCGAAAGTATTGCCACTACGATCGCCCGTCTTAAAGTAGACGTTGAAACAGGCAAGCTACTCGACGAATCGCGCTTTATGGCCGAACGCATGAGATCTCAGGAAGAAGAAATGATGCAAAGTATGGAAGAATTGGTCGCTACTCAAGAAAAAATGGAGCTTAACTCTAACGAGATGCGTACTCAGCTCAAAGCCCTAAACGGTTCCTTCATTATGATGGAAATGAATACACAAGGTTTTTTTATCAAAGTTAATGAACTCTTGCTCAAAACCACAGGCTACTCCACTGAAGAGATTCTTAATCAGCATTACACCATTTTATACAATAAAAAGGCTACTCCCGAAAATACTATCGAGGATTGGGAAGATGTATTAAGAGGAAATTATATCAGAGGAGAGTTTTTAAGGTACCGCAAAAACGGAGAACCTTTCTGGCTGTATGAAGTAATGTATCCGCTTTTTAATACTCAAGGTGAAATCTATAAAGTATGTATTGTTGGCTATGACATCAGTAAGCAAAAAGAACAGGAGCAAAAAATCAAAGAACAACTGAATGAGCTTTATATGAGCAAACGTGATGTCGTAAATCGCATTCGAGAAATAGAAGGAAAAGCCCGTAATAAGATCACGAAATTAAAGCTGGATTTCAACGAACAAATCAAGGAAAAAGATAGAATTATCGCCGAATTGAAGCAAGAATCTTAATCAATCCCACTTTTTTATTTAAAATTATCCATTCCACTTAAGAAACAAGACTCCTAAGAAAATTTATTGAGGGCATGGCTTCTTATTCAAACCAATTCCTATATTTTTGCAATCAGAGCTGTTTGGTATCTCCTATCTTCATCATAAAGTAAAAAACTCATGACTACACACGTAATTTCTTTAATCAACCATAAAGGTGGTGTGGGTAAGACCACCTCTACCCTCAATTTGGGCAAGGCATTGTCTATGTTAGACAAGCGCGTACTAATCATTGATATCGATCCTCAAGCCAATCTTTCACAATCACTTGGTATCGAGGAGCCTGAAGTAAACATCTACCAGGCTGTTTGCGAAGGGGCAGAGTTACCGATTATGCAGGTAGCAGAAAATTTTGACATCGTGCCGGCAGATTTGGACTTATCAGAAGCCGAGCTAAGGCTACAATCGGATGTAAACGGCTATTTTGTATTAAGGTCTATCGTTCGAAAAGTTGCTGCCAGTTATGATTACATCTTGATTGATTGCCCCCCATCTTTGGGAATTTTAACCCTTAACGCACTCATTGCCTCCAATAAAGTAATTATTGTGGTACAATCCGAATACTTGGCTGTAAAAGGGCTACAAACTATTTTTAATCTTATTGGAAAGCTTCGAGAAAACCTGAACACAGATCTAAAAATTCTAGGAATGCTCATTACTCAGCTTAACCACACCGTATTTAGAAAAAGTATTGCTGATACCGTGCGTAGTCTTTATGAAGGTACTGTATTCCAAACTACTATACGCCAGAATATCACGCTGGCCGAAGCATCAGCAGGAGGAAAAGATATTTTTACCTATGACAGTAAAAGCCCTGGCGCAGAAGATTATCTTAACCTAGCCAAAGAAATAATCGCTTCAGAAGAAACAACGCTTGCGAATTAATGATAAAGAGCTTATTTTTAATTCCAAAGATAAAAAAATTGATACCTCATGGCAAAGAAATTCAAATTGGACGGCTTAGTTAAAGCAGCAGAAGAGCAAAAAGCCGCTATTGAAAAACAAGAAAAAATAATACAACCTTCTATCAAGGATAAAATCATTATCTGGGAAGACCTCAAAAATCTGATCCCTCCCCTGGCTACTGACGAATACGAAAAGCTAGAAGACAATATCCTTGCCGAAGGGTGTAGAGATGCATTAATCGTTTGGAAACACGAAAACGAATATATCCTCATCGACGGGCATAATCGCTACAGCATTTGTACCCGCCATAATCTGGACTTTAACGTGCAGGTGATGGAATTTGAAAACTTGGACGAAGTAAGCGACTGGATGGTCAATAATCAACTGGGCAAACGCAATGTTACCGAAGAAACCAAATCCTATCTGCGTGGCTTACAGTACAGTAGAGAAAAAAAGAAAGTCGGCGGGACGGGAGCTAACCAGTACAATAAGCAACTGGGACAAAATGTCCCCACTGCGGAAAGACTCGCCCAACAACATAAGGTTTCTGAAAAAACCATAAAAAGAGACGAGCAATTCGCACTGGCTATTGAAAAAATAACAGCCGGAAATAAAAATCTTAAGTGGGATATTCTTAATAAAAAAATTGCACTCCCAAAAGTAGCTGCTACTACGCTATCCAAAGAAGATGATGAATTTGCCAAAAAAATAGGGGAATTTCTTGCAGAAGGAATCTCTTTTAATGAGGCCGTCAGCAAAACCAAACAAAACTTGGGCGAAATTCGTCAAAAAAATGTTCCTCCTTCTCTTGAACAACTCAAGCAATTAAAAGCCCATATTATTGCCTGCATCAATGAAGCCATCAAAAAAGAAGACCCCAAACCCTTAGAAGATGCCTTAAAATATCTCCAGGAAATGGAAGAAAATTTAAAAAATTAATCAGTAAATATTAAACAACTATTCGGGAATTTTTTATGGGTAGAAAAGCTATTGAACGTGAAAGAAAAAAAGATGCGTATAAAACCGAAAAATGGATTAAACAACTGCTTCCCTATTTTCAAAAAAATGGATTAAAAGGGATTACCATGGATTTGGTAGCCAAAGAACTCAACAGAAGTAAAACTACGGTCTATGAATACTTCAGCAGCAAAGAAGAACTCCTCGACTTGATGGTTGCTTACAAATTAAAACAAATCGGTGGATTTGAAAAAATACTAAACGATGCTTCTCAATCCTACATAGACCGATGTTATGCCGTGCTTAAATATCAAGCCGATCATATCTCTGATATCTCTAATTTGTTTTTGGCTGATCTCAGAGAGTTTCACCCGGATTTGTGGGTAAGGGTTCAAGATTTTCTTGAAGATGCCGCCCAAAAAATAGAAGCCTTTTACCAAGCAGGTATTTATCACCAGGAGTTTAACCCTATCCATACAGCCATCTTAACTTTAAACGATCATTTTTTCTTTCGTGTACTAACAGACCCCGATTTTCTGAGTCGACACGGGCTCACCCTCCAAGAGGCATTTGATCAATATTTAAAATTAAAATTTTTTGGACTTATCCGTACCGCAGCCCATCATGATACGCCTAAATAAATCCAAAAAATCACAGCTTTTTAAAGCTAAATTATGAGAAACGATACAATAATAATATCTTTGTGAAAAACAGATCATAGCTAATATCAAATCATCAAATATGAAAAAAGACTTGTATTTCGTTTTAAGTGCTTTTTCGCTTTTAGCTTTATGCAGCTCTTGTAATATTTCAGAAGATAAAGTCAAAACAGTAATCATCCTTGATGAACTTAGTAAGCCAAAAAGCAAAATTACAGAAAATCAAATTATCCAAAGCAGCTCCTTAAAATACGAACTGTATTATCAAGTATATACTCCTGCAAACTATGATCAATTAGAAAAAATACCAAGTGTTTATCTCCTCGACGGACCCTGGTTTAAAGAAGAAGGAAATCTGCCCCGTTTATTAGATCGACTTATAGACCAAAAAAAAATAAAACCTCTTATTGCCGTTTTTGTGGACAGTCGTAATCCGAGAAACCCAAAAATCAATCGTAGAAATGGTGAATTTTTGGGTAATGAAGCTTACATCCGGTTTCTGAGAGATGAACTTGTACCCAAAATTGACAGCTCCTATAAAACCTATACTTCACCAGATGATCGTGCGCTGATTGGTATTTCTTTTGGTGCCGTCGCAGCAGCCTTTGGAGGGATAAAGGCACCGGATACTTTCCACCTGATCGGCTGCCTATCTCCTGCAACGCACCCCTTCCCTGAAATATATGATGCCTATCAAAATAATGAAAAATTACCCCTGAAATTTTTCCTCAGTACCGGTACCAAAAACGATAAACTGGAAGAAACCCAACGCCTCCGAACTATCCTCAAAGAAAAATCTTATGATTACATTTATCGTGAAAGCTCCGAAGGGCATACTTGGAAAAACTGGAAACTTATGTCGGATGATTGGTTGATTTATTTTTTTGAACCAAAATAAGTTTTCCGAGAATTTCTCAAGTCTATAAAATTTTTCTAATCACATCAATACCCCATTTACAGGCTCTAGCTTAGGTGGAAGTTTGGTCTCTCCCAATTGTTCTCTGAGATCAATCTCTATGGTGCGGCAAAGTGCTGTCATCGGTACGTCATTAATGACATTATCAAAAGGATTTTCGGTATAATGCCCTACATGTTCTAGAGTATTAAAAATCCAGGATATCAAGGCAGTGAGGGGGACGGTTTTCCATTTAAGCTCCATCACAAAACCAAATGGAAGAAGAATCATAAAAATCCAGGTGAATAATCTGGTAAAAAAAGCATATTGCCTGGGAAGTGGTGTATTTTTGATACGTTCACACATTCCTTGCAAATTATAGAATTCACTCAGTGTATTATCCAGCTGCATGTGCCTAAAATCCTCGATGATTCCTTTGTCAAAAGCATCTCGAAGCCTTTCAGCCTGCTTCTGAAGAATTTGAGTAGGCTTATTTATGCTGTTATTGATTTTCATAAACTCTTCATCCGTATCCAAAAAAATCCTTAATTCCCACCAACAGGAAGGATCGTTCAAATCTTGCTGACGTAAATGCAAACGTAACGCATTAACCCAGGCAATATGACGATAGACCATCTCCCGATGAAAAGCCTTGAGCTCGCTCGTATCTACAAGCCCTTGAGTGTGGTTCAGCGTAGCTAGTGTAGTAATCTGCCGGGCAAATGTACGGCTATAATTGACGACCCCGCCCCAGATTTTACGTGCTTCCCAGAACCGATCGTATGCCGAATTATTTCTAAATCCCAAAAGAATCGCCACGGCTGTACCCAATGTACCGACAGGCAAAAAGGGAATTGCTACAATCTCGTACCCCAACTCCAAATACAAAGCACAAATACTGATGGATAGTATTATAAAAATAAGCACTGGTTTCCACGCACTTTTGGCAATGATACGGATAGAAACATAATTTTTGATGTACATGACTTAGCAAATATAGATGAATGTTTAATTAAATGACAATTTTTAGAATATGTGCCTTTCAAAATATTGAAAAATACAGTGTAATATATAGCATCATTGCTAAAAACCAATGAACTTCTCCCTAGAATTTGCAATAAGTTCATAAATTAGTTTTTAGCAATTCGGTTTAATCACTTCTTCCAATACGTCTTTTATGACTGAAAAAAGTGGACTTCTACAGAAAATCTATTAAATAATTGTTATTTTTCCGACATTTGACCTTAGGTGTATTTAAAACTTAGTCTGATTATTGTAATTTTAGCCTTTATCCCATACCAGTTCAAGAAAGTGATTTATGCTAAGGCAAGGTATTGGATTTAGGCACAAAAGCAATTGATTATGTTTGGCAAATTTAAGTCTCTCAAAAGTCGTTTTATTGCATTTTTCCTCATTTTTACTGGTATTACAGCTTCTGTTGCTTTTACCGGTCTCTGGTTTTATGGTAAAGCCGGTCGCCTTTCACGTATCTCCTCTCAGTTGGATAGAGTGCTGATTCAGGTACTTCAAGTGATTAAACAAGAACACGATTTTTTTAATTATGAAATGATTAATCCAAGGTTTTTTAAAAAAGGGGAAAGCAAATATCTTGATCAACATAATGAATTGATGCTCAAAGTCAAAGATAATCTTTATCTGCTACTCAAGCAGGAAGAAATGAAAGAACTTAATGTGAATCATAATCTTGTCAAAGAAGACATCAAAAATATCGTGTATGAGCTTGAGAGCTATGAAAGAAATTTCCAGGCTTTGATTTTGCTCTCCAAAAAAAGAGGATTTAAAGATGAAGGGCTTGAAGGTAGAATGCGTGATAAAATCCACCGCGTAGAAAAACTTGATTATGGCATTTCTAAAATTGATCTCCTCACACTGAGAAGGATCGAGAAAGATTACATCATCCGTAAAGATATGGTATATGTCAAGCTGCTTGATAAAAAATCAAAGGAAGTCATCCAAAAAATTCAAAACGACGGCACTCTTACCGAAGCCCAAAAACTGGAATTGAGTGGGCTCATTCACGGATATTATGATGATTTTTATGAACTCGTGAAAATTGAGCTCGATATGGGCGTAAATCACAACACTGGCAAAAAAGCACAAATGCGTAAACACGCCGAACACGTTGCCTCTCTTTTAAATACACTGCTGGGTAAAATCAATCAGGAAATTTTTGTAATCCGAAATCAGCAAGTACGAATACTCAATACAATCATTATCCTTGCTGTGATTTTAAGCCTTATTTTGAGTTATTACCTTGCCGGCACACTGACCAAACCTATTTTTAAACTATCCATCGCCATTCAGCACATCGTCGAGAAAAACTTTGAGGGAGATTTGAATATTGTAGAAAATCACAGCCAAGATGAAATCGGCGAACTCACTTATAATTTCAACGCCATGCTTGGCGAGCTACAGCGTCGACTTGCGGAGATTAGAGAACAAAATCATGAACTCGAGATCCAAAATGAAGAGTTAAACACCCTTAATACGCATTTAAACCAATCCGAAGACAAACTACAGCGCAATATTCGCATCAAGGATAAATTTTTCTCCATCATTACGCACGATTTAAGAGAACCACTAGGAACGATGCTGATTTTTATGCGATCACTGGAAAACAAGGTCGATTTTTTTGATAAAGAAGAAATCCGTGAATTTGCCATTGAGAACCAACAATCACTCCTCAGAGTCATTGATTTGTTAGAAAATTTATTACAATGGTCTCTTTCTCAATCCGGGGAGCTTCAATTTAATCCAGAAAGCCTGAATCTAAAAGATATTATTCAAAATAATATTCTGCTTTATCATAAAAAAGCTAAAGAAGCTAAGAATATTGACCTTATTTTTACAAACCAGGAAGATATTCTGATAGAAGCCGATAAAAATATGCTCAATTTTGTATTGCGAAACCTGATTTCTAATGCCATCAAATTTTCATACAATGATTCACAAATTCATATTGCTGTAAAACCCTATCAGGATGAAATAGAGGTAAGTGTCAAAGATCAGGGAATTGGCATGAGTGAAGCTGTACTGTTTAAACTACTAAATACTGAGGAGCATTACAGCTCAATGGGTACGCACAAAGAAAGAGGAACAGGCTTTGGTTTATTACTCAGTAAAAGCTTTATAGAACAAAATAAAGGAAAATTATCCATTCTCAGTGCTCCCAATGAAGGTACTACGGTTAGTTTTACCCTAAAAAAATCCTTTCCAGACTACCCGGATGCTTCCAGCAAAATACAAGCAAGGCTTACTACATAAAAAAGCTGCCAGATTACACGAATCAAGCAGCTTTCATTGGTATTGAATCAATTGTACAAAATTTAATCTGATATAAAACGAGAATTTCTTCGGTGATACCTTTCCAGAAGCGACTGAATGCTAGATACGCTTTGAGCTATATCATCTTCCAAATTACCACTGTGGATGAGTCCTTTACGAATATCATCAAACAGATAATTTTCAGATTTAATAAGCATGTTGGAAGTGTAATTATACCTTCTTACACTTGGGTACTTAAATTTTCTTTCGATCATGATTTTCTTATTTTGTAAATTAGCAACTCTCTAATATACAGTCTTTTTATTAAACTGCAAAATTATATATGCCTAAAACTGCTATATTTAGCATATTTTCAACCAATTTTATAAAAAATAAAGGACTTTACGCTATTATAAGAGTTTCATTAGAGGAAAAAAAGCGATAAAGCAATGAATAATTAGTAATTTTAGACTTCATTCAAAGTCTCAAAAAAAAGATTTTTATGAATGCCCAAGAAATTATTTTACATCTCAAAGAAGAAATACTCAATACCTACAAAGACGGGACTTATGTAGTCAATCACCCTGAGTTAATTCTTACAATTTTTTTTAGGGTTTTTGGCGAACAAAGAATTAGCCCGACTCTTATAGAGAACTTCAATAAAATTGTTTATCAGGAACCACCTTTTATCAAAACAGAGATTGTTGAGAGGCTCACAGAATTTCTTCCGGGAATGCTGGAGAGCAATTTTTATCACGATTCAGAGTCTACCCGTCATTTATCCCCTTCGGAAGTGCGGATCAATACCTTTTTGGGTTTTTGGACGATAGCCTCTTCTTTTAATGTAGATGTCAATATGATGCCTTCTGATCTTGATCTAAAAAATAAATTTGCACATTTACTTAAACAAAGCAAACCTTATAAGTTAGATATGAGCTTTCAGGATATGAGTGGAGCTAATTTGAGCTATGTTGAGTTTATTGATGCTGATTTTAGCTACGCCAACCTTCGGAATACTTCTTTTAACTATGCCAAAGTTACTGATTCGGTATTTTTAAATGCCAATCTTGAGAATGCCCGATTAATTCAGTGTGATCTGAGTAATTGTTTTTTAAGCTTCGCTAATTTAAGATTCAGCCAATGTATCGATTCTAATTTCTATCATAGCAATCTTCACGGAGCTAATCTGGAAGATGCCGACCTAAGCCGAACCAACCTCAGCCAGGCCAATTTGGACAATACCAATTGTCAGAGGGCTGATTTTAGTTTATCAAATTTTTCTAAAAGCAGCATTTGCCAGGCCGACCTAAGTCGCAGCAATCTGAGCAAAACAGATTTTAGCCAGGCTATCATACACAATACTTCTTTTGAAGAAAGTATTTTATATCAGTCTATCTTTTGGGAGGCAGATATTCAAAATTCGGATTTTAAGGTAAAATCTTTAGAAAAAGCCAATTTTAAAGGAGCAAAAATGAGCGAAGCACTCAGAATAAGTATCGCAAAACAAGGGGCAATTACTGATCAATAGCCTGATTTTCAAAAAGTTATTATTTTTTCAACCATTCTCTAGCTTCAAAGGAGTTATAAAAAAATTTCTTTTCCACGAAGTCAGGGAATTGCTCATAAAGCAATTGCTCTATACAAATCTGAGAAAGCACTTCCCGGCTTTTGACAACGGCTATCTTTTGCAATGCACTTTGCTGAATGGTTTGATCAAACCGCATTTGTATCCAATCCTGAATTTCTAAGTCAAGGCAAAAACAAAAATACCAAGTATCAAGCAAAATTTTATTGCAGATATTCGTATGAATTATTTTGATAAATTTTTTAACCTCATTTTTCAAGTCAGCAGGTTTTATTTGCTCATTATCCGAAGCCCAAATCCATTCCAATGTCAAAGTATCCTGAGAATATATGATTCTCGAGTACTTACTTTCATAAACTTTCATGATTCTTTTTTTAATCATTGGGTTAACCTAGACACACAAAGTGTCTAAGTTTTGCCCAAAGATATTTTACTCTGTGTTACTCAATGATAGGTAGGTTGAATATTTATCTTAGCTAGATTTTGTCATCCTATGCATAAATACGCAATCAGAGAAGGTAGGTAATTATGAAAAACCCTATATTGCCTGGGGCTTTTCTAGTATTTTTTGAGAGGTTTTTTCCCATTGATTATTTTTTGCCGGAAACGGCTTCTGCTTGCCCATCGGAGACCAATTTTCCTCCTTTTAATCGAATGATTCTCTGGGTTTTAGAAGCTAAATCGAGGTCATGAGTCACTAGTACTAGAGTAGTACCTGATTCACGATTGAGATCAAAAAGAAGTTTTTCAATTTTATCACTGGTTTCTTGGTCTAAATTACCAGTAGGTTCATCGGCAAATAGAATCCTGGGCTTGTTAGAAAAGGCTCTGGCAATAGACACCCTTTGTTGCTCGCCTCCTGAGAGTTGGGTAGGGTAATGATGGTGTCGGTCAGCAAGACCTACTTTATCCAACAACTCGAGCGAACGCTTACGAATATTTTTTTCTTTACGAAGCTCAAGAGGCACCATTACGTTTTCAAGGGCAGTCAGTGTAGGAATGAGTTGAAAATTCTGAAAAATAAAGCCTACGTATTGATTACGGATTTCGGCTCTTTTGTCTTCGTTCAAATTATCGAGCAGTATACCATTGAGTAATACAGAACCCGAACTGGCACGGTCTAAACCCGCACAAAGTCCCAAAAGCGTTGTTTTGCCACTTCCTGAAGTGCCTACGATAGAAAAAATATCCCCGGATTCTATGGTGAAACTCACCTCGTGGAGCACTGTTAATGCTTTGGTTTTACTTTGATAAATTTTTGTCAGATTGTTAACTTCCAGTATGTTTGTCATAATAAATTCCAGATATCTTTAAAATTAATAGTTATACTCAACGATAACCCCATTTTTTTACTAAGAGTTTTTATATGCATCAATTGCCCGGCGAACATTTCCATGTTTTTTTAGAAGTTCTTCTGCTTCTTCATAGGTTAAGCGAAGTTCATCCATCACCATCTTAGCACCTCGGTCGATCAGTTTGGTATTGGAAAGCTGCATATCTACCATTTTATTGCCTTTGACTCTTCCCAATTGTATCATTACAGAAGTTGAAATCATATTCAAAACCAATTTTTGAGCTGTACCGGATTTCATACGAGTGCTTCCAGTTACAAACTCTGGTCCCACGATGACCTCAATGGCAATATCCGAAACTTTGGCAAGCTCAGTATCCGAGTTGCAGGTTATGGAAGCCGTGAAAATTCCGTGGTTGCGTGCTTCCTTCAATCCACCTATTACATAAGGTGTACGCCCGGAAGCCGCTATGCCTATAAGCGTATCATTTTGATTAATCTGATAGATTTGTAAATCTTTCCAGGCTTGTTCGGGATCATCCTCGGCAAATTCTACGGCTTTGCGGATAGCCTCGTCGCCACCAGCAATCAATCCAATGACCCAATCGTGAGGTACTCCAAAAGTTGGGGGGCATTCGGAAGCATCGACAATACCCAAACGACCACTGGTACCGGCACCGATATAAAATAAACGTCCGCCGTTTTGCATGCGGTTTACAACTTCCCGAACCAATTTCTCAATTTGAGGAATTACTTTTTCTACAGCCTGGGGTACGGTCTGGTCTTCACGATTAATATTAACCAGCAAATCCCTGACAGACATTTTTTCTAAATCTTGGTATTTGGAAGATGATTCGGTAACAAGCATATCAATTAAGAAAATTAAGAAAATTAAGAAAATTAAGAAAATTAAGAAAATTAAGAAAATTAAGAAAATTAAGAAAATTAAGAAAATTAAGAAAATTAAGAAAATTAAGAAAATTAAGAAAATTAAGAAAATTAAGAAA
>JANRIC010000219.1:0-11536 GCA_033765345.1 Microscillaceae bacterium
TTAATTATTTTAATTATTTTAATTATTTTAATTATTTTAATTATTTTAATTATTTTAATTATTTTAATTATTTTAATTATTTTAATTATTTTAATTATTTTAATTATTTTAATTATTTTAATTATTTTAATTATTTCCATAAAACCGTTTGGCATTTCCACTGAATATCTTCGTTTTTTCAGCTTCGGACAAATGCTGCGTATAGGTTTGAAGAATTTCCAATACCTCTGTGTATGTACCTGCTAATAAACAAACCGGCCAATCCGAACCAAACATCACTCGGTCTGCTCCAAAAGCATCCCATACCACATCCAGATAAGGTACAAAATCCAAATATGTCCAGTATTGCCAATCTGCTTCGGTGACCAAACCTGAGATTTTACAATATACATTTTCTTGGCTAGCCATGGCGTGTATATAATCGTCCCATTGGGTGATTTTGCGCTCCTTGATATAAGGTTTGGCGATATGATCCAGCACAAAGGGCTGCTCTGGGAAGTTTTGAACCGTTTGCAAAGCAGCCTGCATTTGATGCGGATAAATCAGAATATCATAGGTGAAATTGTACTTTTTCAGGAGGCTTAATCCGCGCTGAAAATCTTCTCTCAGCATAAAATTATCTTCGGGTTCGTTTTGTACGATGTGTCTAAAGCCTCTGAGCTTGTGGAATTGTGCAAAGTACTCAAGCCTTTCTTCCAATTGTTCGCTTCTCAAATCTACCCAACCGACTACAGCTTTGATAAAATCATTTTTTTCAGCTAAATCCAGCAAAAATAGAGTTTCTTCTTCACTTTGATCTGCCTGAACAGCCACGCAACCCTCTACCAGGTGATTTTGCCATGCAGCTTGTAAATCTTCGGGCATAAAATCTCGACGGATAACTGACATCTCTTCGGTGATCCAGGCATGACGCTCAGGGCTGTATTGCCAAAAATGTTGGTGGGCATCTATGATCATTGCGTATTATGTTGTTTAAACTATGATTTTTGTAAATAGAGGATTATGATGATAAACGACTATAGAATTATAAAGAAACCCCACGCTTCCAGGGGATAAAATCATCCTGCCCCAAACGCACGGCTGCAGGGATTTCTTCTCCGCTTGCTACTTCAATGAGGTATTCCAATAATTCTTCGGCTTTGCCTTCAATGGTGGACTCTCCCCGAACGATCGTGCCGGCATCAAAGTCAATGATGTCGCGCATACGCGCATAAATTTCGGAATTGCTAGACATTTTAACCACAGGGGTAATCGGATTACCTGTAGGTGTGCCCAATCCGGTGGTAAATACCACGATATTTGCCCCTGAGCCTGCCAGAGCGGTGGTGCTTTCTACATCATTGCCAGGAGTGCAAAGTAAGTTGAGTCCGGTTGCGGTGAGCGGCTCAGTATAGTCCAGTACACCCTTGACGGGCGAAGTACCTCCTTTTTTAGCGGCTCCAGCAGATTTAATGGCATCTGTAATCAAGCCTTCGCGAATGTTACCTGGTGAGGGGTTATTTTCAAAGCCTGAACCCACGGCAACGGCTCTTTCGGAATACGTACGCATCAAATCGGAGAATTTTTCAGCCAGATCAGGCCTTGCACATCGATTGATAAGTTCCTGCTCTACACCGTTAAGTTCTGGGAATTCGGACAAAATACTGCTTCCGCCCAAGGCCACCAGCAAGTCGGAAACCCTACCCAATACCGGATTGGCAGTAATCCCCGAAAAACCATCTGAACCGCCGCATTCCAGCCCAAGAACCAGTTTGCTCAAAGGAGCAGGTTTCCTTTGGCAGGTATTTGCCTGAGTCAGGCCTATAAAAGTTTTCTTAAGTGCTTCGGCAATAAACTCAGGTTCACTTTTGCTGTTTTGTTGCTCCAAGTAGTACACAGGTTTGGCAAACTGTGGGTCACGTGCCTGGATGGCTGCTTGTAAGATAGGAATTTGGGCGTGTTGGCACCCCAAACTAAGCACTGTTGCTCCTGCTACGTTGGGATTGGTGATATAGCCAGCCAGCAAATTACAAAGGCTCTGAGCATCCTGCCGCGTGCCTCCACAACCACCCTCGTGGGTCAGGAATTTGATCCCGTCTACATTCGGGAAAACCCTGTTTTGAGACGATTCATTTCTTTTTCTGAGAATATCCGACTGAAAAATAGCATTTTCTTCCGCCCCACTTTGATACAAGGCAATCAATTGAGAAATATCAAAACTAAATTCTTTCTCTCCCGGATAACCCAAAGCTTCCAGTAGGCTCGCCTGCATGACTTTGATATTACGATTTTCGCAAAATACCAACGGAATCACGATCCAATAATTGGCTGTACCCACCTGACCGTCAGCCCGATGAAAACCCTTAAAAGTACGATCTTTCCAGCGAGATACATCGGGTGCCTGCCACTTGAATTGAGATTGCTGCGTGCTGTAATCCTGGGTAGCGTGTTTGATATTAGCTTGGCTAATTAGTGCCCCAGCAGCTATATCCTGGGTACATTCGCCTACCACAGTGCCATACATCCTGACTTTGTCGCCAGTCTTAAAATCCTGAATAGGGAATTTATGTTTGGCACGGATATGCTCCCGAATTTTAATGATATGATTTTGATAAATAATTTCTGCCCCTGCCTCCAGATTTTGCAGGGCTGTTAAGACATTATCGTTAGGATCTAATTGAATATAGTTAGTTTGCATCATGGGCAATAAAAAGCTTTTTTTTTCAAATATGATAAATAAATAAGAAAAAATTGTTTTTTTTATGAAAATTGTAGAAGATAAATTTGATCCTTTAACCCCAGCCTATAGCACAAAAAACAGCAAAATTCTGAGTCATAAGCCGGAGGGTGGAAATCACATTGCTCTAACCCCGAAAAACACTCGAATATCGTCGAGTCACATTGCTCTAACCCCGAAAAACATTCGAATATCGTCGAGTTACATTGCTCTTACGCTAAAAAACCAATAAGTTTACTTAACAGAAACATAAAAAAGCCATAACAACTTAATTTTGATTATTTAGAGAGATAAAGTTTACTTTGTTTCAACAAATATAATGTTTTATTTTTATGAAAAAACTACTTTACACAAGCTTATTGGTTATTTTTGCACTGGTGGTACAGGCGCAAGCTCCCAAAATGAAAACTGAAAACGTCATTTTGCTTACCCTAGATGGCTTCCGTTGGCAGGAGATGTTCGGAGGGTTGGATTCTACCCTATTGCACCACAAGGAATTTACGAAGGATAAAAACCACCTCATCAAGGAGTTTTGGGCTGAGACTCCCGAAGCCCGCCGTGAGAAATTGCTGCCTTTTTGCTGGAATGTAATTGCAAAAAAAGGACAACTTTTTGGAGACCGTTGGAATCAAAACCTGGTCAACGTAAGCAATGATCAATGGTTTTCTTATCCAGGTTACAGCGAAATCCTGGTGGGCTTTCACGACAAACGCATCAACTCCAATGATAAATTCAATAATCCTAACACGACTGTGCTCGAGTTTATCAATCAACAAAAGGCTTTTGCAGGCAAAGTAGCGGCTTTTGGATCTTGGGATGTATTCCCCTTTATCATCAATACCGAAAGATCCAAGATACCTGTCAATGCTGGGAACGAACCTGTAAAAGGAAATCTCAACGCCAACGAAAAACTACTCAATGAGATGCTCGAGCAAATACCCGAGCGTTGGGGTTCGGTGCGTTTTGATGCTTTCACTTATCATTTTGCCAAAGAGTACATGAACAAGAATCAGCCTCGGGTCATGTTTATTTCTTTGGGTGAAACCGATGATTTCGCTCACGAAGGAGAATATGACGAATACATCAAATCGGCTTATCAGACCGACCGCATGATTGCCGATCTCTGGGATTTTGTGCAAAATAATCCTTTTTACAAAGATAAAACGACTTTGATTATCTCTACCGACCACGGTCGTGGGCAGGAACCCATCGATACCTGGAAGCATCACGGGCAGGAAATTCCCGAATCTAACGAAATCTGGCTGGCATTTCTGGGTCCGGATACACCAGCTTTGGGGCACATAAAAACTCCCGGGCAGTGGTATCAAAACCAAATCGCACAAACGATGGCCGCTTTTTTGGGCTTGGATTATAAAAATGTACAAGAAGTAGGTAAAAAAATCGAGCAGGTTTTGGGAAAATAACCTGAATTTTTATTTCAAAGATTGATATACTAAGGAATCTTGGCTGGATATTGCCTAAAGATTCCTTTTTTATTATCTTCCAGGAATTTTCTTTTTTTATCATTTATCATTAGCTTGAACCAAAAACAAAAAACAACATGAAAAAAACATTAGCAATTCTCATATCTGTATCGATTATTTTTACAATATTCAATTTTTCTCAAGCACAACATCTTAAAGCCCTGGTAGGGGGCACGCTGATCGATGGCTTTGGATCTAAACCTATCCAAAACAGTGTAATCTTGGTAGAAAATGATAAAATAAAGGCAATTGGCAGTGTCAATACCCTGGAAATTCCTGAGGGTGCTGAGATCATTTCAACCGAAGGCATGAGTGTGCTTCCTGGGCTTTGGGATATGCACGTCCATCTGATGATCAATGGACACGCAGATTATAATCACTGGCATCCAACTTATATGGGTATTCAAGAACAGGTCATCATGCCTTCTTCTGCCAAACAACTGCTGCTTGCTGGGGTGACCAGTGCCAGAGATTTGGGTGCACCCCTCCGAGAAATCATAGGGGTACGAAATGCCATCAACGAAGGGAAAATCCCCGGACCAACCTTATACGTAAGCGGACCCTTTCTCCAGCATGCCTCTTATCCCGGCACAGAATATTATCGATGGGGAATACAAGGTACCAGCGATGCCAGAGCCAAGGTAAAACAACTTGCCGATGCAGGGGTAGATTGTATCAAACTCATAGATCAAGATCAGATGACCATTGATGAAGTCAAAGCCATTGTAGACGAAGCGCATAAACGTAAATTGACGGTAGTAGCGCACAGCCACCGACCCGAAGAAATCCGAAGGGGTTTGCAAGCAGGCGTAGATTGTTTTGAACATACCGGACTTTCGTCTGCACCATCATACCCTGATGACATTATGCAAATGATTCATGAAAGAACAGCACAGATGAACCTAGGACCACTTTTCTGGACCCCCACCATCGAGGGGCTTTTTAACTACGAATACATCCGGGATAATCCTGAAAAGCTCGACAGTGACGAATGGCATCTGGGCTTACCAGATAGTATCATTGCCGATATTCGTCAAAGTATTGCGCACCCAGAACGCCTGAGCTATTTTCAAATCACCCCAAATCGTAAACCAACCTTGAAGACCAAATTTCAGCAGCTCGTCCAATCAGGTGTAGTATTATTAATAGGAACTGACAGCGGTATTCCCTTGAAATTTCATTGTCAGAGCACTTGGAATGAATTGGATGTATGGGTCAATGAATTTGGGTATGATCCATTGTTGGCTATTAAGTCAGCTACCTACTGGCCTTCTGTAGCTATGGGTGTTTCGGATAAAGTAGGCACTATCAGCGAAGGCAAAAAAGCAGACATTATAGCGATCAAAGGAGATGTACTCAGGTATATCAGCTTGCTTCAAAGTGTAGATTTTGTCATGAAAAACGGGCAAGTGGTGAAAAATGAAGGAATATCTTCTTTAAAATAAAAGTTTGTCTGATATTTTTTGTGGGGCGTGCCTCATCCCCAGCCCTTCTCCAACTTGGAGAAGGGTGCTAATTATTTGAATTTAACGTTCTTCTCTTTTGAGGAGAAGGTTTTAGGATGAGGTAAAATGCAGATTTTTACAAGAATTGTCAGAGAGAGAACCAAATGAAACTTTAGGAAGATAAAATATTAACCTGAAATAATATTCTGGAATATCTTCCACGTCGTTTGCTTATTAGGGTTTTTCAGAATAATATTGGGTATCGGATCATATATAAAACTAAAAAACTAAGATATGCCTAAGAACTATGGAAAATACACAAATTCAATCACTGAATCTTATTCAAAAGGCTTTTGATGCAGAGGCTTTTCGTCAAAACGGACATCAATTGGTAGATTTACTGGCAGATTATCTGGATAAAGCCCCCAAAGAGCAGGTTGGAGCTGTTTACCCACACTTTGAGCCCAATCAACTTTATGAGAAATGGCAGACTGCGCTAAATGATCGCTCAGATTCGCAGGATTTATCGCCTTTTTTTCAGGAAATTCTCCAAACCAATATCCATACGCTGCATCCGAATTATATGGGGCATCAGGTAGCAAGCCCGCTACCAGTGAATGCTCTGGCTGATTTTCTGGGTTCATTGATGAACTCCGGCATGGGCGTTTATGAAATGGGAAGCCCTATGGTCGCTTTAGAAAGGGTAGTGATCCAAGAAACCGCCAAAGCAATCGGTTTTTCGGCAGAGGCAGACGGTATACTTACTTCAGGGGGAAGCCTCGGCAATCTGACGGCACTTTTATGTGCCCGAAGTGTAAACGCAGGGACAGATGTATGGCAGGAAGGAAACCCTGATGATGCATCTTTAGCATTGTTGGTTTCGGATGAGTCGCATTACTGTGTCAATAGAGCCGTGAAAATTATGGGTTGGGGTGAAAAAGGTATTGTAAAAGTGCCTTCCAATTCAAATTATCAAATGAAAGTAAGCGAGCTTGAAAAATGCTATCAAGAAGCCCAACGTGCAGGTAAAAAAATCATATCTGTGGTGGCCAATGCCTGTTCTACTTCCACGGGGTCTTATGATCCCATCGATGCCATTGCCGATTTTTGTACACAATACAACCTCTGGCTGCACGTAGACGGGGCACACGGTGGAGCTGTGATTTTTTCAGATAAATACCGCCATCTGGTCAAAGGCTTAGAAAGAGCTGATTCGGTATTGATAGATTTTCACAAGATGCTCTCTACCACGGCTTTGGCTACGGCACTTATTTTCAAAAGAGGGCAAGATGGCTACCGTACCTTTGCTCAAAAAGCAGCCTATCTCTGGGAGAATGCCGATGAGCATGAATGGCACAATCTGGGCAAAAGAACCCTGGAATGCACCAAACACGCCATGAGCTTACGGATTTATACCCTGATGCGAAGCTATGGCAAGGAAATATTTGCCGAGCATCTGGATTATCTCTATGATCTGGGGCAAGAGTTTTATGATTTGCTCAATACTCAGGGCGACTTTGAGGTTGCCCACCAACCACAATGCAATATCGTGTGCTTTAGGTATTTACCCGAAAATGTTTCCAGCGATGATTTAAACGAAGTCAATAGTGTCATTCGCAAAGCGATCATCCATAGCGGGGAATTTTACCTGGTGCAAACCCAACTTAAAGGAAATATTTACCTGCGTACTGCCTTGATGAATCCCTTCACCACACTTCAGCATCTAAAAATGCTACTGGAAAAAATAAGAGCTACCTATCAAGAGCTATTTAAATAAATAAATAAATGGTTCTTCTGATATAGAGGAAGAGTTGTGGACGAAGGATTTCATGTTTGCGTTAAATCTATGGAGAAATAATAATAAAGTTTTGTGAATTATCATAAAAGCATCTAACTTTGCACTCCCAAAAATTAATAAATAGAAGAAATTAAGCGATGAAAAGAACTTATCAACCCTCAAAGAGAAAGCGAAGAAACAAACACGGATTCAAAGAAAGAATGAGTAGTGCGAATGGTAGAAAAGTGTTGGCAAGAAGAAGAGCTAAAGGTCGTAAAAAATTAACGGTATCCAGCGAAAGAAGATTCCGCAATTAGATAATCACCCCGCGGTTTGTAGGGTGCTCGGCTGAATTTTTATACAATCTTTTTGGTAGAGTTTCCTTGCAAACCCTTACTTATGCATGTACCTTTTCCAGAACGTTATACTTTTCCCAAATCCGAACGACTGATCAGCAAAAAAACAATAGAGCAGTTGTTCAAACAGGGCAAAAGTACATTTATATATCCTTTCAAAATTTTGTATATTCCTCTAGATCAACCTACCAAGGATTGCCCTCAAATATTGATCAGCGTATCTCGTCGTAATTTCAAACACGCCGTAGACCGTAATCTAATCAAAAGAAGAATTCGTGAAGTACATCGCTTGCGTAAAAAAAGCCTTTGCGATTCTGAGGGTCATTATAAAATCATGTGTTTGGGTATTGTCTATGTAGCCAAAGAAAAAATTCCTTTTGAGATTTTGGAAGAAAAATTAGTGGCAATTTTCAAACGATTACGCAAATAAATTTGTATATTTGGATAATTGTCTCTACCAATTGATTGTTATAAACCGCTTTGAACCATGATCAAAAAGAAATTCAACAAATCTACACTCCTGATCTTGTTATTTATCTCTATCAGTCTTTTTGCATTTAAGGCAAATTACGACCGTTATTTCGAGATACAAAAAAACTTAGACATTTTTACTACACTTTTCAAAGAAGTTAACCGCGCTTATGTGGATGAGGTCAATCCCAATACCTTGATGAAAACCGGGATTGATGCCATGCTCAACTCATTAGACCCTTATACCAATTACATCCCCGAAGATGAAATAGAAGACTATCGTACGTTGACCACCGGGCAGTACGGCGGTATCGGTGCTTTGGTAGGGAATCGAAATGGAAAAACCGTAATCATTATGCCTTATGAGGGTTTTCCGGCACAAGAAGCTGGCCTGCGCATCGGTGACGAAATCTTGAAAATAGATGGCATAACGCTCAATGGCAAAAATAATGATGAAGTAAGTAAACTGCTCAAAGGACAGGCAAATACCAAGGTACGCCTTGAAATCAAATCTTTTGGTGATACAGCCAGCCGAGAGGTAGTACTTACCCGTGAAAATATCAAATTGGATGACGTACCTTATTACGGTATGGTTAGTTCCGAAATCGGGTATCTTAAGCTGACAGACTTCCGCTCAGGTGCAGCACGCGAAGTAACCAATGCCATCACAGAAATGAAAGGTAAAGGAGCTAAAAAAATTATTTTAGATCTAAGAGACAATCCCGGAGGCCTACTCAGCGAAGCCGTGAATATCTCCAATCTTTTTATCAATAAGGATTTGGAAGTAGTGAGCACCAAAGGCAAAAGCGAAGAATGGAACAAAACCTATAAAGCCCTTAACTCCCCTTTGGATGCAGAAATCCCCGTGGTGGTACTCACCAACAATCGAAGTGCATCTGCCTCAGAGATTGTGAGCGGTGTAATTCAGGATTATGACCGTGGGCTTCTGGTCGGACAAAAAACTTTTGGTAAAGGATTGGTACAGGCAACGCATCCGCTCTCTTATAATTCACAACTTAAAGTAACTACCGCCAAATATTATATTCCCAGTGGCAGATGTATTCAGGCACTGGATTATAGCCACCGAAATGCAGACGGAAGTGTGGACAAAATTGCCGATTCCCTCAAAACGGCTTTTCGTACCAAAAACGGACGCACAGTCTATGACGGTGCTGGTGTTGACCCGGATCTATTTGTAGAACCCAATACCCTTTCCTCAATTACACGAAGCCTTTTGAATAAAAGCCTGATTTTTGACTATGCCAGTGTTTATTTTCATAAACACGAGAAAATTGCACCTGCCAAAGAATTCAAACTCAGTGATGCAGAATACCAGGCATTTGTTCAGTGGCTACAAGGCAAAGAGTATGATTATACTACTCAAGTGGAGGAAAGTATTCTTCAGGTAGAGCAAAAAGCCAAAGAAGAAAAATATTACAACAATATTAAAAGCCAATTGGATGCTTTAAAAGTCAAAGTATCACATAATAAAGACTCAGATTTGCAGAATTTTAAAGACGAAATCAAAGCTCAATTGGAAGAAGAAATCGTGAGCCGCTATTACTATGAGCGTGGCAAAACCGAAGTTTCTTTTAATCACGATCCTGAACTAAAAGCTGCTATTGAGCTTTTGCAGGATACCAATCGCTACAACAAAATTTTGAAAGGACTTAAGTAATTTTTTAAAAATATGATCACAAAAGGGCAATAAGCTTCGGCATATTGCTCTTTTTTTAAGAAACACGTCATGGCACTCATCCTAAGCATAGAAACTTCCACCCCCATCTGTTCGGTAGCTTTGCACGAGCATGGGCGTATACTCACCGCCCAACATCTTTTTGTGAACCAGTCTCACTCCGTAAAACTTACTTCTTTGATTCAACAAGTTTTAGCCAATACCGATCGACACCTTCACGCACTTGATGCCATTGCCGTAGCCAAAGGACCCGGCTCTTATACCGGGCTTCGTATCGGCACGGCTACAGCCAAAGGACTGTGTTATAGCCTTTCCAAACCATTGATTGCAGTTAATTCTCTGGAAGCAATGGCACTGGCTGCCCATAAATATTTACCGGAAGATTACCTGATTTGCCCTATGATTGATGCCCGGAGGATGGAAGTCTATTGTGCTCTGTATGACTGGAGAATGAGAACGATCCAGGAGACAGAGGCTAAAATCATGGATGAACATTCTTTTAAAGATATTTTAGCCAAGGCTGTCATCGTTTTTCTGGGAGATGGAGCAGAAAAATGCAAAGAAACCTTTAAACTTCAATCCAATGCCCGATTTGTGGATAATTTTTATCCAACTGCCGAATCAGTGGGACAATTGGCCTTTGAAGCTTTTAAACAAAATGTTTTTGAAGAGGTAGCCTACTTTGAACCCTTTTACCTCAAAGAATTTGTTACCAAAGTACAAGCTGTCAAATCATAACATACATAACTCTATGCAAGAAATTATAAATCGTGTTGCGAATAGTCCTTTAATTACTTTTGATCTGGAAGAAATCTACCCACAGGGCGAAAGGCTCTTGTACGATCTCAAAGACAATTTATTCCAAGGATTGATTCTTCGAGAAAAAGACCTACGAGAATTTGTTAGAAATCACGATTGGACTGCCTACCGGGGCAAATTCGTTGCTTTGACCTGCTCTGTGGATGCTATTGTGCCTACTTGGGCTTATATGTTGCTGGCAATTCATCTGGAGCCACACGCTGCCCACGTAATCTGCGGCGATCTGGAAGATTTGGAGAAATCACTTTTTCAAAAAGCTTTAGCAGGCATCCGCCCCGAAGACTTTCAGGATAAAAAAGTAGTAATCAAAGGCTGCGGCAAACTACCAGTTCCTGATTTTGCTTATGTGGAAATCAGCCGCTTGCTTCGCCCCTACGTGGCCAGCCTAATGTTTGGAGAGCCTTGCAGTACAGTACCTCTGTACAAAAGAAGGTAGAATTTACTGGGAGAGGAGGTATCGGTCTTTGGGTAAATATTCAGCTTTAAGTGTGAAATAAATGAAATGAATTTAAGAATTCAGATTAAATGGTAACCTAGCCTTGGTCTGAGGGCGCATACCAGGGGAGCAAAAAAGCTCCTACCCCAGACACATCTTTGCCTGGTAGCAAATTTAGTGGGCTTGGTGACATAGACCCGACTTTTCGCACCCTAGCGAAATATTTATATGAAATATAACTATTCTTATAAAACTTACATGCTATATTTTATCAAAACCCATATTTTGCGATATTTTATAGAGTTTTAGAAGAAAACTTACAAAAAAACTCAAAAA
>JANRIC010000220.1:0-10413 GCA_033765345.1 Microscillaceae bacterium
TTTCTTGTTGGAAAAAGAAACGATATTGCATCCCATTGAGAATCGGACAGTTTTTCAAATTGTGTAGTCATTATTTTTGGTTTTGGTCAACTCAAAAATAGACCCGATTCTCTAATTTTGAAAATCCCCAACAACTTCTAATGGTGGCTGGTCATACAAATCTACAGACTATTGGCAAAGTTCTATTGATCAAAAACTTGGCGTGTGTACGGCTCATTTATTCTATCATCTTCATAAACTCATCAAATAAATAACGAGAATCGTGCGGTCCCGGAGAAGACTCTGGATGATACTGCACTGAAAACGCTCTTTTATGCTTGAGTCTGATTCCTTCAATGGATTTGTCATTAAGATTGATATGAGTAGCGATGACTTCTTCGTGCTGGGCTACTTCCTTTTCGTTAATGCCAAAACCATGGTTCTGAGAAGTAATTTCACAACGCCCTGTAAGAATATTTTTGACTGGGTGGTTTAGACCTCTATGACCGTGGTGCATTTTATAGGTTGATATCCCTACAGAAAGTGCCAACAACTGGTGTCCAAGGCAGATACCAAACAAAGGGCGGTCAGCTTCGAGAATCGCTTTGACCGTTCGGACGGCATAATCCATAGGAGCTGGGTCGCCAGGTCCGTTGGAAATAAAATACCCATGCGGTCGGATTTTTTCCATTTCTTCAAAGGAAGTTTTTGCAGGAAAAACGGTACAAAAACAATCTCTATCAATAAGATTATTCAGAATATTTTGTTTAATTCCTAAGTCCAAAGCTGCAATTCGATACTTAGCTTCAGGATTCCCAAGTGTGTAGACTTCCGTAGTACTGACTTTGGAGGCAAGTTCTAGCCCATCCATAGAGGGTGTTTCTACCAATTGCTTATTGAGAAATGCCAAATCATTCGTTTCAGAAGAAATAATGGCATTCATAGCTCCCTGACTCCGGATATGCTTAACCAGGGCACGCGTGTCGATGCTCCAAATCCCTACCGTACCTGCCTGCTCAAAGTATTGCTGGAGGGAAGATTCAGCTGTGTTACGGGAATAGATACTGGAAAAGTCGTTACAAATCATACCACTGATTTTGACTCCTTTAGACTCGTTGTCTTCGGGTATCGTGCCATAATTGCCAATATGGGCATTGGTGTTGACTACAATTTGCCCAAAGTAAGAAGGGTCGGTATAAATTTCCTGATAACCTGTCATTCCGGTATTAAAACATAATTCTCCGGAAGAAGTGCCTATTTTACCCAGGGCTTTACCTTGAAATACATGTCCGTCTTCCAATAACAAAACTGCTTCTTTCATATTCAGAATTATAATTATTTATATCTTGTATGCTTTCAGGATTTCATTATCTGAATGTCGAGGA
Source organism: Microscillaceae bacterium (assembly GCA_033765345.1). Lineage (GTDB taxonomy): Bacteria > Bacteroidota > Bacteroidia > Cytophagales > Microscillaceae > JANRIC01. Next base: position 1,365 of record JANRIC010000220.1, read on the forward strand.
CTAACGACTAATTTGATACGCTCAGTCTGAGAATGACAAACCTAAAATCCAAAAATTCCTCAAATATAAAACTTCTTTCTGAGAATATATGCTTCTACAACTTCGGGGACTAGATATTTGATAGATTTATTCTTTTGCACCAAATCTCGGATAAATGTAGCCGAAATATCAAGCAAGGGAGCAGGGACAAATTTGACGGCAGGGTGCTGAACCAGGTCGGAGCTTTGGGTATTGGGGCGAGGATAAACCAGGATGGGGTAATACTGTAGGATTTGTTCGTAATTTTTCCATTTATTCAGATGAACCAAGTTATCACTGCCCATAATGAGTAAAAATTGATATTGCGGGTATTTTTCCTGGATGTAGGTAAGTGTATCAATGGTATAGCTAGGCTGGGGTAGATTAAACTCAATGTCAGTTACCCGAAGCTTATAGTTATCGGCTATTGCCATTTCTACCATATCAAAACGATCAAATTCGTGCAGGAGGGCATTTTTTTTCTTAAAAGGATTTTGGGGAGATACCACAAACCATACTTCGTGGAGATCGGTATTCTCTACCATAGTATTGGCAATAATTAGATGCCCTACGTGGATTGGGTTAAAAGAGCCGAAAAAAAGGCCGACCTTCATAACTGATTCATTTATGGGTGAATAGTGATCATGGATGGTTTGTTACTGTATTTCTTAACTGTTTCATTAAGTTTTTAAGAATATATCTACACAAGTTTGCGCTTCTTCTAGGGCAGTTTCCAGACAATCATTGAGGATGACCTTATCAAACTGATCCTTGAAGGAGATTTCATACTGTGCTTTGGATAGTCTTTCGCGAATACTTTCTTCAGAATCTGTATCCCGATTACGAAGTCTTTGCTCGAGGGCTTCTAGAGAAGGGGGCGCCACAAAAATAGCCAGTGCGGCACTTTGAAAATAAGCTTTGAGATTTAATCCGCCTTTTACATCCACATCAAATAGTACGTGTTTGCCCATTTCCCACAGACGCCTAATTTCAGAAGCCAGTGTACCATAAAAAGTATTGGCATAAACCTCCTGCCATTCTATGAATTCGTTTTGTTTGATTTTCAGTTGGAACTCATCGGCAGTCATAAAATAATAGTGTTTGCCTTCTACTTCATAATCCCTACGTGGGCGTGTACAGGCGGAAATAGAAAAAGCCAGATTAGAATTTTTTTGCAGCAAATGCTGCACAATGGTAGTTTTACCGGAGCCAGAAGGTGCAGAAAATACAATAACCTTACCTTGTTTATGCGAAGGAAGGAAAGTGAATGATTCACCCTTCCTGTCTACATCTGCCATCATTTTTTTTAGATAGTGGCTTCGCCAATTTTTGATTTAATAAAATTCACCAAATCGTGGGGTACATTCATTTTGGTGATTTTAGAATGAATGGATTCTTTGATCGTTTTGTCTACTTCATAGCAATCGGAGCAGTGTGTACAAGAGCTAATGTGTGCTTCAACGAATGCTTTTTCTTCGGAAGAACACTCACCGTCTATGACCATGTGTAGTACCTGGAGGCACTTTTCACAATCAGGACATTCCTTGCTCGCCAATGAATTGCTTTGATCAGATTCTGTAGTATTTACATTCATACGTGTAATTGAATTTAGGGTAAAATATGTTATTTATATTGGCTTGAATCTTAAAAAGCGCGTTCAGTCTAAACAGTTTTTACTAACTTATACAGAAACCGAGCAAGGAAAGTTCAGAAAATTCGTACGGTTCAAAAATTAATTTGAATTGTAACCATATTTCTTAACATAATCCCGGAGCTTATCTTTGAGAAGATTTCTGGCTCTGTGCAATCTGGATCGCACGGTACCGATGGGGATGTCCAGGATTTTGGCCATTTCCTCATACGTAAAACCTTCAATATCGCACAAGATAATCACCGTTCTAAAATCAATTGCCAAAGAATTCAAGGCAGTAGCTACTTCATCTCCAATCATACCCTGGAGTACATCTACTCGAAGGTCAGGTGTAATTTTGGCATCTGCATCCTCGGAGTTGTACACTTGTTCAACTTCCTGATAATCTACTTTGGCAGGTTGTTTAGCTTTCTTGCGATAATCATTAATAAAGCTGTTTTTCAGTATCCTAAACAGCCACGCTTTTGCATTAGTTCCTTTTTGAAAGGATTCTATAAAACGAAAAGCCTTCAAATAAGTATCTTGCACCAAGTCTTTGGCATCATCTTCATCGAGGGTGAGTCTAAAAGCAAAGTTATAAGCTGCATCTATGAGGGGCATAAAGTCTTCATTGAAGATTTTATGTTTTTCTTTTTCTGTATATTTTTGTGCTGTTTTTTCCATAATATATTCCAAATATAAAGAATTAATTCATAATTTAATGTTACGACAAATTTACGAAAATAGTAGTCTTAACCGATGTTATAAAGCTGTTAAAATATACTAATAATACTTAGAATATCCTTTTTTACAAAAAATTATTTCGTTTTTTAATGTGCTTTTTTTAAAACGGGTTACGAACTTTAATCATTTTCTGAATGTTTGAGCCAAAAAAGGTAAATTCTATCAAAAATACAAATCCTTCTTCTTCCTCGATATCGTTGAGTGCAGTAATCATTACTAAAAATGAAGAGAAAAACATAGCCCGATGCCTGGATTCGCTTTTAGGGATTGCCGATGAGATCTTGGTAGTTGATTCGTTCTCTAGCGATAAAACCGAAGAAATCTGCCGTCAAAGATGTGTTCGTTTTATACAGCATTCATTTGAAGGGCATATAGAGCAAAAAAATTTTGCACTGGGTCAAACCATCCATCCTTATGTGCTTTCACTGGACGCCGATGAGGCATTGGATGAGGAGCTCAAAAAATCAATCTTGGCTATCAAAAAAAACTGGGTTTCTGATGGTTATTCCATGAACCGTCTTACCAATTATTGTGGCAAGTGGATTAAGTTCGGCAATTGGTATCCTGACACCAAACTGCGACTTTGGGACAAGGCGCAGGGAGAGTGGGGCGGCTTAAATCCGCACGATCAGGTAATTATGAAGCCCAAGGCCAAAGTGCAAAAATTAAAAGGACATTTGTTACATTATAGCTTTTACAGCATTGAGGATCATATTCTTAAAATGAATAACTTATCAGGAATCTCAGCCAGGGCTTATTTTGAGCATGGAAAACGTGCTTCTTGGCTTCATATTTTACTAAGCCCTTTGCTGAGTTTTATCAAAGGTTATTGGATAAAGGCCGGCTTTAGAAGTGGTTTTTATGGATTTGTCATTGCTATGATTGATGCTCATTTTGCCTTTATTAAATATGTAAAACTCCGAGAATTGCAAAAAAACTCGAAAAAAATGCCTGATTCTACGATATGAAAGCACTCAAAATCCTGATCATTCGCCTTTCTGCTATTGGTGATATTGTATGGACAACCCCCGTTATCAGAGGATTAAAAGAACAAGTATCCGGCGCAGAAGTGCATTTTTGTACCAAAGCGCAATACCACAAAATTGTAGAAGCCAATCCTTATATTGATAAAATCTATTATCTGAAAGATGAACAAAATAGCCTTCGTGAGCTTATTCATACACTTGATCAGGAAAAATATGACTATGTAATCGATCTCCATAAAAACCTCCGTACCACCTGGATCAAATTCAAACTTAACCGTAAAAGCCGCTCTTATCACAAGCTTTCTTTACATCGATGGTTATTTATTAATCTTAAAATCAATTGGATGCCTCCTATTCACGTGGCTGACCGCTATCTCAATACCGTTAAATTTTTAGGAGTCAAACCAGACGGCAAAGGGCTGGACTATTTTATTGCCAAAGATGATCGGGTTTCTGTTATGGAACTGCCGCAAAGCCATCAGGGAGGTTATGTGGCTTTTGTGATTGGTGCCAGCGAATACACCAAAAAATTACCACACAATAAATTGGTGGAGCTTTGCCATAAGATCAATCAACCTCTAATACTTGTGGGAGGTCCCGAAGATCAAGAAGAAGGCAATCGCCTAGTGAAATATTTTGAAAATCACCCGCAGATATGCATTTTTAACGCTTGTGGAAAGTACAACATTAGCCAGTCAGCTTCTCTGGTTGCGCAAGCAAGGATGGTATTCGGACACGATACAGGGCTAACTCATATTGCGGCTGCTTTTAAGAAAAAGGTATATATCATCTTTGGAAGCACTTCTCCACTGGGCTTTTGGCCTTATGAAACACCATACAAAGTTTTGGAAAATAATCGGATCAAATGCCGCCCCTGCTCTAAGTCTGGTCGGGCTAACTGCCCTCGAAAGCACTTTAAATGCCTCAAAGAAATTCATTTTGATTTTGAAATTCCTCAATTTATGCCTAAATAGGGGTCTTAGTCACATCCCTTATGAAGATTTTACACGTAAACTCTGCCGAGAACTGGCGCGGTGGCGAACAACAGGTTGCTTATCTCACCGAAGGTTTGAAAAATAAAAATATAGACCAACTGGTATTTTGCCGTCAAAACTCTGCTTTTGCTCATTTCTGCAAGGAAAAAGATATTCCCTTTCTGAGTTTTCGCCCTCAGAATCCTCTTAGGATCGCATTTCAATTAAAAAAAATCTGCCTTCAAGAGAAAATTGCTCTGATGCACTTTCATGATTCTACGATGCACACCTGTGCCGTATTGGCTGCCGATTTGTTTCGAAATCCCACGCCTTTTGTAGTCAGTAGAAGGGTAGATTATCCGGTCAAAAAAAATATTTTTTCTCGTTGGAAATACAATCATCCCAAACTCAAAAGAATTTTATGCGTTTCTGAGACCATTCGCCGTATGTATCTGGCTGATATCAAAAACCCCCAAAAGCTGATCACTGTGTACAGCGGGATAGAGTTGGAAAAATTTAAATATCCGGCTTCCGGCATTTTGAGGCGAGAATTTCAAATTGCTTCGGATACTTTACTCATTGGCAACGTAGCCGCCATTTCTCCCCACAAGGATTATTACACTTTTGTCAATACCGTAGAAATTCTTTATAAACAAGGTCTGGAGGCACGTTATCTGATCATTGGTAGCGAAGATGATTTGGAAGAAAGCCAAAAGATAAAAACCTATATCCGAGAAAAAAATCTGGACAATCAGATCATCCTGACTGGGTTCAGGCGGGATATTCCTCAGATTCTGCCCGAACTTGACATTTTCTTGTTTACAAGCCAAACCGAAGGGCTGGGTACTTCGCTGCTCGATGCTTTTGCTTGCAAAGTACCCGTGGTAGCTACCAAAGCCGGAGGAATCCCCGAACTGGTAATTCATGAAAAAACCGGATTGCTTAGTCCGGTAAAAAATGCAAATGATTTAGCTCAAAATGTATTGAGATTAGTACGTACTGCTTCGCTCCGCTCTGAGATTGTGGCAGGTGCTTGTGTGCATTTACAGAATTTTTCTAAGGAAAAGACGCTTGAGAATACCCTGAGGATTTATAAAGAATGTATATCTTAGCGACTTAAAATTTGAGATGAACGAAAAGATAAAAAAAATTGCCGTTTTTGTACCCAATAAGCCTTTTTTTGGGGCTGTTTTGGTTCAATTTCCTTTTTTTCAGCACCTTCGGCAGGATTATCCACAGGCACAGATCAAATTGTGGAGCCCGATTGATACCGTAAAATTACTGGTAAAATATCAATTAGCAGACGAATACGAGGTATACGACAAAAAAACCTCCAAATGGCATATCCTTAAAAGCTTGAATCGCTATAAAGCCGACATAGCCATCAATTTTAGGGATAAATCGGAAATCATTGCTCTTATTTTCGGATTGAGTAATGCACGACTGAAGGTGGGCATACGATCAAGTTATTTGCCCAAATTATGCTTTCATAAGACTTATCTCAATAATCTCCAGATTTATCGTGGGCTTAACTATTTGCAATTTTTGGATATACTTAACCAAGAAAATCGATTTGGCTTTGAGAAATTAAAAGCTCTTCGACACCAATCCCACCTTCAGCTTTCTGAGGATCGTCCCCATATTTGCCTGATGCCCGGAGGAGGAGAAGGCGAACATAAACGCTGGGGTATCGAGAATTTTATCCATTTGTGCAAACTTCTCCAAGAAACACAAAAAAACGTTCATTTTATATTTGTGACTGGTCGTGAAGAAGAGCCTTACCTGCCCATTATCCAAAAAGAATTAAAAAGTGATGACTATACCCTGGTGCATAATGCACCTATTGAAGATATTGTCAAAACTGTTTTTAACAGTCAGGTGACCATAGCCAATGATTGCGGACCTTCACACATTGCTCAAATGTGCGAAGTAAACTATGTCAGTTTGTGGGGTTGGGAAAACCAACAGCCTTATTTGAGAATTATGGAATGGTTTTTACCCAGAGAAAATTCTGCAAGCGTAGTTGCACATCTACACAAAGGCATCAAAACCATTGCACCCAAAAGGGTTTTGGGGTATGTGCTGCCTTATTTATAGTGATGTAATCTCCCTCAAAAGCACTAAAAGGTCGTCCCGAAGGACTTTTTAATCCCTCAAAAGGACTAAAACACTTTACCTTTGAGCTATCAGGATATCCGACGCGTTCACTTTGTAAGAGGAAATTAGAGTTATCTACTTTGAGCGTCATATCCGAACATATCCGAATAAGGGTACAGCATTTTTAAATTCAAAACCCATAAAAGAGTTATCGATCATGGGTTTATCTTTGAAAAAAACCCGATATACGGCTCTGCCTTCAGGATTGAGTTAAAACTCTACCCTTAGCTTGGCATCTGGCGATGAAGCTGTATAGATCTTTTCCTTTTGAGCATCAGAGCCTCCACAGGAAAAGATAAATGCACTGATCATCAATAATTTAATTAAGGTATAAATTTTATTTATCATAGTTTTTTCGAGAAAAATTTATTTCAGTAGCTCTAAAATTTCTTTGCTGTACTCCGGCAGGGCTCCTGCGTGAGATGCTACAAAGGCGCCTAAGGTGCAAGCTTTTTCGGCGGCCAATTTTACATCGCCGTATCGGTGAAGGGTATAGATAAATGCCGCACTGAAGCTATCTCCTGCCCCGATGGTATCTGCCACTTGTATTTTGGGTGCGGGTACGTGGAGGCTATCGGTTTCTGTGTATATTTTTGCGCCGTTTTTGCCCAGGGTGAGGCACACAGTTCTTACATCAAAATCACGAATCATTCTTGCTGCAAAGGTATCAAAATCCATGGCTTGATGGTAAAACAAATCTGCCACGATAGGGACTTCCTCATCATTGAGTTTGAGAATGCCAGCTTTTCGAAAAGATTCTTCCAATACGGCTTTGCTATAAAAACTTTTGCGAAGATTGATGTCTAAAAAAATCTCTTTAGCTTGGATATTCTTAAAGAGTTCGTGATAAAACGCTTGGTTATTTTCGGTTCTTTGTGCCAATACACCGATGATGACAAAGTCCCAGTTTTTGGCATAAATTTCGGCTTTTTGGGTATCTGTTAGCTGAAGATGATCCCAGGCTACGCCCTGGTGAATGGTATAATCGGGTTGCCCCTGATGGAGAAATACATCGACAGTGCCCGTTGGTCTATGGGGATCGATGAAAATATAGTCAGGTTTTAGGCCTATTTGACGAATTTTTTCTAAGGCCTTCTCCCCTAGTTCGTCTTTGCCTAGAGATGAGATCAGGTACGATTCTGCCCCCATTTTGGCCAGGTGAGCCGCTACATTGAGGGGTGCTCCTCCCAGATAAGGCTTTTCCTCTATAATATCCCAAAGTACTTCGCCTAGGGTTAGTGTTTGCATAAATTTGATATTGTTTAGGTATAATACAAAATCTTAATCTGGAACTGTCATTCCGACGGCAGGAGGAATCTTAGCACTTCTTGATGCAGAGGCTAAGATTCCTCCTGCCGTCGGAATGACAAAATAAAATTTGCGTTATGTCATTGTATTTTATGCGGTTTTACAAAATGTTAAATCTCGGAATGACAAAATAAAATTAGCAATATGTCATTATAGTTTATGCGGTTTTCTAAAATGTTACGTCTCAGGATGAGCGTCAAATGATTAATATTTAGTTACGTCTTTTTTTAAAAGGATGAATTCAAGTTTTATTTCTCAGGAAAATCAGGGTGCGTTTTTACACGATAAGCTTGATTTAGGTGTCTGATTTTGTGCATGATCAAGGTCTTGAGGCGGTCTCCGAGTTTGAGATAAATGAGTCGGCTTTCCAGCAAGGGTATTTTAATGTTCAAATCATAATGTTCGGCTTTTCGGATAAAATCTTCCAAAAGGCGGTTACAGGCTTTGAGCCTTGATTGAACATCTGAGGGTTGGTCTGAGGGTATAAAAATTTTGGGTGCCTTGAATTTTTCGGTGGATTCGGGCAGCAGTGCTTTCATAAACCTTTTACCGATCCAATCCGATTTGAATTCCTGGTGTGGTGTTTTATGTTGATTTTTGGGCTTAGATAAGATTTTTTCCATGTGGCTCACATAACCTTCATTGGTCAAGATAATATGCTCTACACACTGTGCAATACTCCATAATTTGGGATTGGGCTTCCAGTGCCATTGTAAGGGACTTAAATCCTGGAAATGCTTTTCATAAAAGCTATCTACGGTACTTAGTTCATCGAAAAGACTTTGGATAAACTCAGTCGTTTGTGTCTTCTGAATCATACGGATAGTCAATTTTTGATGAATTTAGGGAATAAAAAGAGATTTTGCAATGACTTGAGGAGAATTTATACCTGGATTGTGATTAAAATGATGTCGGCACACCAAGACTTAGCGGGTTTCTTAGGCTGTATCTTCTTCCTCGAACTCAGCCGCTTTTCTTCGGAGGTATCTTCTAAAAAAATACAGGGATACAAAAAAGGAAATAAATATGGGTTACTACTCAGGTATTTTAAAGTTGAGAAAAAAAGGGAATATTATCAAAAAAAAGTCTAAATCCGACTTTTCGCACCCTAGCGAAATATTTAGATGAAATATAACTATTCTTATAAAACTTACATGCTATATTTCATCAAAACCCATATTTTGTGATATTTTATAGAGTTTTAGAAGAAAACTTACAAAAAAACTCAAAAA
>JANRIC010000222.1:0-28143 GCA_033765345.1 Microscillaceae bacterium
TAATTTCTTTCGGAGAATAACCAAAGATTATGAAAGAAACATAGAATCTTCTGTATCTTGGTTATTATTGGCAAATACTACCATCATGTTGCAAAGAATTAATCAATAATGCAAAATTAAATTTCCCAACAAGTTCTTAATCATTCGGCTGTGTTTTGATCTGGATTCTGGGGATCATCTGATTGGAGCGGGAATTACCTTACTGATTTATTACATCAATTATCAGGTAATTAGGGAGTCTCAATTTTTTCAGTCTAAGAGAGACTCGGATATACGACCCAAGTATGAAAAATCATCTTTGTCGGAAGATCAGGAACTTATTATCCTGAAAAATCTTCATAAAATCTTCTTAGAAGAAAAGCCTTATTTGGATAATACGCTTTCATTGCCAAAGCTTGCTGGAAGGCTCAAAATCTCCACCCACCATCTTTCACAGATTATCAATGATAAGCTTGATCAAAGTTTTTTTGAGTTAATAGCTTTTTGGCGGGTTAGGGAGGCGCAGGAGATGCTTGGCAAAGCTGAAAACCAGCATTTAAAAATCGAGGAAATTGCCGAAAAAGTAGGCTACAACTCCAAATCAGCATTTAATACCGCCTTTAAAAAGCATACCCAAATGACTCCTGCTGCTTATAGAAAGCAGTTTGAAGGATAAATGCGCTGTGGGTTTTGGCTAAAAAAGTACTTCCCGATAAGCAAGTACTTCGGGTTTATAGGCAGATGAGTGATTTTGGGCGGAGACGTATTCTTTTGCTAAAAAAGATAAAATATGAATACTTCTGCATTAAACCTCCAAAAAGCTGTGATTAAAAAATCTGCTGTACAGAGGCGTTATGATCTGGATTGGCTTCGGGTCATCGCTATTTTGATCTTGTTGTATTATCACGTTGGGATGATATATGTAAGCTGGGGCTGGCACATCAAGCACGAGCAAAGCAGTAGGCTCTTAGAAATCGTGATGGTATTCCTGCACCAATGGCGAATGCCGCTCCTGTTTACGATTTCGGGCATTGGTACCTACTTTGCGTTGGGTTTTCGGAGTGCCCGTCAATATAGCTGGGAGCGTACCAAAAGGCTTTTTTTTCCGGTTTTATTTGGGATGTTGGTGATTGTTCCCCCACAGATTTATCTGGAGCGATTGTCTAGAGGAGAAAACGTGGGAAGTTATTTGCACTATTATCTGCGTGTATACCAGTTTATCCCATATCCGGAGGGAGATTTTAGCTGGCATCATCTGTGGTTTGTGGTGTATTTATTTTTTTATTCGCTGCTTCTTTTGCCTGTTTTTCTGTATTTCCGTCAGTCATTCGGACAAAAGCTGATTCGTCGATTTGCTGCCTTCTCAGCGAAGCCTGGTGGGATTTTATATTTGCTTATTCCTTTGCTTTTGGTGCAGTGGGTACTAAGGCCGATTTTTCCTCAGGAAACTCACGCTTTGACGGACGACTGGGCTAATTTTGCATTCAATGCTTTTTTCTTTGTTTTTGGGTATTTCCTGGGTGATCAGCCGCAGATATGGGAAAGTTTGTTGAGGCAAAGACGAATTTACCTGAGCGCAACACTGCTAGCTACGCTGGCGATGTATGTGGTGTATTTTACGCCTGCTGAAAAGTGGATGCTTCCCGACCTGCCTTTGGGATTCAGGTATTGGTGGCTAGTGACAATGACTTTGGCCTGGTTTTCGGTCGTCACGAGTCTGGCTTACGGCTACAAATACCTCAACCGAAGCCATCCCTGGTTGAAGGTGTTGAATGAAGGTATTTATCCATTTTACATTTTGCACCAGACGGTCATTATTATCATTGGCTATCAGGTGCTTCGGTGGCATTGGGGTATATGGCTAGGGTTTTTCTTTGTCAGTACAGCTTCCATGCTGACTTGTGTAGGGGTATATTGGTTGGTGATACGCCCTTTTAATGGGATGCGATTTTTGTTTGGGATGAAGGGAAAATGAAAAAAACATTTAAACCGTTAAAACGGTTTTTTTTCAGGCATCTGTTTTATTATACTCAAACCGAAGTGGTTTTAATACAAAAACAAGACCCTTACAGGGGAGCTTTTAGCTCTTAAATCATTAATAATCAAGAAAATCACTTTAATCTGGGTATAAAAACCGAGCGACGAGTACGTTAAAAACGGGGGAGAACCAAATAATTCAAAAAAGGAAATTTAATCGGGGTTAATTTTAAGAATTCATGTGTTTTTTCATGTTTTTTTAACGTACTTTGTGTTTGTTTGACCTGTCTTGATTAAATACTGTTAGGACAATGAATGCGCTAAAAATACTAGAAACTAAAAGGACACCTACCATTAATTTTGATTCACAGAAGGGAAGATTGGAAATTACCGGCTATCGTTCTATGCCGGAGGTATCTCATAAATTCTATAAACCTGTCATAGATTGGATCAACGAATACGTCAAGCAGCCTCCTGCCAACAGTACGGTGATTGTATTTAAGCTAGAGTATTTTAACACCTCCTCCGGTAAATACTTTGTAGAAATCTTAAAGAAGTTAGATATACTGGCTTCTGAAGGGCATCCTGTATATCTAAAGTGGTATTATGAGGAAGATGACGAAGATATGTGTCAAAGCGGAGATGATTTGGAGGCTACCGTGAAGTATATTGACGTAGAAAAAATCCCGTATTCCAACGCTTAATTACAAAAAATGCATAAATCTTACATCTTTTTTTGGAATTATTCTTAAAAAAAGCATAGCTTTGCAAGGCTTTAACGTTTGAGAGATAAACTTTAAATAGCTTCAATTCCTGAATTTAGACGGATAGTTATGCTTCTAGACTCAATTTTCAGCGGCGTTCTTGCTGGGTTATTACTGGCTTTTGTAGCGATTGGTCCTACTTTCTTTACCTTAATCAAGGTTGGAATTCAGCAAAATTTTACGAAAGGAGCTTTATTGGCATCAGGCATTGTGATGAGTGATATGTGTATTCTTTTGTTGGTGTATTTCGGAATATCACAAATCTATGAATCTTTATTATTTAAAGAGGTTTTTAGTCTGATTGGGGGAGTATTGGTTTTCTTTTTTGGCTTAAATTCATTCAAAAAGTGTGAGATGAAGGAGGGGCATTGTTTAGAAAAAGAAAATTCTCGATTCCAATACATTATAGAAGGTTTTTTTCTCAATAGCCTAAATCCATTTACTTTTGGGCTTTGGCTTTTTGTGATTGCCCTGGTGAACGAGTTTCGGACATACACGTCCACGGAGCAGTTTGTTTTTTATGCTACTGTACTGCTTACTATTTTTAGCACAGATTTACTCAAAACTTACATTGCTCAACAAACCGGCCGAGGTTTAAGCGAATCCCTATTACAAAAAATTCATAATTTCATCGGTGTAGTATTGATTCTGATCAGTATGCGTTTGCTGTATTTTTTCATTTATCTGATAGGCGGCGGTGTCATTTAGCCTTGTTTTCCGGAATTATTTTTTTATCTTGCAGTATGCACCTATTGTAAATACTTAATTCTTGGAATAAAATGAAGAAAATATTAGTACCTACTGATTTTTCATCCTTTGCAGACAATGCCTTAAAAGTTGCATTAGGATTTGCCAGAAGAACTCAGGCCGAAATAGTCCTACTTAATGTCATACTGGCACCAAGCCACGTAACCATAGAATGCTCAGAGGAAGGCACTCATCTTGGAACAACATCCGATCAGGGCTATTTTGAACAAGTCATAGGTCATCTACAGGATACGCTTCGCGATATTATTCAAGGTTTGGATTACGAAAAGGTATCATATCAAATCCGTTCTGGGAATATCACTCAGGCAATTATGGCTTATGTCGAGAACAATCAAATCGATATGATTGTAATGGGAACTCAGGGAGATAGCAACTATGATGCTTTATTTGTAGGTTCTAATGCCGAGAAAGTGGTTCAACTGGCAGATTGCCCAGTGATTACCATCCGAAACGTGGAAGGAGAAGTGCGTTTTGATGACATTGTGTTTGCCACTGATTTGATGGTCTCCAAGCATCAGCCCATAGATTCAATCAAACAAATCCAAGCGCTTTACGATGCCAAGCTACATTTGGTTTATGTCAATACGCCTGGTAATTTTCAGCCGACATTTGACCTCAATCAAAAAGCGGAAAGTTTTGTGGATGCATATTCAATCGATAATTATAATTTTTATATTTATTGCGATTTTGTAGAAGATGATGGAATCAATCATTTTGCTGAGGAAATACAAGCCGATTTGATCCTTGTTGTATCTCACAAACGACGCGGATTTGCCAGATTACTGGCAGGAAGCATCGCTGCTGGGGTAGTGACTACTTCTAACATTCCGGTTTTGACTTTTTCATTAAAATCCTGAAGAACATATTACAATCCGTATTTTCGGATACCAGGAATAGCCACCTGTGTGGAGATCAGATGGTATATTTGCCAGGGTATGCGATTAAAAAGGGCTAAGTGTTTGGAATAGACCATATTATACTCTAGAGTGGTTTCACCTCCACGAAGTCTTTTGAAATTGGCAGCTCCGGAGCTCATATTTAAGATAATGTTCTTTTCAATGGCTTCTTGCATCAGTTTATAGTTCAAAAAACGATATAAGCCTTCTTCAATTGGCACAGATTGATCATAACCAATCAATGGTGTGGTCAGCACCCCATTTTTTTCCAGAAAAGCGGTTACGCCAAATATTTTGCCGTTTTTTCTTAAAACTTTAAAATTTAGAAGTTTGCTTTCTATCAACAGTTGAATAAAAGAATCCCGATACTGAGGGTTCAGGCTTGAGTATTTTTTTAGGTATAAATCTGCGTACAATTCGCAGATTTGTGGTATTTCATCCGGCTGAATGCTCTCGTGGCGATCCCAGTAATAGGATTTGTTTTTCTCCCAAAGCTTCTGATCCATTTTATACATTCGCTTTTTGAGATAGGTCTTCTGCGAAGGGTCTAATGTCAGTACGGGGCGGCTGATGATCTCATCAAAGCCCAGCGTTAAAAGCTCTTGATGTATTTCAGCATCCAGTTGCTCGCTGACAGATCGAAAAACTAGGGCGTGTTGTGGAAATTTCCGAACCAATAATTCTTGAGCTTCTCGGAGTAGTCGAGTATCTAATCGGGGATAAAGATTGGTAGATAAGATAAAATTATTGACAAAAACCACCTTCTCAAAAGCCATTAATTTAAAAAAATACTTGAGCAGGCGCAAAGTGTGTGGCGCAATGGCTGCTATGATAGATTTTTTCCCTTTCATCTCCATCATAATCTCCTCAATGGCCAAGTCGAAGTATTGAGAGAGTGTAGAGCAGATGTAGGCGTTTTTATGGGCATGAGGATTACCAATCACCAGTGGTAGGATCACCTTGTCTAAGACCAGAATCTGTACCTCATTATCTACGTTGGCGATAAAAGGAAGCGTCCCTTGTTGAATGAGAGGTTCAAATACCTTTTGAAGGATGACACCATCTTCATAATCATTCCAGTTGAAATAGGCAATATTAGCTTTATCGTATATATTTACCTGCATGAGGTATTGTAAATTTTGGTCAAAGTAGGCAAAAAAAAAGCTTAGGAGCAAAAATCTTTGAATTTAAAGACAAATTTAGGTTTTTTGTCATGAAGCAGACAATCCTGCCTGGAAAAGATTTGTTTAATGAGTATAAGGATTTATATCTTTGACTCACAATAAAATCAAAAAAACAATGCAAACTCGATTTATTTCTAATTTTCTGATTAGCTTAACTTTAACTTTTGTTTTAAGTGCTGTGTTTTTTCAAGGCCACGCTCAAACCGTTCAGCAGAAGCAATATAATCTATCCAACAATTTGGCCGTTCAGGGATATGATGTAGTAAGTTATTTTAAAAATAGCCCCGTAAAAGGCGTAAAAACTTATGAAACCGTTTATCAAGGTATAGTTTATAGATTTGCCAATGCTGATAACCTTAAAACATTCAAAGCCAATCCTGCCAAATACGAACCACAATATGGAGGTTGGTGCGCTTATGCGATGGGCAAAGATGGCTCTAAGGTAGACATCAACCCCAAAACCTATAAAATTCATAATGGCAAATTGTATCTTTTTTATAATGCCTGGGGAACCAATACCTTGAATTACTGGAATGACGACGAGGCTAATCTTCAGAAAAAAGCTGATTTATCCTGGAGTAAACTGATCAAATAATTTCGGAAGATCTGTTTTTTATTCAATATCCAATTTGCTCTCTAGAGCTTTCTGTAAATCGGAGGGCAAATTGGATAATAAATCCAAACCGGTTTTATCTTCAATATCATCCACTGTTACTTGGTAGTCTTTCCAATCTTTGTTTGAAATACCCTGACGATTGGGCATATCCACGGCAATCACTCGCACAGTTTCGTCCATTCTAAAGAGATCATTTTCGCCTTTTTCCAACACAATGATCACCTTCCAAACCCGTGCAGGTACCGTAATGTTGCCCGAATCAATGGTCTGCCGATTCCCTTCCAAGCCTTGGCCTCCTTTGCCATACACCCCAGCAATAATGTACAATTCCAGAAACCCATCAGCCACCAGTGTACGGCAGTAGCTCTCCAGTTCAGCCCAGGGTCCACGGTTATTATCTGGCGATTGAGGCACGATATTACTCATCAGAAAGGTAGATGAATTATCCTCCGCATCCAGAGTACGATCGGCAGAAGGGCACAAATGCCCCCGATCAAAACCCGAACCCTGATAATCGCTGCCCGAAACCCGATGCCAGCCTTCTGGTATGTCGGTATCTGCCCTGAAATCATCTTGACGATCGGTACTTCCCAGCCAAATATCACTCAGATGCCAGCTTACCCAGTTGGCAGTAGCCGTTTCGGAATTATAAGAGAGTGTGTATTGGGGCTTGATGATGAGGTAATTATCCAGGCCGCTTGGGTCGTTTTGAGCTTCGCTGGGATTGCCCAACTCCAGGTGATCAATATCGGCAAAGGGGTCTTTAAAAGGAGGTTCAATACAAGAACCCAAGAAAATAACAAGAGAAAATAAAGCGTATTTTGCAAAAACAAAATAATCTTTTATTATTTGTGAGAAAATCATAAGAATAAAATTAAAAGAGCTTTTTTAACCATTCCAAGAACAGAAACTAAATCTACATTCTTTTAGTTTATGCTTTAAAATAATTTTAAATTTACAACAAAAAACAATGAAGCTCATGAATTCATCCCAAAATAAATATATCACTGTTTATACAGAAGCGAATCCCAATCCAAATTCCTTAAAATTTGTATTAAATTATTTATTGGTTCCCGAAGGAAGTACTTATGACTTCCCAGATTTGGCTAGTGCTCAAGAAGGCTCTCCGCTTGCCGAGGAGCTTTTCAAAAACTTTAATTTTGTGAAAAGGGTTTTTGTGATGAGCAATTTTATCACCATTACCAAAGACGAGCAAAGCACTTGGCACGAAGTGGCAGCCGATCTCAAAAAATTTATCAAAGAATACCTAGAAGCTGGTAAGCCCCTTTTGCTTCAAGAGTCTAATCTCTCTATAGATGATAACGAACCTGAAATTGACCGCAAAATCAAATCTATCTTGGATGAATATGTACGCCCTGCCGTAGAATCGGACGGGGGAGCGATTATTTTTCATTCTTTTGAGGCAGGTACAGTAAAGGTTTTATTACAGGGAGCCTGTAGCGGTTGCCCTTCTTCTACCCTGACCCTAAAGCAGGGAATCGAGAATTTATTGACCTCGATGGTGCCAGAGGTGCAGGAAGTAGTCGCAGAGGGAATCTAATTCAAATCCATTGAACTGGAAAACGTATACCACACTTTTTAAAAATTTCCTGAAAATAGAACGTGGTCTGGCCGAAAATTCCATTGAAGCCTACCTCCGTGACGTAAGCAAACTTGAGGAATTCCTGCTCATGACCGGGCAGGAAATCCCTCCTACAGAGGTGGAAAGCACACACATCAACCGATTTTTGGGCTATTTGGGTGAGTTAGGGGTGGCTGAAGCCTCCCAAGCAAGGATACTGTCGGGCATCAAGTCTTTTTTTAAGTTTTTGCTTTTTGAAGATATTATTCGCAAAGACCCGGCACACCTTGTTGAGAGCCCCCGACTCAGCAAAAAACTCCCTGATGTACTGCATCTCACAGAGATTGAACAGTTATTTTCTATGATTGATATGTCACGCGCCGACGGTACACGCAATCGGGCTATGCTGGAGATATTGTACAGTTGTGGTATGAGGGTAAGCGAACTTATTCATCTGTTGATGAGCAATTTATACCTCGATATTGGTTTTCTCAAGATCCTGGGCAAGGGCAATAAAGAGCGTTTTGTGCCCATTGGCAGGGATGCCATCAAATACCTGAGACTCTATCTGGAGCATATCCGCCCCGAATACCCCATCAAAGACCGACACGAAGACTATGTATTTCTGAATCGCCGTGGAAGCCGTATTTCTAGGATTATGGTCTTTATGATCGTCAAAGATTTGGCAGCCCAGGCAGGCATCCAAAAAAATATCAGTCCGCATACCTTCAGGCATTCCTTTGCGACGCACCTTATCGAGGGAGGCGCCGACCTGAGAGCCGTTCAGGATATGCTTGGTCACGAATCCATCACGACCACCGAGATATATACCCATTTGGACAAAGATTATCTCCGACAAACGATCATTGATTTTCATCCGAGGAGTTAGAAATCCATTTGCCTAGAAATGTACATAAGACTTACTCAGAGCTTTAAAATTTACCTTCCTGCACCATTTTTTAGCAATAATTTAGTATTTTTGATTAGAAAAAAGGAAAAATTATGCTCGTAAAAAATATCCCTGAGTCTTTGATTTATGAAATTTCGGATGGCAAGCCTATCTATTACAAAGGCTATCAGGATGTACTCAATAAAACCAAAACCTTAGAAGACATTATGGGATGTAGTAGTTTGCAAGCTTTGATTATTAGCTGTATATTGGAATATTTGTATAAAAATATTCCTAGTCATTATAAAATATTCACCAATGAGGTTGGTTTACAAATACAAAAAGGGATGCGTCGTGCTTGCGATATTGTTTTGTTTGATAAAGAACAACTGAAAGACTATACGTATAATGATAAATTATTCTCCATCCCCCCCAAAATAGTCATCGAGGTAGATATCAAGGCCGATATGGAAGAATTTGTAAGCCCCTTGGATTATTATTTCAAAAAAACAGAAGAATTACTTCAATTCGGCGTAGAAAAGCTCATCTGGATCACCACCGACAGCCAAAAAATTACCCTAGCTGCTCCTGCGCAGGATTGGATCATCAAAAACTGGAACGCCGACATTGAAATCCTACCAGGGCTTACGACGAATGTGCAGGGATTGGTAGCTTAATGTTTGCCCTATTCAAGTCAGGCGTTTAAACCAAAAAGCTTAAAATAATTAAAATAGTTAAAATAATGAAGAGAATTAAAAGAATTAAGAGAATTAAAATAATGAAGAGAATTAGGAGGTTGTTTAATTCTTAATTTCCTTAACTCCTTAATTCGTGTAATTCATAAAAAGATGCTTACAGCATGACAGATGGGAGGCTTAATTCCCTTAATTCTCTTAGTTGATTAAATTTCCTTAATTTGTGTAATTCATAAAAAGATGCGGTAGTGTGTAACAAGTAATGCTATTCGTTCAAAACAGTGTGCTGTGAAGACACATCCCACGGCGACTTGTTATTTGAGCATTACATCTTTAATACTACCAAAGATGCTTACAGCATGACAGATGGGAGGCTTAATTCCCTTAATTGCTTTAATTGCTTTAATTCTCTTAATTGTTTTGCCCTTTTTATCAAAAATCTCTAACTTGAACGCCAAATAATATGAAATTTAACATAAAAACACGATGATTTTAAGACGTTCTTTTCTAACAAAACTTGGGCAGGCTTTCACACTTCTTGGTTTGGGTGCTGTAGCTTCCAAAACTTATGCCGCCTCCGAGGAAGATAAAACAAGCTCAGAGTTTTATCACGTGGTCTATTTCTGGATGAAAAACCCAGATAATGCCGCCGAACAGGAAAGTTTTCTCAAAAGTATTCGTCCATTCCTGGCTGCCTGCGAAAAGGATAAACTTTTTACGCGTAAGCCTTACCTAGGCAAACCTGCCGGTACGCCTCGCGATGTGGTAGACAATAGCTATACCTATAATTTGGTTTGCACCTTCAAAAGTGCCACCGAACAGAATGTGTACCAAGAGCACGCAGCCCACAAAAAATTCGTAGCCGATTCCAGTACTTTGTGGACAAAAGTACAGGTTTATGATTCTATTACGTTGGTTTAAGTATATTTTCAAGGGGTTTTGACCCCTTGGCAACAAGCTTTTACGGTGTTTTATGTGATTTTTAAATATATTTTTAGATTTACTTGGTGCTGCGATATAAATTTTCTTACCTTTAGGGGAAATCGAGATAAGAGAATAACGTAAATCTATATAGGATTTCACTGCTTTTTTGACTCTAATTATGAATTTTAAGCACGAAGATTGAGTGCAATTTCTTTAAATAATTCACCTAAATTAAATCTACTTCTTATGGTAAGTTTTGCCGCCGTGTTTTTTGTTTTGATATACTTTGCCGTTATCATTTTATTAATTGCGTCCATTTGGCGTGTGTATGAGAAAGCCGGGCATCCGGGTTGGGCATCTTTAATTCCGTTTTACAATATTTATATTATGCTCAAAATTGCAGGTAAGCCGGGTTGGTGGTTACTGTTGTTATTTATCCCAATTGTCAATATCATTGTTTTAATTATTGTAAATATCGAGATTGCCAAAGCATTTGGTAAAGACACCGGTTATGGGGTAGGGTTGGCTATTTTGGGTTTTATTTTTTACCCAATGTTAGCTTTTGGAGATGCCCAATATCAGCACGCTGACCAATACGCCAGCCTAAATACCCTGGATCGCCCTATCAATGTGGCTGATGAGATTCACAAACTGGATCAGCTTTTTAGAAATGGAGTCATTACTTTTGAAGAGTTTGAGAAAAGAAAAGCGCAGTTGTTGAAATAAATTTTGAAATATTTTAGAAAAACTAAAAAACCTGCTTTTGGTCAAGCAGGTTGGTTTTCTCTAGGTGTATTTGAAAAGTTTTGCCCTTTTTTATGGTACTTGTACTGGCAAGGTAAAACAAAAAGTTGCTCCCTTACCGGGCATACTTTCCACCCAGATTTGTCCCTGATTTCTCTCGATCATTTCCTGACAAAGAATTAGCCCTAGCCCTGTACCCTTCTCGCCCTGGATGCCCATGGTAGAAAACTGCCTATTTTTATTAAAGAGTTTTTGTTGGCTTTCAGCATGGATGCCCAACCCTGAGTCTTTGACAGCAATTTGCAGGTATTTATCTTGTCGGGCAGCCGAAACTAAGATAAAGCCTTGTTGGGGAGTAAATTTTAAAGCATTGTTAACTAGATTCCTGACTACGATATTGATTTGATCTCGATCAGCCCAGGCATAGGTTTCTTCTGAAATTTCATTATCAAGCCTAATTTGTTTTGAATTGGCCAAACTCTGGAATAACCTTAGGTTTTCATCTACCAAGGTCTTACAATCAAATAGGGTCGGATTCGTGCTGAACCCTTGCATTTGGCTGTTTGCCCAGAGAAGTAAGTTATTGAGGATAAAATATACCTGATCTACCCTTGTCTTGAGTTCATCCGAAAGATCCATAAATTCATCAGGGCTGATCTCACGCTTCTGCAATAAATCCAATGAACCCTGTAAAACAGAAATGGGAGAACGCAGGTCGTGCCCCAGGATAGCAAATAATTTGTCTTTAGTGGCATTAAGTTCTTTAAGATTTTGAGCCTGTAGTTGGATTTCCTCTTTTTGTTGTTGAACCAGAATATTTCGCTTAGCCAATAAATTTTTAGCATTTTTTTCCTTTTGGTGGCTATTGTAAAGTAAATAGATCATCAAAAATGTAATGAAAAGCCCAGCTAAAATGACATAATTTACCTGTTTTTGCACTTGATTGATGGCCTTTTGGTTACGGAGCTCCATGTCCTTTTTATCAAGCTCCGCTTTGGCACTCATATCTGTAATAATTTTAAGTTTTTCTCCACTAAAAAGGCTATCTCCGCTCTGCTTGTAAAGTTCATGATAAGTCAGGGCTTTTTGAAAATCTTTTTCGTGTTTATAAACATCAAACAGGATTTTAGCCGATTCGTTGATGGTTGGGAAGCTATTGGTTTTTTGGGCAATGTCGAGAGATGCCAAGGCATATTCTTTGGCCTTTGAGTAATCTTGCAGGCGTAAATAAGCCTCGGCTATCCATCGGTTATTTTCTCCGATTTGTGTGATAGAATTTATTTTAGTAAAAATATCCTTGGATTTAAATAAATATTCCAACCCTTCTTGGTATCGTTTTAAACCAATGAAGCATAACCCTAGATTATTGAGTCCGATTCCTTCTGCTCTTGGGATATTCAACTTTCTGCTGATCAGCGCACATTCTTGATAATATGGCAGAGCCTTCTCAAATTGATTTTGGTAATAATATACATTTCCTAAATTATTATTGACCTTTGCCAACTCTTCGGATTCCTTAAGTTTTTTCAGTAAATGAAGGCATCTCTTGAGTGATTTAAATGCTTTGGAAAATTCTTTTTGTTTTATATAGAACATGCCTATCAAATTCAGATTCGCAGTTATGCATTGATCATTATCGATTTTTTCAGATAATTGCAGGCTTTTTTGATAGCAATTATATGCTTTTGGATAATCTCCTATGTAAAAATAAAGAACCCCCATTCTATTCCAGACCCAGGCCTTACCTGATTCAAAATTTATTTTTTCGGCCATATTCAATGCTTTTTGACCTAGTTGGAGTGCTGTATCAGGTTTCATAAAGATGTATTGATTAGAAATTTCAATCAGTACAAGTATTTTCTTTTCTTCATTTTGTGTGGTGTGGTAGATGTGCAAAAGACTGTCCAGTTGTTTGTTCTGAGCGTAGGCATAGAAGACGGTCACATGGGCAAATAAGATAAGCGAGTAGAAATATTTCATGAGAAGATATTTTGGAATCAAATAAGATGCTTGTTTTATAAGAAAAATCAAGGTTTTTCCTTTTTTTCGTCATCTGCACTCACTTGAGTATACAAATCAATTTGTAAGGCTATATTTTGTTATAAATATACGGAGAGTATTTTAAATATACACATGAAAGAATTTTGATTTTTTTAATGATATAATAGAACCTGAACCAGGGAATGTGCAACATACTATTTTTTCAAAATCTTTGTATTCTTAATATTAACTTAACATAGGGATGCGTCACATGGTTATATAATTGTTCCTTATCAATTTGGGCATTAGAATTCTATATTTTCATGAAAGAGCTGTCTATCCTTAGGGTTATGAAATGAATGATTTTTATATGCACATTTAACCTAAAAATAATAAATAGTATTGTTGTTTGTTTATTCAGGATAAGTAGCTTTATTGCTTAAAAGAGATACATCAATTATGTTAAGTTTATTTCGAACCATCCGTTCCAAACTTTTATTTGCATTTTTCTCCTTTTTGCTAATCACAGCGGGTTTTATTGTGTTGGCTGATTTTTGGTTTGATGCCCAAGAACAAACCATACAGCGAACCCTGGATGATCTCAACAATATCAATGTCAATCTTCAAAGAGTAGAAAAACTAGAATATGCCTTTTTTAAGGATGACATCATCAATGAAGGTTTTCATAAAACTGGAAACAGCAAAATTTTACAGGATAGGCATAAATACTTTACCAATATCAAATCCAATCTAAAAACCCTTAAAAAATCCGGCGTAATTCGCTCTCTGGATATCAGTAAAGAAATTGACCAATTGATTGAAAATTTTGACCTCAATGATAGAAACTTTCAAAAACTGGTAGAACTCACCCGCCAAAGAGGATTTAAAAGTTATGGTATCGAGGGCAATATGCGGAAGTATATCCACAGCATCGAGAATGCAGATAATAATTATGACAGAGCCACTATGCTGATGATTCGCAGACACGAAAAAGACTTTATCATTCGTAAGCAAAAATCTTATATCCAATCGCTCAAAGATGAAGTGGCTAAACTCCGCAGACAGGTGGCTGGTCAACCTGAAATGCTCAAAGATTTGATAGAATATGAAGCCAATTTTATCAAACTGGCTGAAATCGAGGAAAGAATGGGATTTACCAATCAGGAAGGTCTCAAAAAAGAATTATATGTCCTGGGACAAAGAAATAATCAAAAAATTGAAGAACTCAATACCGCCATCGATCAGGCTGTTAGAAATCTTCGTACCCAAAACAAAGCCATCCAAAGCCTTTTGATTTTGATGGGTACAGGCTTGGTTTTTATCCTGGTGTTTTTTGTAACGCGGAGCCTCAGTAAGCCCATCAGCAATCTTTCCAACTCTATTCATCAAGTCATTAAGCACAACTTCTCCAACGAAATTAAGTTTGACCTCCAGATTTATTCTAATGACGAACTAGGAACGCTCTCCCAGGATGTCAGTTATATGGTGCAGACGGTTCAAAATAATATTGCTGAAATTCAGGATCAAAAAGCCAAATTAGAGAAAAAACAGAGCATCTTGATGGAAGGGGTCAGTTATGCAAAACGAATCCAGCAGGCAATCTTGCCAGAGTATATGATTAGTCACCACTTCAAGAAGTTTTTTGTGATTTATCGCCCACTTTTTGATGTTTCTGGTGATTTTTACTGGTTTACTGAGCTAAACGGCAAAAAATATATCGCCGTAGTGGATTGTACAGGTAAGGGAGTGTCAGGAGCTTTTATGTCTATGATCGGGAATACCCTACTCAATCAGGTAATCAATGAAAAAAAACTAGAAGACCTTACCCTTATTTTAGAAACCTTAAACACTGAATTTAAGTCGCTTTTTAATCAGGATCAACGCATGACCGATGACCGTATGGATGTATGCCTTTGTACCGTACAGCCCCATCCTGAAAAACCAGACTATTGGCTTGTGAATTTTGCCGGAGCAAATCGCCCTCTTTATTACAGCCAGGGTTGGGAGCTTGTCGAGGTCAAAGGAACCGAACGCTCCATCGGAGGGCGAAATATGAACCAAGAGAAATCTTTTGCCACTGAAGTCTTTGAACTCAAAAAAGGGAATTTCCTCTATCTGACAAGCGATGGCTTTATCAATCAACACAACAAAGAGCAAAAAAAATACGGCTCTACCCAGCTCAAAGAGTTCCTACGCCGTATTGTACACCTACCCGTCAAACAACAAGAACAAAGACTCAACCAAGAACTCAATCATTATATGCAGGGGGTCTCCCAAAGAGACGATATTACGCTCTTGGTGCTGAAGCTTTGATCTCCTCCAGTCTTTCAGGTATTGGAAATCAGGGATTTATCTCGAGAAAAAATAAAATAGTTGAAATGACTTGCTTTTAATTCTTTTTGCCTTCTGGATATTTATGAATTATTCCTTTACTTTGTCCCTTTAAATGACTTTTTATGAAAAGAATACTATTCCTGGACAGAGACGGAACAATCATCATCGAACCCCCCGAAGATCTTCAGGTGGATTCCCTGGAAAAACTTGAATTTTATCCCGGAGTAATTCTAAATCTGCATCACATTGTCAGCAATCTGAGCTACGAACTGGTCATGGTGACCAATCAGGATGGTTTGGGTACTCCAAGCTTCCCCGAAGAACAGTTCTGGCCGGCACATCATAAAATGCTCAAAACCCTGCAAGGGGAGGGCATTCAATTTAATGCCATTCATATTGACAGAAGCCTCGAACACGAACAAGCACCTACCCGCAAGCCCCGTACCGGAATGCTTGAAGAATATATCATAGACCCAACCTATGACCTGGCTAATTCTTATGTAATTGGAGACCGAGTTACGGACATGGAGTTAGCCTATAACCTGGGAGCTAAAGGCATTCTCATTCGTGACCCTAGCAATGATTTTAATTTGCCAAAGCCTGCAATTGAGGAGGTTATAGAGCTGATTACTACCGATTGGAGTGAAATATATCAGTTTCTTTCACTGGGAGAACAGGTACTCAATCATCGTGAACGACAGGCTGAGGTACATCGCAAGACCAAAGAAACGGATATTTATGTGCGCCTCAACCTGGATGGAGAAGGCAAGGCTGAAATAGAAACCGGAATCGGCTTTTTTGATCACATGCTTGATCAGGTTGCCAAACACGCCCAATGCGATCTTTGGGTTACGGTCAAAGGTGACTTACACATCGACGAGCACCATAGCATTGAGGATACGGCTATTTGTCTGGGAGAAGCCTTTTCCAAAGCACTGGGGCAAAAACGAGGGATCAACCGGTATGGATTTTCTCTACTTCCTATGGATGAAGCCCTGGCACAAGTGGCACTTGATTTT
Organism: Microscillaceae bacterium; assembly: GCA_033765345.1. GTDB lineage: Bacteria > Bacteroidota > Bacteroidia > Cytophagales > Microscillaceae > JANRIC01. Next base: position 16,352 of record JANRIC010000222.1, read on the forward strand.
TCAGGGCGACCCTGGTTGGTTTGGGAAGCTAATTTCAAACGGGAAAAAGTAGGCGGAATGCCTACCGAAATGTTTTTTCATTTCTTTAAATCCTTTTCAGACCACGCTGCTTGTAATTTGAATATAAAGGTAGAAGGAGTCAATGAACACCACATGATCGAGGCGGTTTTTAAGTCTTTTGCCAAAGCCATCAAAATGGCCAAACACAGAGATAAAAATAACCCCGATATTCCCAGTACTAAAGGTATACTCTAACCCTCTAAAAAAATGAAATTAGCTATCATAAATTATAATGCCGGAAATACACAATCGGTAATTTATGCCCTCGAAAGATTAGGCATTCAACCTTTGCTCACTGACGACCCCGAGGAGCTGAAATCCGCCGATCGGGTATTGCTGCCGGGTGTAGGCGAGGCCGGTTCAGCCATGAATAGCCTAAAAAGCCGGGGGCTCGACAAAGTGATCGGAGAGCTTAAACAACCCTTCCTGGGGATCTGTGTCGGAATGCAATTGATGTGTAGTCATTCTGAAGAAAATAACACGCCTTGCTTAAATATCTTTTCAGAAAAAGTACGTGCATTTAATAATTATCGAAAACCCGAATTTAAAATTCCACACATGGGTTGGAATCAATTAGAGCAGCTCAAAAGCCCTTTGTTTAAAGGGGTGCTTGAAGGAGCCTATGCTTATTTTGCCCATTCATATTATGTGGAAGACAGCCCTTTCGCCATCGTTCATACGGATTATATCCAAAAATTTGCCTCTGGTTTGCAGAAGGATAATTTTTATGCGGTACAATTTCACCCTGAAAAAAGCGGAGAACTGGGTGTACAACTCTTTAAGAATTTTTTGGAAATAAACTGATGCATACAAAATGATACGAATTATCCCGGCAATTGACATCATCGGGGGGCAGTGCGTCCGCCTTACACAAGGAGATTTTCAAACTAAAAAGGTATATCACGCCGACCCCCTTGAGATGGCCAAAGAATACGAAGGGTATGGCATTACTCATTTGCACCTGGTCGATCTGGACGGTGCTAAAGCTGGGCATCTGGTCAATTGGAAAATTCTGGAAGATATTTGTAAACAAACGTCTCTTTCGGTCGATTTTGGCGGAGGTTTACAATCCGACGAAGACCTCAGAACGGCTTTTAGTTGTGGGGCAAAGCAAATCACTGGAGGAAGTATCGCCGTCAAAAACAAAGATAAATTTCTGTCATGGATTGAAGAGTTTGGCGGAGAAAAAATTATTTTGGGTGCAGATACTCAACTTGAAAAAATTGCTATCTCTGGCTGGCAAACTATTACTGATATTCATATCTTTGACTTTTTGGACGAGTTTACCCAAAAAGGTATTCAGTATGTCATCAGCACCGATATTAGCAAGGATGGACTTTTACAGGGAACTTCTCTGGAATTGTACCAGCGAATCAGAGAGCGATACCCAAAGCTAAATCTGATCGCTAGTGGGGGAGTAGCAAGTATGCAAGACGTGAGCGATTTGGACGAGATGGGGGCTTATGGCGTGATCATTGGCAAGGCTTTATATGAAAATAAGATCAAATTAGAAGATATTCGGAAATATCATACTGTTTAAATTCAAACAATTAATCAATTAATTCATTTATAATAAGTAAATTAGTATATTTGGGGAAGCTAGTCATTGTTAATCAGTAAAATACCCTGTTATGGCATCTTCTGAAGATAATAAAGAATCAGGTACGCTTATATATGATCGGGCAAAACATCACTTTCTAGGAAATTTTCCAAGTATTCTTCCTATTGAGCAGGCTTATGTACATATTGGCATGTTTTTGGGCTGGATGCTGGAAAAAGAGCTTTACAGCTCAATTTTTGAAGATGAAGAGGCTCATCAAGTGATTCGATTTCTTAAAAGAGATATGAGCTGCGCTATTCTTAGTGCAATTTGGGACGGTTATTTGGGCGAAGACCTATTCAACAAGGAGGGAAATGCCTTTTCAGTCTATTATTATCAGAGTGGAATGTATCACAAAGATTATCAGGAGGTTCTGGCGAATGATTTGCCCTCCATCTATCACGTAGAAGATACTTGGGAAAATTATGATAAACTTTCCCAAAAAATAGATGAGCGGTATGATGTCTGGAAAAAAAACTACGCACCTGATGAAGAAGGCAAAATCAATGAACTTGCCGCCGAACTAAAAAGTCGAGGCAAAACCAACGATGCAACCTCCGGGTAGAATATTTTGAGATGTTTTAAAACATCGGCTTACTATTGAAAGGTGCCTTTTCTTGCTTTTAAGTAATTTCTTCACAAGGAATCAACTCAAAAGGAAGTTTGGAAAACGAATTAAAATCTTCGCCCAAATCTTTCATGTCTTCATCCTCTACTTCATAAAACCAATTGACGTGTACTTTCCTCTCCTCGCCTTCCAAAGGCTCAAGAGTTTTAATCATCTTCCCTAAAACAGCCGAAGTGCTGGTATTGACATAAATTAGCTTAAATGTCATTGTGATTTTCAAGGGAGAAGCTGTCTTCACGTATTCTTCGAGGGCTTCAAGCAAAGGATTATAAAACTCTTCAGTGTCCTCCGGAATGGAAACCCCCTTGATTTCAAGCTCTCCATCTTTAAAATTAAAGCGAACTTCGGGGGTAGTTGGTGCTTCTTTAATAAAAATATCTTCCATTTTTTTTAGTTTTATGAATTCGAACGATGCCTTGAAAAATTTCCGGATTTAAAGCTTGACACCTATCACCATGATGTCATCCATTTGTCTGTTTTTGCCCATCCAATCCATCAATGTCCTGTTTAGGATTTCTTTTTGTTCTGACAAGGGCTTTTGATAATTTTCATAAATAGATTTAAACAATCTGGATTTAGCAAATTTGCGTCCTTTCGGGCCTCCGAACTGGTCTTGAAAACCATCAGAGAAGATATAAAACCATGTAGATTTGCTAATATCAAAAGTATGCTTGGTAAAAATCCTGGGGCGATCCTTTTGGAAGCCACCGATAGGCAATTTGCTGGAATGTACATCTTCATAGATTCCATCCTGGATGATCATCAAAGACCTACTGGCTCCGGCAAATTCCATGATTTTTTGCTCCCGATCAATGACACATAGGGCAATATCCATACCATCTTGGTTGTTGGTCTCTTCCTGATTGAGGGCAATTCCAATACTTTTGTGTAATTCGGTAAGAATATAATCGGGTTCTGTAATACTCTGATTATTAATAATTTGATTCAGGTAAGAATCTCCCAACATAGACATAATTGCGCCCGGGACTCCGTGCCCAGTACAATCTACGGCTGCCAGGATAATCTTGTTGTTGTGCCGGGCAAACCAATAAAAATCGCCGCTAACGATATCCCTAGGCTTGAAAAGAATAAAATGTTCCGGGAGTGCCTCGGTGATTTTGGCGGCTCGGGGAAGCATAGATTCCTGGATTCTTTTGGCATAGTTGATACTAGCCGTAATATCTTTGTTTTTACGTTCAATTTCTTTAAAGGTAGCTTCGAGCGTTTCGTTTTTGCGGTTGATGGATTCGTTTTGAAGTTCGATTTTTTTGGTTTGTTCCTCGAGTTTTTTATTTTTCAGCTCAATTTCTTTTCGCTTTCTTTCTAAAAGAAGGTTAATCTTTTGTTTTTGGATATTATTTCTGTAAAGGATCAGAATAATCAATAGTAAAAAAACGACTGCGGTGCCGATGGTATAATTGATAATTTTCTGTTGGCGGAGTTTATCACTTTGAAGTCTCTCAAGTTCCTCTTTTTCATCCAGTTTTTGCTGAATATCTTCTATATTTTTATTTTTAATAATTTGATCATTGATAAAATCATTTTCTTTTTCCTTGACATAGTGCTGATAATTTTCATAAGCATTTTTGTAATCACCTTCTTCGGCAAAGATTCTGGAGATACCCTGATAGGCTTTGAGCTTGAGTTCGGTATTATCATCTACTTTCCCCATCTCGAGAAGTTGTTTATACTGACTGAGTGCATCTCGATTTTTATTCATACGAAAATAGGTCTCAGCCAGGCGTGTCAGATTAATGGTAATAATTCCTCTGTCCTTGAGTGAGTCAGCCAGTGCGAGTGCCTCCCGGTGAAAGCGGATAGATTGGTCATACTCCCCTTTTTTATACAAAGCGCCTCCTAGGTTGGTGAGAGAGACTGCCAGACCTTTTAGATCATTAATTTCTTGATTAAGTGTGATACTTTGCTGGTAATAATTGATTGCCTGATCGTACTTATCCATTTGCACCAAGGTATTGCCTAATTGGTTGTAGCTCAGGGCGACTCCGGACTTATCCGTTTGATTTTGCCTAAAAGATAATGCTTTGAGAAAGAATTTGAGGGCTTCATGATAAGCACCTTGGCTATGGTATATTTTGCCGATATTTTCGGCACTGATTACAATTCCTTCGGGGTATTGGTTTGCCTCCGAAATACTCAATGCTTTATCGGCGTATTCTTTGGCTTTTAGTGGATTGGCAGTGACATATTCATCATAAAGTGCATTGAGTATCTTCACCTGGTTGGTATCTACTTTACTCAATCTCAATAAGCTTTCCAGGCGGTCGGCCTTGCTGGAAGTTTGGGCTGAACTTTCCATTGTAAGGCAGATCGTGGAGCAATAAATGAGTAAAATTGTATACCTAAGAAAATATTTTTCCATCAACTTCTTGATAATAATCGAGAATTTTTTGAACGTGGTGAAGCATTTAGACTTGAAAGCCACTCCCGATTTTGGATAAAACGTACTCCAAATCGGGCATGGGTAATTCTATTAATTATTCAAAATAAGTACAACTGCGACATACGAGATACAGGTCTATGGCAGAATTGATATACAGCCATTAGTCTTCGGGTTCAAATTCGAACATGTGAATTTCAAGCCCTGTGTCTTTCATATAGTCTTCTGCTTCTTCGGCAATACTTTCATCGTCTTCGGGATAATACCAATTGACAGTTACGGCACCGCCATTGTCTTCGTATTTTTTTAAAACCCTGAGTACATTGAGAATACTTCTTGAAGAACTGGTATTGAAGTACGTTAGTTTAAAGTTAAAAGTAATAGACCTATTGACCTCCCGGATATAATTTTCAAGCCAGTTGATAATATTGTTATAAAATTCGTCGGTATCTTCCAAATAAGATTCACCGGATATTTCGCAAATTCCTGTACTGGCATTCAATTTTACTTCAGGGATAAAATAAACACCACTTTCGCCTTTAATCTCTAAGTTTTCCATATATCTCAAAACATTTAAATTTATTTTCTTAAACTAAATTTTTACTTTTTTAATTATTAAAATTTAACAATTGAATTATTCATCGTCTGTTTTTACGTCTACAAATAGTGCGTAAAAGGCATATTGATCGTTTAGTTCTTTGATTTTCACTTCCAGCTTATTCCCGGAGGTTAGTGCTGCTTGAACCAGCCCAATGCCTGCACCTTTACTTTCTTCTCCTCGGGGGTCATTGCGTAATTGTCTTTTGTATTCCCGAAGTTCGTCACGGTCGAGGGAATTAACAATTTCACATTTTTCTATCAATTTCGGTACGTCTGAGCTATTTACCAGATTTCCGGTAATCAGACGATAGTACTCTTGGGTTTTGACAATGACCAAAGTACCAACTTTATCTTTATTCCCGAAATGATTTACTTCTTTGGAATAATAAAGTACATTTTGGGCCAATTCCATAAATATCGCAAATACCTTTCTACCTGTTTTCGGGTCTTTTTGCAGTTTTTTACGAATATCACGGCTGAATTCGGCAAGTAATATATCAGTAACCGGACCTTTATAGGACAGGACTACATTATTCTGGCTTATTTGAGCGTGATATTCAAAAAAATTGAATTCTCGCTTGTTCTCGGTACTCATGTTTTAAATGAAATATGATACGAATAAAGCAAAAAGTATACAATTTGTCAAATAACCAAACGAAACAAGTACAAACTACGAAGTAATTTTCTTGGTTTAATTCTTTGTTCCTATACTCCGAGGGCAAAGTTAAGCATTACAATTTTATCCCAAGCACGGTTATGTCATCTCTTTGCTCAGTATCTTCCTGATGATTGAGGAGTGCCTCCAATAATATTTGTTTTTGGGCGAGCATAGATTCTGTAGCGTGTTCGCTCAGGATAGTTTTAAATTTCTCGACTCCAAATTTTTTGCGTAATTTACTGGGGTTATCCACAAATCCATCCGTAGAGAGGTAGAGACAATCGCCCTTCTCAAGTTCTATCACGCGTGTATTAAAAATTCGTTGTTTTTCGCTTTGCCATCCTCCAATAGATTTTCGGTCACCTTTCAGTTCAAGTAGCGTTTGTTGGCTAAAATAAAACAAAGGTCTTTTAGCACCTGCAAAAGAAACTTTAAATTTTTGTTCCGAAATATTCTCCAAAGCACACAACACGATATCCATTCCATCCTGATTAGAAGATTCTTCTTGACGAAGGCGGGTTTTTACGCCTTTGTGTAGTTTTTCAAGGATTCTACCAGGATCATACGTTTTTTCTACGTTTACGATTTCATTCAGCAAAGTATTCCCGATGATAGACATAAAAGCTCCCGGCACACCATGCCCGGTACAGTCTACGGCTGCAAAAAACAGTCGGTTTTCGATGGTACTAAACCAGTAGAAATCACCTGAAACAATATCTTTGGGTAAGTAAAGAATAAAATAATCCTGTAAATAATTTTTAAAATTTTCATCCGAGGGCAAGATAGCTCGCTGAATATTTTGTGCATATTGAATACTGGATGTGATCAGTTGGTTTTTACTTTCAATTTCTCTTGCTTTTAGGTGAGCATTTTTGGCTTCTTCTTCTTTGAGTTCGATGATGGCATCCGATTTTTCTTTGAGTTCCTGTTGCGTCACTTGAAGCTCTTCCATACTTTGCCGCAATTCTTCTTCCTGGCTTTGGAGGATTTGGGCTTGTGTTTGGGTTTCCTGCAAAAGTTTTTTGGTATCGCTCACATCAAAAGCCAGCATAATAATTTTGTAGCATTCACCAAGTTTATTGAATACTGGGGAGTATACGGCATTTACCCAGAAGATTTCTCCATTATTTTTTACAAAAGTATATTCACCTGATTGAGCAATGCCTTGCTGGAGGTCTTTCCAGAATTGGGCATATTCCTCTGATTCGGTGATATGCTGCTCTAGAAATGATTGGTGTTCTCTACCTTGAATATCGGCAAGATCGATACCTACTACTTCACAAAAACTTTTATTGGTGGTGATGATTTTCCCCTCGAGGCTGAATTCTACTTTGGAGATAGTGCTTTGATTAATGGCGTTTAGCTGCCCATCTAGCTCTGCTTGAGTGATCATCATTTGCTCTTGGGTAGCCACCAATTCTTCCATATTGAGGCGCATTTCTTCCTCTTGGGCTTCAAGCATCTCACTTTTTTCGGTTTGTTCTATGAGTGCTTTTTCAATTTCTTTTTTCTGTTGCTCAATGAGTTGGTTACTTTCCTCAATTACTTTTTTGGATTGTTGTAGTTCTTCAAAGTTTTTGCGAAGTACCTGTTCTTGAGATTGCAGTTTCTGGGTAAGTTCTTGTGACTCACGAAGCAATTTTTTGGTATGATCATTTACTTTGATGGTCAGGATAGCCGAAGCAATGTTTTCGGATAGTTTTTCCACAAATTCAATTTCGTGGGAGGCAAACGTATGAATGGAAGAAATTTCAATGACACCTTCCTGCTTTCCATTTAGCTCTAGGGGTACCAGTAGGATACTTTTGGGTGGAGATTGCCCCAAACCAGAGTGAATATGGGTATAATCTTCAGGAAGGTTGGTGAGATAGATGGTTTCGTTTTCCAAAAAAGCCTGACCCACGAGTCCTTCGGCATAGTCTTCTTCAATCAATATTTGCCTTTGTGCAAAACGTACTTCATCAAAGGCATAAGAGGCGGTAAGCTCGAGGTATTGTTGCTTTGGATTTTCTTTATAGAGTACAAAAAGGCCTCCTTGCTGTGCATTGAGATAGCGTACCAATCCTGTAATGACTTTAGTACCCAATTCCTGAAGATCAGTATCATCAGAGCGTAAAATTTTCGAGAACTCAGCCATTCCTTGCGCCACCCAATTTTGCTTATGATCTTTGTCAGAGACCATTTTGAGTTGTTCCTGCATATTCATCAGTGACATAAAAAGGCTGTCTTCGGAGGCATTGCTAAATATCTGCGTGAAATGATCTACCTCGAAATTCCCGGACCCAATGCTATCGGTATAATCACGGGCTATTTTTAAATTTTCGGCTATTTCGTTGACTGACTGTGCAATAGAGCCTATTTGACCGTTTTGGCGAAGCAGTAAGTGTACTTGGAGGTTTCCCTTAGCGATCCGTTGAGAGGCTTCTTCTATTTGAGCGATAGGTTGTAAGAGTTGGGTGGAAAAAAAGAACCAAGACAACCAAAGAGTAAATAAAATAAAACTACAAAGTACACCCACGATGAGATATAGCAAAAAACCCGGTTGTAAAACAATGGATAATATCCATAATTTTAGAACTAATGCTGCAGCCGAACCCAAACAAAGTCCAAACTTTGTTTTGATTGACCATTTAGTTGATATTTGCCCCTCCGGGTGGTATTGTTCCATGATCATTCCGTGCAAAAAATCCTTTATCTGAACTTACATTGGGGAGTAAAAGTTTTCAAAAAAGAATAGTATACTTATATTTATCGGGTTTAAAAAACAAGCAAAAATAAAATGCCACAATTTTTATGCATTATTTAATAGGTATTGTTTCAAAACATTATTTATTCTTACAAAACTCATAAAATTAATGCCTAAATAATAATACTCAAAAAGTGTGCGTTATTTTTTATTTTGAGAATTGCTCTCTGGGAATATGGAAAAAAGAGGAAGAAGGGAAATGCTCATGATACCCAGGAAAATCCTGAAAAGGGGCAATCAGCTCAGGGCTACTCAGATGACGTGTATGCCTTGATTCGGTACTGAGGCAATAATCGGTCAGGCTAAAACGTCTGACCAGTTGGTTTTTGGCTTTTATTGCAGGTAAAGTACGAAATGACAGAGCTACCAGCAGGATTACTGCAAGCAGCTCAATAGTGATAAAAAGTATAACAAAATTTTTAACTTTCAGGTATTTCTTTGGCATACGGAAGAGATTAATGCTGAACTACAATATTAAATTTTTTTACCTGAAATTCTTTATTCAAACCTTTATTTTCGTTGATCCATTCCTGAAAGTCTTCTAAAGCCATAGATTTAATTCCCTCATTTTCTTCTAAAAGGGGTTTTCTGAAAGGTTTGGTTGAGAAGATAACGTAAACAAAATTGGATAAAGATTCCTGATCATTGTAAGTCTCAAGTCCGTATTCATCCACCAAAGCAAAACCAGGAAAATAATTTCTGTGTTCTGGTGAAAACAAAAAGTACTCCTTATCAGCCTCTACAGGTACTGTGCTTTCGTATTCGTCTTCCATAGAAGCATAAGGCAATAGGCGATATACGCGCCCTTCTTCCCACATGAAGATACTCAGATACCCCCTGACAGGTGATTTGAAGTAGAGGAACATACTGTCGTGATTTTTAAAAATACCTGAATTACACTTCTCTGGTTCTCGACAGTTGTAGGCAAAGGCTTCAAAATTTACTTCTGCTTCCTCAATCGCCCTAGCAAAACCTCTGACTTCGCAGATCAGCCAGATTTCCTGTTCGTCTCCTTTTTCGCGGATGATAAAGCGAGTTTTGGGGTATCCTTCTTCATCGGACACCCATTCGCCTTTGACCAGGGTATTGCTTACCTCATTCAGCGTAGAGCTGGTAAGTACGGATTCGCCAACGGTAGTTTTGGTCTGGGTATTGATTCCTTGAACGATAGCATAACCGAACTCTTGCCCAATCGCCTGGATACGAGCCGTTTGAATGGCTTTTTCCTGAAGAGTGGCTTTGCTGTAATTGCCCTCCATCAATACTTCAATGGTCGCGGATACTCGGACAGTTTTATCTTTTTTGTTTCTTTGGGCAGAAGTACTTCCAATAAAAACCAGTAGGAACAATAAACTGAACAGATATTTTTTCATGGGAAATTAGATTGTAAAAAGAATCAAAGAAGATACTTTGAAGGTAATGAATAGTTTCAAAATAAAACCTGGTTCAATAAAAAAGTTGGGCGCAAGCTGAATAATTTGCTACACCCAACTTTTAGAAGATGGATGCCTATTCAGGCCAACCCATATCTTTGAGAATTTTGTCCAATTCTTCGCCTAATTCATCTGACTCTTCTTCCAATTTTTTACGGATGGCTTTTTGAGCGGATTTCAGGGCTTCATCCTGATCGTAGAATAGCTTCACTTCCACAGCAATGTTCTCTTTTTTGTTTTGCTTATCCGCTACATTTTTATAGATTTTGTAGCCCGTTTTTACCTGCTCCAGACTTGCTTGAATCAAAGCCTTCCCATTGGCTACGGTTTTATCCAGGGTATTGGCGATGTTTTGGTCAATTTGATCATTGGCAGTTTTGGTCTCGATCAACTGAGAGATTTTGGTTTGCAGGGCAGCGGCCATTTCATTGCGAGCGGCGGTCATTGCGGCAAGGTCGGCAGCAGTTTTGGTACCACCTACTGCAGATCCGGTAGCCATCAGGTATTTAGGGTTACCGTCATCGCCGGTTTCCAGTTCCATCGCCCAGGCGCGCTCAAAGAGTTTTTCCATTGGGATAGACCCAGGAGGAACATCCCAGCCTTCTTTGAGTCTTTTTTTGGCTTCCTGTTTTGCCAATTTGATGGCTTTCAGGTCTTTGTTTTTAATATCGTTTTGAGCAGCAGAAAACTCAATGCCAATAAAACAGAAAATGGCAACTAAAACCAAGGGAAATAACTTTTTCATAGTATATGAAGTTTTGTAGGGTTTATTGAGAATTTATTGAAATTAACGGGGATTCAATTGCATTGTTTGGGATAAAAAGGGATTAACATGACATTAACGACAGAAAAACCCCAAAAAACCAAACATGAAATTTTACCTCAGAAGTATAGACCGATTAAGTGAGGAAAAAGTGGGCTGGACGGTGGATTTTTTTCACAAGTTGATGTTACAATTTATGACCCTACTTCTAAAAGTGTAGAAGCCAGATATTTAAGCTTGCTCATATCCACCAAATCCTCTTCTTTGTCCTGAAAAAGATTCGTTTCGTTGCGTACTTCCAGTTTTACATTACCCCTTTTGGCCAGGTCTTTTGCCTGATTGGCCAACTTAAGCGTATAGCCGTCACTGTGAAGCTCTAATTTCAAAAAATCGGCAATGGCAAGGCGAACAGGCTCGTACTTATCCATAGAAAATACCATCAGAAATTTATCAGCATTGGATATATAACGCACATTGGGATGATTGATACAATATTGCTTGTATCGTTCTTTGAGTTGTTTCATATTGCCGATCTCCAACAGATTATTGCGCATGGAGTAAAATTGTTTGGCCAAATCCTCATAAGCAGTGCCTTCCTTGAGCTTGCTAGCAATAAAGCTTTTTTTATGTCTTTCTTCAATTTGCTTGCAATGATCCAGGTATTTAAATAAGTTAATCAGATTAAAAATCAAAGCCAGTTCATCATTATTCAAAATGGTCTTTTGCATTTCTCGAATGTGGGATTCCATTTGATTAAAAGCATTGATCCGACTTTTCGCACCCTAGCGAAATATTTAGATGAAATATAACTATTCTTATAAAACTTACATGCTATATTTCATCAAAACCCATATTTTGTGATATTTTATAGAGTTTTAGAAGAAAACTTACAAAAAAACTCAAAAA
>JANRIC010000227.1:0-2778 GCA_033765345.1 Microscillaceae bacterium
GGTAGTAAAGACTGTTTGCTCCTTTTAGATCAAGGTGAAAGAAAGATTGAGGTGGAAGTTGGTGATACGTTTAGCTATGATCATTCAACCTGGAAAGTCTTATATATACCAGAAAGTGCTAAAGGAGTTTACATAAAAAAAATTAGGCTCTTCCCTAGAATTGGACTGATAGTTTTAAAAGGTAGTCTTTTGACGAAATTATGGGCTTAAAATCATTGAATTTCAGTTATCAGTCTAAATTATGGTAAGAGCCAAAAATTAAATAATATCACCGAGTAGGTTTTCCGAATCTCGATGATTTAGAAAATCTACTGGAGAATTTAAGTGAATTATTTCTTCAAAGCAACAGAATAGCCCAGCTTTATGCCTCCTACTATCCCAGGTACGAAAAACGATCCGGGATCACGGGCATCAATGCGACTGAAAGTATCTTCTGTAAAAAAGAAATTAGGATTTTCCTCCCCTTCCGACAGTCTGATATGCACGTAGCGCAGCCCTAAACCCACATAATAATCCAGGAAGAAGTTTCTGCCGTAGAATCTTTGTTTGCCGTATTTGAAATAGATCATTCCTACGTTTTTTATCCTTTGATAGGTGGTATATTCCTGATAGTCACAAACGCCCTGGCTACAGCCTTTGCCCACAAAACCTTCTTCAAAAAAGACGGTATTTTTCCAGCCTAGTTCGACAGCCCAATAAGGATGTATGAATTTTCGCCGTTCATTGAAGTACTTCTGTAGCTCTTCTGAATCTTGAAAAGCCGGATTTCTCCAAGCCCTTCTCGGGCTAGGTAGGTATCGCATCCGGATTTTTTGGGGGTAATAACGTCCCTCCACCCTGCTGCGATAGGTTCTAAAGATACCATCCCATGTTTCATCATAATTGTAAATGCTTATTTTGGAGTCTCCATAGCCAAATTGCGCCTGAAACGAGTATTTCGGATGAAATTTGTATTCCAAAGCTCCTTCAAAGGTATCATAATAAGGCTCGGCAATGGTCAAGGGAGCCAGTTTGAAATTCAAACTAGGTTTTTCGCCAAATGAGGGTGTAGATAGCACTTGTGCCGATACCTTCGTGATCAGGCAAATCAGCATTAAACCCGCTACATATCTTTTCATTTTATTCCAGTTCACTCAATAATACCAGTTCTTGGTTTTGATTATATAAATATTGAAAAATACCATCCTCGCCCGTTACAATGAGCAAACCCTGGTTAGGAATGACATCATAGGTACGGACATCCTGGATAAACTTACTCTCCAGAGGGCTTTGAGGATTACTGAGATTAAAAACTTTGAGTCCGTGCTGCCCTTCACATACAAATAAATTGTTGCCATCCACTCCTAGTCCGTGCGGATGAATCATGGAGTAAGAATTAACCAATTGTGGGTTGGTCGGGTCGCTGATGTCAATTACATCCAGCAAATTGCTACCAAAGCGACAATCCGTCCCGTCACGCAAGGTTACATAGGCATAATCGCCCTGCACCACTACCGGGTCACAACTCATTATATGATCATAACGCGATACATAACGAGGTTTGCTTGGTTGGCTATTGTCATAAATCAGCATTCCGGTCTGAGAGCCGATAAAAAGCATATTGTTGTATGGGAAGATCGTCTCGATATTAGCCCCAATTTCTATATCTGATGATTTTTGTGGCTCGGCAGGGTTGCTGATGTTGTATGAAGTCAGGTCTTTGTTGCTGACAGTATACAAATAATCGCCTGCAATGGCAAAGCGCGCCAGGGAGCCTCCCCGTCCGTCACTAGAAGGATTTGGGCTTTCCGCGCTTAGGCTATCGGCATTTTCACAGTGGGTGAATAAAAACCCGATGATCAATAAAATAGCGTAATTAAGTAATTTCATTGTTTTAAAAATTTGGATCAAGTATTTTATAATGTCGGTGTTCTGGGAGTATACAAAACACAGGTATTGATAAGAAACCGCTCAAGACCTATCTAAAGCATTGAGGACTGTTTAAAGTAGCTCTTTCCCAAGCAATCACAGTGCCTCGGGAGTCGTCTACACACTCGAAATAACCCCGAAAAGGCGGAAATTTTTGCTGTGGAAAGGCATTGTCAATTCTTTTGCCGATTTTGACAGCTTGGGGTTGGCTGATGTCTAGCACAATCAGGTCTGTACCATTGTCGGCATAGAGATAATTTCCTTTGACAGCCATATCGACATTGCCGGGTATCTGGATGAAAGCAATTTTATTGGGCTGTGACGGATTGCCGTTGTCAACAATATGAATACCCTCAAAACGATCATTGACAAAGAGGTATTGACCGCGAATGTAAATTTTGCCAGGGTTTTCCATAGCTTTGGGTCCTTGAATCTGTATTTTTTCTATCTCCTCGGCGGAGACATACACTGGCTTGTAGCCTTCTGTCTGAAAGTCTCCACGCAGGGGTTCTTCCACAAGCGGAAAACAGCCAAAGAGCATCGCAATCATAAATGGGTAAATAATTCCGTGTAATTTAGATTTCATAGGTAAAATAAATTGAGATTTATCCACAGCACGCAGGCAGTATTGAAAAGAGTTGCGTAAAAGGTTGGGAAATTTAAAATTTATCGCCAAGCATCGCTCAAAAAATTGTATATTTGTCTAAAACAGAAGAAAATATGAAAGCTCCTGACAATATGATTTGGTTTCCTTATGGAATCAGCAACTTTGAAAGCCTTTCCAGAGAAAATTATTATTTCGTGGACAAAACGCCTTATATAGAAAAACTAGAAACTAGTGGATATAAAAATATTTCCTTTCTTCGCCCC
>JANRIC010000228.1:0-21398 GCA_033765345.1 Microscillaceae bacterium
ATTTATATGAAATATAACTATTCTTATAAAACTTACATGCTATATTTTATCAAAACCCATATTTTGCGATATTTTATAGAGTTTTAGAAGAAAACTTACAAAAAAACTCAAAAAAAACAGGGGGGTGCGAAAAGTCGGATATAATATATTATCCGGTTTTTTTTGTATTTTTGGTTTGATGCCTCAAATCAACTTATCGTACAATGGAAAAGATAAATCGTTATCATCAAATTATTCAGCAATGGTTGGAAGAACAATCCTTGATCAAACCATTTCATGAAGATATTGAAAAAATCATCATTGCCGATACCCAATCTGGGCACTTTCAGCTTTTGATGCAAGGCTGGCACGACAAACAGTTTGTCCACCAGCTAATTTTTCATATTCAGGTCAAAAGTGACGCTAAGGTCTGGATATGGCTCAATCAAAGTGACCAAAAAATTGCCTCCGAATTGGTATCCAGAGGCATTGCACAAAACGATATCGTTTTAGGTTTTCAAGCTCCGTATTTTCGTCAGTTTACTGGGTATGCAGTGGCTTGATCAAGGAGTTTTATTATAGATTATTTCTATTGTCAGATTTTAAAATATCTCTGTTTTGTTCAAGAGTGTCAAGTTTTTCTATTTCTTCCATAATCGATTAAGTATTTTTATAAATCAGCACCGTCGCATAAGCCGCTACACCTTCTTTTTTACCTACAAAACCCAGCTTTTCGGTGGTAGTAGCCTTGACAGATACATCTTCCAGGGGGATTTCCATGACTTCGGCCAAGCAAGCTTTCATGGCCTCGATATGCGGGGAGATTTTGGGAGCTTGCAAGCAAACGACCGAATCTACATTGCCAACTTCATAACCCGCCTCTCGGATGAGTTGCATCACCCGGCGAAGGAGTATTTTACTGTCAATGCCCTTGTATTGGGGGTCTTGGTCGGAGAAATGATAGCCAATATCGCGCATATTGGCAGCACCGAGCAAGGCATCACAGATGGTATGAATCAGTACATCCGCATCGCTGTGCCCCACAGCCCCGTGGCTGTGGGGTATTTGAATACCTCCCAACCAAAAATCATAACCTTCCTCGAGGCGATGCACATCATATCCGATACCTACTCTGAATTTTATCATAAGACTGATTTAAACAATGATTAAAATATTTTTGGTTTTACTTGAAGGTAAATCTATCCAAACGACAAGGTCGCTCGAAGCGACCTCGTCGTTGCTATCTCCTTTTGCGATAATACAAAGTAGAGCTGTTTTCCTTTCTCAGAATATCCTTGGCTGTCTGGCGTACATCCTCTACTGTGACAGACTGGATGCGGTCGGATTCTTCATTGATGCGGTTTACGTGCCCTTGAGCGGCATAAAAAGCCAAGTTAATGGCTCTGTTCAGCAATTCTACCTCCGAAAAAATCAGGGTAGATTCTGCTTTATTTTTTACTTTCTGAAGTTCATCAGAGGGTAATTCTTCTCGTTTGATTATCTCAATCATGGCTTCCAGCTCGGCATCTGCATCTTCTAGGCGGGTTTCCGGGTGCAGGTTACCCTGAATGACCATCAAACCAGGCTCAGACGAACCGACCACGTAAGCATTGACCGAATTAAAAATGTTTTTTTCCTTGACCAATTCCGAATATAGTCTACAGGATTTGCCCCTGCCCATAATATCACTCAGCAAATCAACGGCATAATAAGCGGGGTGCATCCTTGCGGGCATGTGATACACCTTATAAATAGAATCCAGGGGTACATCCGCTTCGGTTTCCATCAGTCGGGCTTCCCGTTGGTTAGGTTCCTGAGGCAGGTTGCGGCGATATGGCACACCTGGTGCAATCGGTGCAAACCATTTTTCAGCCAAATGTTTGACGTGGTCTAATGTGGTATTACCTACCACCACCACAATGGCATTATTGGGGATGTAATATTTATTGAAAAAAGCCTGCACATCATCCATGGTAGCACGCTCTATGTGCGAGATGTCCTTGCCGATTGTTGCCCAGCGATAAGGGTGTACTTGATAGGCCAGCGGGCGCAGGCGTAGCCATACATCTCCATAAGGCTGATTGAGATAGCGTTGCTTGAACTCCTCGATGACCACGTTTTTCTCAGCTTCCAGTACTTCCTCTCTAAAATCCAAACCAAGCATTCGATCCGATTCCAGCCAGAAGGCCGTCTCAAGATTGACAACAGGCAGCGTGATGTAATAATTGGTCACATCTGGCGAGGTAAAGGCGTTGTTTTCGCCGCCGACCTTTTGGAGGGGTTTGTCATAATTGGGGATGTGTCTGGAGCCTCTGAACATGAGATGCTCAAAAAGGTGTGCAAAACCCGTTTTTTCTTCGTCTTCGTCCTTAGAACCGACATTATACAGGACATTGACCACCGCAATGGGGCTGGTTTTGTCTTGGTGAAAATAAAATTGCAGTCCGTTGGCTAAGGTAAAATGCTCATAATGAATCATGTCGTAAAAATAATATTTCTTCACAATTTCTTATCAAATATTTCAAGAAATAATTATAATCGCACTAATTAAGACCTGAGATGCCCAATTAGCCCTTATCATTATGCAAAGCTCCGTCCAAAACTCTTTTTTGAAATTTAACCGATACCACTACAACGACGAACAACTGACATTGCTCTACAAAGCCCTGGTTCGCCCCCGATTGATTGAAGAAAAAATGCTGATTTACCTACGCCAGGGTAAGATCAGCAAATGGTTTTCGGGGATAGGGCAGGAAGCCGTCTCTGTGGGCGCAGCCATGGCGCTGGAATCGGATGAGTATATCTTTCCTTTGCATCGCAATTTGGGTGTTTTCACGACCAGGGATGTGCCTTTGAAGCAGCTTTTTGCACAGTTTCAGGGCAAAAAAGAAGGTTTTACGAAGGGGCGCGACCGTTCTTTTCATTTTGGTAGCAAAGCGCATTACATCGTGGGCATGATCTCACACCTCGGCCCGCAGCTTTCGCTCGCAGGTGGAGTGGCTTTGGCAGATATACTGGAAAATAAACACAAGGTAACACTGGCATTCAGCGGAGACGGGGCTACAAGTGAAGGAGAATTTCACGAAGCACTGAATGTGGCGGCTGTCTGGCAGTTACCAGTAATTTTTATAGTAGAAAACAACGGCTATGGGCTTTCTACCCCCAATTATGAGCAGTTTCGATGCAAACAAATTGTAGATAAAGGCATAGGATATGGCATAGAAGCCATTCCAATAGAAGGCAATAATATTTTGGAAGTGTATCATACAATCAATATGCTGGCCGACGACCTGCGCTACAATCCGCGCCCAATCCTGGTGGAGGCATTGACTTTCAGAATGCGGGGGCACGAGGAGGCTTCAGGAGTCAAGTATGTACCAGAGCATTTATTTGAAGCATGGGCTACAAAAGACCCCGTAGGTAATTTTGAGCATTTTGTGCTTCAAGAAGGCATTATGAGTTGGCAGATGATTCAGGAATTCAAAGAAGATTATAAAGATCAGATCAACCAAGCATTTCACGAAATTCTTGACCTACCCGCACCCAGTCCTTTTACCGAAGAAGAATTGGAAGATGTCTATGCTCCGGCTAAAAATGAAGCCATATTGCCCGAACATTCCGATAAAAGCACCCGACGTTTTGTAGATGCCATCAGCGACGGCTTGCGCCAAAGTATGGAACTATACCCCAATTTGGTGCTGATGGGGCAAGACATCGCAGAGTATGGCGGTGTATTCAAAGTGACCGAAGGATTTGTGCAAGAATTCGGGCGGGGCAGAGTACGCAATACGCCGCTTTGCGAATCTGCCATTATCGGAGTCGGCCTAGGGCTATCAATCCGAGGGTTTAAATCGGTAATTGAGATGCAGTTTGCCGATTTTGTCAGTTGCGGTTTTAATCAGATTGTGAATAACCTGGCCAAGACACATTATCGTTGGGGGCAACATGCCGACGTAGTTGTCAGGATGCCTACAGGTGCAGGCGTAGCAGCGGGTCCTTTTCATTCTCAGTCTAACGAAGCCTGGTTTTTTCATACACCGGGTTTAAAGATCGTATATCCTTCTTCACCGTATGATGCCAAAGGTTTGCTCAATGCCGCCATTGAAGACCCCAATCCGGTACTTTATTTTGAGCATAAATTCCTGTACCGATCCCTACAGGAGGAAATCCCAAACGGCTATTATACCATTCCGATTGGTGAGGCAAAACTCGTGGAAGAAGGGGATGAACTTTCCATCATCAGCTATGGCTTGGGCATTGTCTGGGCTAAAGAAGCCTTACAAGAGTTGAATCTGGAAGGTAAAGTTGATATACTGGATTTACGTACTTTGCTTCCCTGGGACAAAGCAGCCGTTGCCAAAACAACGCAAAAAACTGGAAAAGTGCTCATCCTACACGAAGATACCTTGCAAGGGGGCATTGGCGCAGAGATTGCCGCCTGGATTGGAGAGCATTGTTTTACGTGCCTGGATGCCCCTGTGATCCGAGAGGCAAGCCTCGACACCCCCGTACCCTTTGCCCCAAACCTTGAGAAGAACTTTCTACCCAAACAAAGGCTGCTGGAGAAGATTGAATTTTTGAGGGGGTTTTAGCGTTTTTTCGGTCAACAGTCTATTAAAACTTTAAAAGTATAAAGATTATTATCCTCCCATAATTTTTGTATATTTGAGCATATTTATTATATTCAAGAATTGGTGTAATCTGTCTTATAACTTTGTGGGTCACTTTGCGTTATTTTAAAGAAAACCTTTGATGATGATGTGTACTAAAAACATATTCGGTTTATTATTCGGTATTTTATTTTTAGGCATTTTAAGTTCCTGTAGCGAAAGAGCACAATGCCCCGCCTACATCAATATGAATCAGGGTACACTCAGCGTACAGGATAAAGACAAAACTCCCGAAGAGATCCGCAAACAAAGCCAGAAACTCCTTGAAACTCAGGATTATTACATCAAAGTAAAAAGAAGTAAAAAAACCGGGTTGGTCAAAAACAGCAAGAAGGTCAAAAAAGGTAAAAATAACACCAATAGACATACAGGCTTTTCTAATGATCCTCGTACTTTGAAGGGTGTAAAATAAAGAAACATAACAAATCAATATAAAGTATGGTATCCGTTAAAATCAAATATTCTTTCCGATTTTTTTTACTCCTATTGATCATTTTTTCAGGATCAAACTTGTGTGCCATAGCCCAAAATAAAAAAAAGGATAAGGATGCCCCCAAAGACCAACCCAAAAGCAGTGATTATGCGGGCAAATCCGTAGCCCAGCCTAAGACTTATCAGGGAACCGGAAAGACACTGGTCACCAAGGTCAAAGATAATAAAAACACCCGCAAAGAAGCCGAAGGAACCGGCAAAGTACTCACTACCAAAACTAAGCCCGTAAAAACCGAAAAGCAAATCGGAGATGAAGCCAGTATGCGGGCGGCATTCAAAGGAAATACCTCTCTGGTAGATAATCGCGCCCGACGCGAGCAAAATCAAAAATCAACTGGAACTTATTCGGGTTCGGTATCAGTCAAAGAAATGCGGAATCAAAAGCATTCTTTTAATAAAAATAATAAAAACATGTCGGCTTATTCCGGTACGATAAAAGTAGTCAATACGGAAAATAAAAGACAGCATAGTTCCAAAAAAATAGCTGAATTTCGAGGACCCAGCCCTGTTAAAGTACAAAAATCCCCTCGTGGGGCTCTAGTGGCTACCAATAGCAAAGCAACGAATACCAACCGAAATACGGCCATTTATGATCGTGCTAAACTCAATAAAGGCCGCATGA
The DNA here is from genome assembly GCA_033765345.1 of Microscillaceae bacterium. Taxonomy (GTDB): domain Bacteria; phylum Bacteroidota; class Bacteroidia; order Cytophagales; family Microscillaceae; genus JANRIC01. Next base: position 5,764 of record JANRIC010000228.1, read on the forward strand.
TGAAAAAGGAATACCTAGCCAACTATCAGAAAGAAAAACAGAAAAAATTGAAATACGATGCCAGAGAAGCGAAAATGTGGTCTGAAGGAGGAGGTGTTCTTGCAAATCGCTCAAGCCGTGAATTGCCCAAGAATAACAAAAAAGCCAATAAAAAGGCTGAAAAAAGAAATACTACCCGAGACCCTGCCCCAGAAGAAGAACCTGAAGAAACAGAGGAATAACCCATAACTTTTACCTGAAATTTTTTAGCCAAATCGATTTTGGAATTATACTTGATTATTCATAGCTTTTTGTTATTTTTGGAAGGTATAATCCATTTGATCATCTTTAAGCTTATGATTTCTTTTTAAGATGAAAAGAAAATATATTGATGATTTACGTCATCTCATGTCTCTCCAAAATCCTATCATGGAATATCATGGAGTATTAAACCAGGACGTAATCCTGAAAATCCTGAGTGAACTCGAAAGACTGATGGATAATTTTGGGGAAAGGCTCAAAATTACACGAAAGGCTTTTAATGTTGTAACAGAGTGCCTGCAAAACATCGTGCGTTATGGTGACCATTCGGATAAAAATGAGACCAATCCGTCTTTCATTTTGGATCGTCAAAAAGACAGATATTTGATTGCATCCGGAAATTTAATCAGCAGTAAAAAAGTAGCCTCTCTCCAGAACCGCCTGGAATTTATCAATAACCTAGATTGGTACGGCATACAACAAGCGTATAAAGAAATCATTAAAGACAATCTAAAAAACAAGATGCGCGAAAAAAACAGTGCAGGCCTGGGTTTGATAGAAATGGCACGCAAGTCTGACGGTAATTTTTTATATGATTTTAAAAAACATAATGCAAACTATCATTATTTTTTATTGGTCATTACCATCAAAAAGGATTAATTGTCTTTAAAAGCATTTTTTTTAACCTCTAGCAAATGTGTTATTTTTTCCTTTAAATCAATGTTTTCAGCCATGCATTGATTATAATTGTCTTGGAGTTGTTCGAATTTTTTCTGTAAATCTTCTAATTCCAGTACTTTTTGATTGAGGTCATTCCATCGTTCTTTTTCCAGGGTAATATCCTCAAACATACCCAAAACACCATACACCTCGCCTTGGGCATCCAACAAGGGTACTTTACTGGTTCGAAGCCAGGATGTAGCACCTCCTTCATACTCAATAGGTTCTTCAAAATCAATTTTTGCCTTATTTTCTGTGATTACTTTCAGGTCATCCGTACGATACAGGTCGCCCATTTCGCCCCAGGGCATATCATAGTCGCTTTTACCGATAATTTCCTGAGAAGAACTAAGCCCACCCAAGGCTGCAAAGATTTTATTGCAGCCTAAATAATTCAGATTTTTATCTTTCCAAAATACCGCACGAGGCAAATTATCAATGACGATTTGCATTCTGTTTTCGGAATCAATGAGTCTTTTTTCCTGTTCTTTGAGTAAATTGGCTTGTCCATTGGAAATTTGAAGTGCTTTCTCGAGCTCAATTTGCTTATGTTTTAATGATTCCTGGGTTGTAAGCAGTTCTTCATTATTTTGTCGCATTTCCTCTTCCTGTGCAAGAAGCATTTCGGATTGTTCTTGAGATTCACGCAAAAGGCGGCGGGTGCGTTCATTCATTTCCACATTAGCGATGGCCGAAGCAATATTTTCGGTGATACGTTCTAGAAATTCAACTTGATAAGGTTCAAATACTTGAAAGGAGGCCAATTCCAGTACCCCCAGGACTTCGTCCTGCTGCTTTAGGGGTACCAATAACAAATAATGTGGACTGGAAGAGCCCAATCCCGAGTTAATGCTGAGATAATTAGGGGGGATTTTATCCATTTGAAGGGTTTTGCCCTCTAGAAATATCTGACCTACCAACCCTTCTCCAATCATAATTTGTTTTTTCAAAAATTTCTTTCGGTCGTAGGCATAACAGGCGATCATTTCCAAAAAGGGTTCTGCGTCTTCGTGTTGGTTTTTGACGAATAAGCCTCCCTGACTGGCTTTGAGATAATGCACCAAATTAGTCAGGATATGATCTCCAAAAGTTTTGAGATCATTTGCTTTTCGCATGATCTCCGCAAAACGGGCAAGCCCTTCGGTAGCCCAGTTTCTTTTTCGTTCTTCTTCGGAGAGTTTTTTGAGCTGTGCCTGCATTTGCTGTAATGCCTTAAAAAGCCCACTTTCTCGATGCGTTTCTAGGTCTATACTGATATCCAGGTTACCAGCCTCTATTTTTTTGATGAAGGTTTTGGCATCATCGATTTCTTGTTGGAGAATATTTTTATCTTCCAGTAATTCCTTGATGTATGATATTTTGACGAGGGTATGTTGTATAATAGGCATGGCTTTTTTTAAGCTTTAAAGTAGGCTTTATTTGGTATAAAAACCAGTAAAATAACTAGATAATCATGTATAAGTAATATAATCAATTAAATAGATGAGTTTTTTAGCCTATTTTTGCCCCAATAATGAGGATATCATCGATTTGTGGGTGGTCTCTCATCCAGAAATTAATGATTTTATCTAAAATTCTTTTTTGCTTGTGCATAGGGCGGTCGTGTATTTCGTGCAAAATTTGCCGAAGCCTCTTGACCATAAATTTTCTGCCTGAGGGACCCCCAAACTGATCCTGGTATCCGTCCGAGAAGATATAAAAAGTAGTAGGTTTATCCAAGGAAAAGACATAACGTTTGAAGTCTCTGCGTCCTTCTCGTTGATAGCCTCCAATGGCCATTTTATCGGCTTTGATAAACTGAGGTCGGCCGTTTTGGATAATAAACATGGGGTTGTGTGCTCCAGAGTACTCGAGTGTTTTTTTATGCAGGTCAATCACACAGAGTGCCACATCCATCCCGTCGCGGTTTTCGGTGGTTTCTTGTTTGAGTATCTTGCGTACTCCATCGTGAAGCTCGTGAAGGATTCGATCGGAAAACAAAATGCGGCGAGTCTCTACGATTTGGTGCAGCAAATCATTGCCGATCATGGACATAAAAGCCCCTGGTACACCGTGGCCAGTACAATCAATGGCCGCCAGGATAATTCTATCTTCTTTTTGAGTAAACCAATAAAAATCACCCGACACAATATCTCTTGGTTTAAATAACACAAAACAATCGTTGAAAACCGATTCTATTCGGTCAAGTTGGGGAAGCATGGCCTCTTGGATGCGTTTGGCATAGTTGATACTTGAAGTGATGTTGGAATAAGCATCGTCCAGTTCGCGGAATGTGCCTTCGAGTAGTTTATTCTGGACAGCGATCTCTTCTTTACTTTTGGCCAACTCCTCGATGGTTGATTCCAGAATATCTCTTTGATTGACGATAGCCTGCCTGCTGGCGTGTAGCTCGTCTACGGTTTCTTTTAGAATATCCCTTTGTTTGGTGATTTCGGATTTGCTCTCCTCGAGATCGTGAATGGTTTCTTCAAGGATTCTTTTTTGCAACTCCATATCTGAGCGGCTGAGTTCGAGTTCTTCAATTACGTGACTTAGATATTTGCTGCTTTTGGAGAACATTTCAGTTTGGGCTTCTATATAAGATTTTTGCTCCGCACTAAGTCCTTTTAAGCTCTGAAAATTTTCTTTTAAAATTTGGTTTTGTTGGGCAAGTGCTTCTTTTTCTTCATGTAGAATCTTAAACTGCAATTCATATGCTTTTAGAATCTGCCGGTAGCGTTCATTTTCAGAGAGTGTTTGCTGATCAGAATTTATTAACTTTTTCATAACGCAAAAATGCCTTTAAAATCTATGATTGCAGGACTATGGTATCACTATACACAAACCACAATTGGCTTTGGAATTGCCGTCATTTTTTTAATCGGGACTAAAGCCCAGCATAATAAACTCTTCTTCAATCGTAGAATTGATGTATTGTGTAAGCTCTAATTTTTGTTTTTCAAAACCCTGATAACGTAGCTGATTGGTACGTGCGATAAGGCCTTTGTGTCTTCCCTGAGAAACAGAAGGTATCAAGTAAAATTTAATGTTTTTAGACCAATCAATGTCATAGCGGGTAAATTCCTGATTCTCCGTAGGCTGCTGCCCCAAACTAAACGCATCTCCTTCAAGTAGCTTAAATTCGCTATTATTTACCAACATATCGGTATTAGCCCCCATAAAATAGAGTCGAGCATTGGTTTGATCTATGACTGAGATACCCGCATGTACTTTGTCTTCGTGGTCGGTATTTTGTTGAAAAAGGTGATACAATTCTTCATTCATCGTCTTCATGATGGAGCCGGTATCCATATATTTTCCTTCTAGCACCAATGTGTTGGTGAGGATATTGGAGATCAAGGGTAAAAAAGAATAGGTAGAATGCCCCACCGCACATCGAAAAATCAGAATATAGGTAAGTCCCATTTTTTCGCCCATCCAAAAGAAAGATGTTGGAAAATCACCCTTAGATTGATAAATCACAAAAGAATCTGGAAAAATAGCTTGGAGTTCGGATTCTGTTTTGAAAAGCATCTTATGTAAATGCCTTACATAATTGAGGTCTGAAGGGAAAACAAGGTCATTTTTTACCGCTGGGCTAGCAGGGTTTGCTGGTATTTCGGTAGGTTCGGCATTTTTATTAATTTCATAAAGTCTTTGGGTGATTTTGTCAAAATATTCGCCATAGAGCTTCATTTTATCCTCAAGTTTGAGGATTTTGTCGGAAAGGTGAGAGACCTCCGGAGAAAGATACTCCTTTTGTTTCTCTATTTCCTGGAAAGCCTGGGTGAAATGTGCGTGTAATTGTCCGAATATTTTATCAAGGGCCTCGACGTGCGCCTCTATGCGATTGATCCTGGCCTGGGTTTCCCGAAACTCGCGGGCGTTTTTTTCTTCGTGTGCCAGATTAGACAAACCGTTATTTTTGATCTGCTCACTAGTCCAGTCAAACACCTGATTCATGGAGTTGAGTTGATTTTCCAGAGCGTGCATTTTCTCTCGGATAAATTCAAGTTCGGAAGTCTCCATAGAAAATTCCTGAACCTGATGTACCTGACCATTCCGCAGGATGTGTTCTTGGGCACTTTCAATCAGCAAGCTCAAGGCACTTACTTGTGATTCAACTCCCTCGATTCTGCCCTCATAATGCTGGATATTGAGCGGTTTGTGTTCTTGACCGTTTCGGCTATATAGATTGAGGTGTTTGATTTCGTTTTCTAGTTGGCTTACCCTTTCTTGAAGGCGGGTAAACTCATCCTGCGGCGTAAAAAGAGAGCCTTCCTGCTTCTCAAGTTGCTCCCACAGCCTGGAGTAAGCTTTAAATTTATCCTGAATTCCTTTTACCTCTGTTTGTAAATGATTCAGCACCTCTTTGTCGTCTGTGGCAAAAGGCGTTGAAAATGTTTGCCCAAATAAAGAAGATGAATCGGATTTTGTATCTTGATTGAATAAATTTCGAAACAAAAAGAATAAAAGTAAGTCGTTTTGGTTCATAAACTTTTTCTGGTTTTGGTCGGTTGAGAGAACCAATTTTTTCCTTTTGCAAAGCCGGTAAAGGGTTTTTCAAGAAGATGGATCGATGTACCGATTTTTAAGACTAAACTTACATCCCTGATTTCTAACCCAGCACAAATAATTTGCTTAAATCTTAATATTAAATTACGTAATTTCACTGCAATAATAACACCAAAATAATACCGAATTATTCGATTAATGGATAAGCTTGGGAGATGAAATGCACGATGATACATGCATTGAAAAAATAATGCCTTAAAAATCGTGTAACATTTATTTCAAATAAATATATCGATGTCTACAGATATGGTACATTATTAGAATAGAAAATACAAAGGAGTTGATTTTAGAATCTGCCGAAATCTCCTGGATAATTTAGATCGTATGTTGGATAATATCACAATTAATCAATATAATTTTTATGGAAACACATACCCGAATCCGAGATATTCAATGGAAACAATTGCTGAGCCTGATTATCCTGGATATAGCGATTATCTTGAGCTGGATTGCTTATACAAAGTATCAACCCAATCTGGTGCAACAATTTGGTTTTGGAAAATTTGCCTTAATTCTGGCCATCGTGCAAGGAATCATTCTAGTGGTTACTCCACCGATTGCCGGGAGTGTTGCTGACCGTGTACGAAAGACAAGTGGGAAACGTTTGCCGGTGATTAATATTGGGATTAATGTTGTATCTATGGTTTTTATGGCTGTAGCCGTGACAATTTTTGCAAAACCTACGGGCTTCATTACCTTGATTTTTCCGGTTTTGATTGTACTCTGGCTCATTTCTATGAATATTTTTCATAGCCCGGCAATTTCGATGGTAGAGACATTTGTACCTGTAGAAAGGCTGCCAAGTGTCATGGCTATATTTGTGATGCTTACAGAAATCACCTACGCCGTCGAACCAAGTATCAATGACCTGATGGAATTTTTTGGAGCAGCACTGACATTTGTAGTCGGAGGCTTATTGGTTTTCGGCAGCGGATGGATGCTGCAACGTTCTTCGCTGAGTTTGCCTTCTACCACACAAACCTTCAGCAAAGAACAACCCGAAGAAAAATCCAATTTTGGTCTGGTAATACTTACCGGCTTGATTATGGGGATTGCCACCACTGTCTTTTTTAACATCTTCCCCGATTACCTCCAAAGCAGAATTAGTTTTCTAAAAGCTGATGGGTTTAAGGGGAGTTATTATGTATCCTTACTGGCTGCTTTTGCGGCACTTATTTCTATTCCTGTGGGTCGATGGATTGAACGCTACGGACTCATCCAAGCCGCACAAATCGGTTATATCAGTATTTTGATACTCACAATCGGGATTTTGTACATTCCACAGCCCCAAGTTGTTTTAGTGTTGAGCATGTTGTATCCGATTGCCTTTAGTATTCTGTCTGTAAGTGCTTTCCCATTGGTTTTTGATCGTTTAAGCTCCACACATAAGGTATTGGGAGTCGGCTTGTTTTTTAGTGGAGTAGAGTTGCCGAATAGCCTGATGGATATTTTGCAGGTGATGGGTCAAACGCCCAGTATTGCGGGGCAGATATTAAGCTTCAGCTTTTAAAATACTTGTCTTTTTCTGTTCAGTTTTTGTAAAACGGTTTTAGGATTGGGGCATTGACTTTTTATCAAACACATCCTAACACACACACCCAAGGCCTAAAACCTGAATCCCGATTGGGTACCCGGATTAAAATTAGCCTAATTTCCTTGATGGATTAACTTGATTTTGAACAATTTATTTTCTTAAAACCAGGGAAACTACTTCGGACTGAGTATACATATTGGGTATCGGACTTAAAATGGCTTGAATTTTCCGAATACCCAATTTTACCCCAAAAACCCACAAAACAATTAGCCTTGTACTTTTGTACGGCAGGTGCGGATGCCGAAAGGAGCATACAAGGGACAGAAACTTACCAGACTTGTCAGTACAAATACTCCAGCTAATGCCATGAGTACAATGCCTAAAACACCTGTGAGGATGTTGGTAAAATAAAGTGTAGCAACAATTGCAGCGATAATCACTCGGATGATACGATCTGCAGAACCCATATTTTTGATCATACTGAATGTAATTTTTTAATGATGAGTAAAACTATACATCCTTTTAGGGTTGTGCAGTGACTTTTGTCACTATGCTGGATAAATTTCAATGGAATTGGAAAATTGTTTCAGCTTCCCCTCATTTTCCAGCTTTTTGATCACCCGGCTGATGACTTCGCGGGCAGTTCCGAGTTCCTGAGCGATCTGTCGATGAGATATTTTTAAGGGATTTTTACGGGTAAGTTTTACTTTTTCAAGCAGGTAATCGTACAGGCGTTTGTCCATTTTATCAAACAAAATATGATGAATGGTGTCTAAAAGTTCGCTGTAACGCAGATTAAATAACTGAAAAAACAAGGAATTGATATCCGGAAAGCCGGCTGACCAACGCCTAAGTTTATCCACAGGAAGCAAAAGTATCAAAGAATCTTCTTCAGTAAGAGCGAATACCCGGCTGGTTTCGTTTTGGAGACTTGCCGAAAAAGACATAATACAGCTTTCGGCAGGTTTGATGTAATAAAGCAACAGTTCCTTATCTTCGTGCCGTGTAAATACCCTCACCAAACCTTCCAGAACAATAGGAATGATCTTGATAAATTGACCTTCCCGAAGAATTTCAGTGTCTTTGGGTATTTCTTTGACCGAGGCCGCTTGTTCAATCTCTGCGAGCAAATCCGGGTGAAAAAAACTTAGTTTTTTGCGAAGATATTCTTGGGTAATATGAAACATAAGCGAATTTAAGCAAAAATACTGAACCACTGACAGAAATTTACCAGATAAACGTGCCCACGCTCGATTTTTTCAAAAGGCATAAAAAGCCTTTCCAAAAATTGGTATATTTCCCCAAAAAACTTACATTTATATCTGAAATTCTTCCTTCAAAGCCAGGCTGTTCCATACTTAAATCCATCTTTTTTATAAATATATTAATCAACCTTCAATACATCGTATATGAATTTAAGATTTTATGGGATTTGTATGCTCTGGTTTTTTAACTATATATTTAACCAATCAACAGGGGTAAATACCATAAATATCCCTCTGAATGTTTTAAATTCAACTCAATATACACTAAATTATATCCTCCCTACGGATTCTATTGACCCTTGCATTCTTCAGCCAGGATTTGCCGCTACGCAAGCCCTCATCAGCTTGGGGGCTAATCCCAATGAACTCACCTGCGATATTGATAATGCCTCTTATCTTTGGTATCTCGATAGTACTTTACTTCCTGATGATACCACACAGACAATTATTGGACGGCAGTCAGGTGTCTATGAAGTAGAAGCCATCCGGGCAGATTGTTATTCGCTCAGGTCATTGGGTTATGCCTTCACGCTTTCCAATTCATATCAACGTATCGGCGGCAACCATATCTGGTATTTTGGGCAAAATGCAGGACTGGATTTTCGAACCGTACCCCCTAGCCCACTTTTAAACGGACAATTAAATACTTCTGAAGGTTGTGCCAGCATTTCGGATGTCGATGGAAATTTACTTTTTATACAGATGGGCTTTCCGTTTAGAATAAAAACCACGCCCTGATGCAAAACGGTACAGGTCTCTTGGGTGACCCCTCAGCTACACAATCCAGTGTGGTAGTGCCTCATCCTGGTGAGCCTGATCAGTATTTTATCTTTACGGTTCCGGCCAGAGAAGACTTACAGTTTTTAAACAAGGGTTTGTTTTATTCTGTCGTAGACCTCAGCCAAAATGGAGGTTTGGGGGCAGTCATCCTTAAAAATGATTCTTTATGCGGGCCTGTAAGTGAGAAAGTAACTTCGGTAGTACATCAGAATGAAAAGGATGTTTGGGTCATTACACACCTCTGGAACAGTGATGCCTTTTATGCCTATCTGATCGATGGTACGGGCATCCAGACTACCCCAGTGGTCAGCCAGGTAGGTTCGGTGCATACTGACAATCTGACCAATTCGGCCGGTTATCTCAAAGCCTCCGTAGATGGCAAAAAACTGGCTTTGGCACGTCAGGTAATTACTGCGTCTACTCCACCAATTCAGTTTCCAAGTGTGATAGAAATCTTTGATTTTGATAATACTAGCGGAATTGTATTCAATCCGATTTCCACACCCTCGACCTATTTCAGGGCTTATGGTCTTGAGTTTTCACCTGATAGCAAAAAGCTTTATTTTGGCAATAACCAACCAACTGCCAGCACTGCACCTTTTGAGATCTATCAAATTGATTTGGAAGCTTCAGATGTGATTGCTTCTACTACACGAATCGGTACACATCCCAAAACGGTTTCTTCTACATTTTTAGGAGCTTTACAATTGGGTCGCGACGGCAGAATTTATGTAGCCATTGTGGGAAATGATTCTTTAGGTGTGATTGAGCAGCCCAATCAATTGGGTACGGCAGCTAATTATAAAGCTGACGGCATTTATCTGGGAGGGCGCATTGCCCGTTTTGGTCTACCCAACTTTATCTACAGTGCCCAGGCATTGGGCGAAGCATTGGCCCGCAACGTTATCCATTTGAAAGCTGATCAATACACAGACAAAGCGCAACTTTCTTGGCGAATTAGCCGCCCGCAAGAGATCAGCCGTTTTGAAATTCAGAAAAGTAAAGATGGATTAGATTTTCAAAGCATTGGGTATTCTGTTTGTTTAGAAAATCAATCTCAATACAGCTTTATAGACAGCGAATACACCAAAGCGCAAAAGCTCACCTATTACCGCATTCATGGAGTCGCTTCGGATGAAAAATCACTCTTAAATAATGGAGTAGTATTGCGTGGAGATGCTGCTACAAGTTTGGATGCGATGCTTTCACCCAATCCTTTGTCAGCCCAGCAGATTTTGAAAATACAGTTTACAGAGCCGATTGTAGACAAAGTTTATCTGAGCCTCTGGGATAGCCGAGGTAGAAATATAGCTGATCGTGTAGTGTCGCCCGAAGAAATCCAAAACAGTGTATTTGTTTGGGATTTGACCTCCCCCGTTCGGGGAATTTATCTGCTACAAATTCGCAGCAACCAAAGCAATCAGATACTTACGAAAAAATTGATGGTGGACTAATAAGAATTTGTACACGTAAGGACAATACGCTTTCGCTTGTGCCTGTAGCATCACGTTTAGGCAATGACAGGCACAAACAAGGGTAAATAAACCTTATATATCTTATGTTTTGGTTCGTTTCTCAAAATTTTATTTTGAGAAAAATGCACCACGAAGCGAAAGACAAAATTCTCAACTGAGAAAAACGCCCCACGAAACGAAGGACAAAATTCTCAATTGAGAAAAACGCCCCACGAAACGAAGGACAAAATTCTCAATTGAGAAAAACGCCCCACGAAACGAAGGACAAAATTCTCAATTGAGAAAAACGCCCCACGAAACGAAGGACAAAATTCTCAATTGAGAAAAACGCCTCACGAAACGAAAGACAAAATTCTCAATTGAGAAAAACACTATGTTCGTTGGATCTATGCTGAGTTGTTTAATACTAGCGATTCAATAAAGAACCCTCATTTTTATAAACCAGGCGGCGGACTGACTGCGGTCCATCCTCCATCAATGATCAAGGTTTGAGAAGTAATATGTTGCGCCCAGGAAGAGAGTAAAAATAGGGCTGCTTGGGCAATATCTTCTACTGCGGCACAAGCACCCAAAGGTGTGATCTGCTCCCATTGACGCTGATATTCTCCTTGATCTGCCAATGCCCCGGTTCTTTCCGTGAGTGTTGCTCCTGGCGAGATGGCATTTACCCGAATAGCGTAGGGTGCGAGCTCTACGCCCAAAGTTTTAGCCAAAAAACCAATGGCAGCCTTAGACATACCGTAAGCAGTCAGGTGTGGATGGTGTTGATGCCCTGTCACAGAAGACATTAACAAAATACTACCCCCGGATTGCTGCTTGATCATCTGTCGGGCTGCTCGTTGTGCCAAAAAGAAAGTACCCTGAAGATTAACAGCCACCAGTCGCTGAAAGCTCTCCAGTGAATATGCCAAAAAATCTCCAAAAGTAGTAATCCCCGAATTAGCCACGGTCAAATCCAAATGCCCAAAATTGTGCAAGGCTTTTTCAATCATGCGATCAATAAAATCCACATCCGATGAATCTCCCACAATAAGCTCACAAACGCCTCCTTCTTTGAGGATTTTTTCTTGGGCCGAATGTGCTGCCGCTTCATCAATGTCATTGATCAATACGGCAGCACCATAAGCAGCCAATTGTCGGGCTATCTCAAATCCAATCCCAACTCCAGCTCCAGTAACCAAAGCAACTTTGCCTGAAAATGAAAAATTCTGCATGAGCTTTTTATACAATAAGGATTTAAAGTTCTCAGAAAGAACATCTTGCTGGGGGCATGTACGAATGAGTTGTATTGATTTGTGCCTTCCCAGCTAGATTTACAATGAGTTCTTGGGTGAATTATGTATTTAAGGTGATAAACCCTCCATCAATTGGATAAAAGCTTCCGGTCACAAATCCAGCTTCATCCGAACACAGATAGGTAATCAGGTAGGCAATCTCATCGGGCTGCCCCATTCTGCCGATGGGTTGGGTTTTGGAGAGTTTTTCAAACATTTCCTCTTCTCTGCCCGGATAGGTATTTTTCAAATAACCATCTACAAAAGGTGTATGCACCCTTGCCGGACCCACGGCATTGCAACGAATATTGTCTTTTAAATAATCTTTGGCCACCGAAAATGTCATCGAGTATACGGCTCCTTTGGTCATAGAGTACGCAAATCTATCTGCCAGACCCACTACGGAAGCTATGGAAGCAAGATTCACAATCGCACCACCTCCAGATTTTTTCATATATTGCAGGCCAAAGTACAGGCAACTATACACACTTTTGATATTGACGGCATACAAACGATCCATATCGGCTTCGGTGGTATTCTCGACATTACCGATATGGGCTATTCCGGCATTATTCACCAAGATATTGAGTTGACCGGATTGTTGGTAAATTTTCTCGAATAATTTTCCTAGGTCTTCGTGCTGCGTCACGTCAGCGTGATGAAAAAAGGCTTGTCCTCCGGATGCCTGAATCTCTGAGGCTACTCGTTGTCCATTTTCTTGATCCAAATCAAGCAGATGAACGACTGCGCCCTGTTTGGCAAATACTTTACTGATGCTTTCGCCGATACCCTTGCCGCCACCAGTCACTATGGCTACTTTGTCTTTTAAACTGAATAATGTCATAATTTTATGATTTTTCTCCAATACAAATACCTTGAGTAAATTAGGGTAAATAATTCATTAATGTGAATCTCTGGATACTTCACTACCTGACTTACCTCGTAAAAAGTCCAGGTCACAGCCCAGGTGTGCTTGTTCTACGTGTTGGATATGTATGTGTACAAATCCTCGCTCATACCCCAGGTCGGGGGCTACCCAGGCAGCTTTTCTCTGCGCAAGCTCTTCTTCAGAAACCAGCAGCACCAGTCTACGCATAGGCACATCTACCACGATCAAATCTCCATTTTGTACCAAAGCCAATGTACCACCCACGGCAGATTCGGGCGAAACGTGCAAAAATACCGTACCGAAAGCCGTTCCACTCATTCTTCCGTCAGAAATACGGATCATATCGGTTACACCTTGAGCTAGTAGTTTTTTGGGCAGCCCCATATTACCTACCTCGGGCATACCTGGATAGCCTTTCGGTCCTACATTTTTGAGTACCATAATGCAGGTCTCGTCAATATCCAGGTCAGGGTCATCGATACGGGCTTTATAATCCTCAATATTTTCAAAAACTACGGCTTTTCCGGTATGTTGCATCAGATCGGGGCTAGCAGCTGAAGGTTTGATAATGGCTCCGTGCTCACACAGATTTCCTTTTACTACGGCGATACCCGATTCTTTTTTGATGGGAGCTTCGAGAGAGGCAATTACTTCTAGGTTGTAACATTCAGCATTTTGAACATTTTCTGCTACGGATTTTCCGGTAACGGTTAGTGTGTCTCGATTCAAGTGTCCCAGCAATTCTTTCATCACCACAGGCAAGCCTCCTGCATAATAAAACTCTTCCATCATATATTTTCCGGAGGGCTGTAGATTTGCCAAAAGGGGAATTTGTGCCGAAAATTTATCAAAATCATCCAATTGCAGTTCAACGCCAATGCGCCCCGCAATAGCCAGCAGGTGTACCACAAAATTGGTAGAACCACCCACAGCGGCATTGATCATAATGGCATTCTCGAAAGCCTGACGGGTGAGTACTTTGGATAAAGTCAAATCTTCGTGAATCATTTCTACAATCCGCCTGCCGCTCAAATGTGCCTGTACTTTTCTGCGAGAATCTGCTGCCGGAATGGCTGCGTTTTGAGGCAGGGTCACTCCCAGCGATTCTACCATACAAGCCATCGTGGAGGCTGTACCCATAACGGCACAATGCCCGCGACTTCTGCACATACAGGCTTCGGCTTCCAGAAAATCTTCGGATGAAAGCTCACCTTTGCGATAGGACTCGCTAAAGTGCCAGACTTGTGTGGTGCCGATGTCACTCCCCCGGAATTTGCCATTCAGCATGGGGCCACCGGATACAAAAATGGTAGGTAAATCTACGCTGCAAGCTCCCATCAAGATAGAAGGGGTTGTTTTATCACATCCGCCCAGCAATACTACACCGTCTACGGGGTTTGCGCGTATACTTTCTTCGGCATCCATACTGACCAAATTGCGATAAAGCATAGCCGTAGGTTTGATCAGGGTTTCACCCAGTGACATCACCGGAAACTCCAGCGGCAATCCGCCTGCTTCCCAAACACCACGTTTGACGTATTCGGCCAGTTCACGAAAATGTGCATTACAAGGTGTAAGCTCAGACCAGGTATTGCAAATTCCGATGACAGGTTTGCCCTGAAATTCGTCTGCGGGAAGCCCCTGATTCTTCATCCAGGCGCGATAGATAAAACCGTCCTTTCCTTCTTTACCAAACCAATTCTGACTGCGTAGTTTTTTCATAATGGTATCTTTTACTATAATTTATTTGACTTTTGTGATTAGTATGATTGATTATCCTGATTCTAGGCAATCTGCCGTACAACTTGTGTCCTAAGTTTAGCCTATCCTATTTATCACGTATTAATAAGTAGCTCTGCCTCCGGAGAGGTCAAAAATGTATCCGGTATTAAAACTTGCCTCGGGCGATACGATCCAGCAAGCAAGGGATGCGACTTCCTCGATAGTCCCCATACGTTTCATGGGTATTTTGTCGGTCATATATTTGAGCATGACAGGGTCAGTATTTTCATTAAAATCTGTGGCAATGACTGCGGGTGCTAGACCATTCACAGTAATGCCATTTTCGGCATATTCTTTACCTACACCTTTGACCAAACCCATCAGGGCTGATTTGCTGGCAGCATAAGCCACCATTCCCGGATTACCTTCTTTGCCACCTATAGAACTGATGTGCAATATTCGACCGTATTGCTGCCTCAACATAGGAGGAATGGCATATTTGGTGAGTAAAAAAGCCCCTCTGAGGTTTACAGCCACTACTTTATCGAATATATCCGTATCATATTCACCAATTTTGACAGCAGTTTGTCCTACGATTCCGGCACAATTCACCAGAATATCCAGTCTATTCCTGGTATTGACTAAGTCCAGAATCGTTTTTTGGACATCTTTCTCCTGAGTAATGTCTACAACAAGCCCTTCTATATCAAGCCCTTGTACAAGAGACTCCTGAACAGTCTTGTTTAATTCATCTTCCAACACATCCAAAATAACTATCTGACAGCCTTCCGAAGCCAAACGAAGGGCAATTCCTTTCCCAATTCCTCTTGCCCCACCGGCAATTATAGCAACTTGGTCTCTAAATCTTTCCATCTTTATATTCTTTCAGAAAAAAATGATTATTCATATATTTTTGCAATATAAAATAAAATTCATATCGACCATGAGTAAACCGACAATAAAATTTATACTTTTTTCTGATAAATTTTCATAATAAAAATTCAGCAGGAGTTGCCACGCCGCAAAGTGACTACCCATTGACAGTTAATTGATGTCTTAGACCTTAAAATTGATGTCTTAGACCTTAAAATTGATGTCTTAGACCTTAAAATTGATGTCTTAGACCTTAAAATTGATGTCTTAGACCTTAAAATTGATGTCTTAGACCTTAAAATTGATGTC
>JANRIC010000232.1:0-16901 GCA_033765345.1 Microscillaceae bacterium
ATACTATTAGACAAAGGTTTAGCAGATTTGTACGCAAAACTTTATCCTTTTCTAAAAAAGAGTATATGTTAAATTTACATTTCAAACTTTGGGCCTATCAATATAATCTTAATGTTATCAGTTAAAAATTAACACTATCGATTTTTCTCCGGTATCTTGTTTTGTTTCAAATTGCGTGACACCTTCCTGCAAGGCTTTGAGCTTATCTGGTGCGATGCCCCAGCCGTTGTCTCGGATACGGAGTTTGAGCTGCTCGCCCTGGGTTTCGGCAGAAAGTACAATCAGGGGCATATCTACGCCATTGCTGTATTTGATGGCATTTACGAGGAGGTTTTCGATCACCCGGCGGATGTAGTCTTCGTTGTACTGCCCATAAATATTTTCGGGTACTTCATTGCGAATCTCCGGCATCTGGCTTTGAAAGTCGGCAATGAGTGTAATGGCACTTTGCACGGTCTTGCGAAGCTGGTTGGTGCTAGTTTGAAGCTCCAGCTTATCGGCCTGGTAGATATACATTACTTCCTCTACCATCGCCTTCATACGCTTGCTCCGAAAGTGGATTTTTTGCAAAAGCTTTTCCTTATCAGGATTCGGGAAGCTGGGGCTGCTGTAATTGATAATCGGATTCAAAGGATTGCGTAAATCGTGGTTGATGGCGGAAATCATCAGGTCTTTGGTGGATTGGAGGGACTGAAGCTCGATATTTTTCTGCTCTACGACTTCATTTTGCTGGCGGAGCTCTTCTGCAATTGCTTCTAGTTCCTGTGTTTTCTCGAAAAGCTCATCTTTTTGAAGATTAATCAATTGATTTTTTTCGGTTAACTCATTGGTCATTTTCTCTAGCTCACGTGTTTTGAGTCTTTGAATATCCCTTTCATGGACGGCTATATTGGTTTGTTTTTTTAATCGTATGGAAATATCGTTGAGGATTTCGTTTTTTTCTTCAAGCATTTTATTTTTTTCCTGATTTTCTCTAACAGTATCTTTGATCATTTGTATACCTTTTTCAAAGAGGAGTTTTTTTGATCTCAGATTTCGATATTGTTGATCAAGATAATCTCGCTGTTCTTGAATATCTCTAATAATAAATGATTTATAAACCTCATCTGAATTTGCAACAAAAACGGCTTCTTGAATATTAGAATTTAAATTCTCATCGAGATAAGATGAAACTTTGGAAACAGCGATATCTGCTGCTATAAAAAATGGAAAAGCTCTGTTTCCTGTACTTAAAGGTGGAAAAATGATTCTTTTGACTTGATTTTCTTCAGCTATCTGTAAACAGTTTTCATAACAGGTTTCAAGTAATCTCTTTACAAATTTTTTATCTTTACTTATCAACCAAGAAGGGTTAATAGTGTGTATTATGAATTGAAAAGATAAATTATAACCTTTTGTAATTACTGCATCTCCATACTTACAATTTTTAATCTTCGTCAGTTCTTCTTTTAAGCTACTCCCTGCTTTTTGATGAATAAGTGAATCAAGAGGACCTAAACCACTAAAATCTTCATCTGTTGGATTTACAATAGCGTCTTGTTTTTGTGCTACTAAGTCAAACATATTACCTTGCACAATTTCAATTTTAGGATGGATGAGCATAAATTGCCAAATAATATTTATCCAGCTAAGATAAAAAAGAATGCAATCAATTTGTCATTTTTGATAAAAATGTATGCAATCTTGACAAGATTATCAAAATCGCCAAGATTTGGAAAACCTAGCTTTCTGTGATCTGCCAATGCCCGCCTTTTTTAGAGCCTATTCGGGCAAGAATGCCTTCTTTTTTGAGCTTAGCGAGATTCCATTCTACACCTCTTTGGCTGAGTCCGGTGAGTGTTTGAAGTTCGCTGATGGTCGTTTTAGGGTTTTTTCGGATTTGGGAGAGCATTATTTCCACAGTTTTTTCCACAGTTTTTTCTTTGCCGAGTTTGAAGAGTACAGCCAAACCACCGAAATCAAGGCTGAATTGAGGGGCAGGAATTTGTGCAAAAAAAGCAAAGGGAGAAATCACAGTTTTGGAGAGTTTGAGTCTATCTCTTGATGGATGAGTTCCTGAAGCCAGGACAGGTCTTTTTGCATCAGGGCGTACAGATCACGGATGCGCTGGGTTTGTTCATCGGCTGTTCCTTGAAGGATATAGTTTTCCATAAGTTGCATGGCTTGGGCATTGATTTGTTGCCTTTCTGCATCGTTTTGGGCTTGGGCATATTGCAGGGCGAGTTTTTGAAAATCAGGTAATTGATGGGTCATCGTTTTTTTGATTTAACTGTGGTAATTTTCCTTGTTTTACGCAATTCGTCTAGGTTTTTGAGTTGTTGCTGATAAAAATCAATCATCAGCTCCAGCAGTTTTTTAGCCATTGGTGCAAGATTTCCCAAAGTAAATTACACAAAAAAAGCAAAGGATGAAATTTTGGGTGGAGGAATTATGAAATAGCTTTTTCATTTTATGGGATAATCAGGAAAATATTTTACTTTTTATCCTTTTTTAAGGAGGCGATTTGAGCGGCAAGCTTTGGATTTTCACGGAGTTCTTCCTGTAGTTTTTTGGCTTTTTCTGTAAAAATAGGAGTCTCGCCGTATTTTTCTTTTATTTGGGCGATGATTTCGTCTGCATCCAGGCTAAGTATGACTTTTTCTTTTTTCATGGGTTTTGCTTTTTTAAAATTACAAATTTTGAATATTCTTTTTTAAAATCGGGTATATCGAGACTTGTGCTTTCTGTTTCTAACGCCAAGATTTGATATTCCGTTTCAATCTCTGATAGATTGTCACGGATAATTTTGGCATATAATTTAGTCCTATTGCTTGTACTTCCTTGTATAAATATAACGGACTCTGGTTTATATACAAAAAAATCCTTAATTGTCTCAATCACTGTCGCCAAAACTTTGATGGTATCACCATTATTTGAAATCGCTTTGTCATCAATTTCTCCGATCAGGTAGTTATAATCCCCAAAGGCCAGATTATACATTCCATCCTCAATTTCTTCATAAACAACTACTTTTGTGATAACTCCTTGTTTGCCAATGCTGAAAAATGAAAATATCAGATGCTGATTATCAGAACTATACTTGTATTTATCTCTATTCATTCAAAAAATAAGATTTCGCCAAGCAAATTACACAAAAGCCGGAGATTTTCAAAATCTGGTCTATAATCTGAAAATAACTACCTGTTTTGCTGTCTGATCTGGTAGAACACGCAAGGCTCATAAAAGAAGTGAGCTGGGATTTTGATCCATAAAAGGTACAATTCCGATAAAAAATTGTTAATCCCGGAATCAATTCACCAAACTTTGAGAGAAAATCTGTATTTTGGATGCTACACGGCTTAACATTCTTTTTTATGACAAAATTAGGGTGTATTCTTTTGTGTCTGTTTTTTAGTGGTGATTTATTTGCCCAAAGAAAAGATACTGTCATCATCAAAAGTATCTATTTTGGCGGTGGGAGTTACGACATTGATAGTGAGCAAATCCTGGAACTTTACCAACTCATAGAATCAATCCCTAATCTGGATGATTACCAAATCAGTATCACCAGCCATACCGATAATATCGGAGGGCAACGATACAATGCCTGGCTTTCTGAGATGCGTAGCGAAGCTGTTATAGAACTCCTGATCTTTAAAAAAATCCCTCCTGATAAAATTTTTAAAAAAGACTTCGGCCAAAATAACCCCCTCTACGACAACAATACCCTCAATGGACGAATGCTCAACCGTAGGGTCGATATTATTTTTTCTCCCTTATTGTTTTAAATTTAAAAATATATACATATTTTTATTTATTAATGTAAAATCAATGCGTATGTTGTCAAAAATTTTAAAATTATTCAACTTTTCAAGCTCTATACCTTCTATATCTACCCAGGAATTGAGCGAGAAGCTCAAGAAAAAATCTAAGGATGTTGTACTGCTCGATGTTCGTACTCCCGAAGAATTCAGTGCTGGGCATATATCCCATGCCATCAATACGGATGTAAGATCGGTTGATTTTGGTAAAAAACTTAGGGCATTAGACAAAAACAAAACCTATTATGTCTATTGCAGAAGTGGTATGCGAAGCCAACAAGCCTGCAAAATCATGACAGAATCGGGTTTTAAGCAAGCAATTAATGTCAAAGGTGGGTTTTTGAGCTGGAAAAATCTTTGATTGTAAAATCTCCCCTAAAAAAGAAATTGCGGATAAATTTCGTATCCGCAGTTTCGAGAGGTATAACCAAATTTCAGGACAAAAGACATATATAAATTTCTTTTGGGAATAAAAATTATTCGAGCGTAATAAATATGAATTTTTCTAGGGCAGATTGGTTGACCAAAGATACGCATTGCATGTTTACTCGGAGGAAACATGTGGATTAAGCTCATGTTAAGTTTATGTCATATACTTAACATGAGCTTAAAATATGTTCCTAAATACTTTTCAAAAGGATTCTGACTATCTTCTGACGAAGGAATTGAAATAGCGGCATTCCTGGACAAGCTGATCGTAATACTTGGTAGACTTAAATTCTGTCTTGAGCCTAGTAAAATAACGGCGGTTTTCCGGGGCATAGTTTGGTTCTATGTACCCATCCCAACCGATTTCTGTTTCAGGTTTGAGATAATATTGATTTTGCTCACATTTGGCAGCCATGTAGCAGCTTTGGGCGGCCATTTCCATATTTCCTGTAGAAATGGCAGAATTCATAGCTCGATCATAAAAATATTTTGCTTTGGAGCAATCCGTAAAAAGCAACATTTCTTGGGCTTTATCAGGCTCACTTTTTAGATACCACAAATCCATACTGCTTCTGAAATAATCCAAGGCTATCCACGAATTACCAAAATGTGTCATATTGTAATATGCATTCCCCAACTCAAAATAATACTGCGCCTGATCTACTGGGCTATTTTTGACCAGTTCTTTAAGGGCTAAAATCCTCAAAGCCAGTGTTTTACGGTTGTATTTCCCTCGATTGATGCTTGGAGGGCAATTTTCTTGACAATCTATTACATTTGCCTGAAAAGGGTCTGACTCAATGGTATACATCAATTTATCCGGGATTTGCTCATAAATGGCTAGGGCTTCCTTGATGCGATCTTGGTGAAAAAGCAAGGTAGCTTTCATCTCAAGCAGAACGTCCAGGGGTTTACCGATTTTGTCTTTTGCCAGGTAATTGGACTGGATTTTTGGGAAAAGGTATTCATCTTCAAAGGCTGTCAGTTTGTTTTTCTGGGTCAAAATGATTAAAGCCTCAATGAGTTCTAACTTGGGGTCCATTTTGAGGTTAAAAATATCATTTCGGCAGAGGTAAGCCTTGCCGCTTAGTCCTTGTTTGTCATACAGTCGGGCAAAGGCCTCGATCATAAAATCGTGCAGATGTTGGTGATTTTGAGCTTTGACTGCTTTGTAGATACTGTTTTCGGCTTCTTCATCAATTTTACTGAGGCGGCTGATTTGCATGGCCAGCTCAAAAATTTCTATTTGTGATTTGAAATTTTTGTCTTTGGTTTGTTTTTTCAAATCGGCAAATACGCTCAAGGCTCTTTGTGGGTTGCCGGCCACGTATTCCAGGTAGCCGTCGGCCAGCGTCCAGAGTTCGGGTTCGGCGATTTGTTTTTCTTTGAGGCATTCTCCCAAAAATCCTTTTAAGCCCATCAAATGTTGTATGGCTTCTTGTTGTGGATAATTTTGATAACCTTCATAAAAAAGTAAATTATTGCTGATATCGATGCTCAGGAGGTCACTTTCCAACTTATTGATCTCTCTTACAAGCATCAGCGAAAGCCGGGGTGATTCGGGTTGGATTTTATAAATATTTTTCATTTCTTCCAATCCGTTGGCATTTTTATCTAGAGAACGAAGGAAATACAGTTCCACTTTTTCTTCGGTGTTTTGGCAGAGAGAGAAGGCTTTTTGCCATTCTTGTTCATTTTTGATTTTAAAACTCAGGAAGGAAGAAACCCGTTTGCTGGGGCATTCTTTGAAGACTTTGGAGAAAAGATAGGCTGATTCACCCCCGCGATTCAGGTATCGAAGTGCCCCTGCCTTATGTGCCAAAGCCCAATAACGAATGATGCTCTCAGACTTACCAAAAAGGGGCTCGACCAGTTCCGCATAAAGCTCAATAGCTTTTTGATATTCGCCAGAATAGTGTGCCATACGAATAGCCTGATAAGCAAATCTTAATTTGAAGAAGGTATTATTGGCTTTTTCGTAATAATATTTTTTCCCAGCATCTGTCAGCCAGCGCATTTGTTTGATGTCGCGTTTTTCTTCGCTCCATTCATCAAAATAAGCAGCATGAGGTTCACATGATTTGGCATAATAGAGATAATCTATGGTCCGAAGATCGGCTTTATTTTGCCAGTATTTGACTAGCGGATTATTTTTCAGGCTATCTGCCAGTGAGGAGGAAGGTTTTTGGACATAAGCCCGGATTTTTTGCAGATCATTGGCACTTGCTTGATAAACAATGGCTTGGATGGCTTCCTGTGGGACTTTATTCTCATAATACGCCTGCCATTCACGGAGGTTGTCTTCCTGTGTAGAATCCAGGTCGCCGTCAAAGGCACTCAGTTCTTCAAATGAAATGGGGCTAAAGAAGTCAAAAGCCAGGTATTCCGGACTCATCACAAAACAGGTGCTTCGGCTAATTTTTTCTGATTTAGGCGTAAAAGCAAGAAAAAAAGCAAGAATCCAAATTGGTTTTAAAAATTTCATAGAGCTGTTTAATTTTAGAAATTTATCTTTTACATACTTGGGGTATTTCAGAAATATCTACGTAAAAAACCTAGCCTTGTACAATTTTAATCTGATGTTTATATCGTTCTGCGCTATGTTTGTAAAGTAATCGTTGATTTTGCTCGTCTTTTTCATAGACTCCATCCGAAACAAATACTTTATAGCCCTTGGGATACTGAAAATTAGGCACATAAAACTCTGTAAATTCAAAGATGCCTTCTTCGTGCTCGAATTCATACTCAAGCACCTTTTTACGCATGTCAAAAGACAAACGAATCGGTATCCCACTGGTTTTTAAGGGATATGGCCGCAGTAAAGCTTCCAGAGCCCGCCCGCCGGAGTTAATATCTTTGGGGTCTGTTTGCTGGTCTTTACTGAATACAGAGAGGTCTTCCTTGTTCCACATATCCCCGTATTCGTTGCGGTTGTCGGCGGTATAGTTCCAAAGTGTAAAACTGAGCAAATTATCCTCCAAAGCTCTCAAAGTGGCGTGAAGTGCTTTAATTTGTCTTGAAAAGTTGCCGTTTTGATAGGCTTTTTTCTGATGCATATCAAAGGGGATGCCCGTTTCACCGATCAAGGTAGGAGCGTTATTTAGATGTGTTTCACTTTCTTTTTTGATTTTGGCGAGTTGTGAAGCGAAGAGTTTGCGTACCTTTTTTCTACCGATGACCAATTTACCCTGTTCAAGGTCAAAACTGAGCCAGGAGCGGAATTTTTTGGTAAATAGCGTCAAGCCGTCATACCAATGACTGGCATTCACCACGTTTTTGAGGGTGCTCCCGGCAATGTCAGGGGGAGGAGATAATAAAATAGGCTCTAAGAAAATCACGGCTTTGGGATCAATGGAGCGAATTCCGGCGGCATATTTTTCATAAAAAGGAAGCAAATAATCTCGGTTAAAATTGACTTCTTTGCCATGCACTTCTGAGAAGTGATTGGGTTTGAGCAATACCGGTTCACCGTTGGATTGAATATCCCAAACCCCGTGCGTTTTCCAGATACATTTATGGCCGTTTAGCCAGGCTCTAACGCCTCGAGGATTGGCTTCTTTTTTACCGATCATCTTCGGACCTCGGGTCGTGAAGCCCCAATGCTCTACTTGCAGCGGATTGCCCGATGCCATATACATACTTTCAAAAGGACTGGGAGAAGCCCCCATTTTAAATAAAAAATCATTGGATTTCAGGTTTTTACAACCAATCCAGCCCGCAGAAGGCTCGTTCAACGTATCATAACCCACTACATTATCCAGACCTTGCAGGCGTTTGGCTACTTCTTTGATGGCATTGATGTAGTGATTTTGTAAAAACTCCTGGATAGGCTCTCCTCGAAATTTAAGCTCAGGGGCAAAATCATTCCCCCCAAAAAAAAGCGTAAACATTGTTGCACAGGCCAGTTTGGAATAATTCGTTGGCCAGATCATAGCCGGATATTGGTCTCTAAGTTGATGATGCAAAATAGCCGCCTCGCATTCTCCAAATTGCCTTACACTCAGCCCTACTGCCTCCAAAGTCCACAAAGGCGCACCATCTCCACCACTAAACCTACTCCATACATCCTGATGAGGGTCAATAAATACCTGAATCTCATACTCACGTGCTTTTTTAATAACCTCATAGACATAATCGAGGTATTTTTCATCATACATTCCTGGTGCCTCGTGCTCTATCGCTTCCCAGGTCACCAAAAACCTCAAAAAATTCATCCCCCAGGATTTGAGCCTGCTGAAATGCTCATCGGCATCTTTGAGTGGAAAGGGTCTATCCACAAAAGAAATTTTAGGAGAATAAAATTGATTGCTCTCATGAGAGGGCAGCTTAGGGTGTGCCGGAACTTTGGTGCTTCCTCCCAGATTTACCCCTCTTAGCATCAATACCCTTCCCAATTCATCTTTAAAATAAGAGCCTTCAAGCTTTAGTTGCATCATTGCTATGAAATTTTGAGCCATTCAAACCGCAAATTATTACAAAAAAAAGACGTTTTGCAAATATTTTCAAAAGCCCCACCACCACTATAACTCATGATTTTTTATCTTAATTAAACAATTATTATATTTTGCATTGTTATTTTAAGAGATTCTTGCTACTTTTACTTAATAGTAGGAATGCATACTATTTTTATGATTTACACTTATTAAACTAAAAAATAAATAATTCTATGGCAGAAGCTTATATTTACGATGCTGTTCGCACTCCTCGCGGCAAAGGCAAAAGCGATGGTTCATTACACGAAGTTCAGCCTGTACATTTATTAACAACGCTTCTTAAAGCACTCAAAGAAAGAAATAATCTGGATACCAGTTTGGTAGACGATGTAATCGCCGGATGTGTAAGCCCAGTTGGTGAACAAGGTGCCGACATCGCCCGTACAGCGGTTATTGAAGCTGGTTATGCTGAAACTACGGCTGGAGTTCAATTAAACAGATTCTGTTCTTCGGGTCTAGAGGCAATCAATATCGCTGCGGCACACGTGATGTCAGGTCAGGCAGATATGATCGTAGCAGGTGGGATCGAGTCTATGTCACGCGTACCGATGGGTTCTGATGGCGGGGCATTGTTTACCAATCCTGATCTGATTGGCAAGCACAAGATGGTACCTCAGGGTATTTCGGCCGATTTGATCGCTACCAAATACGGTTTTACCCGTGAAGAACTGGACAGATTTGCCGTAGAATCTCACAAACGAGCCTCAGAAGCTCGCAGCAAGGGGCATTTCAAAAAATCTTTGATCGCAGTCAAAGACCAACTCGGCATTCCTTTGCTAGAAGAAGACGAAGGTATTCGCCCTGGAACCACCATAGAAACGCTGGCCGCCTTGAAGCCTGCTTTTGAAATGATGGGTCAAATGGGTGGTTTGGATGCCCTGGCATTGCAAAAGTACCCCGAGCTGGAGCAAATCATACACGTACACCACGCCGGAAACTCCTCTCAGATTACCGACGGTTCGGGTGTACTCCTAATTGGCAACAGAGAAGTAGGCGCCAAAGCCGGACTCAAAGCCCGCGCAAAAATTCACTCTTACGCCATCATCGGTACCGAACCTACCATCATGCTTACCGGCCCTGCGCCCTCTACCCGTAAGCTCCTCAAAAAGAATGGTATGCAAATCACAGACATTGATTTGTTTGAAGTAAATGAAGCTTTTGCCGTAGTGCCCATGCTTTATATGCAGGAATTGGGCATTGACCATTCCATCGTAAATCCTAATGGAGGTTCTATTGCGATGGGGCACCCACTTGGTGCTACTGGAGCCATCCTCATCAGTACTTTGCTGGATGAGCTAGAGCGTCAGGATAAAAACGTAGGTCTAGCCACACTTTGTATCGGTGGGGGAATGGGGATATCAACCATTATTGAGAGAGTTTAAGCCCAAGAAAGGAATGAAGGAATTAAAGGAATTAAAAAAATTAAAGAATTAATTTTCTTTTCCTATCTCTGTGTTTTGTGACTCACAAAACACAAACGCTCAAACCGATGCTTTAAATTTTTACTACTCATAATTTTAAAACATTAAAAAAAAATGATCAAATATAGTGTAGAAGATGGCGTAGCTATTGTAAGCTGGAACATGGAAGGCTACCCCATGAACGTCATGAATGACGACTCTTATGCTGCATTCGCAGAAAATATGGATCGAGCTGTGGCGGATTCTGAGGTTAAAGGAATTATCATCACTTCCGAAAAGGATACTTTTTTTGCTGGTGCCGACCTCAAAATGATGAAAGCTCTCCTGGCTCGCGATTACAGCCAAGAAGACCCTCGTGCAGCGCTCGATAGTGCGTATAAATGGAATGCACTGTTCCGCAAATACGAAACCTCCGGCAAACCCCTTGTAGCGGCCATCAACGGGCACGCCCTGGGTGGGGGTTTTGAAATGTGCTTGGCCAGCCATTACCGCATTGCCATCAATGACCCTAAAATCCAAGTCGGTTTGCCCGAAGCGCAGATCGGACTGATACCTGGTGCAGGAGGAACACAAAGACTGCCCCGTTTTCTGGGTCTAGAAAAAGGTGTGCCTTTCTTGCTCGAAGGAAGCAAGGTAGACCCACAAGCAGCCCTCAAAATGGGTTTGATCCACGAACTGGTGGCTGACAAAGCTGCTCTGATTGAAGCAGCCAAAAAATGGATTGCCGCTAATCCCAAAGCCATGCAGCCCTGGGATGAAGTGGTCAAAGGCAAAATTGTGGGTAAAACCAATTATAGAATCCCCGGCGGCAATATCCAGAGCCCACAGGCTGCCCAACTGATGATGCCTGGTACGGCTTTGATGTGGGACAAAAGCAAGGGAAATTACCCTGCCCAAAAAGCCATTATGAATTGCGTCTATGAAGGGCTTCAGGTATCTATTGATCTAGGACTTAAAATAGAGTCTCGTTATTTCGTGACGATGCTGCAAAGCCCAGTGGCTAAAAATATGATTCGTACGCTGTTTTTTGCGATGGGAGATGCCAACAAAGGCGTTGCTCGCCCCAAAAATGTACCCGCCCGTGAGATCAAAAAAATAGCCATTCTCGGAGCTGGTATGATGGGTGCCGGAATCGCCTACGTAAGTGCGATGGCAGGAATCGAGGTGATTTTAAAAGATGTTTCTCTGGAAAATGCCGAAAAAGGTAAGGATTATTCCCGTGAACTACTCAAAAAACGTGTTTCTCAAGGTAGAATGGCCAAAGAAAAAGCCGAAAAAGTGCTTGAACTCATCAAAGCCAGTGACAACTACCAAGATTTGGCAGGGAGCGATCTGGTGATTGAGGCCGTGTTCGAGAACCGCGAAATCAAAGCCAAAGTCACTCAAGAAACCGAAGCGGTGATTGATGCCCAAACCATTTTTGGCTCCAATACCTCTACTTTGCCTATCACCGGACTGGCAGAAGCCTCCCAACGACCCGAGCAATTTATAGGCATTCACTTCTTCTCTCCGGTAGATAAAATGCCACTCGTAGAAATCATTATGGGTAAACAAACCAATGATGCTGCCCTGGCACTTACCATTGACTATGTGACTAAAATCAAAAAGACTCCCATTGTAGTCAATGATTCCCGTGGATTTTATACCTCACGCTGCTTCGGAACCTACACTACTGAAG
The DNA here is from genome assembly GCA_033765345.1 of Microscillaceae bacterium. Classification (GTDB taxonomy): domain Bacteria; phylum Bacteroidota; class Bacteroidia; order Cytophagales; family Microscillaceae; genus JANRIC01. Next base: position 11,822 of record JANRIC010000232.1, read on the forward strand.
GCTTAGAAATGCTTGCCGAAGGCGTAAAACCTACTTTGATTGAGCACGCCGGTACGCTGGCCGGAATGCCCGTAGGCCCACTGGATGTAGCCGATGCTGTAGCCATTGACCTAGCTTACAAAGTCATGCAACAAACCCTGGCAGACGAAGGTACTACCTTTGCCGAAGCCGAAGCCCAGGGCAAACTCCCTGCAAGCAGCAAGATCGTCCGTAAGTTTGTAGAAGAACTGGAGCGATTCGGCAAGAAAAACAAAAAAGGCTACTATGAATACCCCGAAAACGGCAAAAAATACCTCTGGCCTGGATTGAGTGAGCTATATCCGCCTGCTGAAGTACAACCCGACATAGAACACCTCAAAAAACGCATTCTGCATCGCCAGGCGATTGAAGCGGTACGTTGTCTGGAAGAAGGCGTACTCAACAGTGCCACCGACGGCGACATCGGTTCTATTCTGGCTTGGGGATTCCCACCCTACACCGGAGGCGTATTCTCCTACATTGATATGATTGGGGTGGATACTTTTGTGAAAGAACTCGATGAACTCACCGCCCAGTACGGCAGCCGCTTCCAAGCTACCGAAGGGCTCCGCAAAATAGCCGCCAACGGCGAAAGCTATCACGGAGCAAGGGCTAAGACTGAGGTAGCAGCTTGATTTTGAAATATTATTTTAAAGAAGACCCGACTGAGGAATTAGTTGGGTTTTTTTTGTTATATTTGATTAACCCGTAACACCTCCTAGTTACGTAATAGGTTCAAGACATTTTGGGTTTTCTGTGTAATTTCAGCATCGATCCATTGGTTGGCTATTTTTATTTTTCGGATATTTTGTAGGCATAGGATCAGGTCTTTTGGGGAATATTTCTTGAGCAAATCTTTTTTGACCAATTGATGATAGAGTTTGTAATGCATCATTAAGGCCAGGAAATTGATAAAGCTCCAGGTCTCCATTTCTTGTTGTCCTCTCATATAGGTTCTGTCGGCATCCAAGGTATTTTTATAGGTATCTATCATGACTTCAATCTCATTGCGACTTTTGAGGTATTCAAAAAGTTTAGGGCAGGAAATGTCATCGAGGTTATGACAAAGACAGATTGTTCCGAAAGTTTTTTGTTTTTTATGAAATTTTTCCAGATTGTAGCCTTCTTTTCCTTCCTGGATACGCAGAAGATAATCTTTTTCTTCGGCATTTTTGAGTTCATTATCCAAAAACAAGACTATTTTTCGTTTTTTTTGTCCTTTGTCTGATTTCTCAAAGGATTTGTACCAAATAATCCGTTTTTCAAAGCTAAAATAGGCTTCAAAGTCTTTTTTATGCCCTTCCAAAATAGGACTATAATCACACAGGGAGTGGTTTCTTCGGAGGGGCAGAATATAGCTTAACTGCTCTTCTTCAAGCATTTCTATATTCTTGGCACTATAAAAACCTTTGTCTCCTATGACAAGGGCTTCTTGTAAACCACTTTCTAGTAAGGTGTTTTTCAGGGTGCTTACTTCCCGAATGTCTCCGGGTAATAGTCTATAAAAACAGGGGCTTTTGCTTTGTGCTGAAAAGATAAAAAGTAAATTCACCTGTGGATCAAAGACTTTTTGGCTGTTGTAGCCCAACTTATTCCATGGCAGTTGCTCAGAAAAGCTAATGATGTGGGTTTGATCTATCAAAAAGTGAGATTCTTGCCTCATCAAGGTTTTTAAAAAGTTGACAATCTGGGGTCTTTGGCTGCCAATTTCTCTAAAAAGCTGTGTCAGAGATTTATCTCCTAATTTGACTCCGGGTAGCTCCTCACGGGCATAACTGTTTTGGTAATAAAAATTTATGTGCTTCAAAGGGCTTTGATAGGCTAAACGAAACATAGAGAGCAAGAATAGGGCTTGATAATTTTCAGGAAAAAATACTTGGAGACTCTCCAAGAGGCTTTGGTGCTCACTGCGTAGATAATCAAATAAACCAAACTCAAGCACTGCCACTTCTTGCAGGCGGCTTTTAGCGATTCTAGCTTGGCTCTTGATCAAGCCATCTGGGGTGATCCGTCCTATAAAATCCCTTCGGTAATTTTGACGGCTCGTTTTTTCTCTTTACTCCACTTGCTTGTGATTTTGTAGAGGTAATAATGACCTCTAATCAGGCGAATTTCTGTCCCTTTGGCTTTGTGTGCCAGTACCCAGTCTGGATAAGTGTTTGTCATAATCGTATTCCCTGTTACGTAATATGATTTTACGAATATTTTACAGCAAAGATACAAATATTTCCTCATTTTTAACCTTCTAGCTCACTTTTTCGCTTTTTCCTATTCCCTAATTTAGCGGTGTTACGGATTAAAACCACTTCGGTTTGAGTATAGATTATTTTATCCAGATTTAAGACTAATTCATCTTGATTTTAGACAGTTTAATTTTATACCCAGATTGAAGTGATTTGCCTGATTTTCTTGATTGATTAGCTTGATTATTAATGATTTAAAAGCTAAAATCTCGGAAAACCACTTCGGTTTGAGTATAATAAATGTCGATGTTGTTTTAACGCATTTTTATGAAGATGTAGCATGACAAACCTCCAATTCATTCAGGAAAACTCGCACTTCTTTTTGAGTAGCTCAAGCCATAAAGCCATATCTTCGGCGAGGGCTTTGTTCATCGTGTTTTTAAATAAAAAGATCAGCCAACCTTCCATACTTTCTTCCACCTTTACCAAAGTGCCGTCTTGGTGTGCCTCAATGTACCAGTTATGGATGGCGGATGCTCCGAATGTTTTGCCCGTCCAGCCAAATGATTCCTGAAAAGAGACTGTGTGTAATTTTGAAGAGATGGCTGTGCCGTTGATTGTCCATGAAAAGGAGACTCCTGCTTGTGGTTGGGTTTTAATTTGAGCCTTGCTGATTTTTTTATTCCAATTTGGCCAGGCATTAATGTCTGTAAGTACCTCCCAAACGCTGGCAGGGTCGGCAGCAATGAAGATTTGATTTTTTTGAAGAACCGGGGCATTTAGATTGATTTGCATGGTATCAAATATTTTTGATGATTGATACCGCTAAGATAGCCTTCCAAGAAACGACAGCTCTTGATAAAAATCAAGAATTTCGTTCGGCATTCTTTTTTCGAATACGGCTCAAGGTTTCGGGAGTCATACCCAGCATCGAGGCCAGGTATTGCAGGGGTACTGCATTAAATAATTCGGGTTGATAGGCAAAAAGCCAGTGATACCGCTCTTCAGCAGTGAGAGACAGGTGTGTGATGATCCTCTCTTCTAGGATTGAAAAACACTTCACGATGAATAATTTTTCCAATGAAGGCCATTCTGGGATATGATCCTGGATATGATTATAATGGGATTTGTGGATCACTAAAAGCGCACTGTCTTCCAGTGCTTGCACATGGTATCGGGCAGCCTTCTCAAAAAGAAAACTTTCCAGATCCACCACAAAAAATCCACGGGTAGAAATCCATTTGGTGATTTCCTTCCCCTCAGAAGTAAGCAGGTATTCTCTTAATATTCCCGACTGGACAAATGCCAATCTGTTTGACAAGCTACCGGATTTAAGAAAAAAATCGTTTTTTTTTAAGCTAGTCGGCTTAAAAAAAGAAACGATTTTTTCACTTTGAATCAAAGAAAGATTCAAATAAGAGGATAAATAATTTTTAAAGTCGCCGTTCACGTGATTATTTTTTTATAAACCATTTGACACCGCTTCGCATGGTTTTGAGTGCTAAAAACTCCCCAGGCTGTGCGTTTTTGCTGATCATTTCGTTTTTACCACTTGTAGATACGATCAGAGATAATTCAAGATTTTCCTGCGTATTTGTTTTCGTCTGATTAAAATCAAGGACTTGTTCCACTACGGGTTCAATCTGTGCCTGTATTGTATGATCTTTCTCGATGGTCAGAAATTTTGCACTTGCCGAATGCTCTCCTCTTATTTGATGGTTTGTTAGGTCATAATCCTGCCAGTATATTCTGATTTCGTTTCCGGTTTGAATGGCTCGGATAAGGTCTTTTTTATCACCATACAAACATTTGCCCTGGGCATCATTCTCATAAATGAGTATCCAATTCCTTTCATAAGGTTTGGCTGCAAAAGATTCCATCAGAATTCCAACGACAAAAATACTCATTAACACGATTAAAATTGATCTGAGACTTACTTTGAAGAAAAAAAAGTTCATGGTTATGGAAATTTATTGGATTGATTATTTATGTTTTTGGTAAATATTCTTTTTAAGCAGGGTTTAGGGAATTGGCCTTTCAGAAAGATGTATACTCAAATAGACTACTCACCTCAAAAACCAACTCCCAGACCCTGTTTATTTACTTATTCACTGAGCCACATTTTTTTGGTATCAATGACTTGCCCGTCAGCGATCAGCGTGTAAAGATAAATTCCTTTGGCAAGGCTTGCCGCTTCTATTTTCAGGCTGTTTTCGCCTCTACCAGTGAGAATCTGGCGATTTACTTCTTTGCCTTGCAAATCTGTGATGATCATCAGGGCCTGCGTTGTATTATCTGGTAAGAAATAACGAATCAGGGTAGATTGATCAAAAGGATTGGGCTGATTTTGGAATAACTCGGCAGATTTTTTAGCTTCAGTAGTGGTTTGGTTATTGGTTTGAGAAACCTTGGTTAGTTTGTCTTCCAGTTGTTTGATTTTTTCCTCGAGAGCTTCTGTGTTTTGTTTTTGGGCTTTAAGAGCCTCGATCAAGACAGGGATTAAGCCGTCATAATTAACTGCCTTAAAACCTTCGGCATCTTCTACCACGAGTTCGGGGAATACTTTTTCTACTTCTTGGGCAATCAGACCCAGGGTTTGGCCTTCGGGAAGACCTTTTCCGGCAAATTTTTGGGTTTCAAAGGCATAGCTCACCCCATTGATTTGGCTGAGGCGATCCATGGCCGAAGGGATGGTCTGGATATTCTTCTTGAAGCGTTTGTCGGAAGTGATAAAGCTCCCTGTGGCGAGTACATTTCCGCTGACGGTCAGTTTTTGACTGGGGTTGGCCACCAGGAAGTCGCCGATACCTACATTGCCATTATTGGCGATCACAAAGCGGGGGGTGCTAGGTCCAGATACATTCGTACCCCAGTCGGCG
>JANRIC010000253.1:0-26015 GCA_033765345.1 Microscillaceae bacterium
TTCTTAATTCTTAATTCTTAATTCTTAATTCTTAATTCTTAATTCTTAATTCTTAATTCTTAATTCTTAATTCTTAATTCTTAATTCTTAATTCTTAATTCTTAATTCTTAATTCTTAATTCTTAATTCTTAATTCCTTACTTATAACCCTCTGCTTGTAGATTAAATAATTCGGCATAAAGCCCTTCGGCAGCCAGCAACGCTTCGTGAGAGCCGATCTCTACGAGTTTGCCCTGCTTGAGTACGGCAATGCGGTCTGCCATCCTTACTGTAGAAAATCGGTGCGAGATCAAGACGGCCGTTTTGCCCTTGGTAAGCTCTGAAAAGCGCACAAATACTTCGTATTCTGCCCTGGCATCTAGGGCAGCTGTGGGTTCATCCAAGATAAGGAGTTGAGCATCCCGCATATAGGCACGCCCAAGAGCTACTTTTTGCCATTCGCCGCCAGAAAGCTCTACACCGTCTGTAAATTGTCGCCCCAACATTTGCTTATACCCTTTGGGAAGTTTTTGAATCACTTTATCAGCCAGACTTTGCCCAGCTGCAAATTGAATTTCTTCTTCATTTTCGCGGTGATCGATTTTCCCCACCGCAATATTCTCCGAAACTATCAATTGGAATTTTACAAAATCCTGAAAAATTAAACCGATTAATTTTCTATATTCCAACAGATCGTATTCTCGCACATCAATACCATCTAGGAGAATGCGCCCTTCATCTGGTTCATAAAGTCTGGCCAGAAGCTTAACCAGGGTTGTTTTACCGGCTCCGTTTTCGCCTACCAATGCCAGTTTTTCTCCGGCTTTCAAATGAAAATGAACGCCCCTTACCGCCCAAATTGCTGTATTCGGGTATTTAAAACCTACATTTTCAAACTCAAAACCTGTTTGAATTTTTGGAGGAATAGGCCTGGGTTTATCCGGCGAGCTAATCAATGGTTTCATGGCTAGAAAATCAAATAAGTCTTGTAAAAAAAGGGCTTCTTGTGCAATAAAAGAAAAACGATTAAAAACCGACTGCAAAATGGCCTGTAAACGACTGAAAGAACCCGATAGAAAAGTCAAATCACCTATAGTCAGATTACCCTGTATGGTCTTCCAGATAATAAAAATATAGGCTATATAATAACCGATAGTACCCAAAACGGTGAAAAAAAAGCCCCAGATACTTCTTTTGATAGCCAAAGCACGATTAGCCAAGTAATAACGATGCGCCAAGTCTTTGAAACGATCCGTAATAAAATCAGAAAGCCCAAAGATTTTTACCTCTTTGGCCATCTCATCACTGGCACCAATGTATCGCAAATAATCTAGTTCCCGACGCTCAGGTGTCCAACCCCTGACCAACGAATAATTAGACCGATTAAAATAAGCATCGCTGATAAAAGAAGGGATAATGCTTAAAAGCAAAAATATAATCAACCAAGGATTAAAAACCACTAAGCCAGCCGAAAGGAAAAAAACAGTAATAATATCCTGAAATTGTCCCAAAATTTGTGACATCAAATGAACCCGATTGGTGGTTTGCTTGCGTGCTCTTTCAAGCTTATCGTAGAATTCGGCGTTTTCAAATTGTGCCAAATCCAGCAAAGCCGCTTGTTTCATAAGTCGAATAGAACTTTCATTGCCGAATAAGTCTCCAAGCAGCGCATCAGCCAATATAATAGCCCGGTTGAGCAAATCTGAAAGAAATGCCATTCCAAGCTCAAGCATGATCCACCACCATAATTGATTAAAGTCTGCTTCTGATGGATTCTGAATCATGAGCACGATTTCATCAATAATGAGCTTCCCAATATAAAGACTGAATAACGGAATAGCCGACTTCAGAAGCCGAAGCAAGATATTTAAGACGGTAAGCGTCTTGTTTGTCTGCCAGATAAGAGCAAAAAGCTTGGGAATATTTTTGAAAGCTTCCAGATTATCACGAAATGAAGCAGTATTTGACCGTGAACCATCAGGATTAATGATTCTATTGGAGCGATTGCCATTTTTTTTGGACATATTCTTTTGCTTTATACAAAATCAAAATGATCAAATGTTTTGCACCTGCTTGAAATCCAACACACGCTTATGTATAATCCGTATGCTGGGTTTATGTAGGTTTTTATCAAATAATTGATTATCCAAATTTAAACATAGAATTTTCTTTTTGGGCATTTGTTAGACAATTCTTATCTAAATGAAAGATTATTTACTAATTTTGCATTCCCAAAAAAAACTTTTTACATTGGATATAAGATTACGTTTAGCCATACAAAAGTCAGGACGACTGAGCGAGGGCAGCCTTGAGCTGGTCCGCGAGTGTGGGGTTTCATTCACCCAAGCAATGGGCAAACTAAAAGCTGATTCGCATAATTTTCCGCTAGAATTTCTATTTCTCAGAGATGATGACATTCCTAAATATGTCGCCAATGGCATTGCTGATATCGGAATAGTGGGCGAGAATGTACTCGTGGAGAAAGCCGAAGACGTGGAGATGGTTGAAAAATTGGGCTTTTCCAAATGCCGTCTGTCCATTGCTGTACCAAAAGAACACGATTTTTATGGAGTAGAAGACCTAGAAGGTCTTAAAATAGCCACTTCTTATCCACGCTTATTGCAAGCTTACCTGGATCAAGAAGGCATCAAAGCCGAGATTCACGAAATCAGCGGCTCTGTAGAGATTGCTCCCAGCATTGGTCTGGCAGATGCCGTCTGCGATATTGTAAGCTCAGGCAGCACTTTGATTAGCAATGGATTAAAAGAGGTTTTGAAAATATTCAAGTCCGAAGCCGTATTGATTGCCAATAAGCAGATGCTTCCTGAACGACAAGAAATTCTTGAGCAACTACTTTTCCGAATCCACGCCGTTAAAAAAGCCGGTAATTTTAAATACATTCTGATGAATGTACCCAATGATGCGATTGCTAAGGTAAGTAGCATTCTGCCAGTGATGAAAAGCCCTTCAGTGATGCCTCTGGCTATGGAGGGTTGGAGTTCTTTGCATTCTGTGGTGAATGAAGATGAATTTTGGAAAGTCATAGAGCAGCTTAAAGCTGCCGGAGCTGAAGGAATTCTCGTTATTCCGATCGAAAAAATGATCTCTTGATCTAATCCATATCGGAAGAAGGTAGTATTAAAGATCTAATGCCAAATGACAGCCCGTTGTGGTCTGTGTTTTCATTTATTTAAACTCATAGTATTAATTGTTGTATACTACCCAAAAGAGGATCACCTACTACTCATAGATTTTTAAAACAAACTAATATGCATTTTGAGTTTTAAGAGTTCCGAGAGGGACTTAATTTGAAGTACAATGAAAAAGATTTTATACCCCCCAAAATCCAGTTGGGCACAACTGAGTGAACGCGCCGGTCAGAAGTATGAAGACCTTCACGAAGCCGTAAAGCCTATTTTGAATCAGGTCAAAGAAGAAGGTGATGCTGCGCTGCGGAAATTTGTCAAAAGATTTGATGATGTTTGGATTGAAAATTTCCGGGTAAGTCATCAGGAATTTGAAGAAGCCAACCGCTTTGTAAGCGATGAATTGAAAAAAGCGATTCAGGTAGCCAAATATAATATTGCCAAATTTCATATTGCCCAAAAAGAAACCCTCAGAAAGATCGAGACTATGGAAGGTGTTTCCTGCTGGCGTAAAAGCACTCCCATTGAAAAAATCGGTTTGTATATTCCCAGCCAGAGCGCACCTCTTTTCTCTACCATTTTGATGCTTGGGATTCCAGCCAATATGGCCGGATGCGAAGACATTGTCCTCTGCTCAACCCCCAACAAAGACGGTACTATCCATCCAGTGATCTTATACACTGCTAATTTGCTCAATATCAAACACGTATTCAAAGCTGGAGGTGCTCAAGCAATTGCGGCTATGGCCTATGGAACTGAATCCATCCCACAAGTATATAAAATCTTCGGACCCAGCAATCAATACGTGACCGCAGCCAAGCAACTCGTTTCGGAAGAAGGGGTGGCTATCGACATGACTGCCGGACCCTCTGAACTCCTCGTGATTGCCGACCAATCCGCCAATCCGGTTTTTGTGGCTGCCGATCTTCTTTCACAGGCAGAACACGGCAAAGATAGTCAGGTGATTCTGGCTGCTTCTTCAGAAAATTTTGTGGATCAGGTACTCGTCGAAATGTCTCGTCAATTAAGATTGCTGCCCCGACAGCACATCGCCTCCCAAGCCCTGGAAAAAAGCCGGGCGATTGTTTTCCAAAATAATCTAGAGGCTTTAGAATTCTCGAATATGTACGCACCCGAGCACCTCATTATTTCTACCACACAGGATGACATCCTGGCTGAACGGGTCATGAATGCAGGTTCGGTTTTCCTAGGACCCTACTCGCCCGAAAGCGTAGGAGATTATGCCTCTGGCACCAACCATACCTTGCCCACAGAAGGTTTTGCCCGAACATTCAGCGGAGTTTCGCTAGATAGTTTTGTGAAAAAAATTACCTTTCAAAAATTGACCGCCAAAGGAATTTGCAATATCGGACGCACCGTAGAGATTATGGCCGAAGCCGAAGGATTACAAGCACACAAAAACGCCGTTACGGTCAGATTAGAAGCCCTCAAAAATGGAATTTAATGTCAATGCTTGGCTTCGTCCGAATGTGCTTCGGATGAAGCCCTATTCTTCTGCCCGGGATGAATTTTCGGGCAGCGAAGGAATTTTTCTGGATGCTAATGAAAACTCTTTGGGTTCTGTTGGTATTGCGGAATATTATAACCGCTATCCTGATCCTTTGCAAAAAAACTTAAAACTTAAACTTGCACAAATCGAAAATATCCCTCCCGATTGGATATTTCTGGGCAATGGCAGCGATGAAGCTATAGATTTGGTCATTCGAGCCTTTTGTGAACCCGCACAAGATCAGGTGATTATACTGCCCCCCACGTATGGAATGTATCAGGTAAGTGCCCACCTGAATAATGTCGGTGTGCTAGAAGTACCGCTTTTACCCAATTTTCAATTGGATGTAGACCGAATTATTGCTTCTTTTAGCCCTCAAACCAAAATTTTATTTATCTGCTCACCCAATAACCCAAGCGGCAATCTGATGCATCGAGGCGATCTGGAAAAAGTCATTCAAAATTTCCCAGGCATCGTACTCCTAGATGAAGCTTATGTAGACTTTGCCCCCGGATTTTCCCTGATTTCAGCACTCAAAGAATATCCAAATCTGATCATCATCAAAACTTTCTCCAAAGCCTGGGGTTTGGCTGGACTCAGACTAGGCGTGGCTTTTGCCCAACCGGAGATCATTCGAGTTTTTAATAAAATCAAACCTCCCTACAATATCAATTTACTGACCCAGGAAGTCGCCCTGAAAGCTCTCGAGAAACCAGAAATAAAAGCACAAATGCTTGAAGAAATATTTTCTGAAAAGTTATTTTTAGAAGAGCAATTATATAAACAAAAAGAAGTCCTGAAAATTTTCCCCTCGAGTGCTAATTTTCTATTGGTGCAATTTAGAGAAGCAGATCGAATGTATGATTATTTGGTTTCAAAACAGATCATCGTGCGTAATCGGTCTAAGGTATTGTATTGTGAAGGCTGCCTGAGGATTACAGTAGGAACACATAGCGAGAATGTGGCACTTTTGAAGGCGATAGAGGCATATACATAAAAAAACTCCTGTAAATTACAGGAGTTTTGATGAATGAAATTATTATGGATAATATTTTTAAAATCAATGTATTTTAGGTCAGTTTAAAACGAAGGGGAACGGTCATTCTTTGTCTGACAGGTCTTCCTCTTTGTTTACCGGGCTTCCATTTGGGAGAAGACTTGATAATACGAATCGCTTCTTCATCACAACCTGCACCAATACCTTTTAATACTTTAAAATCAGTTAGAGAGCCATCTTTGTCTACGACCATTTCAATGACTACGGTTCCTTCGACACCAAGCTTTTTGGCTTGTTTTGGATAAACCAGATTTTTGCTAACGTATTCGTAAAATTTGGGTAAACCTCCTTCGGGTGCAGCCCCTTCTTCAACCACCAGAAAGATTTCATCTTCTCTTTCTTCTTTTGGAGGCGGTGGTGGTGGTGCATTGATTTTAACGGGTACATCGGGCACAGTTTCCTCTTCCACTTCTACATCCAGTTCCATTTGTACTTGTTCCTGAATTTCTTCTTCTTCGGGCACTTCTACGATTTCGGGTTGTTGTAAAACCGGAGGTGGTGGCGGTGGCATTTCGGTGATCGGAATCTCGATCATTTCTGTCTGTTCTTCTTGCAAGCTACCTAGATCAATGGTCTCTAGAGAGTCATAAAACTTCCATTCGAAAGCCATAATGACAAGAGACAAACTGATGACAAGTCCAAACAAAAGAAATGGAGTTCTTTTGCCATTTAAGTCAATTTTTGGATTTTTTTTGGGTTCCATGGTCTAAAAATTTTATGGTTTATAGTTTTACCAAAAACTTACGCAAATAAGATATTTAAAGTTTTATTTTTGTACTTTTTTGGGTTAAACCTAAAACCGTTAAAGCTTTGAACAAGTTCCATCGTGTATAAAGCCAAATAATCTTTTGAAAAAGAATTAATTATGCTTTAAATTTAATTACACTGCAAAATTAATTTTTAGTAGTTGTGGAATTAAATATTTTAGATTATCAAATTATTAATTAATCGGCTGATTTAAGCTTTAAAATATACCCAAATTGTTAGCGAATAAGATAACTAATGTGGTATTTGCACTATTTATAAAAAAAATAATTTTTTTTTCGGGTCAAAATCAAACAAAATTGTGTTAAGCTGATATATATTAGTTATGTAAAATAACCTAATAGCTTATGGAAAGAGTAAAGATTCATGCAATATTATTTGTGTTTTTTATGGTTTGTCAAAATACTGTCCTTCGGTCGCAAACTACCAATTGGATGGATGGAACCTGGATTGGAATTGCCTACCAGGTTGGGATTAAGGATACGTGGAAAATTGTACTAAAGAATGATTTTTCTAAAAAAAGTTATGCAGTATCTTACCCTACGTTGAATTGTCAGGTGACCTGGGATCTATTGCAAGCAGATACACAAAAAGCAAGCTTTCAACAAAAAATCACACAGTCCGCTCCCAATTGCAATCAGGATAACCTGATCGTAATTACAAAAATCAGCGAAGAATACGTAACTTATTCCAGTTTTTTGCCCCAAACCGGGGAATTATTTGCGTATGCGACGCTTGTCAAAGTAGATGAAAATAAATTTGCCGATTCCGATAAGATTAAAATAGAGAATAATGCCTGCGAAAATCTGTTTTTTGACCTGGAAAAAGGCACCCTAAATGGACTTCAACTAGGAGCTCAACAGAAAGACATCAAAAATGCCCTGCCCTGTTTTACGGGTGATTCTCCAGACGGTGCTGAGTATAACTGTGGTGGAGGCGTGTTTTTCCTCGGTCATGGTTTTTTCTTTTACTCCGGGCAGGATTATATTGAAGTCAGGAGCAACTATCTTGGTAAGATGACCAATGAAATTATGCATCGATCTCCACAGGAAATAGAGCAAGGTTTAGGCTATCCTGACAGGCAGGAAAATGTACGCAAATGGGATGGTACACAGCGTATTCATTATTTTTATAAGAGAAAATATGGCTGCTTGAGTGTGGTCTTTGTGGATAAAAAAGTGGTAAGGGTGGCTGCTCACGCTACTTCTGTCAATGAGACTAAACTTTGTTATTAACAATTGTATTTTATCCATCTTCGGTATAATTTTAGAGATAAATACCGGAGATGGATGCATAAAATCTTGCCTTGATCACTGCTGCTGTTTTTCAATGATTCCTTTTAATTTGCGAAGAATTTTGTACACTTCATAAATGGGTTCTTCGCTGGCATCAAATTGTCTGCTTATGCTGTATTGATCTTTATCTAAGATAACAAAAATCCAATTTCTCCCAAACACATAAGCACCATAAAGCGGAAATTTTTCTTCGTTATGTGTCTGTGCGACAAGCATCGCCACCAGTAGTTGCCCCAAAGGGTCGCTGTCGGTACCTCTTTCTTTTTTGTATTCGTGTAAGCAAAAATAAGGAGCTTCCGGGCTGTAGTCACCTGCGGAAACTAGGAAATCAACCCGACCGTTTACGTATACGAGCTCTCCATCGAGCGTAGTTAGACTCGCACCCAGATTTCTTTGTGCAAAGGCACTGTATACATCTACTTTTTCATAGTTGAGCAAACGAAGAATGCCACTGATGAAAAATATTTTGAGTTCGTCTTCATTCCAGCGGGGAACGTAGTTTTTGAGGTCATTTCTTAGGCTTTCAAGCTGTTTACTTTCATCATCTGAAAGAACTTCTTGTGATACATCCAGCCAATTGTTGAGTAGAGGATGATTCTCGATTTTTTGCAGTCCGAAATATTTACGAAGCTGCCCATAATTCCAGTTTTCGAAAGATTGCATAAAGTATTGAAAGTTAGCACTTTTTTGAAGAGCCTCTTTCTGCATTATCCAAATCTCACTGAGTTTTTCCAGGCTTTTGAAATCCAGGGTATTTTTTTCGAGAAAGCTTTGGATGATGCCATCTATGTTTTCCGAAAATTTAAACCCGTTAAGTTTTGTAAGCAACTCCAGCAATAACAAAAATTGATTATCTGCCGAAAGATGTTCGGTAAGTAGATGAATTTGCTCCGGTTCAAGGGCTAAATCAAATTTCTCGAGGGTTTCAGTAGGCTTTATCATAGAAATCATAGGCTTATGCTCTAATATAGTTATTTTTGGATAAATTTGAAAACAGACTCTCTAAAATTGTTTTATTGTTTATCAAAGATAACTTAATATTTTTAATAAGTATATTTATTTAACATTTAGCTATTTTAATTAGCTTTTTTCTTTTTTACATGGAATTATTCTATTAAAAATAGCTATTTTGTTTCACTATTTTTGAGGAATAAAAATTAAATAAAGTGTTATTTTAAATTATTAAGACTGAAACAATTCATATTGAAAATGCAGAAAATCCTGCCAAGTTTTGGTTAGATGAAGTAGAACTCGCAAACTCTTATGGTTTTAAAAATCAAGAGTAATTTAATGGATTGGTTTCCTCGCCATTGTAAAAGCCTTATTGCTAAAGGCTTCATAAAAACCTCTCAGGCAGATTTTTAAGCCTGCCTGAGAGGAAATCATTAGTCTACTACACGGAAGCAGTAACCGAGTCGTTGGTTGTTCTCATCAGCAGGAAGTCCTAGAAAATCTTCTAAGAGATATAAGTTTTGATCTTGATTACTAACTTGCATCGAGAAACTTGCACTCTCACAATTGCTTTCTTTTCTACCTCTACTCAAAGCATCACCATTTGTCAAGAAATAAACCCCTTTTTTTGTAGGAATAAGCCCTATTTTTAATCTGTATGTAGAGGAAGTCTCTTCATAACTGAGTTGTTGAAAAACTTCAGGACTTGGGACTGTTTTGTCATTAAATATTTTACCGTTTATGGCAATATATTTAAATTGGGATACGGCTCCTGTTGGAGTTTTACTATCATTAGGAATTAATTCACTTACCCCTAGTATACCGCCGATAGTTTTTGCATTGGAATAGTCGATGAGTGATGAAGTAAGTACATCTTCTAAATCAGTCGGAAATTCTGAAATTAAATATAATGTGTCTCCCAAAGAGATACTGTCGATTTCCGGGGTAAAATAAGAGGTTACTTCAAAGTTATAACTTATATCCAAGCAAGAGTCAGGGCAAGATGTCATCAAAAACAATAATCCAAGAGATAGTAAAGTAAGTTTTACTGTTATTTTAGTACCCATATTGTTGGAATAAGTCAATTACCTGTACTGATTGATTGTTATTATTTAGCTGTAAAAGCCTGTCTCGATATTGCTAAAGGCTTTATAAAACCTCTCAGACAGACTTGATAAGCCTGCCTAAGAGGAAATCATCAGTCTACTACCCGAAAGCAGTAAGACCGCTGACGGTCGTATTCACTGAGGTTGCCATATACATCTTCAAACAAATACAAATGTTGATCGGTATTTGAAAGTGTAATAGAAAAACTAGCTTGGTCACACTCCTTAGTGTTTTTACGGCCTAAACTTAGTCCATTACCTAGTCCCAGTAAGTAGATTCCTTTTTTTCTAGGGATAATACCAATTTTGAGTTTATACTCATTATTAGCATACTCATAAGTTAATTGATTAACCTGATTAGGCAATGGTATATCTTTGGAATTATATATCTGACCGGAAATAGAAACATAAGAAAAATCTAAAATAGAATTGTAATTAAGATTGCCATAAAAATCAAGATTAGTAAAACCTATATTACTCCCAATTTTTTTGGCATTTGAATACTCTATAATCATATTTGTTTCTACATCTAGGAGACTTTCTGAAAAATGAGACTCTACAAAAATAGTATCACCTATTTTTATAGCCTCATTGTCTGGCTTTATTGAAGCCTCAACTTCAAAATGGTACTCAGGATTAATACACTTGTCTGGACAACCTGTGTTGGAAATTGCTATTACGATAAAAAACAAAATATTTCTATACATTTTAGTATCCATAAAATTGAAATAAAGTATTAACTTGTGTTAATTGATTGTTATTATTTAGCTGTAATAGTCTATCTCTGTATTGCTGAAGACTTCGGATATTAGTAGAGAAAGCTGCAAACATTTGTCTATTGGTGTAACCAGATACTTGGTCAAAACCTCCAATACCCGCCACAGCTTCCCCTGGCGTATTATCATTCAAATCCCAATAAAGTCCATCGGGTATCCAGCGATAGGGGTCGGTCAGTAAGTTAGGGTTGAAGGCTTCCAAAACAGCCGTATAAGGTCGGGCAGCCCCACAAAATACCGGACCGCCTTCTTGTGCAGTAATACACGAAGACATTACACCATAGCGTTGATCTGCTAGAAATCGTCCGTAGTGATAAGCCCAGCTCTCTCCTACAGCAATAATGGGAGAGTTGGCAGTATTTCCTTGACCATAGGCATTAAAATCGTCATTTCCAGAGTTAGCTAATGATTCGGCTACAATGGCATCTACGAAATTAGCATACCAGGTATTCCCATTTTGATTGTAGTGGGTTGCGTGTGAAAACTCGTGAAAGAGTGTCTCAACAACTCGATCAGAGTTCAAGTCATTAATATTAACTACATTATAGCTGTAAGCCACATCTATTTGTCTTTTGAGTGTTTCATAAAACAGGCTGATTCCTGCGGTTATATAAGAAAAGCTGGCTACCAAAGTGCTTCTAACCAAAACTTCTGGCAGATCATTGACCAGCCTTTTGGCAAATAAAGGTGCACTAGCTCGCCCTACAAATCCCCAATTGGATAGCATTATTTTTAATCGCCAATTGATCGTACCCGTACCTTGCTCAGTAGCCAGTGTTTTGAAGTTTTGCAGCGTGTTGAGTGCAGTGGCTGCCACCCAATTACGCGTGCCTCTTGAGTTGATTACATCATTACGCAAAAAAGTACTTTGTACCGTGTTAATTTGATTGCCACTAAAAGTCCCCACCCTGAATTTAACAGGAAAAAACATCTGCCACAACCTTATGCCACGTACACCGCGAATGATGGCGTGTTCATTCTTAAACTTTACCAGAAGTTTTACTTTATTTCTGAATCTTTTATTGATGGTAAAATTGCCATTTATATCTGTAAAGGTTCTTTCTACTTTAAACCAACGTCGGGCTACTACTCTAACTCTCCGTACGCCTACAATACCTACTTGCACTCTTGCATTAATATCATTGACCATAATCCTGCCCTGAGGAGTAGCACCGGGTTGCGGAGTAGGCGTTGTGCAAAGTCTGCAGGTAGTAAGTCCAGTAGCGGGGTCGGGGCAATAGCCTGGGGGGCAAGATACGATATTGGTTATTACTCCACCTTTAATTCCTGATGATGCAGAGGCACTAGCCAATCCGTCTCCGTCGGCATTAAGACCAGCCAGGCGTTCAGCTTCGGCCTCTATGTTGGTATCATCGGGGATGTGGATGCTTGCCAGGGTCTCATAAACTATTCCGCTCGGAAAAGAAAAACTAGCAGGTACTACGGCATATTGCCAGGTGATTTGCTCATCTGGTATGCTCGGGTCTTGATAATAATCTCCTTCTTGGATGATTTGATAGTCCAGAGGTTCATCAAAAAGCTCAAGATCAAGGCTTTCTTCCAAAGTAGCCAATTGATCTAGGGTGCTAGGGCGAAAGCGCACATACTTATGGCTGGCAGCAAGGCTACTCCAGTTACCCCCTTTGACATTGGTGTAGGCTTGCCGCATATTGGCAAGCAGATAGGGATTGGGTAGTCTTGCTCCCAGAATCGTAGGATACTCCACGGTATCCGTAGGACTGGGAACATTCAAAGATTTGGGCGAAGAAGAAGGCTCAAGGTCTTCTTTGGTAAGCTCAATGTCCGGTTGAGGGTCTTGAACTTCATGACAAGCATTCATGCTGGTAGCTATTAAAAAAACTAAGCATACATAAGGAATTTTTGCAAGGAATTTTTGCAAGGAATTTTTAAAATGTAAATTCATAAAAATAAGGATTGTTTAAGGGTTGAAATTCTTAAGCAATTTAGCAAATAAATCTTTCAGGAATAAATTATTATCGAGAAAAATATGCTACGGTTTGTAGTCTATTTTACCATAAAATTTCTTCGAGAAAATTATCTCCCCGACAAAACCCCCACATTCCTCTAATCGTCTTGTGCTCAGGAATGATAATTAAATAAAGTAATGTTTAAAAAAATATTACATTATCCATTCCTAAACAGTATCATCTTCCAGGAGATAAATGCCCTTTTCACCGATTTTAATGATCTGTTCTTTGTATAAATTCCCAATGGCTTTTTTGAAGGTTTTTTTGCTCATTTGCAGACGATCTCGGATTTCTTCTGGCGAACTACCATCATAAAGCGGTAAGAAACCACCTTGATTTCGGAGAGTTTCTAAAATCTTGGCTGCTGCGGGTTCGATATTGTCAAATCCTGTTTTTTGAAGGCGCACATCGATCTTGTTATCTTCCCGGATTTTGTAGATAAATCCCTGATGAATTTGCCCAATTTGGACGGGCTTGAATATTTCATTTTTATACAGTAATCCTTTGTGCTGGTGGTTGATGATCACATTGTAGCCTAGATCAGTTGATTCCCAGACAATGAGTTCTACTTCCTGCCCCTCGATCAGGTTAAGTTTTTCATTATTTAAAAATCCGTTGATCCGGTTAGAAGCAACTAGCCGATTGGTTTTGGCATCCAGATAGAGATAAAAAATATAAAAATTACCTTCCTGGAGTGCAGCATATTGTTCCAGATAGGGTACAAGTAGGTCTTTATCCAGACCCCAATCCACAAAAGCTCCCACACTGGTCACTTTTTTGACTTCTAAAAAAGCAAAACGATGCAGTGTGATTTTTGGGGAGCGGCTGCTGGCAATGGTGCGTCCTTGCTTATCCTGATAAATAAAAACCTTGATTTTATCCCCTACTTTTACTCCATAAGGGATTTCTTTGCCGGGTAATAGCACATCATTGCCTGCTGTGTCGCCCAAAAAAAGCCCACTACCTGTATCCCTCAAAACTTCAAGGGTTTGAAACTGACCTATTTCTATCATCCTCGTACATAAATTGTTCAATATCCTCAAAATTAAAAAATCCTTGATCTAGTTTAGTTTTTTCTTTGTATTTCTTTCCTTAGTTTTGGTCAGGTTTATTTTAACAATTAAAAATCGGATGAAAACGACTCTCCATACCACTAGACGTGATTTTCTAAAACTAAGCGGCGCAGTAAGCCTGGGTTTTTTGGGTTTGAATAAGTTTGCCTATGCAGCTTCTCATTTTTCTTCCAATGAAGTGGGTTATGGCCCTTTGGTCAAAGACCCCCAAGGTATGCTGAACCTTCCTAAAGGATTTTCCTATAAAATCATCTCTAAAATGGGTACTCCGATGAGTGACGGCTTTTTAATCCCTGGCAAAGGGGATGGCATGGCTACCTTTGCCGGAAAAAAAGGGAAAGTCATCCTGATCCGAAATCATGAAATGAATCCTGAAGACCCCGAAGAAGGACCTTTTGGAAAACAGAACGAATTGCTTGCCAAAATTGACCCCAAAATGGTCTATGATTTTGGAATGGGCAAACAACCCTGCCTCGGAGGTACTACAACCTTAATTTTTAATGAAGAAACCCAAACTTTAGAAAACGAATACCTCAGCCTTGTGGGTACCGTCCGCAATTGTGCCGGAGGACCTACTCCCTGGGGCTCCTGGATTAGCTGCGAAGAGACCAATCTTAAAAAAGGCGAAAGCCGTGAAAAAGACCACGGGTATAATTTTGAAGTGCCTGCAAGTACCAAGATCCAATTGGCTGAACCGATCCCGCTCATAGCTATGGGGCGCATGAATCACGAAGCTGTGGCTGTAGACCCCAAATCAGGGATTGTCTACCAGACTGAAGATCAGCACGATGGCTTGATTTACCGCTTTATTCCACATACACCCGGTAAACTCATCAAAGGCGGCAAATTACAAATCCTGGCGATCAAAGACCAGAAAAGCCGCGATACCCGCAACTGGGATGCTAAATATGAAACTTTCCCAGTCAAACAAAAATTTGAGGTAGAATGGCTTGATATCGATGATGTGGAATCTCCAGAGGATGATCTTCGTCTGAGGGGTTTTGAAAAAGGGGCAGCACGTTTTGCAAGAGGGGAGGGGATGTGGTACGGCAACGGCGAAATCTATTTCGCTTGCACCAATGGCGGTAAGAATAAAAAAGGGCAAATCTTTCGCTACGTACCCAGTGCCCTAGAAGGAACACCAGAAGAGAAAAACCAGCCCGGAACCCTTGAGCTTTTTGTGGAACCCAATGACCTGGATTTGCTCCAAAACTGCGACAACCTCACCGTGGCTCCCTGGGCAGATGTCATTACTTGCGAAGACCGCAGCCATCCCAACATCGTCGGAATCAGCCCCGAAGGTGAATTTTATAAACTTGCCGAAAACATCGGCTTTGAGTCCGAATTCGCAGGAGGCGTATTCTCACCCTCAGGCAAGACCTTTTTTGTCAATATCCAACACGCCGGGTTGACATTTGCCATTACAGGACCTTGGAAGAAGGTTTAAAGAGAATGTATTAAAAATCCCTGACAGGTTAAGTTCAGGATTTTTAGATACTGAACAGTGATAGAGTAATCCTCACTTGTGGAGGATTACTCTATTTATATTTTCCTTGACTTTTCAAACAATTAATGTCTGATAATCACTTGTTTCACGGCAGGTGTTTCACCTTCTATTTGCAGATAGTATAAGCCACTAGGCAAGTGTGTTGTGGAAAAGGTAACCTTCCCATCTTTGAGTTTACCTTACCACATTGGTATTTGCAAATTGTTGATTAATTTTACTTTATCGTTTATCTTTACTGCCTTACTTTCATCAACTGGGAAAGCATCACTATTTGCTGTTTCTTCTGTTAGCACTGTTAAGGTCAGTTCTTCACTAGCCGAATTGGGGTAAACACTCATATAATATCCGCCACTTCCATTAGACCGATAAGCGACAAAATTGACTGAAGTATTGCCACAGGCAGTAGCTACGGTACAGGTAACATTAATACAAGCTCCATTATACACTTCTATCTGCCCATAAGAACCAGATGAATAAAAAGGGGCGTTTCCAATCCTGCTATTAATTACCCAAGTATAACTCAATCCACCTAAATGGCTCAAATTCATATAAATTGGGGCAGGTGTACCCTGAATAGCAGGCAAGTTTATATAATTCGTAGTGGATACTTGGGTTTGTTGACCTATATAACTATAAGCTCCTGTAATCACGCCCGTTCCTACTGAAATAGCTCGACTAACAGTAAAATTACAGCCACCAAAATTAATAATAGCACTTGATAATAATAATACTTTGCCAAATTTTAGGAGTTAATAGCCCCAAAATAATAAAGTTCTTGGAGTTTGGGATTATTTATATGTTTGTTTGGGTTGATGGCAAACACGTCAAAAAATCTATCGAGCAGTAATTGGTTGTGATAAAGCGTTTTGACATCCGCCATAGAAAAAGCTGCTCTGTCTTTCTTGGGTAGAGCTAACCAATGGGCTGATTTGGCAATAGAAACTGCGCTCAGGGAGGCGTTGAACTGTACGTACCGTATCTTGACATCTGACTAAAATTAATCCTCCCACTAATGCTCATAAACAGAGGGATTAGATGTGAAAAAAATTGCCTTTGCCTATCTTAGACATTTTGGCTAATATTGCAAGTACGAGGGTTCTGCTCTCCATAAAAGCGTTGTTTGGTGTCTTAGTAAACCCAATTTAACGCTTTTTTTTATTTATCCAAACCTTTGCATACTATTGGGCTAAAGCACCTAAAAATATAAAACTATAAGCCCTGCCAGATTCAGAACTGTTCCCGGATTTACAACAAAATCATTTTTTCTCCAAATTCTCCTGAATAAAAGCCTTTAAACATTTGTATCGGCCTGATGCTTGTATTACTTTTGATGGTTGGTACGATGCTTTCAAAATATGAAAAAATTGTTTATTGTTTTTTTAATGCTAAGAGGGTGTATCTTTTTTTCTGATCTTTTAGCCCAAACTATTGTCTTTGATACAGCCAAAGTATCCAAAGAAAATAAGCAAATTTTTATCCCTTATACCATCGTAGAAACACCCCAACAAGCCGGAAAACATTTGTACAATATTTCTATTCGTTATTCTCAAGATCAAGGAAAGTCTTATTCCGAATCATTACAAAATGTAAGCGAAACAGGCAAAGATGTAGGGGAGTATCTGCTGCCCGGTCCAAAGATCATTGTCTGGAATTATTATCAGGAAAATCCGCGCTTCGATGGGCAAGATGTATGGTTTAAACTTGATGTAAAAACCAATCTGAATCCTTTTGTCGTAGGTGGCCCCGAAAATGCCGCTTATTCCTTGCTTTTGCCCGGCTTAGGCAATACCAAAGTAAGGCATTATCCCAAATATTGGTATTTGAATACCGTAGCCACTTTTTCATTAATCGGAACTGGGATCGTCCTTAATAGCCAATCCAATAAAACATACGATAAATACCTGAATGCCCAAACTTTTGAAGATACTCAAAAGTTCTATGATCGCTCCAATAATCAAAGACGGACAGGACGTTTGCTGATGCTTGGCGGTGCAGCCATCTGGGCTACAGATATTATACGAGTAGCCTTAAAAGGACGAAAAAATATTCGCGAACAAAAAAAATTGATTGAAAAATATCCACACATCAAAGAAAAATTCAGCTTGCACTACAACCTGGATTATGATTATTGGTATCAGCAGCCTTCTTTTAGTGTGGGACTTAAATTTTAAGCTTTCGGCAATGAGAAATTACCTTTGTTTTGGAATGCTCTTACTTCTGTGTACCACCTGCGAGCCTTTTTTCGAACAAAAAAGAGAAAATATCATTCGAACTGGCAAACCCCTGGAAATCAGAACCAATGCTGCATTTATCGAAGGGCTTCTGCTCGATGTCAGCGATCTGGAAGATAAAAATATACAGGCTTATGGACACGTATGGAGCACTACCCCGAACCCAACCGTATCGAGTCCATTTACAAACTTTATCAATAGTACCCAACCCCTTACATTTGTATCATTCCTGAGTAACTTGGAGCGCGAAACGCCTTATTTTGTAAGGGCTTATCTCACTACCAGCGAAGGCACAAGCTATGGAGAGGAAATTACCGTGATTCCGGGCTTGGTTTCTACGATATCGGTGACTAATATCGCTCTTAGTACTGCCGTCGGAGTAGGTGAATTCAGTGAACTGGCACAAAATGCTCAAGAGTTTGGGCATTGTTGGGCTACGCATAATCTGCCAACCCTAGAAGATAATCAGGCAGAAGGACAAAATCCTTCTGAAGGAAATACTTATTTTACAAACCTCAATAACTTAGAATCCGGGAGAAGCTATTTTGTTAGGGCTTATGTGATTGATTCTAATGGTTTTGTGAGTTATGGCGAGGTAATCGTTTTTGAAACGAATATTTAAATGTTTATCGTTGAATTGAGAAAATATGAGGTGTTTTATCTGAGGTGTAAGCAAGCAAAGGAAGTGTATCGAGCAACTTAAGTAAGATAAATCACGCATTATTCTGAAATATTCCCTAGATTTAATCGATTTTAACGTGTTGTAAACAATATCCCTTCGGGGAACTAACTAGTTGTTTGTAATTAGTTTATATGAGTTATTTTCGTAATTAATTGATAACCAACACAATTGTATTTGCTATGGACTATCGACTAATTACTATGGACTACTTAACACACAAAGGTTAGTAAAAAAACGGAATTAGGTTTGAAGAATTTCTGCAATTGAATATGAAAAAATTATTGTTTTTAAGCTTATTCTTGTTCAATCATTATGTAGCATCTGCTCAAATCACACAGTTGGAAGCTATCAGCAAGGATAACTTTTTTGATATAGATAAGGTCATTTATTTTATCGATATTATAGATGCCGACCTCAAAGTACCTGTCACCGCTGACGTTGTGATCAAAAAAGACAATGAAATTTTTCAGCAATTCAACAACCTAAGCAGCTTCAAAGTACGACTGCCTATCCACGCAAGCTACGAAATTACGGTCTCCAATAGCCTTTTTGCCCCCACTACGCTCAAACTTGACCTCAGCGAAATTAAAGAATATGAAGTCAGTCAGGATATTCTGCTGGAAGCCAAAAAAATACCTTACCAAATCCAAGTAGGCGATGCCTTTACAGACCGCAGAAATGTCAAAGTAAGCCTCAGAAACAAAGTTTCTAACGAACAAATTGAAGTCAAACCCTCCAATCAAAACGGACTGTACGTCGCTTTACTCCGTGAAAATCAAGAATATGAGCTGGAAGTAAAAGATTATACCAGTAATTTCTTTTACAACGAAAGCATTCAGGGCAATCCAACCAAGCCCAACCAAACCCAAATCAAGGCAAGCGAACTAAGCACCTTCGGCAAAGAAATCAGCTCCGTAAATTCTTTAACAAATAATGATTCTCTGCTAGACCTCAATGACAACCTCCTGAAAGAGTTGGAAGCCGCCCGCCTCGCATTGGCCGAAAAGAAAACCGAAGATTCAAAAACCGAAGAGGAGAACCAAAGTACCGAAAATACCGAAGAACCGCAAGAATCCGAAGTAAATACCATTGAAGTCAGCGAAAACGGTGAAACAATTGAAGTACCCAGTACAGACCCTCTCGTAAATCTGGATAAGACACGCCAAAAAATCATTGAGCAACAAAAAGCCTTGATTGAGCAAAACCAGGCGATCAAAACCAATCTTACGCAAATACTGACTAAACTCAAAGACGAAACCCTCAGCCAAGCGCAAAAAGATTCCTTGCAGAATCTTGCAGAAGCCCTTGAAGACGAATTAGAAAAAAATGACCGACTTTATCAACAACTTCGTCAGGATAACATCGATCTGCTCGACCAAATCAACTACCAACTCAAAGGACTTACTTGGAAATATTTTTTCCGTCGTTTTTATTGGATTATTATCACCCTGGCAATCGCACTGATTTTGTTGCTGATCGGAAACGGTATCTTCTATCGGATTGCCGTCTTGCGTCGCCAACAAAGAGACCAACAGGCATTGCTCAATGAAGAAATCCGACAACAAAAAGAAGAAATCGAGACCCAAAGAGACAACCTCGAAGACCTCAACATGTCGCTCAAAGAAGAACAGGCAAAATCTGATGCCTTACTGCTCAATATCCTGCCCCTCAGTGTAGCCAATGAACTCAAAGCCACCGGAACTGCCAAAATGCGGACTTACAAAAGAGTCACGATCTTATTTACAGACTTCAAAGGGTTTACAGAAGTAGCCGCCAAAATGACCCCCGATGTGCTGATGGAAGAACTCAACGACTGCTTTACTGCTTTTGACAGCATCATCAAGCAGTTTAGAATGGAAAAAATCAAAACCATCGGAGATGCCTATATGTGTGCCGGAGGAATTCCCGAACCCAATACCACGAACCCCGTAGACGTAGTGCTTGCTGGATTGTCTATGCAGGAATTTATGCAACGCCGCCGCAAAGAAAAACTCCTCGAAGGAAGCGACTACTGGCAATGCCGCCTCGGAATCAACACCGGAGAAATCCGCGCCGGTGTCATCGGTACCAGCAAATTTGCCTACGACATCTGGGGAAACCCCGTCAATATCGCTTCCAGAATGGAAAGCGGAGGCGAAGTAAACCGTGTAAACATCTCCGGAGATACCTATGCACTCGTCAAAGACTTTTTTGAATGCGAATACCGGGGGGAAATAGAAGTAAAAAACGGGCTGACACTCAAAATGTATTTTGTAGAACGCATCAAACCCGAATTTTCAGCCGATAAACGAGGCATCAAACCCAATGAAAAGTTCTGGGAACTGGCTCAGGAAAAACTCAGTGAAAATGCCTGAAAACAAACTGCTATTCACGATAAGGTTTGTGCAAGGCATACTGCTCAGGGTACTGCTCTTCCAGTTGATGCAGTAATTCTTCAAATTTTAGCCTTCTTTTGCAATAATCCAAAAGCGCGTTGACTTTTTGCGCCCTAGATTGCGAATCTCCAAAAGCATTATACACCTCTGGGAAATAATCCTGGCAGAGTGTCATCAAGTCGGTGTCGCTGAGTCCTTCGACAAGCAACTTGCGGATATTGGGCAACTTGTAGTTTTTGGGTGTAGCTACCACAGGATTTTGTATGGCAGCCGGACTCACAAACACTTTGTCTACCTCGCCAGCAAATAGCTCTAGTTGCTGGTGAAAGTTCCAGGGAGCCTGCCCGGCAATAAATACGCCTTTGTGGGTATTAAACGTGTGTCGCATCGCATCAGGAACGACCTTGTCCATCTCTTCAAAATAGCCCGTCCAGTTGGCATTTTGAAGGTGTTTGAGTGCAGTTTGGATGTTGGGGTGCATCAGGTTTATTTTTTATTTTTAAAACGGAGGTTTTCTTCTATGAATTGAGTAAGTATTTTTCTTTCTTCGGAGTTGGCGGCCTTGGGTTTATCGTTTTTTGAGTTCCTTCAAAATAAAATTCTGTAAATCCTCTTCAGTTGGCAGTTGAACTTTGTATTTGGAGATAAAAAGTTCTGGTGTCTGCGAGGGCATCGCATACCGTACAAGGGCATCATTTTTATCCGTAACCAGCAAAATACCAATGGGCGGATTGTCGCTTTTTTCTTTGATTTCGGCTTGGTAGTAGTTGAGATAGGTTTGCAGTTGGGCAATGTGTCCTGATTGCATTTTATCTACCTTGAGTTCTATCAATACGTGGCATTTGAGCAGGCGATGATAAAATACCAAGCCAATGAAAAAGTACTCGTCCCCAATCAAAATGCGCTTCTGCCTGGCCTCAAAACAAAAACCATTGCCAAGTTCCAAAATAAAGTCTTGCAAGTGGGCAATCAAGGCACTTTCCAAGTCATTTTCATCAAAGGTTTGCTGTGGGCTTAGTCCCAAAAACTCAAACACATACATATCTTTATCTTTGATGGCATCTTGTGGCGTTTGTACAGCTATTGCCTGTTTTATTTTCTCAAAAGTCATTTCTTTATCCGTAGACAAGCCCAAACGCTGATACGAAAGCGTATTGATTTGCCTTTGCAACTCCCGCACCGAAGGCGTAGTTTTGAGGGTCAGCATTTCGTAATAGCGGCGTTCTTGGGGGTTTTGTATTTTTATGAGTTCGCAAAAATGAGTAAATGAAACGCGTTCAATCAACATCTGTAAATAACCTTCAACTGTTTGATTATCTGTTATTTGTAATTTGTGCGTCAATGACGCACAAATCTGATGAAGCGGTACAAGATTTGGAAGAATTCCATCAAATAAGGTGTAAAATTCAGGATAAGTTTGGTAAAACTGTCTACATCTTCGCAAAGTGCTTGACGTTAGTCCTTTGATATGATGTTGTTTAATTTTAGTGGCAAGTTCGGTAAGCAATTTTTCACCATATTTCGCCCTATCTTGTCCTTTTTGTTCGTACGCTACTATGTACGCACCAATGCACCAATTCCGAATGGTGAGGGATTGATTCACGCTTTGTGCAGCTTTGGCTTGGAGTTCGGCGTGTGTGTCGCTAATATTTTTGAGTAAATCTTGAAATTTCATATCTATTCAGAGTTATCGCCTCAGGCATTCGCTTTTGTAAGTAAAAAAAGTGCGTTTCTTCTTGGGTGTTTTTGTGTTGGTCATAGGGGTTTTCGGGGTTAAGAGGAAAGCATTTGGTTCTCGAGTGCGAGAAAATGTTGAATAATACGCGTTTTTTCTGATTCTGAAAAATCTTTGCCATAATAACGTTTGAAAATTTCTATTTTAAGTTGGGTAGCTGAAATATCAGGGATTTTTTTTTTGATGCTGTTTTCTACGGTATTTCTTACAAAATCAATCATTTGCAGCCCTTGTTCAAAACGTTGCCGGGGAGTCATTTGAAAAATAATCTCCAATTGTTTTTTTCTCATTTCGGGGTTGGTATCGTTCATAGCTTTCATAAATCAAAGGTGTTGAGTTGTAGTTTGCTTATCCAGTAATTCAAATAATCCCGATCTAGGTCTGGGTTTTCTAAAAGATTGCTGATGTCTTCTTTTTGTTTGTCACTTTGAAGCTCTTGTATCCAGATTAGTTTAGAAATAATTAAGTCTTCCAGACTCACCAACCAGGCATCAAAGCCCAATACATCTGTTTTTTGTCTTCGCTCAAATTCTACGAGTCTGTATTCTTCATCTTTTCTGATGATAAAATCTACTTTGTAGCTCGTTTGATTGTCTATCAGATTAAACATTCCTTTTCTTTGTACTTCTTCTTCTATACCTGGACGATAACAATAGAAGTCCTGCTCAAATGCCTGTACAAAATTACTTATATCTTTTGTTTGTAAATGGATGACAATATCTATATCCCTGGTCATCCGTGGGGTAGTATACGCATTGAGGGCAAGACTCCCTGAAAGCATATAAGGAATTTCGAGGTTTTCTAATTTATGGATAATATTTTTTAATAATTCTGTCATCTTATTAATAGGCTGTGAAGATTTTCTTCTATGCGTGTTTTTGTGTCGGTCATAAGTTGCTTAGTAAAAGGAATACAAACAGGCTACAAGATACTAAAAAATCAGAATTTGCCAAATATTTACTCAAATCCGATAAGGTTTTTGAAACCTTATCGATGCAAAAGAAAAAGTAACAAAAGTAAAGATTGATTAAATTTTAAATGTTTGGCTGCATAAATGTAAATTTTTTCAACCAGCCTTACCACCACAAAAAACCACTAGCCTAATACATTTTCCTCAAATCAACAAAAAACAAAACCCCCAAATACTTAAAAAAGTATTTAGGATTTTTGCAAACATCAATAAAAATAAAAAATACCCAACTACTCTGTTTGCATTGCAAACACTGTAGTTAGAATGCCCAACTACTCTATTTGCATTGCAAACACTGTAGTTAAAATGCCCAACTACTCTGTTTGCATTGCAAACACTGTAGTTAGAATGCCCAACTACTCTATTTGCATTGCAAACACTGTAGTTAGAATGCCCAACTACTCTATTTGCATTGCAAACACTGTAGTTAGAATGCCCAACTACTCTGTTTGCATTGCAAACACTGTAGTTAGAATGCTCAAGTGCTTTGTTTTAAATGCAAAATAAATACTTTTAAAATAAAACGATACTGTGTGCAATACGTAAAGTATACTTAAAATGTATAATTATTTTAATTATAAAAAATAAAACAATTATGGAAACGGAAAATACAAACATTCAAAACACAGAAAAAAAAGTACGCAAAACCAATACCATTCCTGCAAAACAAACCGCTTTATTGGACTTAACCGAATCGGTCGCTAAAAAATGGGTAAGTAGCCATGATATTACTTTACGTTGGATGAAACCCGAAGATTTTAACAAACTTGTGCAAGAATTTAAGGCTTCTTTGGAGCAACGTATTCAGGTAGGCAGTGGCAGACAATCAAAAACCAAACAGCTGAAAAATTTGGATGCAACCGTGAATAAAATCGCTGAGGAAATAAAAATTGCCATTTTGAATAAGTTCGGCAAAGAAGACGGCAAGTCATATTTTAGTGAATTTGGCATTACTAAAATAAGCAAGTCTTTTAAATTTCCCAACGAACGAAGCGAACGAATACAAGCTTTAACTACACTGATTCAAGGCCTAGAAAAACATCAAATCAACATTAGAAACTACTCTTTAGAGTTTTTTAAAGACTTGAAACTGCAATATGATACTTTGATGACCGAAACCAAAGGCATAGACAGTACCGTATCTTCTGAGGTCGGCACTAAAAATGAACTCATCAAGCAAATTGAAAAAGTATTAAACTCCTTAATTTGGGTAATTAAAGGCAATTATCCTGATACTTACGCATCTGAGTTACGGGCTTGGGGTTTTCAAAAGGAGAAGTACTAAAAAAATACGCAACAAGTATTTGTAGTGAGAACGTCCCAAGCCTTCGGACGGAATTTGCAAACTTTCCGAATACTTTGAGGTGATCCTTCGGAATACCTCAAAGAATAGGGATTTTTGTATGCTTGTTTTTTAGCAGCAATTTGTAAACAAAACTTTCAATTATTTAAATTCTTGAATATTAATTTGTTCTACCGAGAAAAATACCTTGTGAAGGTATTCAAAATCCTGATCTGTAGTGATTAAGGTCGCTTCCAATATTGAAGCCGTGGCACTGATCCAGAGGTCGTTTTTTCCCATATTGCGAGCAGAAAGCCCTTCAGGTAGAGGATGATTTTGTAATTTTCCCTGGCTATAAGCATCAATCTGCCCGTAATGTTGAATCAGTTTTTTGCTTGTAACGGGGATCATTTTAAATCCTTTGAGTACTCGATTGAGTGCGGTTCGTCTTCTATTTCCCCAATGGTTTTTCTCAATGATCGATTCCAATTCGCCTAAACTTATATAACTATAGCAAATTACACGATTAGGAAGATTACCGTAATTTTTATCAAAATAGCTACCAAATCTTTCATTTTTGACCAAAAAAATAAGAATATTGGTGTCCAGAAGATAGTTTTTTACCATTTCAATTTTAAGGGGTTAGCATATCCAACAGTTCTTCCAAACTTTCTTCGTCTTGCTCCCAAACTCCAAAATATGCCTTGGCAGTTTGATAATCAGGCTGATAAACGGTTGAAAAATCTTGCAATGCATCAGGTAGATTTTCATAACTCATTGGCGTCAGGTTTTCTTCAAGTCCTAGACCCTCTAAAAGTAAATTTTCGTGAGACTCGGATTCTTTTTCAAGTCTTGGTTCATCAACATACTGCGTATCAGTTTGTTGATAGGATAAACCCAGCCGCTCGACCAGAAGGAGTATAAGCTTTAAGTCTATTTCTTTTTCCGTTTGTATGATCAGTATTTTGGACATAGGATATTTTTGATCTGATGAAGTGATAAAAATACAAAAAAAATCTACAAAGTGAAACTTCAAACCATCTTGCTTAAAAGTCCTCCCCAGTTTGCATTCGGGAGTCGGAATTCTGGAGAGGCTTTTCAGATAAATAAATTACAAAAAAATCAAATATTTCATTCTTCCATTAAACACCAAGTAAAGTAATCCCAAATGCAAGATTAGGATTAGGATTTTGATAACCTCGATCATTCAAAACCAAATACCAATGTCCAGAATACGGTATTTCTAATATAGTTTCGCTGCCAAACTCACCCCATTCCTTTTTAATGCTTGGAGTATAAGATTTTTTTGCCTTGAAATGTTCAAAATTAGGGGAGTCCATTAACTCTAAGTCAAATCTCAGATTTTCTAAAGGAGTATCTATCCGTACTACGATTTTTTGACCCTCATTTAGTTCTTTTAAATCACGTATTTCCATTGAAATAAGTATTTAGAACTTGTTGGGAAATTTAATTTTGCATTATTGATTAATTCTTTGCAACATGATGGTAGTATTTGCCAATAATAACCAAGATACAGAAGATTCTATGTTTCTTTCATAATCTTTGGTTATTCTCCGAAAGAAATTA
>JANRIC010000017.1:0-8184 GCA_033765345.1 Microscillaceae bacterium
AAGGGCTTAGAGAAATGTTTTTCGAGGAATTACATTTGTTGGAAGGGCTTAGAGAAATGTTTTTCGAGGAATTTCATTTGTTAGAGGGGCTAAAGAAATGTTTTTCGAGGAATTTCATTTGTTGGGAGGGGTTAGAGAAATGTTTTTCGAGGAATTACATTTGTTGGAGGGGTTAGAGAAATGTTTTTCGAGGAATTACATTTGTTGGGAGGGGTTAGAGAAATGTTTTTCGAGGAATTACATTTGTTGGGAGGGGTTAGAGAAATGTTTTTCGAGGAATTACATTTGTTGGAGGGGTTAGAGAAATGTTTTTCGAGGAATTACATTTGTTGGAGGGTCTAAAGAAATGTTTTTTTAGTTATATTTTTATTTTTCCTGAATAATCAAATGTATAAGGGGGTAAATAAAAATATTACTAGCTAATAATTTTTATTTTTATATATTTTTCAAAATAAAATACTATTTTGTATAAAAAAGTGTTTTTTTCAGCATCAAATCGGTATATTGGCTGATAAACCCATACTACCTATTGATTAGAATACGGACGTAAAGGGTGACACAAACCACACAGATCAATCCGTGTTTAATCCCTAAAATCTGTGTCATCCTTGTGCTAATGAATCATAACTCGTCCATGAATCTATTTAAAAAAAACATTAAATAACCCAAACTCCCAGAAAAAAGAAAAAACGTATGCCACCGATTGACATTTCCGAAAAAGTAAAAATCCTCTCCGGGGAAGATTACATCAATTCCTTGCGTGATCGCAATTTGAAAATATATTTCATGGGCGAACTGATCGCCGAACCCGTAGATCACCCCGTAATTCGCCCCTCCATCAATGCCCTAGCCAAGACCTACGACCTGGCACTCAAAGCTCCCGAACTGGCTTCAGTCATTTCACCCTTCACAGGCGAGCCTGTGAGCCGTTTTTTGCACGTCTGTACGAGTGTGGAGGATCTGGTACTCCAGAATAAAATGCAACGCAAGCTGGGTCAGCTCACAGGCACCTGCTTTCAGCGTTGTGTGGGTATGGATGCCTTTAATGCCCTTTATTCGGTGACTTTTGAAATGGATCAGCAATACGGGACTGCCTACCACGCCCGCCTCAAAGCCTTTCTGACCGACATGCACCGCTATAATTATGTAGTAGGAGGTGCCATGACGGATGTCAAAGGCGACCGCAACCTGCCTCCACACCAACAAGCCGACCCCGATATGTTTGTACACATCACCCAAAGAACCCAGGAAGGAGTCTATATCAGTGGTGCTAAAGCCCACCAAACAGGCTGCATCAATTCGCACTGGCTGATTGTGATGCCAACTATGCGCCTGGGCGAAGAAGACCGTGAGTTTGCCGTTTCGGGAGCCGTTCCGGTAGATGCTCCAGGGATTACCTACATCTATGGGCGGCAATCCTGCGATACCCGTAGCCTCGAGGAGGGAAATATCGACGTAGGCAATGCCCAATACGGCGGACAGGAAGCCATGGTGGTTTTTGATCAGGTATTTATCCCCAACGAATGGGTGTTTATGGATGGGGAATTTGATTTTGCGGCGATGCTGGTGGAGCGGTTTACGACCTACCACCGCCGAAGCTATGTCTGCAAATCAGGCGTGGGCGATGTGTTGATCGGTGCAGCGGCTGCCGTTGCTGAGATGAACGGCCTAACCCAAGCCTCTCACATCAAAGACAAACTCGTAGAAATGACCCACCTCAATGAGACGATTTACGGAACAGGCATTGCCGCTTCTTACCAGGGCTACGCCACACAATCCGGGGCATTTATTTGTGATGAGATGCTGGCCAATGTCTGTAAGCACCACGTCACGAAGCTTCCTTATGAAATCGGCCGCCTAGCCCAAGACCTTGCTGGCGGAATTGTAGCCACGATGCCCTCCGAAAAAGACCTCAATCACCCCGAAATCGGGCACCTGATCCACAAATACCTGCGTGGCAAAGCCGATATAGCTACCGAAGACCGTATGCGCATCCTGAGGCTGATCGAGAATATGACCCTGGGGCGCAATGCAGTGGGTTACCTCACCGAAAGTATGCACGGGGCAGGTTCTCCCCAAGCACAACGCATCCAAATCGCCCGAACGATGCAACTGGAATACAAAAAACGCCTGGCGAAAATCCTGGCTGGCATCGAGACCGAAGCCGACAAAGACTTGATTTTAGCTGAATTAAGTGGGTATTTTGGGAGGGTGTTTGGGGTTTGAAAGGGGATTGAGGTTTAGGTATTGGAAAAATTAACAATTCTCTCCCAAAAAACCTTTAAAGTAATATTTTACACACTTTAAAGGCTTTTCTATTTGTAGATGGCAGCGTGTTTGATGTTCTATTGAGGGTTCTTTTGCTCTGCAAGGAACCGAAAAATAGTTTTTGAAAATAAAATTGAAATCAAACTGCCTCAAGCCAACATGAAACGTCTGCTTTTTTTCGCTTTGTTGTTAATTGTTCATTCCCTTCAAGCTCAAAAAGACTCTACGAAGTATCAAAGAAAGAATTTTGAAACCTTCAATGATTATATCTTACTGCGGGCATCCCTGCACAACAATTCTTTGAACCTCAGCCTATCCCCCAGAGAAAACGGAATCACGCAATACCTAAAACCTATCTGGTACCGACCCAGCGTACAAAATAACCTGGGTTTTGGAATAAGCTTTAAGGGTTTAAGCCTGAGCTACAGCTTTAAATTGAGGCAAAACTCATTAATCAGTGCCCGACAGGGAAAAAGCCAATATCAAAATATTCAAATTCATTCCTTCGGCAAAAAACTAGGTTATGATATTTATTATCAGGATTACAAAGGATATTTTATCAGTAGTCTGAATGATTTTTTCAACAGACTTTTTAATGCCGTTCCTCTGGAAAGAAGGGATGATCTGAGGCTCCGAAATATTGGTGCCAATGTACAATATATCTTTAGCCCACATAAGTTTTCTTATCGCTCTGCTTTTGTATTTGATGAAAGACAAACCAAAAGCGGAGGTTCTTTTACGCTAACAGGTTCGCTGGCTTATTTCAGAGCAGCCGCCGATTCAAGTTTTATCCCAACCGATAAAACAGAATTTGACCCTAAGGCACATTTCAGCAAGGCTGAATTTTATACTTTTACGGCTGCACCCGGCTATGCCTACAATATCATATTTCCCAAAGGTTTTTATATCAGCCTTGCCGCCTCGGGGATGGTTGGTTTGCAGTACTTCGAGGCCAGATCCGATCAATTATCGGATGATGGCCTAAGCTATTTGTTAAAAGGTATCGGTAGAGCCTCGATAGGCTACCACGTCAGAAAATGGGTGACTGGCATTGCCATATCGGCTGATATTCAGGGGATGAATACGAAATACGTTCAATTCAGAAGCAATAATCTCGATCTTTCTGTATTCTTGGCATACAGAATCAAAACTGGATGGATGAAAGATAAAAAATCTTTTTTTGAGATATTTAAAAAGAAAAAAGAAACCACAGAAGGGTAAATACGAGCCGGATTAAATCATTCAGAATACCCCAAAGGCTGTTAAATTATGTTAAAGTCCTCGTTTTTAGGGGGTTTTTTCGTATTTTTACATATAAAGCTGTAATAATTGATGCTTTGGATGATGAAAAAGCAGAAACTCCGATATTTTATTTTCCTGATGACCTTTGCTATGGTAGGCTTGATTGCCCTACAATTCTACTGGGTGAATGTATCTATTGAAGTAAACCGAGAACGTTTTACGCAGAATGTCCACGAAGCACTCAATGAAGTAGTCAAAAAACTGGAACAAAAAGAGGTTATGTATGTGGCGCAGCAGACAATGGGGCGGCCGCTCAATCTAGAGGGATTCTTGGGGATATTTGTAGACTCTTTGGAAGGTCTGGAAAACAAACAGTACTCCACCGACCAAAACCCTAAAAAACCTACTTCCCTACAAGAAAATACAGATACTACCCAACTGGATGCAAAATTTAAAGACCAATCAGAACTGTTGGTAAGTGAAAGGGATGCCCCAGATCAGGTAATTTCCCGTAGAGACCGAATGCAGCAACTCCGCCAATCCCACGGCAAAGGACCTGAATCAAACAAGGCCAAAAAGCTTTTTCCTATCGCCAATAAATCCGATATTGTGCATTTTATCATTGAGGAGTTGCAAAGCCGAAAGCAACCTATTGAGCAACGCCTCAACAAAAATCTTTTAAATTCCCTACTCAAACGCGAACTGGGTAATCGGGGAATCCATATCGGGTACAAGTTTTGGGTAGAAAACAAAAGCCGAGGCAAAGAAGCCACTTATTACCTCATAGAGCAATTGCCCACAGCCGCTTTATTACCAGATACTGATTTTCAGGCGGTTCTTTTTCCCACTGATTTATTAGGAAATCAATACGTCCTAAAGATTTTTTTTCCAGATCAACAGGCTTTTATTCTTAAGAATATGGGCTGGGTTTTTATTACTTCTCTGCTTTTTATTGCCTTGATTATCTTTTGTATGGCTTATGCCGTCTGGACGATTATCCAACAGAAAAAAATCTCAGAGATTACCCACGATTTTATCAACAATATGACCCACGAGCTTAAAACGCCTATTGCCACTGTTGCAATTGCTTGTGAGGCTATCCAAGATCCTGACATCCGCCAACTACCCAATCAAGTAAACCGCTACCTCAACATCATCCGGGAAGAAAATGAAAGACTAGGAAACCAGGTGGAAAAAGTGCTTCAGATTGCTGTGTTGGATCGGGGAGATTTTCAACTAAAGATCAACCCGATTAATGTCCACGAAGTCATCCAAAAAGCTCTCCGAAATATAATCATCCAAATAGAAATGCGCCAGGGTAAAATTGAAACCGACCTCAAGGCTCTAAATCCGGTCATCGATGCCGACGAACTGCATATCAATAATATGATCAGCAACTTGCTTGACAATGCCAATAAATATTCGCCCAATGCACCCGAAATTACCATCGCCACCCAAAACACCGAAAACGGTGTAAAAATATCTATCAGCGACAAAGGTCAGGGAATGGCGCGCGAGACAATCAACAAGGTTTTTGATAAATTTTATCGGGTATCGACTGGCAATATTCACAATGTCAAGGGTTTTGGGCTTGGTCTGAGTTATGTCAAGACTATGCTCGATGCCCACAAAGGAAGCGTAGACGTAAAAAGTGAATTGAATAAAGGAAGCACCTTTACTTTGTTTCTGCCCTACAAACAAAACCAAGAATCCTAAAAAATATATCTCCCCATGAAAAACTTAAAAGTGTTATTGGTTGAAGACGATCTCAACCTCGGTCAGATTCTAAAAGAATACCTGGAAGTCAAAGGTTATCAAGTGAAGCTTTGTCGCGATGGTGAAGATGCCCTCCAAAATTACCGCAGCCGACTTTTTGACTTCTGTATCTTTGATGTGATGCTCCCCAAATTGGATGGCTTCGGACTGGCTGAAAAAATCCGCGAAAACGACCAACTTATCCCAATCATCTTCCTAACAGCCAAATCGCTCAAGGAAGATACCATCCACGGACTCAAAATCGGTGCCGATGATTATATCACCAAACCCTTCCGCATGGAAGAGCTTCTGCTCAGAATGCAGGCTATTCTGCGACGCACCTCTCACATGGAGCTTTTGCAGGAAGAAAGTGATAGTTTTCAGATCGGCAACTTTGAATTTAGTGCCCAAACCCAGAAACTAAGCTGCGAAGGCAAAGAACAAAAACTTACTTCCAAAGAATCCGAATTACTTCGGCTGCTCTGCCTAAGCAAAAACCAAATGCTTGATCGCTCCTTTGCCCTCAAAAAAGTATGGGGCGATGATAGTTATTTCCACGCCCGTAGTATGGATGTTTACATTACCAAACTCCGCAAATACCTTAAACACGACCCCAATCTCCAAATCATCAATGTACACGGGCAGGGATTTAAACTGATTGAGCTAAAATGATGGGTATAAAGAGAATGAATAATTTCTGTATTCAAATATTGATTCTTTGAATACCAAAAGACGGATTTTACGTTAATCCCGAAATACAAACAAAGGATTATGGGATTATTATTCATTCGTCTTCGTCGGGGCAGTATTTGGCTGCTTTGGTTATTGATGGTCGGATTGGCCGGATTGCTTTTTTACACCAGTATATTTTATTTTTCCTTTCGTACAGACATCAACTTTTTATTGGCCAAGCGCGAATATGTACACGATATGTTGTGGATGAGTGCTTTTTATATCCACATTGCGGGGAGTATGGTTTGTGTGATCAGTGGACCTTTTCAATTTATAGATGCTTTTCGTATCAAATTCCCGGCTTTTCACCGACAATTGGGCAAGGCTTATGTGGGGGCGATTTTGTTTGTGGGAGGTCCGAGTGGTTTGTATATGTCAGCTTTTGCCAATGGAGGTTTGGGTACGAAGGTAGGTTTTTTCATTTTGTCTTTTTTGTGGCTCAGAAGCACGTATTTGGCTTATAAGCGCATCCGACAAAAAAATGTGGCTTCACACCAAGCTTGGATGATTCGGAGTTATGCCCTGACCTTCTCTGCGGTCACCTTGAGGCTGTATGTTTGGGTTTTGTCGTCTTATTTTTTTATAGACCATGATTTGATTGTATTGCTCACGGCTTGGTTTAATTGGATACCCAATTTGATAGCGGCGGAATGTATACTATTTTTTTCAAAAAACAAAACAAAAGATACCATTCTATCACTTTTTTTCGTTTCCAATAGACAGTCAATTATTCACCACAAATAAATTATTGGAATGAGTCAAGCTAAATTGGTAGCCACCAGCATTTTGTCTATTTTCATTACGGCTTTATTATTTGTTATTGTTTCATTTAAATCAGTGCCTGTACATTCATTTGATAGACCTTCAGAAAGCCCAACAGTTGGAATATCTGAGAAGGTTATAAACACAGCGTCTCAGAAAGAGTTTGGTCGAGAGTTCTATATGAGTGAAAAAGGAGAACAAATCCTTCAAAATGAATTGATCAAACCCCTGCAAAAAGTCCTGAAAATAAAAAATACGACCAAAATGTTTAGCCGATGTCCGAGTGGACTAGGATTTATCGTATTGCAAAACCCTGAATCTCAGCAGGAGTATTTTCAGGGTTTGATTGAAAACTTCGTAGGTTGTGAAGGCAAAGAAATTTGTACTTTTCGTATGAATGCCTCAGAAACGAGCTTGGAAGTATTGGACGCGCAACGTGAGCAGTATGTTTCTGCACGTCAATGGCTTCAGGCATATACAAAAGTACAACACGTACAAGCCAATTAAAATAAATTAACTATCTTAGTTTAAGTTAGACAGGCATCCTTGTAGAGATGTCTGTTTTTTTTTTATTTTTGAATGTCATTAAAATCAGGAGTATTCAAACGATGCCCACTGCCACTTTTCAAAAATTAAACCCCGAAAAAAAAGAAAAACTGATTCAGATTGCCTATCAGGAGTTCGCACAGCATAACTACGAAAATGCCTCTATTTCCAGAATTGTTGCAGCGGCAGATATGGCAAAGGGAAGTTTTTATCAGTATTTCGGTAAGGAAGCCAAAAAAGACCTCTATCTCTACCTCATTGAGCTGGCCAACCGCAAAAAACAGGAAGCCTTAGGGGCAATACTTCGAGAGCGATTCAGTGATTTTTTTGTGATGTTCCGTAAGATGTATGAAGCTGGATTAAGCTTTGATCTTGAAAATCCTCTGTATAGTCGTTTTTTGACCAATGTATCTCTTGAGAAACACTCCCCCGATTTGGGTGATTTACAACAACTTACAAAAAAACAAGCCCTTGAATATTTCGCCCAACTCATCAAAAACGAACAACGCAAGGGGATAATTCGCACCGATCTCTCAGTCGAAGTAATTGCCTTTGTAGTTGTACAGATCGGCACAGGATTGTTAGATTTTTTTTATTTAAAACACGCCTCTAATTCAGTTGAGCAAGCTATTGAACCCCACGAAATCTCCACGGTCTTAGAACAAGTCGTAGAAATTATGCAACACGGGCTGAATAATTAAAAACGATGTAATTAAAAAAATTAAAAAAATTAAAAAAATTAAGAACTTGTTGGGAAATTTAATTTTGCATTATTGATTAATTCTTTGCAACATGATGGTAGTATTTGCCAATAATAACCAAGATACAGAAGATTCTATGTTTCTTTCATAATCTTTGGTTATTCTCCGAAAGAAATTA
>JANRIC010000023.1:0-13374 GCA_033765345.1 Microscillaceae bacterium
ATAAGCCTTTTAGCTTCGCTTGATAATCCTTGATGGGTGTAGGAAACAACATACTGTTTTCCGCAATTTTTACAAATACATCTGGGTTTGCCATAATAAGTATTCCCATTTTTTACTACATTTGAGCTGCCGCAGTGAGGATAATCTGGCTTTTCTATATTCTTGTAATTTATGTCTCGTAAACTCAAAATTATAACTTCATTGCGGTTTTTTAAACCATCATTACATTTTTAGGACTACCAAATTCGTATCATAAAAATTATTTAACCTGAATTTTCCTTGCCTCTATCACAAAATTTCTATTTTTGTTCAAAAAACAAAAACACTTGAAATCATGAGAAAAAAGATTGTTGCCGGAAACTGGAAAATGAACAAAACCCTGGAAGAAGGCCTTGCCCTGGCCTCTGAAATCATCGCTCAAGTAGCCCAGAATGTGCCTGCCGATACAGTGGTAGTGCTGAACACGCCTTTTATCCACCTGACCGAAGTAAGAAAGATGATTCCCACAGGCACAAATATTTTCCTGGGAGCGCAAAACTGCTACACTGAAGCTTCGGGGGCTTTTACGGGTGAAATCTCGGCGGCAATGCTTAAATCCATTCCCGTAGAATATACCATCATCGGGCATAGCGAGCGTAGAGAATATTTTCAGGAAAATAACCAACAATTGGCTAAAAAGCTGGATTTGCTCCTTGAGCAGGGAATTACCCCGATTTTTTGCTGCGGCGAATCCTTGGGAATTCGTGAGGCAGGTACACACCTAGACTTTGTGAAAAATCAGGTGACCGAAAGCCTTTTCCACCTTTCTTATGAGCAAATGACCCAAATTGTCATTGCTTACGAACCTATCTGGGCAATCGGTACTGGCAAAACCGCTACTGCCGAACAGGCGCAGGAAATGCAGGCTGCTATACGCCAATACATTGCCTCAAAATATGGCGACGAGTTGGCAGAGGGTTTATCCATTCTTTATGGAGGTAGTGTAAAACCCGACAATGCCCGTGAGATATTTGCACAGCCAGATGTAGACGGTGGATTGATCGGCGGTGCATCACTCAAAACTTCCGACTTTCTCGAAATTGCCAAATCTTTTTAATTTTTGGTAAAATTCTGTATCTTTGGTGGTAAAAAATTAATCAATCGATTGTAAATTTTACCACCATGGCCCAACAGAAACCCCCAAACGACGCCCCTATGGAGTGGAATATCAACGCTTCCGATCTTGTAATTCGGGAGTCTAAAGTAATACTTATCTCTGTATCCAAGCTTAGTCCCCACCCCGATAACCGCCCTTTGGGAGCCAGTGAGGAGAAAATCAAACAATTACGTACCCTGATCGCCAATACGGGTTTTGATAGTTCACATCCATTGGTAGTGCGCCCTTACAGCCAAGGTTATCAAATCATTGAGGGTGAGCACCGCTTCAAAGCCGCTAAATCACTGGGTTATCTGGATTTGCCTTGTGTGATTCGAGAGCTTTCGGATACCGAAGCACTCATCCAGCTCGTACTCGGTAACATCCAAAGTGAAAGCAAACCGCTCGAGATTGGCCTGAATGCGCTCAAAGTCGTCCAAAAAGAGCAAGGACTTTCCGTACTCGAGTACGCCCGCCGTCTCGGACTCAGCGAAACCAGTATTCGCAGATACATGAATGCCAGCGAGGTGTATCAGTTTGTAGCGACCCAACTGCCCGAAGGTGCGGCCTTGCTCGATGAAGTCTACAAACTGGAAGAAATCCATCGCTGCCCACAGTCAGATTGGGTTTGGTTGCACGACCTGATTACCAAACACAGCCTTTCTAAAACGCAGGTTATCGAGATTTCGCAAGCTATCCGGGAGATCAAAACCGATAATGCGGCCATTTACGCTTTATTTGATTTTATGAAAATACGTCAAGACATCGCCGAGGAAATCCGCAAGGGAGGTAATACCCTCGGGGCAATGTACCAAGATTTGATACGTACCCTAGAAAACAGCTACGACAACCTCGACGAAACCATCACCCTCTACGAATACAATGTGCTCAATGACAGCATCGACAAAGAAGTCATAGACCTCAAAATCTGGTTTATCAATACGCTCAAAGCCCTCAAAAACATCACCAAGCAAAACGTACTCGAAACCTACAAGGATGCCCTTCAGCTCAAGCGTAGCAGCAGCCAAGAAGAGGCCGAAAGAACTGCGGCGTACTTCAGGGATAAAAAAAATGCCAAAGAACGCGAAGAACAGGAACGCATCGAGCGAGAAATGCGCCAGGTCAAAGAAGGTGAATGGTGGCAACTAGGGGATCATTTTTTATTTTGTGGGGATGGAGCTAACCCTGAGTTTTATCAGCGTATCCCCAATCATGCAGCTTTTGCCTTCTCCAATCCACCTGTCATACAGGAAGTCAAAAACAAAGACAATCAAATCTTCTGGAAACTCGACTGGCTGATTCAAAAAGCCGAAGTGGTAGCCGTTACGCCCTCGCTCGAGAAACTGCAATATTTCTTACGCATTAGCCAAATGCCCTATCGCTGGTCTATGTCCGCCCAACTGACCCTGAAAAAAGCCGAAGCAGGGCTGGGTTCCTGGATTTATACAGCACTTTTCTCCCGTAAAAATATCGATCCCAAAATCTCTGATACCTGGAAGGTGGACAGTTCTGACCTCAAAGGCACCAAAACCTTTGATTTCCTCAAATACCTGATCGATGCCTTTAGCCGCGAACAGGAAATCGTGATAGATACCCACGCCGGATTCGGGGCTATGTTTATGCTGGCCGAAAAAGGCAGCCGCATCTGCTAC
This sequence comes from Microscillaceae bacterium, assembly GCA_033765345.1. GTDB lineage: Bacteria > Bacteroidota > Bacteroidia > Cytophagales > Microscillaceae > JANRIC01. The sequence continues at coordinate 2,788 of JANRIC010000023.1, forward strand.
GGTGCCGAAGTAAACCCCAGCCTCTGCAAAGAAATCATTGAAAAATGGGAAGATGAAACGGGGTATACAGCAAAAAAGGTGGAGAAGTAACAGGGGTATGATGAATGCCCTGTGAGGCATCGACCACGGGATGAGGGATAATGAATATCTCTAAAGGCTTTTGAAATTGATTATGACGAAAAATATATTTTTAAAGAGGTACTTTGATATAAATCGCCAACCCATAAATTTTCCCTCTGGGACAATATTTTGTTTGTATGCATTATTTTTCTACCCATAAGCTGTCCCTCTGGGACAAAATCTATTTGCAGTCATTCAAAAACCAATAAAAAAGCCATCGGTTAAACCAAACCGATGGCTTCACTAAGTATTTGTAATACCTTTATTTGGCATAAGTGGCATCCAGCACAACTTTGATTTGGTCGTGGCCATCAACAAATAGTGCAGCCGGAATCTCAATCCCGTGGTCAGAGGCTTTGATCAAAAACTCAGACCTCACTCGGATATCGGTATCTGTAATGCTCACAATGGCAGAAACCTTTCTTTGAATATTTATGCCGTGCATGTCTAGGATACCGTTTACTTCAATTTCTTGGTCTTGACGGCTATTCAGGTCGATTTTTTTGGTAAGTTTTCCTACAAAGGTCGTTTTAGGAAACTTATCCGCTTCCATATAAACCGTCTTGAATTGTTGTTCTACGAGAGGGTTATCAAACTCGAAAGACTTGATGTCTACGTTAAAAATCACCGCCTCGGCATTCAGATCCAGGATAGAGTATATGTTATCGGTATTGGCTGACATTTTTCCTAAACTCAGGTCAAATGACAATGCCACTTTGCCTCGTTTGGAATTATACACTTCGCCTCGTTTTAAGATAGAGGCTGTAAGGGTAAGTATTATTAGACAAATAATGGATGCTAGTTTCATATCTTTCTGTTCACGTCCAAATTAGAAGATTTTAGAGAGATGAACGAAATTCCACTTTGAAGAGCCGAAAGCTCGGCCTTCAAAATGGGATTTGGTATGAGGTGTGTAAGGTTTAGTACAAAAAAGTATCAAGAATTGATCTTTTTTTGATTAATGTACTCCGTACATCAGCAAAGTTCGGACTCCAAAGGAGGATATTTGAATATTTTCAGAGCCTGTTCCCCGAAGGGCTAATTTGTAATAAGGATTGATCTGTGCTTTTACATGTCTGGATACTTGGGTTTCTATACCAAGGCTGGTATTCAATGTACTTAAAGGAAAGAATTTTTCCTGATCGTACTTGGTTTCTTTTTCGTTCAAAATTGCCCGAAAAGAAGTATAAGGATTGATAATATCGGTTTCCTGCTCGATATGTTGTTTGGTATATACATAAGTGGAGAAACCTCCCGACATGAAAAAGTGAGTTTTTTTTCCTTTGTAGAAGGTATACTTCAATTCAAGAGGAATGTCTATAATGTCAGAACTAACGGACATAGATTCGGCGATCACCAGTCTTTGGCTGGTTGAATTCAAGATTACGTTGACGGAAGTAGGAGCGGGAGATTTATCGAAGTCAATCACATCATACCCTTTATGACTGAATGAAAGCCCTGTCCGAAGGGCTAATTTAGGGCTAAAAGACCATTCGGCTATTAATCCTGTGTTGGAAGTCCAATTGTTCTGCTCTGCCAATGAAATTACATCATATTCGGGGGCGTAGGTCAATCCGATGTAAAGAGGATTGGTCATCCACCATTTTTTTTCTTTGACATGCTCAGGGATGGCAACGTATGGCATAGAAGACTCCCTATTTTGGCTTTCGGGATATTTCAAATCGATGCCTGTAAGACTTGTTAGGCTTGTTAGAAAAGGTATCGCCACTCTTTTTTCAGAAGACTGACTGATGATAGAATCGGGCTTATTTACCTGTACTATAAGGGCTTGCTCTTGGTTTTGAGGTTTCTGAGTGTCGGTTGAAGGAGGGCTTACCTGGAATAAGGGTTTCTGCCCTTCTTTTTGTGAATAAATTTCTTCGGGTTTAATTGTTTGAATCTTAGAGATTTCAGATTTGCCGAGTGTTGAATTCTCTGGGTTTAATTCAGTAATATTTTCAGTTAAGGAATCAGTAGAGTTTAATTCATAGAATTTATTTTGAGTTTTAGAGTTATTTGTTTGGGTCTGATCGGTAATTATCTGACTGTTGGTCGCTTTTTGTATAGCATTAAAATATGCCCATAAAAAAGCCTGCAAAGCTAGTAACAACACGGACGCTGCCGCAAGTCTAGCCCAAGTCAATTTGGCTTGTCGGGGAGGAACCACAGCCCGATTGTGTGCTTGTAGTTTTTCCCGGAGATTTAGCCAGGCCTGCTCATCAAAAGGTACTTGGATATTGTTGAGCTTTTGCCTGATAAAATCATCCAGTTCGTGATTTTCATCGTCTCTGTCAATCATTACTCATAAGATAATTTTTGAAACATCTTTTGCAGATGTTTTCTGGCTTTGGCCAGGTTTGATTTAGAAGTTCCAATATGAATGCCTAACTTTTGTGCTATTTCTTCGTGTTTAAATCCTTCAATAACATACAAATTAAATACAATTCTATAAGAAGGTGGCAATTCCTGGACTAATTTTAAAATTTCTTGTTCAGAAATTTCATCCAGCACATTGGTTTTCTCATAGATTTTTTGGGCATGTACTACCTCAAGGTATTGCACATCGTGGTTTCTTTTCCGATAGTAATCAATAGAAGTATTGATCATTATCCTTCTAAGCCATAGATGAAAAGGCTTGCTGCGGTCAAAAAGATGAAGTTTGGTAAATACCTTTAAGAAACCATCGTTGACGATTTCCTGCGCTTCTTCCTGATGAGAGGCATATCGCAAGCAAATGCTCATAGCATAACTAAAGAAGTGCTGATACAGTTCTTTTTGAGCACTTTCCTTTCCTTGGCTACAAGAATCCAATAAATTGGCCAAATGTATATCATTGGATTTCAAATTCACGAAGCTTTATAGTTAGTAATGATTTCACGACATTTTTTTTTAAATGGTTGCCTTGGCATGGTTCAAAAAAATCTTTTTGTAGGTTTTGTAGCGTTTGTAGCTTTTTGTCCGTCTTGGGCATAACCAATCCATTGAACTCTTCAGGCAACCCTAAGACTTTGTTGGGCGTGATGACTAAAAATCGAAACCCTTTTACAGTCTTTGATGATAAAATTCTTGAATAGTTTAATGATTTAAAAATTTAATTCACCCATTAACAAGTCATTATCATGAAACGTCACTACACCTTCCTGTATCAGGGGCATCTCCTGTTGTATTTATTCGGCATGTTTTTGTTTAGTCTGACAGGCTGTCAGGACAGTTGTAAAACTACCCGTACCTACCTAAGTTATACACCCGTTTTTAAGCTTAAGAGCGAATTGAGGACTGCGGTCAAAGTTGAGCCCTCTGAAGAGCTTAGGCGTCCCGGCAAAATTTACTATAAGTATCCTTACATATTTGTCAATGAAATCAATGAAGGGGTGCATGTCATTGACAATACTGACCCTAGCGACCCAAAGACTCTATTATTTATTAATATTCCAGGTAATATTGACATTGCTGTCCGGGATAATATCCTGTATGCCGATAGTTTTTTGGATTTGGTGGCCATTGATATCAGTGATTTAAATAATATCCGAGAAGTAAACCGGATAACAGATATTTTTGCCTTTGATTACACCATTGATGGCGATATGGTCGCGATTGATTGGAAGAGTGAATGGGTCACGGAAACGTTAGACCAAGATTGTGGTGGTAACATAACTCCTCAACCGATGCCTTTTTTTCTAGAAGATGGGGCTTTTACAAGGAGTTTGGCGCAGGCTTCGTTTTCGGCTTCTTCGGGTGCTGGCAATTTGCCTGGGATAGGCGGCTCGATGGCACGTTTTACTTTGTATGATAATTATCTCTATACAGTTGGGCAAAATAATATGCAATTATTCAACATCAGCAGCCCTGCCAGTCCGCAAGCTGCACATAATATTATACTTAGTTGGGGTGTAGAGACTATTTTTCCTTATGAAGATAAGCTTTTTATCGGTACCAATAACGGTATGCACATCTTTGATAATGCTAATCCTGCTAACCCCGCACTCTTATCTACCTATGCACATGTCCAAAGCTGCGACCCAGTAGTGGTTCAGGGAGATTATGCCTATGTGACCCTAAGATCGGGGAATGCCTGCCAGGGTTTTACCAATCAGCTCGAGGTGGTTGATATCAAAGACCTGACAAGACCTACCTTGGCCAAAGTATATCCGATGCAAAATCCTCACGGATTAGGGATTGAAGATTCTTTGTTATTTATTTGCGAAGGAGCGTTTGGGCTTAAAACCTTTGATGCCAAAGATCCACTCAACATGGACCAAACACCCCTGGCTTTTTTTCAAGAACGACACGCTTATGATGTTATTCCTTTGGGCAATGTATTATTGGTGATTGGCAACGACGGTTTGTATCAATATGATTATACGGATGCTAAAAATCTAGAGCTATTGAGTGTTATTCCGGTTGTACAGCAATAAAACAAACTTAATATGATGCTGACTTATTTATTTTCTTCCAAGAAGTTTTTTTTGTTAATTGCGATCTTGCTTTGTTTTGAAAGGATGTATGCACAAGAAGGGGCTTCGGCAAAGCACCTCGTCAAACTGAAAAACGGCCAAACGATCAAAGGGGAGATTCTCGACATGAACCCGAACCAATTGATCATTCTGGACGAACAAAAGGTGGAACATACCTTAGCAAGCGAAGAAATATTGAAAGTCAGCACTTTAAAGCCGACTCGCCCCACTCGCCTCCAAGAGAAAAAAAATACAGGAAAATATGTAAACCATACCGAATTCGGTATCATTACCCGTGGAGAAACTCCCTCCAACACAGATTATATTGCCTTTTCATTTCGGAATTTCAGCGGCTATCAGATCAAGCATTGGTTCAGTCCGGGAGGGTCAGTCGGTATAGATGCTTATCCGGTTGTTTATACTACGAATCCTTCGGTCGTGATTTTTCCGCTAACCGTGGGCTTTCGAGGAAGTGTACTTCCTACAAAAGTGAGCCCATTTTACACATTTGACATTGGTTATGGATTTGCTAGGTATGATAAAAGACTGGCTAATTTTGAAACCCGGGGCGGACTTACGTTCAATTCAAGCTTGGGGATCAAGATAAATATGAAGAGACAAATAGCCTTGACAATGGCCTTGGGCTATAAGATTCAAAAGTCCAGTTATCAGTTTGAATTGGTTGATTTCTCAGGCAATGTCATACAGATCAATCAATTTGACCAACATTTCAAACGGGCTAGTTTATTGCTGGGATTTCTTTTTTAACTCAATTTTTTTTACAGAAACACGATTTATTCCAAAATCTTTACTAAGATTTTGGAATAAATCGTGTTTGTTTTAGGGGAATCTTTTCCCAGAGATGCATTTTGTGCAAGTTTTTCTCTCTTTCTGGACTGAAAGCATATTTTCTTTGGCGATCTACTCGGTTCACCCAATATTCTTTTAATATTTAAATTATTTCTTGGTTTATTACAATTTTTAAGTATTTTTTATAGCTTTGCTTAAAAATCAAATTTATGGCGACTGAGAAAATATTAATAACTGGTGCTTTCGGCCAATTGGGAAGCGAGCTTTCTGTGGCTTTGGGAGAAATTTATGGAAATGATAAAATCATCATTTCGGATATTCGGGCTGAAAATGATCCTACTGAAAACGATTTTACCTATGAAAGCCTGGATGTGCAGGATGCCTTTCGTTTGGGTGAGATTATTAAAAAACATCAAATTACACAGATATACCACCTGGCTGCTATTCTATCTGCCAATGCAGAGAAAAATCCGCTTTTAGCCTGGAATATCAATATGCAGGGTACTTTGAATGTCTTTCGGGTGGCTCTCGATCAGCAAATCCAGAAAGTATATTTCCCAAGCTCTATTGCGGCTTTCGGCCCTGACACTCCGGCGCAAAATACGCCTCAACACAGCCCCATGAATCCCAATACCGTGTATGGCATCAGCAAACTCAGCGGAGAACTCTGGGGCAATTACTATTTTGAGCGATATGGATTGGATGTGCGTAGTTTGCGTTATCCTGGGATTATCAGCTATAAAACTTTGCCGGGTGGCGGTACTACGGATTATGCCGTAGACATTTTTCATCAGGCACTCACTCAAAAAAGTTATACCTGTTTTTTGCAAAAAGATACCTATCTCCCGATGATGTATATGCCGGATGCCATTCGGGCAACGCTTGAGCTGATGCATGCAGAGGCTTCAACTATCAAGATACGTACAGGCTACAATCTGGCTGCTATGTCTTTTTCACCGGAGGAGATTTACAAAGAGATTTGCAAACACATCCCCGAATTTCAAATCACGTATCATCCTGATTTTCGCCAAAAAATAGCTGATTCTTGGCCTCAAAGTATAGATGACAGTCAGGCACGAGGGGATTGGGGCTGGTTTCCGGCGTATACCCTGCCTTCTATGGTAGAAGATATGCTCATTCACCTCAGAGAAAGGCTTCAGACTCCTGCATACAGTTATTTAACTGCTTAAAAACTGCTTCTTGGGTGATTGAGTTGGTGGCGATTAATTACAAATATCTTTGGGCTTTTGCCTAAGATGCTTTATTTTAGGAATCAATAGGACTCAAATAATTCATCTCTTATGAAAGATAAAAAAGTAATCCAAAGCGAGCGCGCTCCTAGCCCGATTGGCCCGTATAGCCAGGCTATTTTGGTAGACCGTTTTTTGTATGTGTCTGGGCAGATTGCCTTAAATGAAAACGGTGACTTAGTGACTGCTAACATTGAGGCAGAGACCCACCAGGTCATGCATAATCTGGAAGCTATTTTGATGGAAGCCGGAATGGACTTCTCGAATGTGGTCAAATGCAGCATTTTTGTAAAAGATTTAAATAATTTCGCTGCCATCAATGAGGTATACGGTTCTTATTTTTATGAGACAGCTCCTGCTCGAGAGACCGTAGAGGTGAGCCGATTGCCCAAAGATGTAAATGTGGAAATCTCTTGTATTGCCTTTAAGGCTCAAAGGGATTATGTAAGTTGAGTTTGAAATATACATAGTTTACCCAATGCTTTATGTGGCTTTTGCCTTATTTCCAGGAAACATTGATCTGCCCAGAAGATGCGAAGCGTCTAAGGCAAAAACTACAGAATGAAACCCAAATCGCTTTACAATCTGATAGCTCTCTAATGGCTTCAGAACAGATGTATTTGGATAAAAAAGAAGTTCAGGAGTTTGCTTTTAGGGGGACTTTTAAAGGGAGTTCATTTTATTTACAACGGTTTACGTATTATCCCGAAAATTTTAACCCATTGCTGGTTGGAAGAATAGAATCCAGCAGCAAAGGCACCATTGTATTTGTGCGTTATCAGTTATTGGGGGGAATATTATTTATTTTAGGGCTAGGGACATTCGTTTTTTTATGTAGCCTCATCGTATTTGTATTTTTTCAAAAAAATTTGACACATAGTGTTTTGGCTATTTTGTTTTATGCGGGGAGCTATACAGCGATGATGCTTAACTTTAGTCAGAAGTTAAGCATCAGCCGTCGCACACTAGAGAGAGTACTTTTTAAAGAAAGGGAATAGGCACCCGATTTGGCAGTAGAGCTATTTTAAATTGTTAAATATTTGATTATCAATATTTTGCTTGATTATTTATTATCAATTCCTAAGTAGCACAAAATAACCCACCATTATGCAAAATTGCTGTTAGCTCGAGTGCTTCTTATTAGTGTGTAGTCAGGTAATAAGCAAGTCCAAAAAGTGCGCTAATGCCAATCCAGGCTATCATTCCAATTTTAAAGCGATACAATGCAACAAATGAAATGACAATCCAACTTAATGTGATGTAGTCAAGCGCAGCAAACGAAAATTCTTTTGGGAAGATGACTGCCTTGCCTAAATAAATTGTCAAGTTAAGTACTACTCCAACAACTGCTGCCGTAACAAGAGAAAGAATTTCTTTTACTTTCTTGTTTTCCTGTGTCCTTTCAATGAGTGGCGCACCTACAAGTATGAACAGGAAGCAAGGAAGAAAAGTGTAAAATGTTGTCGTTACAAGTCCGACCGTTCCCATTGCAATTGAATTTCCGAAGTGGTTGTGCCCCGCCATAAACCCAACAAACACAAGCACCATAATTAAGGGGCCGGGTGTGGTTTCACCAAGCGCAAGTCCGTCTATCATTTGCAGATTAGTTAGCCAATTAAATTTTTCTACGCTAATCTGTGCTACATAAGGCAAAACAGCATACGCACCGCCAAAGGTTACAAATGCTGCTTGTGTAAAGAATAGGGATAGATTTTTCCAAAACTCAAAGTCAGATGTAAAAAAATAAAAAACAATCATGGGGATAGTCCAGAGTAACAGGCCTGTTAGTACTTGCCTAGAGAATCGCAAAGGATTAAAACCAACATTTTCTAAAACCTTGTTTTTGTTCATGAAAAATTCGCTTTCATCAATTTCCTGTTTATTTGCCAAAGTTTTGCTTGCTTTAAAGAATCTCGGAAACAGTTGTCGGCTCAATGCAGCCAATATAATTGTACCAAGTATGATTAATGGGAATGGCACATTGAAAAAGAAGATGCAAATAAAAGCTGTAAAAGCCACAAAAAAGTGAAAGGGGCTTAATAATGATTTTTTGCCAATCTTGATAAGTGCGAGAATTACGATAGCAATTACTGCGGGTTTAAGTCCACTAAATAGTGCATAAATCCAAGGTATATTTCCAAAGGAAACGTAAATGACACTCAGTACGAGGAGAATAAACATTGACGGCAGCACGAATAAGATGCCTGCTGCAAGTCCGCCCCAAGTGCCATGAAGCATCCAACCAATGTAAGTGGCTAATTGTTGTGCTTCGGGTCCAGGCAAAATCATACAATAATTTAAGGCGTGCAGAAATTTACTGTCGCTAATCCATTTCTTTTTGTCAACGAGGTATTCGTGCATGATGGCAATTTGCCCTGCGGGTCCCCCGAAACTGATCAAGCCGAGTTTTACCCAGAATTTTAATGCTTCTTTGAATGTTGGTTTTGTAGTCATGATCAGTTAAATTTTTTTTGTGAAATTTATAGCCATATCCAACCGACCAAATCTATTCATCGGCAGTATCACGATGAAAAAACGGGGCAATCAGCACCAAGTTTTTATAATTAATTCTTGGGGAAAAACTAATCTTGGTCCGATAAGTTGCTTGAAAACCCGTGTAAAATGGCTTTGGTCTGAAAATCCCGTCAAGTAAGCAATTTCTGTGAGGGAGTATTCAGGGTTTATAAAAAGTTCTAAGGCTTTTTGAATTCTTGCATTGCGGATGTATTCGCCAAAATTTTGATTGCCGAAATGTCTTGGAAATTCTCTTGATACATAAGTCGAGTTGAGGTTCAGTTCTTCGGATAGTTTGCGTAAATCTATGTTAAACTGTGCGTCTAACTGATCTTGAATAAGGTGTTCAGCCTGGCCTGTAAAGGAAAAACATGCATGCAGGGGGCTGTATAACATCTTCATTCTTACATGCATAAAAGTAAGCAGGACGCACAAAAGTTTCAAATTAGCACATCTTGCCCTGCTTACACAAGAACAATATGGTGGGATAGAGCTACTTTGGTTTTTTGATATTAACCGCATTGATTGAATAGGAAACCATAAGATAGCTCCAAATGGCAATTTTATCTGCATCTATTATTTTGGGTAATTTTGATACTGTTGGTTTTGATAAAAAATATGAAAAGCCACAGTTTAATTCAATGTTTTTAGTTGCATTGTATTTAATGGATAAATCATTTTCAAATCCAAGAAATTTGTCCGAAGCCGGGTCTTTTACATTTTGTAAAAAATATTGGAGGTAGAAAAGATGAACATCAGAACGCAAGGCAACTCTTTTAGTGAATGGCACGATTACAAAACAGTAGGGGTTTATCAATCCTCTGTCCTTTAAATCATCTGGAAATCGTGTAAATATATTCATATTTCCCATAAACTTCCACGCAACCCCATAGCGAATGTCAAAACTGCCTGATTGATTGGTTGGCTGTTGAAAACGGCTACCACTAATAATTTCGGCGCCTAATCTTATTGTGTTTTTTGAAACTTGAAACTTGATTTCAGGTTGGAGGTAATATGCCTTGATGCTTTTTCCTTGTGCATTTTGACCGAATTGGAAATAACCGTTCAAGGTGGTATACAAAGATTTGTGTTGAAATTCTAATCTTGCGCCTGTTGTAGCTCTAATTCTCGATTTAGGTGGTGAAGAAGTGTTTTCAAAAAACTCCAAATAGTTAATCATATTAAATGAAAACCCATTTTTTAAGGTGTTTTTTAAGTGATGAACGAGTAGGTATTTGTATCTATGAGAAGCAACTGGGGAATAGGTGGCTTCAAATGATTCTCCATAATTTCTTGTAAATAACTGACATTACGCAGTTGAAGAATTTGGAAATTTGTAAAAAAATACAGTTGTGTTTAAATTAGGGAAAAAATTTAAAAAAGGATGAAATCACCAGAATTAATGGATTTGTATTCGGATTATTTGTTGAGTAGCCCTA
>JANRIC010000060.1:0-7018 GCA_033765345.1 Microscillaceae bacterium
GAAACAATATTTCCTAACTCGTCTTGGATTGTCATAATTACTTTTTTCATCGTTTGTCTTTAATTTTAAACTTTGACGAAATTTACGCATCTAATTATAAATTTGCAAAATTTTAAACTTATACTAAAATTTTACAGGAACCTTTAATATAAATTTTCACCCGGAAATGCTAAACCGCCATATTTTCTTTGCACCTCCGGGTGAATTAAATATATTCTTTTTTATTCTACTTTTACAACCTTCATTTCATTTCTTCCATAAAAAATAGGAAAATACATTTGCTCGACCTTAGCAGGATTAAGCGTATATTTACCTGAATAACGGGCTAACAAAGGGATCACAAAGGTGTATTTGCCCACTTCTAAACGATCACAAAAAATGGCGGTTTGGTGTTGGAAATACTCTCGGTAAACTTCCCGATGTGCATAACTTTTGGGTTTAGCAGCATACGTACAACCCGCCGGAATAGGAACCTCAAGATGGACATAATCCGCGGCTTTTTTGATATCTACCTCGACAAAAAGCCGAATGGGTTTGCCTTTTTGAAGATGGCTTATACTGTCCTCAAAATATGTTCGAACGCCGAAATCCTTCTCCACTTTTTCCGGTTCTGCATTCCAAGACTGTCGGTAAAGTCCCAAATACACCGGATAAGTGCCTGTTTTTTGTATTTGTAGGTTTTGCCTTGCTTCCAGCTCTACTTCAAAAGGAAATTCGATAACTTCACGATTCAGTGCACCCGACAACTGCAACCTAGGAGCGGTAATGCTTTTGTCTGCAGCCAACAAATCCGGTAATAATGCCTCTACAATCAATGAACTCAAATAAGTGTTCTGCCAATAGCCTCGTTGCCTCTTCTCGATGAAGTAATTGCGAGTTTTGAGCAATTCCTCAGTAGAGGACGGGCTTTTTTGCAAAATACGATAAACTAAAAGTGTGGTATACAGTGTGTTATCACAAGGATGATACCCTTCTTTGCCCCAATAATAGTTGCCAAGCAAGGTAGTTTGGCGGTATTTGTTGAGGGTATCTAGGGTATAAGGTATGCCGAGTTTTTGCTTCAATGCGATAAGGTGGAGCTTGTCGTTCAGGTGTCCATGGCGAAAACTCGTGTCTTGCTCAATCTCCTGGATAAATTCTGTAAAATTCACTTTAGAATTCAAATCAGACAACAACCAAAGGCTGCTGATTCTTTGAGAGGGTTTCTGAAGATCAAGATCATTTTTGAAATAATTCGTCAATCGGTATTCATCAAACTGAACGCTAAATCCTGCTTTTCTGGCTTCGGTCAGTGCTTGTGCAACGTGCTGACTAATCCATTTTTCAGTGGGGCTTTCCGTCCACCAGCCCCAAGTTCCATCGGATTTCTGGGCTTTCTCCAATTTGCGAATCAATGTGCGTATTTCCTGATTATAGGTGAATTTTCTTCCGAGCTGCTCGTCGATTTTCTTTTGGGCCAAAAGACATTTCACTTTTGAGGCAATTTGTTCATTGCACAAATGTCGATAACCTCGTACATAGCGAATCTCATCCTGGAGAATATCCAATTCATTCGCCAGAGCGGTGATTTTGAGTTTATCATTACCTTGATAGCCTAGAATACTCAAGGTAGTGTCTCCTTGTAGGGCAAAAAAATCACCTTCGCTCTCGAGGCTTCCTTTTTTCAAAATTGGGATTTTACGCTGTTCCCCGTCTGTATAACCATCCGATTTACGGAGAAAATATTTGACCTCTAGGCTGTCTTGAACAGGGGTTTGCAATCGCAGGCTATCAATTTGAGCACTCACTATTCGATTTTTTCTTTGAAATTGCTTTGTGCCGTTGACCTCAAAAAAAGTCTCTACTTCTACGGTATCCCGAAGGTGATTCAGTACCTTGCCGATTACTTCGGCTTCATCGCCTTCTACCAAAAACCGGGGCAAGGCCAAAGCCCCAGAAAGGTCTTTATAGGCATTGATTTTACTTTCTGAGACACCTGTTAGCTTACGACGGCCACTTGCCAGTACAATTCCGCGCCATTGAGTGACGTCATCTGGGAAGGTCGCCTCAAAAGAAACCTTGCCCTCACGATCAGTTTTCAGACGAGGTTTCCAATAAGCATAATCCTTAAAATTGTTACGCAAAGAGCCTTCCTGAATGACGAGCAGATCGTTTTCTTGAGCTTGTTGGACAGCCTGTTTGGGTCCAGATGCCGTAGGATTGGTCTCATCTGCTTTTGAAGGCAAAATTTTTGAAGCCTGAGTAACTGCTACACCCGCTACACGGCCTTGGAGTGCATTGTTTGCCGATACAGTGCTTATAGAACCGGTTACACTTCTTTTTTCATTTATCGAGTATCCAACTACTACCAATTCACCTAATTGTTGTACAGAGTTATCAAGTTGTACCTGATGATAAGACTCAAAAGAAGTATTAATTTCTTTAGATTCAAAACCTACGCTTGAGAAAACTAAAACAGCACCGGGAGGCCCACTAATCTCATATCTGCCTTCCCTATCTGTTACAGTTCCCACCACAGTTCCTTTTATAACCACATTGATGCCTGGAATGCCACTTCCAGTTTCATCCAATACCTGTCCAACCAATCTTCTATTAAAACCTGTTGGAATGGGATAAGATTGATTCTGATTGTAGAGTTTTTTGATTTCCAGTGCTTCCTGATCTTTAAGGTTTTCGCTGTAAGTCTGCTTAAGAATGATTTCAAGGACTTTTCGGCTGAATGTATCCGCAGGCATAAACCTTCCAACGGTAACCCGAAGGTAATTCAGCCCATTGGCTTGGATTTGCACAGAATCTATTACAAAATAAGAAGCGTCACTCATCAACAAAAACAATTGGTAAAGGTCTGGTGCCAACTGATTAAACTTGGGTTCACCCCCAGGATTAATCCGAATAAAATCTGAAATATCAGATTTAAACAGCAACAAATTTCTGAGGAAAATAGGTTTTGTGAAAATAGAATCCGCAGCCTGAAAATCTATCAATAAACGCCCAAAACCAGCTTGGGTAAATTGGGGTAAGTTATATTTTGCTTTTTTGTATTCTTTTTCGTGCTGATTTTGCACCCAAAGGCTATCCAGATATGCCTCTGTCAGTGCCCTGTCGGAGAGTTTAAGTTGAATGTTTTCTTCCCATGAATTCAGATTTTGATCAAGTATATGCTGAAAGGAGCACATTTTGAGTAATTCTTTTTTAAATTCATAGGAAAACCCAGGCTCAAACTCGAGATCAGTCTCGAATCCGTCCTTTAGCACAAACTTCATTCCCCATTGGCGAAATGGTCCGGCGAGTTTACTACCTGTATTAGAATGAGGTCTAGACTTGTAAATAGTCGATCCTTGTTTATTTTCAGCGTTAATCCATTGTACCTGCGTGCCTTGTACGAGATAAGCCATTTTATCTCCAAAATCATTTCTGACGGGCATTAGGCTAGCACTGAGGTCATTCATTTCCCATTTATCAAGTTTGTGTTCCTTCACCATAGTTTTCATCTGAGGGTGATTTTTAAAAGGATCAACACTCAGAATGAGCTTTTGCCCAGAACGGAAATAAACGCTATCCAGCACAATCGTGTTGAATGCAGTACGTAAGCGAATGTGATGATAACCGCTATCTGCCGCAAACGAATAAGGCATCAATACATTTGTTCCACTGAAATAAATCGGAAAATCATCCAGATAAATAATATGAACCGGTTCCAAACCTCTTGAACCCGTGACAAAAGGAGCAAACTGCGTCAAACTATCTTGTGTTGGCAGCTCGTAGAAAAAAACCCCTTGTTCAGGATACAAAAACTGATAAAAAGTGATGCTGTCCAATTGCATCTGGGTATTCCAGTATTGCCAATCGAGGTATCTTTTTTGGTTTTTGAAAGATCGCAGATTTTCTGTAAAATGATTATAACGTACTCGATCTTTTCTTCTTTTTTCAAAATTAGGAGCTTGGGGAACGGCTGCCTCTTTAAATTTATGGGTAAAAGCATAAGCCGTCAAATCCACATTAGGTACAGGCTTATCCTGATAATCTTTAACCGCAATGTCAATTTTAACCTTTTCTCCGGGATAGATTCTTTCGGGTTGGTTTACCAAGATGTTTAGTTGGCGAGTGTGGATCGGTATCACGTATTCATCTTCTTGTGGAAGCCCCGCCCAGATGTATTGCAGCGAAACGAAATACTTTTGTGCACTTTTATCCTGCTTTTGAAAGTTTAAAGAAGTATCATACCCTCTTTTAATCAGGCGATTTTTACGGTAAATGCCGTACCAAAAAGGTAAATTTTGGGGATTGTCGATTTGGATAAATACCGAGTCGGCGGTGCGTTCTGAGAAGCATTGAATCTGAGCCGTACTTTCATCAGTTTGCAATACATCCTTTAAAGAATCTACCGCAATACGGTAAAAAGCAAAATGCGGATTGATTTTTTCAGCATAGGGGAGTTGTACCTTCTTAGAGTAGCTTTTATTATCCGAAGAATAGGCTGTTAAAATCCCAGTTTTGGGCAAATTCTGATTTTGACTTATATATGATGCTTGCAAAGTATCCCCTTTCAGCTCAAGCTTTAGATAGGTCTTTAAAGGAGAATAGCTGAAGTTCACCTTTTTGGTTTGTCTTTCCTGGCTACTATTGGTGAAGATAGCCTCGATTTCAAGCTCCAGATGTGCTTCAGGGAAAATACTGTCAGGAAGCAGTATTTTGGTTTCTCCCAAATCGTCGAGTTTTTGTTCGTACTTCCAAAGGGTATCCTTGACAAATACCCTGTTTTGCAGATATTCGTGTGAGTTCAAGACTCTAACCAAGATTTTAACCCTGGCATCCAGCAAATTGAGTTCATTGGCATCCTTGCCTTGCAGAAAAACCTCAACAGCTTCCATGGGATGGAAAAGTATTTGATCGGAAGCCAAGTGCATCGTGTAGGTGTTTTCTTCAAGCTCATAGTCTTCGTAATAAAAATGACCACTCAAATATGTTTTTTGATTGTCTTTATTATTCACATACAGATAATATCGCTGGTCTATTTTTAAACCCAGGCTATCTGTCAGTACGAAAGTACCTTCATAAGCCCCCGGACGATAAGGGTTTAATGCCATCAGTTTTTTATGAGTTTTGTAAGCTTCTGCCAGGTTGACTTCTATGGGTTTGGACAGAGGTTTTCCTCTTTTTTTATTGATAAATGCCTTAAAACGAATCGTATCGCCGGGCTGGTATTTAGGCTGGTTAAACGCCAGATAACCTTTGAATCTACCAGATTTATATTTATCATTGGGTCTGAACCAACCTGCGATCTTCTGCATAAAATACGGTACCTGCCCATGTTTGATTCCCCCATAAATATCCCGAAATCCATTGTAAATCCAAAAAAAAGGCAAGAGTACATATTTAATAGGAGTGCGGAAGAGAATGGCGTTTTTGATGCGTTTGAATCGGGAATTTTTAAACTTCTTGTCAATCTGATGATAGCTTTGGAAACCCTGATAATCAATCGTTAATAAGCCTTCCTTATTGCTTTTGGGCAGGCGATACGTGCCTGAACGTATATCAAAAGGGATTTTTTTGGAGTTAATGCGTACCTCGGCATCATTTACCGGATTTCCCAAAGAGTCAGTCAGGATAAAGCTCAGATCGCTTTTATTGTCCAAAAGTTTGAGTTCCAGGCGGCTGATACTTACCAGTTCATAGACCACTTCGTGCAGTTTGGTGTATACAAAAAGATAATGCCCTTGAGGGAGTTTTTTTCGGTAGACAGAATCCGTAGGAAACATATCAACCAACGAATGAAACAGAGTCGTATCCTGGTAAGGGATGTTATCTTTGAAAATATTCCGAGCCTCCGCATTACTAATCTGATAGACAAATGTGTAATAACTCGTCTGGCGGCTTTGGCTCAAAGACTGTGCTACAGTTGGATGTATGGTGAAACAACCAAACAAGGCAGCAAAAAACACGGAAATCAAAAGATAAAACAAAGAGGGTAGATATTTGGTCATAGGCAAACTGTTTTGAGGTTTGAACAAATTGTTAAGAAATTTTAAACAATACGCTATTATGGTATTTCAGGTAGTGGTTCGGCAGAAGAATTTTTGTTTTTTCAAGTTGAAATATATCAAAAAAAAGAAACTTCGTTTATAATTCTTTTTGAAAGTTTGGCATTTACCCCAGCAAATAGGTATATCTAAAAAAAAATATTCTGAATAATTACGATCCCTCAAAAACGCACGCTTCTAAATTAAGAATCAGAGCTTGTGTAGTGTCGGCAGTTCGCCGACAGCTTAGTGACTTTATATTCTACAATTTTATGCTTAATTTTACTACTGTGTATTACCCAACTCAGGAAATAAATACAAGGCTTAGGTGGATGGAGGTGTTGTATATAGGTCAGGCTGTAAAAACGATACGAATGAGGAATGGATAAAAGACAAAATGGAAAAATTTAAGGAGCATAAAATCTTTCTCTTAGATGCGGTTGGGGCACTTGTTTCGCTTGTGTTTTTATTCTTGTTATGCTCATTTGACGAATTCTTTGGTATGCCTAAGAGCGTGATCGTGATTTTTATTAGCATGGCACTCACTTTTTTTGTTTATTCAGCTTTCACATATTTGAGAAAACCCAAAAATTGGAGATTTCACCTAAAAATTCTTGCTGCATTAAATATGAGCTACTGCCTAATTACAATTTACTGTATCATTCAAAATTTAGACAGACTAACACTATACGGACATATCTACTTTGTAACAGAAATTTTAGTGATACTCATACTATCCATGTATGAACTCCAACATGTAAGAATAACAAGCAAACACTAACATCGATCTTGGTACTACTGTACAGGATATCTACAAAAGCCGATGAATGAAGTGATTAAAACTTCCAAATATTAAAATATAACCGACTTTTCGCACCCTAGCGAAATATTTATATGAAATATAACTATTCTTATAAAACTTACATGCTATATTTTATCAAAACCCATATTTTGCGATATTTTATAGAGTTTTAGAAGAAAACTTACAAAAAAACTCA